>NZ_JBFUEV010000006.1:0-208693 GCF_056403775.1 Cellulomonas sp. P2_F12 | reverse complement strand
GAGCACCGCCGGACCGGCAGCCGCGCACGCCGCAGGACGCGGCGGGGCGGAGGCTCAGCCGTTCACGGAGCCCTTCACCGAACCCTTCACCGAACCGTTCACCGAGCCCTTCACCGAACCCTTCACCGAACCGTTCACGGAACCGTTCACCGAGCCGTTCACCGAGCCGTTCACCGAAGCCTTCGGCGCGGAACCGTTCACGGAGCCCTTCACCGAACCGTTCACGGAGCCCTTCACCGAACCGTTCACCGAGCCGTTCACGGAACCGTTCACCGAGCCGTTCACGGAGCCGTTCACCGAGGCCTTCGGCGCCGAGCCGTTCACCGAGCCCTTCACGGAACCGTTCACCGAGCCGTTCACCGAGGCCTACGCCCGGCAGCTCGCCGCCGGGGGCGCCGCGGGTGCCCGGGCACAGGCGTACGCGGCGCTGCGACTCCGCGAGGCGTTCTGGGCCGGCTACGTCACGGCGATCGTGCGCGGCCGGGCCCGCTGACCGATCGACCACCCGCCACCGTCCACGCACGAGGGAGCCACCGACGATGTCCGTCGAAGTCGAGAGAGCAGCTGCGGGTCGTGGTGCCCGCGCGGTCGATCGGAGCCCGTCGGCCCGCGTCGTCGCACTGCGCCCGAGGATCGGGCGGCACTCGGCGGCCGGGGACTCCCCGGAGGTCGCGGCGCTCGTCGTCGCACCGACCACGCCCGCGGCGCACCCGGCCCGGCACCTGCCCGGAGTCGTCGGGACGGAGCCTGACGGGCGACCGCTGGTGCGCGAGCTCGAGGACCTCGTCGGCCGGCTGCACCGGCGCGGGCCGGCCGCGACGCTCCGGGGCGAGCTGACGGCGCTGCTCTCCGCGTGGGCGGCGGCGCTGGTCCGGCTGCACCGGACGCCGCTGCACGCCTCGACGCCCGACGCGGCCGTGCCGTGGGTGCTCGACGAGCCGCTGCCCGACTGGCTCGACGAGCTCCCGGCGCAGGCCGGGCCGGTCTGGGCGGTGCGGGCGCACCCGGCGATCGGGCGGGCGCTGCTCGACGCGCGGTCGTCCTGGACGGCGGCGCAGTGGACGCACGGGGACCCGACCGGGGACGAGGTGGCGATCACGCGGTCGCACGGCACGGTGCGCGCGGTGCTGCAGGCGGACCCGGACCACCCGTCGGCCGGGTGCGGCGACCCGCGCTGGGACGTCGCGACAGCCCTCGACTGGATCGCGATCGCGCTCGGCCCGGTGCTCGACCCGGCCTGGGACCTCGACCCGGTGGCGATCTTCCTGGCCGAGTACCGCAGCCTCGGCGGGGACGCGACGCCGACGCGCTCGATGGCGATCGCCCGGACGCTCGGCACCGCGATCGAGTGGAGCGCCCAGCTGGCCCTGGACCCCGACTCCGACGACGCCGAGCTCGAGTGGCTCTCCGGCCTGTGGACCAGGCCGCTCGAGCTGGTCGGGTCCGCACGGGCGGGAGCGGCGCGGCGCATGCGCTGACTCCGGCTCAAGGGGGAACGACGAAGGCCCGGTCCGCAGGGGGGACCGGGCCTTCGTCGTGCGTGCTGCCAGCGTCAGGCGGCGTCGTCCTCGGAGGCGAGGTTCCGCGTCTTGTTCTGGTCGACCAGGATGCCGGGGCCGTTCGTGGTCGAGAACGTCGCCTTGGCGATGTACCGGCCCTTCGAGGCGGACGGCTTCAGACGCAGGATCTCGTCGAGCGCAGCGGCGTAGTTCTCCACGAGGGAGACGTCGCTGAACGAGGTCTTGCCGATGATGAAGTGCAGGTTCGCGTGACGGTCCACGCGGAACTCGATCTTGCCGCCCTTGATGTCGGACACGGCCTTGGCCACGTCCATCGTCACGGTGCCGGTCTTCGGGTTCGGCATGAGACCGCGCGGGCCCAGGACCTTGCCCAGTCGACCGACCTTGCCCATGAGGTCGGGCGTGGCGACGGCGGAGTCGAAGTCGGTCCAGCCGGCCGCGACCTTGTCGATGAGCTCGTCGCCGCCGACCTCGTCGGCACCCGCGGCGCGGGCCTGCTCGGCGCGCTCGCCCGTGGCGAAGACGATGACGCGGGCGGTCTTGCCGGTGCCGTGGGGCAGGTTGACCGTGCCGCGGACCATCTGGTCGGCCTTGCGGGGGTCGACACCGAGGCGGAAGGCCACCTCGACGGTCGAGTCGTACTTGGTGGTCGACGTCGCCTGCGCGAGCCGGACGGCCTCGAGGGGCGTGTAGAGGTGCCCCTCCTCGATCTTCTCGGCCGCGTTGCGGTACGCCTTGCTGTGCTTGGCCATGCTGTTCTCCTGTCGTGGTCAGTCGGGCCGGTCAGGCCCTTCCACATTCCTCAGCGGGCCGGACTCAGCCCGCTGTTCTCGTGCTGGTCGGTCAGCCCTCGACCTTGATGCCCATCGAGCGAGCGGTGCCCGCGATGATCTTCTCGGCCGCGGCCAGGTCGTTCGCGTTGAGGTCCTCGAGCTTGGTGCTCGCGATCTCGCTGATCTGCGCCTTGGTGAGCGTGGCGACCTTGACCGTGTGCGGCGTCGGCGAGCCCTTGGCCACACCGGCGGCCTTCTTGATCAGCTCGGCGGCCGGCGGCGTCTTCGTGATGAAGGTGAACGAGCGGTCCTCGTACACCGTGATCTCCACGGGGATGACGTTGCCGCGCTGCGCCTCGGTGGCCGCGTTGTACGCCTTGCAGAACTCCATGATGTTGACGCCGTGCTGACCCAGCGCCGGACCGATCGGCGGCGCGGGGGTGGCGGCGCCGGCCTTGATCTGGAGCTTGATCAGGCCGGTGACCTTCTTCTTCGGGGGCATGCTGAACTTCCGTTTCGTGTTGTGGGCCGACGCCGTGGGCGATGACCCGGTTGCAGTACGACGTGCAGGTCGAACAGGTCAGATCTTGGCGACCTGGCTGAACGAGAGCTCGACCGGGGTCTCCCGGCCGAAGATGGAGACGAGAACCTTGAGCTTCTGGTTCTCGGCGTTGATCTCGGAGATCGTCGCCGGCAGCGTGTCGAACGGACCGTCGGTGACGGTGACCGACTCGCCGACCGTGAAGTCGACCTTGATCTGCGAGGCGGCCTTCGCGGCGCCCGCGGCCGTGGTCGGCTGCTTGGGCTCGAGCGACGGGGCGAGCATCGAGAAGACCTCGTCCAGCGTCAGCGGGACCGGCTGGTGCGTGTGGCCGACGAAGCCGGTGACGCCCGGCGTGTGCCGGACGGCGCCCCACGACTCGTCGGTCAGGTCCATCCGCACGAGGACGTAGCCGGGGATCCGGACGCGCTTGACGACCTTGCGCTGCGCGTTCTTGATCTCCACGACCTCCTCCATGGGGACCTCCACCGCGTAGATGAAGTCCTCCATGTTGAGGCTCTGGCGACGGTTCTCCAGGTTGGCCTTCACGCGGTTCTCGTACCCCGCGTAGGAGTGGATGACGTACCAGTCACCGAGCTGGCTGCGCAGCTGGGCCTTGAACGCGGCGACGGGGTCCTCGTCGACGTCGGGCTCGTCGTCGGCCTCGGCCTCGGCCTCGACGGCGTCGTCCTGCGGCTCGGCAACGTCGTCGCTCTCGGCGGCGTCGTCGACGGTGTCGTCCTCGACCGACGGGTCGACGGCGTCGACCGACGCCTCGACGGCCTCGACCGACGCGATGGCGTCCTCGAGCTCCGCCTCGGCGCCCGTCATGGGCTCCTGCGACTCCTGCGACACGTGCGAACCTGCTTTCTCCAGCGTGTGCGCCCGGCGAACCGGCGCGGTGGGTGCTCAGCCTGGTGGGGCGACTGCCTAGCTGTCGGGGCCGGGCCCCGAGCGGGCCGTCAGCCTCCGAAGACCCAGAACGTGAGCTTGCCGATGCCCAGGTCGATCACGGTGACGAAGGCCATGATCACGGCGACGAACACGAGCACGACGCTCGTGTAGGTGATCAGCTCCGACCGCGTGGGCCGGACGACCTTCTTCAGCTCAGCGATGACCTGGCGGACGAAGAGCGCGATGCGGGCGAACAGACCACCGCGCGACTCACCCTTGCGGGCGGCCTTGGGCGCGGACGGACGCGACGCCGAACCCTCGGCGTCGGACGCCGCAGCCGGTGCTGTTTCGCTCACGTCAGGTCCCTATGTCTCGTGGTGGTCAGGCTCCGTACGGAACCTGACGGACGATCGGGCCGACGCGTCGCGCCGGACCGGCCGGCGGTCCTGCTCGCCTCCTGGTCGACCGGGCGAACCCGGAGGACCAGACGCGTGCGCAGGGCAGACAGGACTCGAACCTGCAACCTGCGGTTTTGGAGACCGCTGCGCTACCAATTGCGCCACTGCCCTACGGCGGCCTGGGCCTCCACGATGATCCGTGTGCACGCGGGCGCGCACCGACGGACACCACCCGCAGGGGGTCCGTGCAGGCTCCGGAGTCTTCCGGGGCACGGCTCATCATGGCGGACGTCAACCGCCGGGGGTCCACTGTACGCGACGAGCGCCCGTGGGTCGAACCGCCCGGAGGGGACACGGACGCGGACCGATATCGCCTCGCACGACCCCACGTGACCTCTGCCACTATGGGGGCCGTGAGCGAGCAGACCTCTCCCCGTGCCCGTGTGTCCGCCCGACTGGCCGCGATCGCCGAGTCCGCGACGCTGGCGGTCGACGCCAAGGCGAAGGCGCTCAAGGCGGCCGGCCGGCCCGTGATCGGCTTCGGCGCCGGCGAGCCCGACTTCCCGACGCCGGCGTACATCGTCGACGCGGCGATCGCTGCGGCGAAGGACCCCGCGAACCACCGGTACACGCCGGCCGCCGGGCTCCCCGCGCTGCGCGAGGCGATCGCGACGAAGACGCTCCGGGACTCCGGCTACGAGGTCAAGCCGTCCAGCGTGCTGGTGACCAACGGCGGCAAGCAGGCCGTGTACCAGTCGTTCGCGGCCATCGTGGACCCGGACGACGAGGTGCTCCTCCCGGCGCCGTACTGGACCACCTACCCCGAGGCGATCCGGCTGGCCGGCGGCGTCCCGGTCGAGGTGTTCGCCGGGGTCGACCAGGGCTACCTGGTCACCGTCGAGCAGCTCGAGGCCGCCCGGACGCCGCGGACCAAGGTGCTGCTGTTCTGCTCGCCGTCCAACCCGACCGGCGCCGTGTACTCCCCGGAGCAGACCGCCGAGATCGGTCGCTGGGCCCTCGAGCACGGCATCTGGGTCATCACCGACGAGATCTACGAGCACCTGACCTACGACCACGCGGTCTTCACGCCGATCCTGCGCGTGGTGCCGGAGCTCACCGACACGACGATCGTGCTCAACGGCGTCGCCAAGACGTACGCCATGACCGGCTGGCGTGTGGGCTGGATGATCGGCCCCGCCGACGTCATCACCGCCGCGACGAACCTGCAGTCGCACCTCACCTCGAACGTCGCCAACGTGTCGCAGCGGGCGGCGATCGCCGCGCTGAGCGGCGACCTGGCGGCCGTGGAGGAGATGCGGACCGCGTTCGACCGCCGACGGCGCACCATCGTCGAGATGCTCGCGCAGATCGACGGGGTGCGGATCCCGACGCCCGAGGGCGCGTTCTACGTGTACCCGTCGGTCGAGGGCGTGCTGGGCCGGACGATCCGTGGCGTCACCCCGACGACGTCGGCGGAGCTGGCGACGCTGATCCTCGAGCAGGCCGAGGTGGCCGTGGTGCCGGGCGAGGCGTTCGGTCCCAGCGGGTACCTGCGCCTGTCGTACGCGCTGGGCGACGCGGACCTGGTCGAGGGCATCAGCCGGATCCAGTCGCTGCTGGCCGAGGCCGAGTAGCCCGGTGCCGGCCGCCGTCGAGGTCAGCGGGCTGCGCAAGGTCTACGGCGAGAAGCGGGCCGTCGACGGGCTGGACCTCACGGTCGCCACGGGCGAGGTCGTCGCGATCCTCGGCCCCAACGGTGCCGGCAAGACGACGACGGTCGAGATCCTCGAGGGCTACCGCTCGCGGGACGGCGGCGACGTGCGGGTGCTCGGCCAGGACCCGCAGACCGGGGACCGGGCCTGGCGCACGCGGCTCGGCATCGTCCTGCAGAGCAACAACGACCTCGCCGAGGCGACCGTCGGTGAGCTGGTCCGGCACTTCGCCCGGTTCTTCCCGGACCCGCGCGACCCCGAGGAGGTCATCGCCTCGGTCGGGCTGCAGGAGAAGGTCAAGACCCGCGCGCGGCAGCTGTCCGGCGGCCAGCGACGACGGCTCGACGTGGCCCTCGGCATCGTCGGCAGACCCGACCTGCTGTTCCTCGACGAGCCGACGACCGGCTTCGACCCGCAGGCGCGCCGGTCGTTCTGGGACCTGGTCGAGGCGCTGGCCGCGGACGGCACGACGATCCTGCTGACCACGCACTACCTCGAGGAGGCCGAGCGGCTGGCCGACCGGGTGGTCGTGGTGCGCGACGGACGCGTGGTCGCCGAGGGGCCGCCCGCCGACCTCGGGGGCCGCACGGCCCGGCAGGCGGTCGTGCGCTGGACGCAGGACGGCCGGACGCGTGAGGTCCGGACCGACACGCCCGCGCGGACCGTCGTCGAGCTGGCGACCGACCTGGGCGGCGAGGTCCCCGGCCTGCAGGTGCTGCGCCCGACGCTCGAGGACGTCTACCTCGGGCTCATCGCGGACGAGGCCCGGGCATGAGCGCGCCGACGGCCACACGGACTGCGCTGCCGGGGGTCGTGCGCCTCGGGCTCACCCGCACCGGCTACGAGGTCCGGACGTTCTTCCGCGAGCGCGACGCCGTCGTCTTCATCTTCGCGTACCCGATCATCATGCTCGCGATCTTCGCGACGGTGTTCGGGCAGGACGGCGCGACGGTCGGCCCGGCGCCAGGGATACCGTTCGCGCAGTACTTCCTGCCGGGCATGCTGGCGACGGGGATCATGCTCTCCAGCTTCCAGAACCTCGCCATCACCATCGCGGTCGAGCGGGACGACGGCGGGCTCAAGCGGCTGCACGGGACACCCCTGCCGCCGGCGGCCTACTTCCTGGGCAAGACGGGCGAGGTGCTGGTCACCTCGCTGGTCCAGACGGCGCTGCTGCTCGCGGCCGCGGCGCTGTTCTTCGACGTCCCGCTGCCGACGACCGCCGCCGCGTGGACCACGTTCGCCTGGGTGTTCCTGCTCGGGACGGCGGCGGGCACCCTCTGCGGCGTGGCCTTCTCGTCGGTCCCACGCTCCGGGAAGTCGGCGAGCGCGGTGGTCACCCCGATCGTGCTCGTCCTGCAGTTCATCTCCGGCGTGTTCTTCGTCTACAACGACCTGCCCACGTGGATGCAGAACGTGGCGTCGGTGTTCCCGCTGAAGTGGATGGCGCAGGGCATGCGGTCGGTCTTCCTCCCGGCGAGCGCCGAGTCGTGGGAGGTCAGCGGCTCCTGGCAGCACGGCGCGACCGCGGTGGTCCTGCTGGTCTGGGCGGTCGCCGCGCTGCTGGTCGGGGTCCGGACGTTCCGCTGGCAGCGCCGCGACGACGGCTGAACAACCTCCGGGACGCCTGCGCGCGACGGGCGAGCGCGGACATACTGTCGGCATGCCACGCGGTCGCGCCGACGTCCCGGGCGCCGCCACGGGGGCGATCCCGATGCACCGGCGCACCGTCGCGCACCTGACGGTCCGCGCGCGGCTGCTGACCGCGGTCGTGCTGCTGTGCACGCTCACGCTAACGATCGCCGGCGGCACCGCGTTCGCGCTGCAGGCGGCGGCGACCGACGAACGGCTCGACAACTCGCTCTCCCGTGCCGTGGCAGCGCTCCGCACGGTGCAGGCGAAGGGCGACCCGACCACCGACAGACCGTACGAGACCGTCAACGCGGTGCTGCTCGAAGGGGTGCGCAACCGCATCCCCGGCAAGAACGAGGGCGTGATCGCTCTGCAGAACGGGCGCGCCGTCTGGTGGGCCGAGCCCGAGACGCGCGCGATCCACCTCGAGACCGACCCTGCCCTCCTCGCGGTCCTCGGCCGGGTGCCCGTCGACGCCCCAGCCATCGCGCAGACCGTCACGACGCCGGTCACCCAGTACCGCCTCATCGCCGTCCCCGTGACGCTCGCCGACGACCCCCTCTCCGGCACGTTCGTGGTCGCGTTCGACCGCTCCGCGGAGATGTCGACCCTGCGCAGCACGTTCGTCTCGTACGCCGCCGTCGGGCTCGCGGCCCTCGTCCTGATCGCCGTCGTCGCGTGGTTCGTCGTCGGACGCCTGCTCCGACCGATCCGCCTGCTGCGGGACACCACCCGTCGGATCACCGAGTCGGACCTGTCCGAGCGCATCACCGTCACCGGCAAGGACGACCTGTCCAACCTCGCCCGGACCGTGAACGCCATGCTCGACCGGCTCGAGCGGGCGTTCGGGTCGCAGCGCGAGCTCCTCGACGACGTGGGCCACGAGCTGCGGACGCCGCTGACCATCGTGCGCGGCCACCTCGAGCTGGTGAACCCCGACGACCCCGACGACGTCCGCGCCACGCAGGCGCTCGCCCTGGACGAGCTGGACCGGATGCAGCGGCTGGTCGACGACCTGATGACCCTGGCCACCGCGGACCGGCCGGACTTCGTGCGGCTCGCCGCCACCGACGTCGGCCGCCTGACCGACGACGTGCACGAGAAGGCCCGCGGGCTGGGCGACCGGCGCTGGGTGGTGGCCGCGCGGGCGGACGTCACGGTGCAGCTCGACGCCCAGCGCATCACGCAGGCCTGGCTGCAGCTGCTGGCCAACGCGTACCGGTACTCCTCGCCGGGCTCCACGGTCCGCCTGGGCAGCGAGGTCTCCGGTGACCGGCTTCTGCTCTGGGTGCGCGACGAGGGACTCGGGGTGCCGCCCGAGGAGGCTGAGCGGATCTTCGAGCGGTTCCACCGCGGGCAGGCCGACCGCATCTCGCACGGCGCCGGTCTGGGCCTCCCGATCGTGGCCGCGATCGTCCACGCGCACCACGGGCGTGTGTTCGTGGAGCATCCACCGGCTAACGTCGGGCCCGGCGTGGTCTTCGTGCTGGACCTGCCGGCCGTCGATCTCGTGGACGGCGAACCCCGAACCGTCCCCCAGCTGGTGGAGAACCGATGACCCACATCCTCATCGCCGAGGACGAGGAGCGCATCGCTGCGTTCGTGGCCAAGGGCCTGCGCGCGTCCGGCTACGAGACGAGCGCCGTCACGTCCGGCGAGGACGCGATCGCGCGGGTGCAGGCGGGCGACGTCGACCTGCTGGTGCTCGACCTCGGCCTGGTGGACATCGACGGGTTCGAGGTCCTGCGTCGCCTGCGGGCCGACGGCTGGACCGTGCCCGTCATCGTGCTCACGGCCCGCTCGTCGGTGACGGACACCGTCACCGGCCTGGAGTCCGGGGCCGACGACTACATGGCCAAGCCGTTCCGGTTCGAGGAGCTGCTCGCCCGCGTCCGGCTCCGCCTGCGCGCGCAGACCACGTCGTCGGAGGCCTCCGTGCTGCGGCACGGCGCCCTCCAGCTCGACCTGCGCACCCGGCGGATGAAGGTGGGCGCGCAGGAGGTGGACCTGTCCGCCCGCGAGTTCGCGCTGGCCGAGACGTTCCTGCGGCACCCCGGCGACGTGCTGACCCGCGAGCGGCTGCTGTCCGAGGTGTGGGGCTACGACTTCGACCCCGGGTCCAACGTGGTCGACGTGTACGTGCGGTACCTGCGACGCAAGGTGGGCGCCGAGCACTTCGACACGGTCCGCGGGGTCGGGTACCGGCTCATCGACGCGACTCCGGCAGGCGTGTGACGCCCCGCGATCTGGCCCTCCTGCCGAAGGCCCACCTGCACCTGCACTTCACGGGGTCCATGCGCGTCTCGACCCTGGCCGAGCTGGCCGCGACGCACGGGATCCGGCTGCCGTCGGCCCTGCTCGACGACGACGCCCTGCACGTGCCCGCCGACGAGCGCGGCTGGTTCCGGTTCCAGCGCCTGTACGACGCCGCCCGCGCGTGCGTCCGGGGCGAGGCGGACATGCGCCGGATCGTCCTCGAGGCCGCGCAGGACGACGCGTCCGAAGGGTCGGGGCGGCTCGAGATCCAGGTCGACCCCACGTCGTACGCGCCCTTCGTCGGCGGCCTGACGCCGGCGCTGGAGATCGTCCTCGACGCGGCGCGGTCGGCGTCGGCCACCACAGGCGTCGACGTCGGGGTGATCGTCGCCGCCTCCCGCATGCGCCACCCGCTCGAGGCACGCACGCTCGCCCGGCTCGCGGCGCACCACGCCGGCGACGGCCCCGGGCAGGTGGTCGGCTTCGGGTTGTCCAACGACGAGCGCCGCGGCGAGACCTCGGAGTTCGCGCACGCGTTCGTGATCGCCCGGGACGCCGGGCTCGCCTCCGTGCCGCACGGCGGTGAGCTGCTCGGGCCGGCGCACGTCGAGGACGTCATCGGTCACCTGCGCCCCGACCGCCTGGGCCACGGCGTCCGGTCGGCCGAGGACCCCCGCGTGCTGGAGCGCGTGGTCGACGAGGGCGTGGCGCTCGAGGTCTGCCCGGCGTCGAACGTGTCTCTCGGGGTGTACGACCGGGCGTCCGACGTCCCGTTGCGCGCGCTGGTCGACGCCGGCGCGACCGTGGCGCTCGGCGCGGACGACCCCCTGCTGTTCCGCTCGCGGCTGGTCGACCAGTACGTCCTCGCCCGCGAGGTGCACGAGTTCTCCGACGACCAGCTGGCCGAGCTGGCGCGGTCGTCGATCCGCGCCAGCCGGGCCGGCGACGACGTGCGGGCGCGGCTGCTGTCCGGCGTGGACGACTGGCTGACCTCTTGACATCTCCCGCCGACGGCGATTGTATCAATGCACTAGTTCATTGATACAGGAGGTCGCGATGACCGGCTCGGTGTGGCTGCTGCTCGTGCTGCTTCTCGGGATCGGCGTCGCCTGGGCGCTGCGTCCGGTCCGCACCGAGGGCCCTGCGTCGCCGTCGGAGGCGTGGCTCGCCGCGGACCGCCACGCGCGACGAGTGACCGCGGCCGCCTGGGTGGTCCTCGTGCCGCTCCCCGTCCTGCTCGCCATGAGCGCGACCGGTTACCTGCACGGGCCCGCGCGCGGGGCGTTCGTCGCCGCGCTCCCGGGCATCGCCGGGATCGCCTTCCTGGTGGTGCACGCCGGCGGTGAGCTGACGTGGCCCAGGCCGCAGGGCGCCGTCCGGCGCGCGCCGCTGGTCCGGCGGCGCGTCCGGGACGTCGCCCCGCGAGCGCTGTCGTGGCTCGCCGTGGTGTGGTTCCTGCTGCTCGCGGTGCTGCTGACGGTCTGTGGCCTGGCCGCCGGCACCGGCGGACGGAGCCTGTCGTACGCGCACGGCGACGGCGTGACCTCGACGTCGAGCCCGTTCCCCGGCCTGTACTACGGGCGCACGATCGCCCCGACGATGGTGGTGCTCGCTCTCGCCTGCCTCGGGCTCCTGGCACAGGTCGCGCGCCGTGCGGCCGTCTCCGACACCGCGCCCGCCGACGACGCACGCCTGCGACGCACGTCCGCACGTCGGGTCCTGGCCGGCGTGCAGCTGGTGGTCGCCTGGACGCTGGCCGGGTGCCTCTTCTTCGCCGCGAACTGCGTGGCGAGCGTGCAGCCGCGATGGGCCGACGCCTTCGGACCCGGCAGCGCGGAGGCGGTCGGAGCGGTCGGCCGGTTCGTCTCGCTCGCCATCGTCATCGTCAGCACGGTGGTGGCGGTCCGGGGCTCCCGGGCCGAGCGTCGCGCGCCCGCGCCGCAGCGTGCCGAGCCCTACGTGCAGCAGCCGCAGGTCTCCGCATGACCGCGCAGCTCGAGGTCGACCTGACCTCCGGCGTCCCGGCCTTCGAGCAGATCCGCGCCCAGGTCGTCGCGCACGTGGCCGCGGGGCGGCTCGTCGCAGGCGACCGGCTGCCCACCATCCGCGCGCTGGCGACCGATCTCGGCCTCGCCGCGGGCACGGTCGCCCGCGCGTTCCGGGAGCTCGAGGCGGAGGGGGTCGTCGAGACCCGACGCCGGGCCGGAACCGTGATCGCCGAGGGCGCGTCGGTGCCCACCGACATCGCGCGCCGTGCGGCCGAGACCTACGTCGCCGCGGTCCGGGCGGCGGGGCTGAGCAACGACGAGGCGCTCGTGCTGGTGCACGGCGCCCTGCTCGGGCGTCAGAGCGTGACGCCCACCAGCACGGGTTCGGGCTCCAGCTCCACGCCGAACGACGACCGGACGCCGTCGCGCACCTGACGGGCGAGCGCGAGCAGGTCCTCGGCCTTCGCTCCCCCGCGGTTGGTCAGGGCGAGCGCGTGCTTGGTCGAGAGGGTGGCCGGGCCGGGGGCGCCGAACCCGCGCGAGAAGCCGGACCGCTCGATGAGCCATGCGGCGCTCGACTTCACGCGGCCGTCGACCGCCGGGAAGCGCGGAGCGTCGGCGGGCAGGGCGGCCGCGGCGTCGGCGGACAGGATCGGGTTGGTGAAGAACGAGCCTGCGCTCCACGTGTCGTGGTCGGCCGCGTCGAGGACCATGCCCTTGCGGGCGCGCAGCGCGAGCACCGTGTCCCGGACCTCCGCGAGGGGCGCCCGCTGGCCGACCTCGATCCCCAGCGTGCGGGCGAGCTCGGCGTAGGCGATCGGGCGCGACAGGTCGCCGGGGCGCAGCTGGAACGTCACGTCGAGCACGACGTAGCGGGGCGTCGGTGACCACGGGGCGCGCGGGTCGTCGCTGTCCGCCGAGCGCATGGACCGCTTGAGCAGCGAGGTGCGGTACCCGAAGGCGAGCGTGACCAGCGGCAGCGTGCGGACCTTGCCCCGGCTCCGGTCCCAGACCCGGACGGTCGCGATGCTCTGCGACACCTCCTGGCCGTAGGCGCCGACGTTCTGCACCGGGGTCGCGCCCGTGGAGCCGGGGATGCCGGAGAGGGTCTCGATGCCGGTGAGCTCCTGCTCGACCGCGTACCGCACGACGTCGTCCCATGGGGTGCCGGCCGGGACAGTCAGCGTGGCGCCCGCGCACGCCGAGGCGTCGGGGACCTCGATCCCGCTGCGCACGTCGCGCACGACGATCCCGTCGAACCCGGCGTCGGCCACCAGGAGGTTGGAGCCTCCCCCGACCACCAGGAGCGGCTCGCCCTCGGTGTCGGCCGATCGGACAACGTCGATGAGCTCGGCCTCCGTCGTCGTCTCGACGTACCGGCGCGGGGCCCCGCCGACCCGGAGGGTGGTGAGGTCCGCGAGGGTGGAGGCCACGGCGGTCGAGGCGGGCCAGACGATGGTCGGGGGGACGGTCGCCGGCGAGCAGTCAGCCGTGCTCAGCTCAGTCTGCACACGCTCAGGCTAGCCGCGGTTCTTCAGCGGGGCCGCGGCGTTCACCACGAGCAGACCCAGCACGACCGGCACGATGATGACCAGCAGGGCGTGCCGGTAGCCGACCTGCTGGGCCAGCAGGCCGAGCAGGGGCGGGCCGGCGAGGAACGCGCTGTAGCCGATGGTCGACACGACGCTGACGCGCGCGGCGGCCCGGATCGGGTCGTCCGCGGCGGCGCTCATACCCACCGGGAAGCCCAGCGCGGCGCCCGCGCCCCACGCGACGATGCCCACGATCGCGAGGCCCAGGTGCCCGGCGAGGCCGAAGACCAGCAGGCCCACGATCGACAGGGCGGCGCACAGCCGCAGGATCGTCACGCGCCCGTACCGGTCGAGCAGGGTGGTCCCGAACCACCGCATCGCGGTCATCGCGCTGACGAAGATCGCGAACGCGAACGCGCCGATCGCGTGCGGGACGTCGAAGCCGTCGACGACCGACAGGCTCACCCAGTCGTTGGCGGCGCCCTCGGTCAGCGCGGCCGCCAGCACGACGAGGCCGATGAGCAGCGTGCGCGGCTCGAGCCAGGCCGCGAGTGCCCCGCGGGCACCCTTCCCGGTCTCGGCCGACGCGTGCCGCACCTCCGGCTCGTCGGCCAGCGGAAGGAACCGGCGCACCGCGAAGGCGACGCCGATCACGGAGAGCACCACGACGACCGGCACGTGCACGACGACCGGGATATGCAGCCAGGCCGCGACGGCGGCGACCCCGGCGGCGGCGACCGTGCCGAACGAGAACCCCGCGTGGTAGCGCGGCATGATCGTCCGCCCGAGCAGCTGCTCGACGGCGGCACCCTCCACGTTCATCGACGCGTCCCACACGCCCGTGCCGACGCCGAACAGCACGAGCCCGAAGCCGACGACGACGACCTCGCCGAGCGCGACGCCGACGGACGCGACGACCAGGCCGGTGGCGTTGAGGATCGCGAACGCCAGCACCGTGCGACGGGCGCCCAGCCGCTCGATGACCATGCCCGACAGCGGCAGCGCGACCAGGGAGCCGACGGCGCCGACCAGGAGCAGCAGGCCCATCTGCGCCGGGTCGAAGCCCAGCCCGTCGCGGATGGCCGGCAGGCGTGCGGCCCACGTCGCGAAGTTGAAGCCGTTGAGGAAGAACACGGCGAACACGGCGAGCGAGGCACCCTCCACGGCCTTGGCCACGGGCGCGCTCGACCGGGTCAGCTCGTCGTCGTGTCCCGCTGGCGTCGTCATCGGCCCTCCGGTGCTCATGATGTCGTCCGATCTGGGTCAGGTCACGCGCACGAGGCGGCGGCGGGTACGGCGGCGGCGGTCGGCCGCCAGGTGGTCGGCGTGCCGGGTGGCGATCGCACCGAGCGGGTCCGGGTCGACATCCGCAAGGTGGACGAACGGCTCGTCGCCCTCGGGACGGGCGGGCGCCTCCGAGATCGACGCTGTCTCGGGAGCCACGCGCCCGGCCAGCACGACGCTGGCCACCATCGCGACCGCAATGAACACCAGGGCGTGCCGGGCGCCGGTCGAGGCGGCCGCGATGCCGAGCAGCGGCGGCGCCGCGATCGAGGCCACCGAGGCGAACGACGAGACGACGGCGACCCGGCCGGCGGCGCGCATCGGGTCGTCGGACGCCGCTGCGATGCCGACGGGGACGGCCAGCGCGGCGCCGAAGCCCCACAGCACGATGCCGACGCCGGCGAGCACCAGCGAGGGCGCGAAGCCGAACAGGAGCAGGCCGACGATCGACACCAGCCCCGACACGCGCAGCACCGGCACGCGGCCGAACCGGTCGATCAGCCGGGTGCCCAGCAGCCGGACCAGGGTCATCGCGCCGACGAAGACGCCGAGCATCGCGCCGCCGACCGCCTCGGGCTGGGCGAAGCCGTCGACCACCGCGAGGGACAGCCAGTCGTTGGCGGACCCCTCGGACAGGGCCGCGGCCATGATGACGACGCCGATCAGCAGGGTGCGGGGCTCGCGCCAGGAGTCCAGGGCGGTCGCGATGCGACGACCGCGGCCGGCCGTGGCCACGCGCGGCGCCGGGAGGACGGACCGCGGCCGGTCGCCGGGCGCGTCGGCCAGCACGACCCCGCTCAGCGAGGCCAGCCGCCACACCACGGCGAGCGCGGCGACGGCGGTGAACTGCACGGCGACCGGGATGCCGAGGTGCGACGCCGTGGCGCCCAGCGCGGAGCCGGTCACGGCGCCGATGGAGAAGGCCGCGTGGAACTGCGGGATGACCGTGCGGCCCATCGCGCGCTCGATGCGGGCGGACTCGACGTTGAGCGGCACGTTGCCCAGCGCGACCGCGACGCCGTTGAGGAAGATCCCGACGCCGAGCAGGGCGAGCGAGCCGACGGTGGGCCCGACGCCCATGAGCACGAGCGCGACCGCGAGGACGCCCGTCGACGCGATGATCCCCACCCGGCTGCCGAACCGCTGCACGACGATGCCCGAGACCGTCACCGTCATCAGCGCGCCCACGGACCCGATGAGCAGCATCACGCCGAGCTCGGCGGTGGACAGGTCCAGCAGGTCGCGGACGGTGGGGATGCGGGCGAGCCAGCTGGAGAAGGTGATCCCGGCGAGGGCGAACAGGCCCATGAGGAGCCGACGGGCTCGGGTCACGGCGGGGGCGGGGTGGCGCACGGCTTGCTCCATCGGGCTGGCTTCGAGTGCGTATCGAATCGATTCGATCGTGCGCCGTCGCCGTCGGTCGAATCGATTTGAGGGACGGCGTCATTCTGCGGGTACGCTGGCCGCTGCGTCAAACGCTTTGCTCGTCGCGTCCACCCGTGGCCCCGCGGCGCCGACCCGGAGGTTGACCCTGTCTCCGCACCGTCCCACCCTGGCCGACGTCGCCGCTGCGGCGCACGTCTCGGTGTCGACCGCCTCGCTCGCGTTCTCGGGCGCCGGGCCCATCGCCGCGGCCACCCGCCAGCGGGTCCTGGACGCCGCGGCCTCGCTCGACTACTCGGGCCCGAACCCGCTCGGTCGCCAGCTGCGCCGCGGCCGGTCGGGCATCGTCGGTGTCGTGGTGGGCGACTCGCTGCGCCGCTCGTTCCGCGACCCCGTGTCCATCCAGGTGCTCGACGGGCTGGTCAGCACGCTGGGCTCGCTCGACCTCGGCGTCCTGCTGATCCCCGGCTCCAGCGACCCGAGCGGCCCGGCGGTCGACCCCCTGCTGGAATCTGCGGCCATGGACGTCGCCGTGATCATGTGGGGCGGCACCACCGACGACCCGATGCTGGGTGCGCTGCGGCGGCGCGGGATCCCGACCGTCCTGGTCGAGGGCCAGCACCAGAGCGACGTCAGCTCCGTGGGGATCGACGACCGCGGCGGCATGCGGCAGGCGGCAGAGCACCTGCTCGCGCTCGGCCACACCCGCATCGCCACGGTGACGCTCCCGTTCGACCGGTCCCGCGGCGAGGGGCTCGTCCCGCCGGACGCCATGGGTCACCTGGACTGGGAGATCACGCGCCGCCGCATGGCCGGGATCACCGACGCGGGCATCACGCCGGTCGCGATCTGGGAGACGCCCGCATCGCTGGTCGAGCACGGCCGCACGGCCGGCACCGCGCTGCTCTCCGTCGACGACCGCCCGACCGCGATCGCCTGCCAGTCCGACCTGCTCGCGTCCGGTGTGGTGCTGGCGGCCCGCGAGCTCGGGCTGCGTGTGCCCGAGGACGTGTCGGTCAGCGGGTTCGACGGGCTCGACCTGCCCTGGCTCCGGCCGGACATCCTCACGACCGTCGTGCAGCCGCTGGAGCAGAAGGGCGCGGCCGTCGGGCACGCGGTCGAGGAGTTCCTGGCCGGCGAGGGCCCGTCGACGCGGGAGCTGCCGGTGGAGCTGCGGATCGGGACCACGACCGGCCCCGCGCCGGTCAGCTGAGCCGGACGACCGCCTGGGCCTTGCCCAGCACCCGGACGCCGTCGACGGCGACCGTCAGGTCGATGCGCGCCGTGCCTGCCTCGGGGTCGAGGGCGCCGACGACGGCGACGACCTCGATGGTCGCAGCGCCCGGGTCGGGCACCGGGACCGGGCGCGTGAACCGCACCTGGTAGTCGAGCACCGCACCGGGGTCGCCCGCCCAGTCGGCGACGACGCTCACGGCCGCGCCCATGGTCCACATGCCGTGCGCGATGACGCCCGGCAGCCCGACCGAGGTGGCGACGCGGTCGTTCCAGTGGATGGGGTTGAAGTCGCCGCTCGCGCCGGCGTACCGGACCAGGCGCGCGCGGTCGACGGTGATCTCGCGGCGGGCGACCTCGTCGCCGACGGTCAGCTCGACGGTCATGACTCCTCCGGGCGGACGGCCAGCGTGGAGACGACGGTCGCGACGGGCTCGCCGTCCTCGGCCGCGATCTCGGCGCGCGTGGTGATCATGGCCAGGCCGGCGCGCACCGTGATCGAGTCGACGTGCAGCACCGTGACCAGGCGGTCGCCCGCGTGGATGGGCCGGTGGTGCGTGAAGCGCTCGTCGGCGTGCACGACACGGCTGAAGTCGATGCCCGCGGCGGGGTCCTCGAACAGCTGGGCCTCGGCCCGCTGGGCCACGACAACGGCAAACGTCGGCGGCGCGATGACGTCGGGATACCCGAGCGTGCGCGCCACCGACGGATCCGTGTGGGCCTGGTGGGAGGCGCCGACAGCGTCGGCGAACTCCTGCAGCTTCTGACGGCCTACCTCGTAGGCCTCGGTCGGCGGGTACTGACGTCCCGCGTACCCGACATCGACCGGCATGAGACCGAGGTCAGCGGGTCTCGCGGTGCAGGGTGTGCCGGTTGTCGCGGGGGCAGAACTTCTTCATCTCGAGACGGTCGGGGTCGTTCCGACGGTTCTTCTTGGTGATGTAGTTCCGCTCCTTGCACTCCGTGCACGCGAGCGTGATCTTCGGACGGACGTCCGAGCTCTTGCTGGCCATGGTCTTGCCACCTCTCGCACCCGGTACGGGATGCATGCGATCTCGTCATTGCGCGCCGGCCGACGCGCTGTTGTGTCACTTGGCGGTAGCGGGAGCGGGACTCGAACCCGCGACACCACGATTATGAGCCGTGTGCTCTAACCACCTGAGCTACCCCGCCATGTCGATGCATCCACGGTCCGTGCCGCGGAATCACGGCACTTCCTTCGAACACACCACAGAGCCCCGAAAGGGAATCGAACCCTTGACCTTCTCCTTACCATGGAGACGCTCTGCCGACTGAGCTATCGGGGCAGCGCGAGCAAGGTTACACGGGCCCTGGGGTGCTCGCGAAATCGGCCGCCGTGCCGTGCGTCACCGCCCCATGCCTAAACGATTCATCTCATGGTCGGCGCCGCTCGCCGCGTGCCACGATCCGGCCCATGCGCCAGCCCCGACGCAGCACCGTTGCTGCCCTCACGCTCTGTGCCGCCCTCCTGCTCAGCACCGCCGCGTGCACGGGTGACGACGCCGACGACCCCGCCGCGCCCGCCTCGTCGGCACCCGCCGACGCCACGACGTGGCCGACCGCGATCGACCCGACCGCCACGGCGGACCCGTTCTGGGTGGTGTGGACCGACGTCACCGAGACCGGCGACGGGGACACCGCGGCGCTCCAGCCGTCGATCGACTCGCTCTCTTCGCTCGGCTACCAGACCCTCCCGTGGGACCCCGCGTGCCAGAGCGGGGCCGAGGAGCAGCTGGCGGGCCTGACCGGGTTCGCCGACCCGCTCGGGGTCGGCGTCGCGTTCGGGTCCGCGCAGGACGCCGGCACGTTCGACACCCTCTACGACGGGGCGACGGTCTCGCTGACCGAGGGCACCTACACCTGCGGCGCCTCGTCCTGACCTTCGCGCGCACGGGCCGTCCTCGACCTCGGGGGCGGCCCGTCGCCGTCGGCCGGGAACGACGAACGGCCGCTCTCACGAGGAGAGCGGCCGTCCGGTCCGTGGCGGGTGAGGGATTCGAACCCCCGTAGGCGTTGCCAGCTGATTTACAGTCAGCCCCCTTTGGCCACTCGGGTAACCCGCCAGGGTGTGCCCGCCGACCGAGAGGACGCCCCAGGGGCGAACGCGCGTGCAGCGTGCGGGTGGAAGGATAGCAACTCCCGGGCAGTGCTCGCGAAACGCAGGCGAGCACCACGAGCACTGACGCCCACGAGACCAGTCCGCGCGACCGCGGGCAGCAGGAGGAGAGCCATGGCGAGCGAAGCCTCGTTCGACGTCGTCAGCAAGGTCGACCACCAGGAGGTGGACAACGCCCTCAACCAGGCCTCGAAGGAGATCGCCCAGCGCTACGACTTCAAGGGCGTCGGCGCCTCGATCGC
Source organism: Cellulomonas sp. P2_F12 (assembly GCF_056403775.1). NCBI lineage: Bacteria > Bacillati > Actinomycetota > Actinomycetes > Micrococcales > Cellulomonadaceae > Cellulomonas > Cellulomonas sp. P2_F12. The sequence continues at coordinate 189,168 of NZ_JBFUEV010000006.1, read as the reverse complement.
GTGGAGCGGCGAGAAGATCCTGATGATCGCCAACTCCTCCGAGCGCGTGCTGGCCGTCCTCGACGTCTTCCAGACGAAACTGATCCGGCGCGGCATCTCGCTGAAGTCGCTGGACACCGGCGAGGACGGGCCCGAGCCCAAGCCGTCCGGCAAGGAGTACCGGCTCGAGGCGCTGATCAAGGAGGGCCTGAGCAGCGAGATCGCCAAGAAAGTGGCGAAGATCATCCGCGACGAGGGCCCGAAGGGCATCAAGACGCAGATCCAGGGCGACGAGCTACGGGTCTCCGGCAAGAGCCGCGACGAGCTGCAGGCCGTGATCGCGCTGCTCAAGGGCGCCGACGTCGACGCCGACCTGCAGTTCACCAACTACCGCTGACCTCGCCGCCGCCGTCGGGTGCCGCGGGCAGCGGCCGACCGGCGGCGCACGTCCGCGCCTACGCTGCCGACTGTGGCACCGTCGGCATCGCGGCCGGTTCCCGCCCCGGCGGACGCCAGGGCGTGGTCGGCGCGGGTGCCGAGGCGGGTGCTGACGATCGGCGCACCTGCATTCGTGCTCGCCGTCGTGATCTGGACGGGCGACAGCGGCGGCGACGACGTCGCGCTGACCGCCGACGAGATCGCCTCGTGGTGGTGGAGCGCGCAGTCGATCGCTTACGGACTCGTCCTGGCGTCGATACCTCTGCTCCTCGTGCGTCCCCAGGAGACGATCGGCTGGGCCGTCGCAGGGATGCTCGGCTTGCTCGTCGGGCCGGGGTGGGACCTCTGGGCGACGGTCGTCCTCGCCGCGGGTGCCGTGCTGGCTCTCCTCGCCGTCGCCGATGCGGCGGGCGCGTCGCGGCAGCGCCGGCTCGCGCGGGGCTGGGGCGCCCCTGAGCCCGTCCCGGAGTGCGACGAGGCCACGCGGGCGGCCTACGTCCGGTGGCGTGCTGTCCCCGTGGTCGGCTTCCTCGCGTTCGGTGTCGCCGGTGGTTTCGCCGTCGCGAGCTGGCTGCAGGAGGACCGGGACGACCGCGCCTTTCACGAGGTGGCTGCGCGGAACGACGGTGTCGTCGTCGCCGTTGCCGAGGACTCGTACTCCGTGCGCGTCCGCCTCGACGGGGGCGTCGTCGTCCGGGTTGCCACACCCGTGACGTACCCGGTCGTCGGCGACGACGTCCAGGTGCTCACGGCACCGGGCACCGACCGACGGGAGCTCGTCTCCGATCCGTACGACCCGACCGACTCCTTGATCACCGCAGCGTTCCTTCTGCTGCCGGCGCTGGTCCTCGCGCTGAGCGAGATCAAGCGTCGCCGTGCAGCACGGCGACTCATGGAGGCAGGGGGGCCGCTGCTGGACCTCGTCGCCGTCCCCAGCGGTCGGTGGGTCGAGCTTCGACCTGTGGACGCGCGAGGCTGGACGATGAGTCGCGTCCGGCTCCGTGGAGAGCTGGTGCTCGACCGCTCGGCCCTCGCCGCCGCGACCACGGGTGGCGTCGTCGACGCCCACGTGCCGCCGGCCGAGATCGTGGTCGACGACGTCCACGACAGCGACGCGCCGACCGGAGCGTCGGTTTACGGGTATCCGACGCCCGCCGACCCGTACCCGGGGGGCGACGCCGACGGGACTGCGGTACCGGACCGCGCAACCGCGCGACATCTTGCCCAGTCCCGAATCACCGTCGTCCAGGTGCACGGGCTCCTGGCCCAAGGCGACTTCCCGCTCGTGCGCACGGCGGACGGACGATGGTTGGTCGCGCGCCGGGCCGCCCGCGACAACCGGCTTCGGGTGCCCGCGTCGTGGTGGGACGCCTGACCCGCCGCCGGTCAGTAGCGCTCGATGCCGCCCTGCGCGCCGGCCTGCTTCTCGAGGCGGGCGATGCGGTCGGCCATGGGCGGGTGGGTCGAGAAGAGCCGACCCATGCCGGCGCCGCGGAACGGGTTGGCGATCATCAGGTGCGAGACGTCGACCAGCTGGCGGTCCTGCGGGAGCGGGCGCGCCTGGGTGCCCTGCTCGAGCTTGCGCAGGGCCGAAGCGAGCGCGAGGGGGTCGTTGGTGAGCCGGGCGCCGTCCTCGTCGGCGTCGTACTCGCGGGTGCGGCTGATGGCGAGCTGGATGATCGTGGCGGCGATGGGCGCGAGCAGGGCCAGGAGCAGGCCGGCGAGGGGGTTGCCGCCGCGGTCCCGGTCGCTGCCGCCGCCGAAGAAGAGCGCGAACTGCGCGAGCGAGGTGATGACGCCGGCCACCGCCGCGGCGACGGAGGACGTGAGGATGTCGCGGTTGTAGACGTGCATGAGCTCGTGCCCGAGGACGCCGCGCAGCTCGCGCTCGTCGAGCAGCTGCAGGATGCCCTCGGTGCAGCACACGGCGGCGTTCTTCGGGTTGCGACCCGTGGCGAACGCGTTGGGGGCGGCCGTCGGCGAGATGTAGAGCCGCGGCATGGGCTGGCGGGCGGCCGTGGAGAGCTCCCGCACGATGCGGTACATGGCGGGCTGCTCGATCTCGCTGACCGGCCGGGCCTTCATGGCGCGGATGGCGATCTTGTCGGAGTTCCAGTACCCGTAGGCCGTCATCACCAGACCGAGGACGGTGAACAGCAGCAGGTACTTCGAGGTGCCGCCGCCGAGCAGCCAGCCGATGCCGAGCAGGACGGCCCACATCGCGCCGAAGAGCGCTGCCGTCTTGACCCCGTTGTAGTGCTGGTGACCCATCGTCCCTCTCTCCGTTCACGTGCGTGCCACCCGTGGAACGCGTGCCGTTGCGCGCGGGTTCCCTCGTATCCTTGCCCCACTTCCCCACGACAGCCCCTCGGAGATCACCGTGAACGCCGTGCGCACAGCCCGCTGGACCGCCCTCGCAGCCCTCGCCGCCCTGGCGCTCGCCGCGTGTGCGCCTACCGACGACGCGGGGACCGCCCCGAGCGACGGCAGCCTCGCCACGGTGAACGAGGGTGTGCTGACCATCGCCACCTCGGACCCCGCGTACGAGCCGTGGGTCGTGGACAACGACCCGAGCAGCGGCAAGGGCTTCGAGTCGGCCGTGGCGTACGCCGTCGCGGACCAGCTCGGCTTCGACAAGGACCACGTGAAGTGGGAGGTCGCGAGCTTCGACCAGATCATCGCGCCCGGTGCCAAGAAGTTCGACTTCGCGATCAACCAGGTGTCGATCAGCGACGAGCGCAAGGCCAACCTCGACTTCTCGTCGCCGTACTACACGACCACGCAGGCCGTCGTGACGCTCGAGAGCTCCCCGGGCGCGGCCGCGAAGTCGCTCGCCGACCTCAAGGGCCTCAAGATCGGCGCCATGGTCGGCACGACCAGCCTCACGGCCGCCCAGGACGTCATCGACCCGACCACGCCCGTGTCGCCGTTCAACGACAACGACCAGGTCAAGCAGGCCCTCACGTCGGGCCTCGTGGACGCGATCGTCGTCGACCTGCCGACCGCGCTCTACATCACCGCGGCCGAGCTCGACGGCGGGATCCTGGTCGGGCAGCTGCCCGACAGCGCGGGCGGCGACCAGTTCGGGCTGGTGCTGGACAAGGGCAGCTCGCTGACGGGCCCGGTCACCGACGCCGTCGACGCGCTCGACGCCGACGGCACGCTGGGTGACCTCGAGGCGCAGTGGCTCACCGACGCCGCGGGTGCACCGGTCCTCCAGTGAGCTGGGTGCCCTCGGAGCGCCAGCAGGAGCGGGACGCCTACCGGCAGGCTCGCACCCGCCGGTCGACGCTCGTCGCCGTGGTCTCGACGATCGCGCTCGTCGCGGTCGCCGTCCTCGCGCTGACCTCGTCCCCGGGGTGGCCGCGGGTCAAGGCGTCGTTCTTCGACTGGGACGTCGCGACCGCGTCGTTCCCGGCGATCCTCCGCGGGCTGTGGCTGAACATCCGCGTCATGGCGGTCAGCGCGGTGTTCATCGTCATCTTCGCGATGATCCTGGCGCTCGCGCGCACCCTGCGGGGCCCGGTCTTCTACCCCGTCCGGGCGTTGGCCACCGGGTACGTCGACGTGTTCCGCGGGCTCCCGCTGATCCTCGTCCTGCTGCTCGTGGGCTTCGGGCTGCCGGGGCTGCGGCTCCAGGGCATCCCGACGTCCGCGGTCTGGCTCGGCGGGCTCGCGCTGGTGCTCACGTACTCCGCGTACGTGGCCGAGGTGTTCCGGGCGGGGATCGAGTCGATCCATCCGTCCCAGGTGGCCGCCGCGCGCTCGCTCGGCCTGACCCACGCGCAGGCGATGCGGCACGTGGTGCTTCCCCAGGCCGTGCGCCGGGTCGTCCCGCCGCTGCTCAACGACCTCGTCGCGCTGTCCAAGGACTCGGGCCTCATCTCGATCCTCGGGGCCATCGACGCCGTCCGAGCGGCGCAGATCGAGACCGCCCGCTACGCCAACTTCACGCCCTACGTCGTCGCCGGCGTGCTGTTCGTCGCCCTGACCATCCCGCTGACCCGCTTCACGGACGCGTTCGCGAAGCGCTCCGGCTGGGTGGGCTCGCAGGGCGCGCTGGCCGGCGGCGGGGCGCTGCGATGACCCCGGGCCGGATGCGCGACCCGATGCCCGGCAAGAAGCTCAGCCTGGGCGCGCCGCTGCTGTCGGTGAAGGGGGTCCGCAAGGCCTTCGGCGAGCACGTGGTCCTCGACGACCTGTCCCTCGACGTGCACAGCCACAAGGTCGTCGTGCTGATCGGCGCGTCCGGCTCCGGCAAGTCCACCCTGCTGCGCTGCATCGACCTGCTCGAGGACCTGGACGACGGCGTCATCGAGCTCGAGGGCCAGGACATCACCGACCCCCGCCTCGACGCCAACGCGGTCCGCGCCCGGATCGGCATGGTGTTCCAGGCCTACAACCTGTTCCCGCACCTGCGCGTCATCGACAACGTGACGCTCGCCCCGCGCCTGGTGCACAAGGTCCCGCGCGAGCAGGCGCTGGCCGAGGCCCTGGCCGTGCTCGAGCGGGTCGGGCTGGCCGACAAGGCGCAGGCGTTCCCCGACGAGCTGTCGGGCGGTCAGCAGCAGCGCGTCGCGATCGCCCGCGCGCTCGTCGGCAAGCCTGCCGTGATGCTGCTCGACGAGGTCACCAGCGCGCTCGACCCGGAGCTCGTCGGCGAGGTCCTCTCGCTGCTGGCGGAGCTCAAGCAGACCGGGCTGACGATGGTCGTCGCCACGCACGAGATGGGTTTCGCGCGCGAGGTCGCCGACGAGGTCTGCTTCCTGCACGAGGGACGCGTGCACGAGCGCGGCACGCCCGAGCAGGTGCTGGGGAACCCGCAGCAGGAGCGCACGCGCGAGTTCCTGCGCCGCATCACGGGCTGAGCGCGCCCCGCCAGACGGCAACGTCCGAGCAGGTACGGGCTCTGGCCTGCAGCTGCTCGGACGTCGCGGGTGGTTCTAGGCGCGACCGAGCGAGACCGACACCATCTCGTCGCGCGGGACCAGCTTCACGCGCTCGCGGCCGTGGGGCTCGCCCAGCGAGCGCTCGTAGGCGTCGAGGAGCTCCCAGCCCTGCCACGTGATGACGTCGACGCCGCGACCGGTGAGGAACTCCGTGACGGCCTCGGGGTCGCGGTCGGTGGCCGTGTAGAACGCCTCGCCGCCCTCGGCCACGTCCTCGCCGAGGTGACGGATGGTCTCCGACGCGTCCGACTTGGTGTGGCCGATGAGGCCGACCGGGCCGCGCTTGATCCAGCCCGTGGCGTACACGCCCGGCAGGTGCTCGCCGTCGACGTCGACCACCCGGCCCTCGCGGTTCGGGATGACGCCGGCGATGTCGTCGAACGGGATGTCGACCAGCGGCGAGCCGAAGTAGCCGACCGCGCGATAGACGGCCTCGACCGGCCAGTCGTGCGTCTGGCCCGTGCCGGTGACGTTCCCGTCGCCGTTCAGCGCGGTGCGCTCGGTGCGGATGCCGACGACGTGCCCGTCCTCGCCGAGGATCTCGACCGGCTTGTGCAGGAAGTGCAGGTGGATGCGCCGGCTCGCGGTGTTCTCCTCCGGCTCCTTCAGCGTCCAGTCCGTCAGGGTCTTGACCACCTGCTTGGTCTGGTTCGAGGAGTGGATGGCGGCCATCGAGCCCTCGTCGAAGTCGAAGTCCTCGGGGTAGACGATGACGTCGACGTCCGGGACGTGCCCGAGCTCGCGCAGCTCCAGCGGGGAGAACTTCACCTGGGCCGGGCCGCGGCGGGCGAACACGTGCACGTCGGTGACCGGCGAGGCATTCAGGATGTCGTAGACGTTGCCCGGCAGCTCGGTGGGCAGCAGGTCGTCGGCGTGCTTGGCCAGGATGCGGGCCACGTCGAGCGCCACGTTGCCGGCGCCGAGGACGGCCACGTGCTGCGCGTTCAGCGGCCACGTGCGCGGGACGTCCGGGTGGCCGTCGTACCAGGACACGAAGTCGGCGGCGCCGTAGGAGCCCTCGAGGTCGATGCCCGGGACCGGCAGCGAGGCGTCGCGGATCGACCCCGTGGAGAAGATGACGGCGTCGTAGAACTGGCGCAGGTCGTCCAGCTTGAGGTCCGTGCCGTAGTCGACGTTGGCCAGCAGGCGGATGTCGCCACGCTCGAGCACCTTGTGCAGCGCGACGATGATCTGCTTGATCCGCGGGTGGTCCGGCGCGACGCCGTACCGGACCAGGCCGAACGGCGCGGGCAGGCGCTCGAAGAGGTCGATGCTGACGTCGAGGTCGGTCTTCGACAGGATGTCGGCGGCGTAGATGCCGGCCGGTCCTGCGCCGACGACGGCCACTCGCAGAGTCGGGGTGCTCACGGGACGCGGGTGCCTTCCGATCAGGGGAGCCCTGCGGGGCGGGTGCGTCGTGCCGGTTGCGGACACGACCGACGGCACCGTGCAGGACTGTGCTCGGACCAGTGTAGGACCGCCGGTGAGGCGACCCTCAGCCGCGCGCCAGCATCTGGACATCCGTGAGACGGCTCGCGGCGGGTTCAGGGGCGGCGCGGCACACCTCCGGACCCGTCAACTGCCCCCGTCAACCACACCTAGGCTCCTCCCGTGCCCGACTCCCCCACGGCCGCCCGCCCGGCCATCGCCCCCTTGGACGCCCTCGGGCTCGCGGCCGGTGCCGGCGCCTACGTGCTCTGGGGGATCCTCCCGCTGTACTTCCCGCTGCTGCAGCCGGCGGGAGCGGTCGAGATCGTCGCGAACCGGGTGGTCTGGTCGCTGGTCTTCTGCGCCGTCCTGCTCGGGGTCACCCGGACGTGGGGCGCGTTCCTCGCCGCCCTGCGCCACCGGCGCACCCTCGGCCTGCTCTCGATCGCGGCGGTGCTGCTGGCGGTCAACTGGCTCGTGTTCGTGCTGGGCATCCTCACCGACCGCGTGGTGGACGCGGCGCTGGGGTACTACATCAACCCGCTGGTGACCGTCACGCTCGCGGTCGTCGTGCTGCGCGAGCGGTTGCGGGCGGTGCAGTGGGTGGCGCTCGGGTTCGGCGCCGCCGCCGTCGTCGTCATCACCGTCGGGTACGGGCAGCTGCCGTGGATCGCGCTGACCCTCGCGCTGAGCTTCGGGTTCTACGGCCTCATCAAGAACCGGGTGGGCCGCAGCGTCGGCGCCGTGCCGGGCCTCGCCGTGGAGACGCTCGTGCTCGCGCCGCTGGCGCTCGGCTACCTGGTGTGGCTCGGCGCCACCGGGACCGGGACGCTCACCACCGACGGCCTCGGGCACGCGCTGATCCTCGCCTCGTCGGGCGTGGTCACCGCCGTCCCGCTGCTGCTCTTCAACTCCGCGGCCCGACGCCTGCCGCTGTCCACCCTGGGACTCCTGCAGTACATCGCGCCGACCATCCAGCTCATCATCGGTGTCCTGGTGCTGGGCGAGCAGATGCCCGCCGCCCGCTGGTGGGGGTTCGGGCTGGTCTGGGTCGCCCTGGTGATCCTCACCGTCGACGGCGTGCGCACGGGCCGCGCCCAGCGCCTCGGTCGCCGCTCGGTCGAGGTCAGCGCCGGCTGAGCGTCGCGTCGACCACGATCGCGGTGACGTTGTCCCGGCCGCCCGCCGCCAGCGCCGCCGCGACCAACCGGTCCGCGGCCGCCTGCGCCTCGTCCTCGGCGCGCAGCTCGGCCTGGATCCGGGCGTCCGACAGCTCGTCGGTCAGCCCGTCCGAGCACACGAGCATGCGGTCCCCCGGGCTCACCGGGAGCAGCCACACGTCCGGCTCCACGTTGGACGCGCCGCCGCCGAGCACGCGCGTGACCACGTTCCGCCGCGGGTGGCGGCTCGCCTCGTCGGCGGGCACCAGGCCGCTGGCCACCAGCTCCGCGACCTCGGAGTGGTCGAGCGTGACCTGCTCGAGGACGCCGCCGGCCATCCGGTAGGTCCGCGAGTCACCCACGTTGACGACGAGCCAGCACGGGATGTCCCGGTGCTCGGTGAGCACCACACCCGTGGCCGTCGTGCCCGGGCGCCTGCCTGTCCTGGCCGGCAGGTCACGGACGGCGGCGTGCGCGGCACGGACGGTCCGGCGGGCGTCGTCCGGGCCCGGCACGCCCTCGGCCAGGCCCCGCAGCACCTCGATCGCCGTCCGGCTAGCCACCTCGCCGGCCTCGTGGCCACCCATGCCGTCCGCGACGAGGTACGCACCGTCCGCCGCCCAGACGCTGTCCTCGTTGCGCGCCCGCTGGCCCTGCGCGGTCGCGACCCCGACGTCCAGCCGGACGCGGTCGTCGATCATCGGACCGCCGCAGAGGTCGTCGGCGTGTGCACGACCACCTCCACCGGCTCGGACCGCGGCGGACCGGTCAGCCGCCGCGCACATGCTACGGGTCGCGGCGCGTCCGCAGGTCAGGAGCTGCTGAGCTGGACGCTCCGGCGGCCGAAGCGGATCGTCCAGCCGGGCTCGACCGTCGCCCGAGCACCCGCCGGCAGGACCGTGCCCGTGCCGTCGGGGGCCACCAGGACCGTGCCGTTGGTCGAGGCCCGGTCCGCCACCCACAGCCGTCGGCCGCCCGGTTCGAGGCCGAACGCCAGGTGCACCCGCGAGATCGACCGGTCGGGGTCGTCGATCGCGACCACGTGCACGATCCCGTCCTCCGGCGCCGGCCTGCGACCGACCAGGCCGTCGCCCGTCACCTCGACTGCCTCGCCGGTGTCGAAGCGCAGGTGCAGCGGCGTCGGGAGCGGTGCGGCCGGGGCGTCGGGGCGCAGACGCGTGAGCTCGAGCTCGCCGAGGCCCGGGTCGTCCTCCAGGGCCGCCTCGGGTTCCGGTTCCGGTTCCGGCACCGACACGGGCACGGGAGCCACGAATTGCGCCGGGTCGGGGTCCTCCGGCGGCGGGGCGACGACGAACGACGGGACCTCGATCAGCGGCGCGGCGGCCGCGACGGGCGCCACGGGGACCTGCGGACCGATGCCGGGCATCCCCGTGATCAGCGGCCGCTCGGCCCCGTCGACGGTCGTGCGCTGCGGGGGGCCCGCGACGTCGGGCGCGGGCTCGACGACGAGGTCGGGCGAGGCCACCGGCGCGGCCACGACGACGGGGACCTCGATCAACGACGGCTCGACCTCGTCCACCTCGACGGCTCCGGCCACGCCCGCGGCGCGGGCGTCCGCCGTGTTCCACGCCGACGCGGTCCGCGGCGAACCCGTCGCGGGACGCCGCACCGCCCGGGCGCGCAGCACCACGGTCCCGGCGGCCTTGTCGTGCCAGCCCCGCTGGGCCGGGCTGTGGTCCCAGGCGCCGGACGCCACGACGACCCACTGGCCCACGAAGCAGACGACGGAGCCCACGGCGACCACGAGCTGCCGGACGAGCACGACGCGCAGCCCGGCGGGCCGGCCGGTGCTCGTCGACACGGTCCTGATCCGCGTGATCGCGCCGCCGATCGTGGCCCCGGTCCGGGCCTCGGCGACCCACTGGCCGACCAGGAGCGCCAGCACCAGCGCCGCCGGGAGCAGGACGGGCCCGAGACCGAGCTCGCGCGCGACGACCCAGCCGAGCCCGGCGACGACCACGGCGACGAGCAGATCGAGCGCGTACGCGAGGACCCGGGTGCCCACCGGGGCGACGGTGCCGGGGGTGACCGGGACGGCGGAGGGACCCTGGGCAGCCCGACGCGTGACCCGGGGAGAGCCGCTGCCCGGGGGCGGACCCGGCGGGGGCGGCGGCACCAGCGGCGGGGGCTGAGGCGCCGAGCCGCTCGGGATCGAGCCGCCCCAGACGATCCCTGTGCCGGGCGGCGGGACGCTCGCCGACGACGGGACCGGCGGGTACGACATGGTGGCGGACGGCACGCGCGAGCCGCAGTCGTCGCAGAACACGTCGGCGGGCGCGAGGGGCCCGCCGCACTCGCGGCAGACGGTCGGCTCGATCGGTGCAGTGCTCAACGGCGGTCCTCCGGATGCGGACCCGCAGCGGGACCGCGCCGCCATGGTGCCAGACCGGGGGGCGCCGACAGGCTCAGGACGCGCGGTCCACCAGGGCGTCGGCGAAGGACACGAGCGCATCCTTCACGGGTCCCGCGGGCAGCGGCTCGAGCTCACGCACCGCGGCGTGCGCGAGCGCGACCGCCCGGTCGCGGGTCTCGTCGACCACCGGGTGCACGCGCAGGGCCGCGACGGCCGCCGCGAGGTGGTCGTCGCCGGACAGGTCCCCGTCGAGCAGGGCGACCAGGTGACGGTCCTGCTCGGTGGCGTCGGGGCGGTCCGCGCGGGCGCGCAGCAGCAGCGCCGGCATCGTCGGCACGCGCTCGCGCAGGTCCGTGCCGGGGGTCTTGCCGGTCACCACGCCGTCCGACGTCAGGTCGATGACGTCGTCGGCCAGCTGGAACGCGACGCCGATCTTCTCGCCGAAGGCCGTGACGATGGCGACCACGTCGGGCCGGCAGCCGGCGAACATCGCCCCGAACCGCGCGGAGGTGGCGATGAGCGACGCGGTCTTGTCGGCCAGCACCTGCAGGTAGTGCGCGACCCGGTCGTCCTCGGGCCGCGGGCCGACGGTCTCGTGCAGCTGACCGAGGCACAGCCGCTCGAACGTGGCCGCCTGGATGCGGACCGCGTCGGGACCGAGCCCGGCGACCGTGGCCGACGCCCGCGCGAACAGCAGGTCGCCCGTGAGGATGGCGACCGAGTTGCCCCACACCTCGTGGGCCGCGGGTGCACCGCGCCGCAGCGGCGCGGAGTCCATGACGTCGTCGTGGTAGAGCGTGGCCAGGTGGGTCAGCTCGACCACGACGGCCGCGTCCACCACCTCGCGGCGTGAGCCGTCGCCCAGCTCGGCCGCGAGCAGCGTCAGCAGGGGCCGCAGTCGCTTGCCTCCGGCGTTCACCAGGTGGCGCGACGCGTCGTCGGCCAGGGGGTCCACGTTGGTCACGGCGTCGCGAAGACGCTCCTCGACCAGCGCGAGGCGCACGGTCAACCGGTCGGCCAGGTCAGGATCGGCCAGCGGGAAGGCCGTCATCGAAGTCACGGCATGAACCTATCCCGGCGCACGGACGCCGCCGGACACGGTCAGGCTCACGGCAGGAACGTCGCGACGTTCGAGATCAGCTCCAGCACCGGCGACGGGGCCACCCCCAGGACGATCGTCACGACCGCGCAGACCGCGATGGCCACGACGGCGAAGCCCTCGCTGCCGACGACCGTCGTGGTCACGGCCGACCGCGTGTCCACCTGCGGCACCGCCTCGACCGCCACGGCCGAGTCGCCGACCAGCGCGAAGCCCTCGACGGTCGGCGCGAGCGCGGCCACGTCCGGGACCTCCTCGTCGACGCCCGACGGCTGCGTGAAGAACATCAGCACGATGATCCGCACGTAGAAGAACACCGCCACCGACGACGCCAGCACGCCGATCAGGGCCAGCGGCCAGGCGCCGCCGTCGACCGCCGCCGAGAACACGGAGAACTTCCCGGCGAAGCCGGCCGTCAGCGGGATGCCCGCGAACGAGAGCAGGAAGAGCGCGAAGGTCACCGCCAGGAGCGGGTGGGTGCGCCCGAGGCCCGCCCACTGCGACAGGTGCGTGGCCTCGCCGAGCACGGGACCGGGACCGTCGCCGTCCGTGCCGGCGGCCCGCTCACGGACCAGCCACACGATGCCGAACGCCCCGATGGTCGCAGCGCCGTAGACCAGGAGGTAGAAGAGCACGGCCACGATGCCGGCCTGGTTGAGCGCGACGATGCCGGTGAGGATGAACCCGGCGTGCGCGATCGAGGAGTACCCGAGCACGCGCTTCATGTCGGTCTGCACCAGGGCGGCCACGGTGCCGACGATCATGGTGAGGATCGCGACCGTCCAGAGCACCACGCCGAGGTCCCACCGCAGGTCGGGCAGCACGGTGTAGACGACCCGCAGCAGTGCACCGAAGGCGGCGACCTTGGTGCAGGCGGCCATGAAGCCGGTGATCGGCGTGGGGGCACCCTGGTAGACGTCGGGGGTCCACGTGTGGAACGGCACCGCGCCGACCTTGAACAGGAGGCCGGACAGCAGGAGCACCGACCCCACCAGGAGCAGGCTGTCGAGGCCGCCCGGGGTGGCCGTCGCCGTGGCGATGTCGGCATACCGCAGCGAGCCGGAGTACCCGTAGAGCAGAGCGATCCCGAACAACAGCAGCGCCGAGGAGAACGCGCCGAGCAGGAAGTACTTCATCGACGCCTCCTGCGAGAGCAGGCGCCGGCGTCGGGCCATGCCCGTGAGCAGGTAGAGCGGCAGCGAGAGCACCTCGAGCGCGACGAACAGCGTCAGCAGGTCGCCCGCCGCGGGGAAGATCAGCATGCCGCCGGTGGCGAACAGCACGAGCGGGTAGATCTCGGTCTGCTGCACGCCCTTGCGTCGCGCCAGCTCCTCGTAGTCGGAGCCGGGCACGGCGGCGGCGTTCGGCGCGAACGCGTCCTCACCGGTCGACGTGCGGTCGGCGATGATCAGCAGCGAGAGCACCGCCAGCAGTGCGATCGTGGCCTGGAGCACCAGGGTGGGCCCGTCGACCAGGATCGAGCCGCCGAGCACGATGGTGCCGCCGGTGTCCTCGACGCCGCTCCACAGGGCGGCGACCGCGATGATCGCGCCGAACAGCGCGGCCATCGCCAGCGAGAGCTGCACCGTGCGCCGGACGCGGGCCGGCACGAACGCCTCGACCAGCACGCCCACGACGGCGGCGAGCAGCACGATGATGATCGGGCTCAGCTGAGCCCAGGCGACCGTGGGTGCGACGAAGTCGGTCACGAGTTGCTCCCCTCAGTTGCGGCGGTCGGCACGTCCTGCATGCCCACCTGCTCGAGCGTCACCGACGCGGGCGGTCGCACCAGGTCGAGCGCCGGGCCGGGCACGAACCCGAACACGACCATGAGGCCGAGCAGCGGCGCCACGACCCACTTCTCCCGCGCGACGATGTCCGCCATCCCTTCGAGCCCCGGCCGCACGGGCCCGGTGAAGATGCGCTGGTACGTCCACAGCACGTAGACCGCGGCGAGCACGACGCCCAGGCTGGCGACGATCGACGCCGCGGGGTGCCGGGCGAACGTGCCGACCAGCACCAGGAACTCGCTGACGAAGGTCGACAGGCCGGGCAGCGCCAGGGCCGAGAGGCCGGCGACCAGGAACGTGCCCGCCATGACCGGCACGACCTTCTGCAGGCCGCCGAAGTCGGCGATCTGCTGCGACCCCCGCCGGGCCACGAGGAAGCCGGCGATGAGGAACAGCGCCGCGGTGGAGAGCCCGTGGTTGACCATGTAGAACGACGAGCCGGCGATCGACGTCGACGTGAACGCGAAGATGCCGAGCACGATGAACCCGAAGTGCGACACCGACGTGTACGCGATGAGCCGCATCAGGTCCTTCTGCCCGATGGCGAGCAGGGCGCCGTACAGGATCGACACCACGGCCAGCACGATGATCACGGGCGCGGCCCAGCGGGACGCGTCCGGGAACAGGGGCAGGCACAGCGTCAGCATCCCGAAGGTGCCCACCTTGTCGAGCACGCCGACCAGCAGGGTCGAGGTCCCGGCCGGCGCCTGCTGCGCGGCGTCGGGCAGCCAGGTGTGCACCGGGAACATGGGCGCCTTGATGGCGAAGGCCAGGAAGAACGCGCAGAACATGAGCTTCTCGGTGGTGGAGCTCAGCGTCAGGCCGGTGAGGTTGTCCGTGAGGAAGCCCTGCGGTCCGCCCGGTCCCTGCAGGTACAGGGCGATGACGGCGACCAGCATGATCAGGCCGCCGGTCAGCGAGTAGAGCAGGAACTTCACGGCCGCGTACCGCCGCTGGGCGCCGCCGAACATGCCGATCATGAAGTAGACCGGGATGAGCATGGCCTCGAACAGGACGTAGAAGAAGAACACGTCCCGCGCGGAGAACACCGCGACGATGAAGGCCTCGAGCAGCAGCACGAGGGCCAGGTAGCGACGCAGCTGGTCGGTGGCGACTGTGAGGGCGCCCTGCTCGCGCCAGGCGGCGAGCACGACCAGCGGCACGATCAGCACCGACATGAGCACGAGCGAGAGCCCGACGCCGTCGACGCCGACGGCGTAGGACACCCCGAACGCGGGGATCCAGCCGTGGACCTCGGTGAGCTGGACGGTGCCGGCGTCGGCCACGTCGAACGCGGTGAGAGCCAGGACGCCGAGCACCAGCTCGAGCAGGGCCACGCCGAGGGCGACGGCTCGGGTGCGGCTGGCGGGGAGCAGCCACAGCGCCGCCGCACCCAGGAGGGGCACGACGATGAGGGCGGTCAGCCAGGGGAAGGAGGACGACATCGGTGGGTGCACTCCTCAGTTCTGGATGACCAGGACGACGACGACGAGGACGACGAGCCCGAGCAGCATCGACGCGGCGTAGGACCGGACGTACCCGGTCTGCAGGCGACGCACCCACCCGCCCAGCAGGACGGTGGACAACCCGACCCCGGTGACGGTGCCGTCGATGACCGTGCGGTCCGCGTAGACGAGCGAGCGCGTGAGCGCCTGGCCGGGCTCGACCAGGACGACGTCGTTGACCGAGTCCTGGTAGAGGTCGACGCGGGCGGCCCGGGTAAGCGCCGTGCCCACGGGCGGGACGACGGGGACCTGCGAGACGGCGTACCGGCGCCAGGCGATGACCACGCCGACCAGCACGAGGCCCAGCGTCAGGACGGTCAGGACCCAGACCGGCAGCACGGGCTCGGCGTGCTCGGGCTCCCCGAGCACCGGCGCGAGCCAGTCGACGAACCGGTTCCCCATGTTGAGGAAGAACCCGAGGCCCACCGACCCGACGGCCAGCACGATCATGGGGCCGGTCATGAGCTTCGGGGACTCGTGCGGGTGCTGCGCGCTGCCGTCCCGCTTGGTGGACCAGCGGCGCTCGCCCTCGAACGTCATGAAGAACAGTCGGGACATGTAGAAGGCGGTGATCCCGGCGGCCAGCATCGTGATGCCGCCGAACACCCAGGCCCGCCACGGCGACCCGTCGACCGGTACGAACGCCGCCTCGATGATCTTGTCCTTGCTGAAGAACCCGGAGAACGGCGGGATGCCGATGATGGCCAGCCAGCCGGCCATGAACGTCAGCCACGTGATCGTCATGTACCGGGCCAGCCCACCGAAGCGGCGCATGTTCACCTGGTCGTCCATGCCGTGCATGACCGACCCGGCGCCGAGGAACATGCCGGCCTTGAAGAAGCCGTGGGTCAGCAGGTGGAAGATCGCGAACGCGTACCCGACCGGCCCGAGACCCGCGGCCAGGATCATGTAGCCGATCTGCGACATGGTCGAGGCGGCCAGCGCCTTCTTGATGTCGTCCTTGGCGCAACCGACGATCGCCCCGAACAGCAGGGTGATCGCGCCGACGATGACCACGACCAGCTGGGCCGTCGGCGCCGCGTCGAACAGCGGCGCCGACCGCACGATGAGGTAGACGCCGGCGGTCACCATGGTCGCGGCGTGGATGAGCGCGGACACCGGCGTCGGGCCCGCCATGGCGTCGCCGAGCCAGGACTGCAGCGGGAACTGTGCCGACTTGCCGCAGGCGGCGAGCAGGAGCATCAGCCCGATCGCGGTGAGCGCGCCCTGGCTGACGCTGCCGTCGACGCCGCTGAGCACGGTGCCGAAGTCGACCGCCCCGAACGTCGAGAACATGATGCCGAGCGCGATGATCAGGCCCAGGTCACCGATGCGGTTGGCGACGAACGCCTTCTTGGCGGCGACCGCGTACTCGGTGTTGTAGTTCCAGAAGCCGATGAGCAGGTACGACGCCAGGCCGACGCCCTCCCAGCCGACGAACAGCAGCAGGTAGCTGTCGGCCAGCACCAGGATCAGCATCGCCGCGACGAACAGGTTGAGGTAGGCGAAGAACCGGCGCCGGTCGCGGTCGTGGTCCATGTAGGCCACGGCGTAGATGTGGATGAGCGTGCCGACGAACGTCACGAGCAGCACGAACGTCATCGACAGCGGGTCGAGCCGCATGCCCGCGTCGAGATGGAACGCCCCGGCGTCGATCCAGGTGCCCAGGTGGACGTCCGTCACGCGGGCGTCGGCCGGGCGCTGCAGCATCGCGATGAACACGATCGCGGCGACGACGAACGACGCCGTCGACGCCAGCACGCCGAGCCAGTGGCCCCAGCGGTCGGACCGGCGGCCGGAGAGGAGCAGCACCGCGGCGCTGACCAGCGGCAGGCCGACGAGCAGGGGTGCGACGAGCAGGATGCCGCTCTTCACCGTCTCGCTCGCGGGCGCGATGGTGTCTGCAGGCAGGCTCGCCACCAGAGTTGTCAGGCTGTGCATCGCCCCTCAGCTCTTCAACAGGTTGATGTCGTCGACCGAGGCCGAGCGTCGGGTGCGGAAGATCGCCACGATGATGGCCAGCCCGACGACGACCTCGGCGGCGGCGACGACCATCACGAAGAACGCCATCACCTGCCCGGTCAGGTTGCCGTGGATGCGGGAGAACGTGACGAGCATGAGGTTCGACGCGTTGAGCATGAGCTCGACGCCCATGAACACGATGATCGCGTTGCGCCGCAGCAGGACCGTGGTCGCGCCGATCGAGAAGAGGATCGTCGCCAGCACGAGGTAGTGGGTGAGGCTCACCGTCCCCCCTCCTGTCCGATGGCGCCGTCGGGGCCGGTGGACGGCCCGTTCTGACCGGTGTCGCTGACCGCCGCGCCCAGCTCGGGGGCGTTGACGGCGTGCCCGCCGAGGTCGGCCTCCGGCGGTGGGGTCCCGCCGCCGCGCACCACCGAGGCGCCGGCGAGCACGCGCTCGGTCCGGGCCGCGAACTCCTCGGCGTCGGCCTCCTGCCCGCGGATGCGCAGCACGCGCGGCACGGAGATCTCGAGCGGCTGACCGTCGGGACCCAGCGCCGGCACGTCCATCGCGTTGTGCCGGGCGTAGACGCCGGGGGCGGGCAGCGGCGTGAGGATGGCGCCGGCGGCCACGCGGGCGTCGGCGCGCTCCTTCTGGCCGACGCGCGGCGTGAGCCGCTGCCGGTGCGTGAGCACCAGGGCGCCCAGGGCCGCGGTGACCAGCAGGGCGCCGACCACCTCGAACGCGAACACGTAGTCGCCGAAGATGATGTGCGCGACGCCGGTCGGGTTGTTCGACGACAGCTCGCCGGCCAGCCCGAACACCTTGCCGTACGTCGCGCGGCCGACCACGCCGACCAGCACCACGGCGAGCCCGATGCCGGCCAGCAGGCCGATCCAGCGCTGCCCGCGGATGGTCTCCACCAGCGAGTCGGAGGAGTCGACGCCCACCAGCATGAGCACGAAGAGGAACAGCATCATCACGGCGCCGGTGTAGACGACCACCTGGACCACCCCGAGGAACACCGCGTCCTGCGCGACGTAGAGGAACGCCAGGGAGATCATCACGACGACCACGGCGAGCGCCGCGTGCACCGCCTTCTTGGCGAACAGCAGGCTGAGGGCCGCGAGCACCATGATCGGGCCGAGGGTCCAGAACAGGACCGCCTCGGCCGTCGTCGTCTCCCCCGACGCCAGCAGCGTCGCGCCCAGCGCGGCGCTCATCGGGTGCCCTGCTTCGTCGCTCCGGCCACCGTCGCGGCCATCACCGCGGCCGTGGGACCGGGCACGTTCGCCGCGTCCAGACCGGCGCCGCCGGGCAGCGTCGGGTCGTCGGGACGGTGCTCCTTGACCCACGCGACCTGCGCCGGCGTGGAGCCGGTGACCTCGCCGCGGTAGTAGTCGGTGTCCGTCGTGCCCTCGACCATCGGGTGCGGCGCCTGCAGCATCCCGCTGCGCAGCGGAGCCAGGAGGTCCTGCTTCTCCCAGATCATCCCCGCGCGCGTCGGGCCGGCCAGCTCGAACTCGTTCGTCATGGTCAGCGCCCGGGTGGGGCACGCCTCGATGCACAGGCCGCAGAAGATGCAGCGCAGATAGTTGATCTGGTAGACGCTGCCGTACCGCTCGCCGGGCGACCGCTGGTTGTCCGGGGTGTTGTCGGCGCCCTCGACGTAGATCGCGTCCGCCGGGCACGCCCAGGCGCACAGCTCGCAGCCGATGCACTTCTCGAGCCCGTCCGCGTACCGGTTGAGCTGGTGGCGGCCGTGGTAGCGCGGCTTGGCCGGCACCTTCTCCGACGGGTACTGCTCGGTGACCGTCGGCCGGAACATGTTCGAGAGGGTGACGCCGAAGCCGCCCACGGGGGCGAAGAGGTCCTCGACCCAGCCGCGGGGCTCGATCATGGACTGGTAGCCCTCGGGCTGCGGGGCGGCGACCTCACCGGCGGGCTTGCGCGGCGCGACGGCCTTGCCCTTCGCGGGCGGGGCGGCCCTGCGGGCGGGCGCGGGCTTGCCGCTCGCGGACGTCGCCGGCTTGCGGGCCGGGACGCCCTTCGGGTCGGGCTTGCGGGGCTCAGCCACCGTGCACCTCCTGGGTGACCTGGGGGGTCGTCGTCGCGGACTCCTGCGCCTGCGCCGCGGCAGCAGCCCTGGCCAGCGCGCGCGGCGACGGCGGGAGCACCTGCCCGGGCAGCGGCGGCACGGGGTAGCCGCCCGCGTAGGGGTCGTACACCTGCGGTCCTGGTGGTCGCTTCGGGCCGGTCGGCGCCTTCTTCTCGGGGATGAGGAAGGAGATGATCAGCGCGACGAACACCAGGCCCGCGATCCCGAACAGCAGCGGACGCAGCTCGACGCCGGAGAACTGCCGGACGCCCTGCACCACGCCGACCGCGACCACCCAGATGAGCGCCGCCGGGATCAGGATCTTCCAGCCGATCTTCATGAACTGGTCGTACCGGAAGCGCAGCACCGAGCCGCGGATCCACACGAAGATGAACATGAAGAACCAGAGCTTGGCCAGGAACCACAGCACCGGCCACCAGCCGTGGTTGAACATCCCGTCGTTGATCGCCGAGATGGGCCACGGCGCACGCCAGCCGCCCAGGAACAGGGTGGTGGCGACCGCCGAGACGTTCAGCATGTTGATGTACTCGGCGAGGAAGAACCACGCGAACTTCATCGACGAGTACTCGGTCATGTAGCCCGACACCAGCTCGCCCTCGGCCTCGGGGAGGTCGAACGGCAGGCGGTTGGTCTCCCCCACCATCGAGATGAGGTAGATGAGGAACGCCGGGATCAGCGGGATGAACCACCAGATCGCCGTCTGCGACGTGACGATCTGCGACGTCGACATGGAGCCGGCCACGATGAACACGCTGACCAGCGACAGGCCCATCGCGAGCTCGTAGCTGATGACCTGCGCGGTCGACCGGACCGAGCCGAGCAGCGGGTACGTGGACCCGGACGACCAGCCGCCGAGCACGATGCCGTACACGCCGACCGAGGCGCACGCGAGGATGTAGAGCACGGCCACCGGGAAGTCGGTGAGCTGCAGCGGCGTGAGCACCCCGAACAGATCGACCTCCGGGCCGAACGGGATGACTGCGAACACCAGCAGCGAGCAGAACACCGCGATCATCGGGGCGACGATGTAGACGAGCTTGTCGGCCGCCTTGACCGTCATGTCCTCCTTGACCAGGAGCTTCATGGCGTCGGCGAGCGACTGCAGCAGGCCGAAGGGGCCGTGCACGTTGGGGCCGGGCCGCACCTGCATGCGGGCGACCACCTTGCGCTCGAACCAGATGGCGATCAGCACGCTGGTCAGCAGGAACACGACGATGGCGACTGCCTTGATCAGCCAGATCCACCAGGTGTCCTGGCTGAAGTCGGCGGTCACCGGAGCCACCGCGTCGACGATCAGGGGGGTCATGCGCCCACCTCCTCGGTCTGCAGGTGACGCCCGGCGGGCGCGAGCCGCACGACGTCGCCGGCGTCGGCGTGCAGCGCGTCGCGCAGGCCGCTCCCCGCCGCGTTCGTCGGCAGCCACACCACGTGGTCCGGCATGTCCGTCACGACCGCCGGCAGCACGATCGTGCCCGCGTCCGTCGAGACGCCGAGGTTGCCGCCGTCCGACACGCCGAGCGCCCCCGCGGTCCCCGCCGAGATGCGGGCCACGGGCCGCTTGGCGGTGCCGGCCAGGAAGGGCTCGCCCGACTGCAGGCGGCCGGCGTCGAGCAGCTGGTGCCAGGTGGCGAGCACGGCGTGGCCGGGCGCGACGGCGGGCGGCTCGGTGGCGGCCACGTCGGGCGCGTCGAGGCGTGCGCCGTCCCAGCCGCCCAGCTGGTCGAGCTCGGCGTGCACCGCGGCCAGCGTCTGCAGCCCGAGCTCCACGCCGAGGGCGTCGGCCAGCCGGTCCAGGACGCGGTGGTCGGCCATCGCGTGCGAGACGAGCGCCTGCGGGAACGGCCGCGGGCGGCCCTCCCACGTGACGAAGGTGCCGGACTTCTCGGTCGGCGGTGCCACGGGCAGGACGACGTCGGCCCGCTCGGTGACCTCGGAGTGCCGGACCTCGAGCGAGACCAGGAAGGTCACGCGGTCCAGCGCCTCGCGCGCGATCGCCGGGTCGGGCAGGTCGGCCGGCTCGACGCCGCCGACGACCAGGCCGCCGAGGCGACCGGCGCGCGCGGCGGCGAGGATCTCGGAGGTCGAGCGGCCCGCCGCGGAGGGCAGGTGCTCGACGCCCCACACGGCGGCGAGGTCGACGCGGGCGGCGGAGTCGGCGACCGGGCGGCCGCCCGGCAGCAGGGACGGCAGCAGGCCAGCCTCGACCGCGGAGCGCTCGCCCACGCGACGCGGGATCCAGGCGAGCCGGGCGCCGGTGCGCTGCGCGAGCCGCACGGCCGCCGAGAACCCGCCGGGGACCCCGGCCAGACGCTCGCCGACGAGCACGAGCGCGCCCTCGGTGCCGAGCAGCTCGGCGGCCTGAGCCAACGCGTCGTCGGTGCCGATGCCGTCGAGGACCTCGGCCTCCGTGCCGGGCGCGGCCGGGAGCAGGGTGCCGGACAGGCGCTGGAGCCCGCGGCTCTCGAGCGCGGCGACCGACAGCACCTTCGTCTTGCGGTGGATGACCGAGTCCCGCAGGCGCAGGAACGCGATGCCCGCCTCCTCCTCGACCTCCAGGCCGACGAGCAGCACCGCGGGGGCGCGGTCGAGGTCCGCGAACGTGACCTCGAGGGTGCGACCGGCGACGTGGTGGCCGAGGAACGTCTCCTCCTCCGCCGAGTGCGGGCGGGCGCGGCCGTCGACGTCGTTGGTGCCGAGCGCGACCCGGGCGAACTTGCCGTACGCGTAGGCGTCCTCGAGGGTCAGGCGACCTCCGGGCAGGACGGCGACGCCGGTCGCGGTGTCGCGCGGGTCGTCGGGCGCCTCGGCCGCGCGCAGGCCGGCCGCGGCGACCTCGAGGGCCTCGATCCAGCTGGCGGGCTCGAGCTCGCCGTCGGCGTTGCGCACGAGCGGCGTGGTGATGCGGTCCGGCGCGGACTGCCACGTGAACGCGAACCGGTCCTTGTCGGTGATCCACTCCTGGTTGACCACCGGGTCCTCACCGGCGAGCCGGCGCAGCACGACGCCGCGGCGGTGGTCGATGCGGATGGCCGACCCCTGCGAGTCGTGCTCGCCGACGCCCGGCGTGGAGACCAGGTCGAACGGGCGCGACCGGAACCGGTACGCCGCGCTGGTCAGGGCGCCGACCGGGCAGATCTGCACGGTGTTGCCCGAGAAGTACGAGGCGAACGGGCGGCCCGAGGTGTCCTCGGCGGCCGCACCCAGCGGCGCCTCGCCGGCGAACCCCAGCACGGCGGTGTCGAACGTGCCGATCTGCTGGTTGGCGCCGCGCTTCTGCAGGTCGATGAACACGTCGCCGGCGATCTCCTCGGAGAACCGCGTGCAGCGCTGGCACAGGATGCAGCGCTCCCGGTCCAGCAGGATCTGCGTCGAGATGGCGATCGGCTTGGGGAACGTGCGCTTGACGTCGACGAACCGGGTGCTGGCGCGCCCGTTGCTCATCGCCTGGTTCTGCAGGGGGCACTCGCCGCCCTTGTCGCACACCGGGCAGTCCAGCGGGTGGTTGACCAGCAGCAGCTCCATGACGCCGTGCTGGGCCTTGTCGGCCTCCGGCGACGTGTGCTGCGTCTTGACCTGCATGCCCGGCGTGGCCTCGAGGGTGCAGCTGGCCTGCGGCTTCGGCATCTTGGCCAGCGCACCGTCGCGGCCCGGCGCCCAGACCTCGACCAGGCACTGGCGGCACGCACCGGCGGGGGCCAGCAACGGGTGGTCGCAGAACCGCGGGATCTGGATGCCCAGCTGCTCGGCGGCCCGGATGACGAGCGTGCCCTTGGGCACGGCGGTCTCGATGCCGTCGACGGTGAACGTGACCGTCTCGCCGGCAGGCTCGGCGGGCGCGACCGGGGCGGCGGGGACCAGGGACGTCGTCGGCCCGGAGGACAGGATCGTCATGCGTGCACCCCTGCGAGCTCGTGCTTGGGCGTGTAGACAAACAGGCTGCTCAGCTCCGGCGGGAACAGCACGTCGGCGGGCGTGTGGGTCCCCGCCACGAACTCCTCGCGGAAGTACTGCACCGCCGAGGTGATCGGGCTGGTCGCACCGTCGCCGAGGGCGCAGAACGCCTTGCCGAGGATGTTGTCGCACAGGTCGAGCAGCAGGTCGATGTCGGCGAGCGTGCCCTGCCCCGCCTCGATCCGCTGCAGCACCTGCGTGAGCCAGTAGGTGCCCTCACGGCACGGGGTGCACTTGCCGCAGGACTCGTGCTTGTAGAACTCGGTCCAGCGGGTGACGGCCCGGACCACCGACGTGGTCTCGTCGAAGATCTGCAGCGCGCGCGTGCCCAACATCGACCCCGCGGCGCCCACCGACTCGTAGTCCAGCGGCACGTCGAGGTGCTCGGCGGTGAAGATCGGCGTCGACGAGCCGCCCGGGGTCCAGAACTTCAGCTCGTGGCCCTCGCGGATGCCGCCGGCCATCTCGAGCAGCTCGCGCAGCGTGATGCCGAGCGGCGCCTCGTACTGACCGGGCCGCGTGACGTGGCCGGACAGGGAGAA
Source organism: Cellulomonas sp. P2_F12 (assembly GCF_056403775.1). Classification (NCBI taxonomy): domain Bacteria; kingdom Bacillati; phylum Actinomycetota; class Actinomycetes; order Micrococcales; family Cellulomonadaceae; genus Cellulomonas; species Cellulomonas sp. P2_F12. The sequence continues at coordinate 165,872 of NZ_JBFUEV010000006.1, read as the reverse complement.
CAGGCCGTGGCCGGTGGAGCGCTCGGTGCCCATGGACTTGAACCAGTCCGCGCCGCCGACGACGATGCCCGGCACCGACGCGATCGACTCGACGTTGTTCACGACCGTCGGCCGCGCGTACAGGCCGGCGACGGCGGGGAACGGGGGCTTGAGACGCGGCTGGCCGCGCAGGCCCTCGAGGGAGTCGAGCAGCGCCGTCTCCTCGCCGCAGATGTACGCGCCCGCGCCGGAGTGCAGCGTGATCTCCAGGTCGAAGCCGGAGCCGAGGATGTCGGTGCCGAGGTACCCGGCCGCACGGGCCTCCTCGATGGCGAGCAGGAGGCGCCGGTACACGTGGAGCACCTCGCCCCGCACGTAGAGGAACGCGTGGTGGCAGCCGATCGCGTAGCTCGTGATGATCATGCCCTCGATGAGGTGCTGGGGGCTGGCCATCATCAGCGGGATGTCCTTGCAGGTCCCCGGCTCGGACTCGTCGGCGTTGACCACCAGGTACCGCGGTCCGCCGTCGGGCGCGGGCAGGAAGCCCCACTTCATGCCCGTCGGGAAGCCCGCTCCCCCGCGGCCGCGCAGGCCCGAGTCCTTGACCATGGTGACGACGTCGGCAGCCAGCATGCCGAGCGCGCGGCGCAGGCCGCGGTACCCGCCGGCGTCCTCGTACGACGCCAGCGACCACGAGCGGTCGGCGTCCCACGTGTCCGTCAGCACCGGGGTGAGGGTCGTCGCCATCACGACTCCTTCGCGTCGTCGGTGGACTGCTTCTTCTGCTCCGCCGCCGGCGAGACGTCGGCAGGCGTGGTGACCGGGCGCTCGGCGCTGGACTGCTCGCCGCCGACCTTCGGTTCGTGGCTCCCGGCGGGTGCGCCCGTCGAGGCGAACGCGGGCGCCGTCCAGCCCTCGGCCCGTGCCAGCTCGAGCCCGCGCAGCGTCGGCACCCCGGCGCCGACGCCCTCGTCGGCCCGTCCGTCGCCGAAGCCGGCGAGCACGCGGGACATCTCCTTGAACGAGCAGACGCTCGCGGCGCCGCGGGTGGGGACGACCGGCTTGCCGGCGGTGAGGTCGTCGGCGATCTGCCGGGCGCTGTCGGGCGTCTGGTTGTCGAAGAACTCCCAGTTGACCATCACGACCGGCGCGTAGTCGCAGGCCGCGTTGCACTCGACGCGCTCGAGCGTGATCACGCCGTCGTCCGTCGTCTCGTCGTGCCCGATGCCCAGGTGGTCCGAGAGGTCCTCCCAGATGGCGTCGCCGCCCATGATCGCGCACAGGGTGTTCGTGCAGACGCCGACCGTGTAGGTGCCGTTCGGGTGCCGCTTGTACTGCGTGTAGAACGTCGCGACCGCGGACACCTCCGCGGTGCTCAGGCCCAGGTGGGAGGCGCAGAACGCGATCCCGCGGGGGCTGACGTAGCCGTCCTCGGCCTGCACCAGGTGCAGCATCGGCAGCAGCGCCGAGCGCGCCTGCGGGTAGCGCGCCACGATGACGTCCGAGTCGGCCGTGAGTCGCGCATGGGTCTCGGCGTCGTACGCGGTCTTGTGCGTACGGCTCGTCTCGATGGACATCAGCGGTCCACCCCTCCCAGCACCGGGTCGAGCGACGCGACGGCGACGACGACGTCGGCCACCTGTCCGCCCTCGCACATGATCGACGTGGCCTGCAGGTTGTTGAAGCTCGGGTCGCGGAAGTGCGCCCGGTAGGGGCGCGTCCCGCCGTCGGACACCAGGTGCACGCCGAGCTCGCCGCGGGGGTGTTCGACGGTCTGGAACACCTGACCGGCCGGCACGCGGAAGCCCTCGGTGACCAGCTTGAAGTGGTGGATCAGGGCCTCCATCGAGGTGCCCATGATCTCCCGGATGTGGTCGAGCGAGTTGCCCATGCCGTCGGACCCGATGGCCATCTGCGCAGGCCAGGCGACCTTCTTGTCCGCCACCATCACCGGTCCGGGGCCGATCTTCTGCAGGCGGTCCAGCGTCTGCTCGACGATCCGCATCGACTGGTAGCACTCCTCGAGCCGCAGCACCAGGCGCCCCCACGAGTCGGCCGACTGCGCGACGGGGACCTCGAAGTCGTACGTCTCGTACCCGCAGTACGGGTTGTGCTTGCGCACGTCGTACGGCAGGCCCGCCGACCGCAGCACCGGGCCCGTGATGCCGAGCGCCATGCAGCCGGCCAGCCCGAGGTAGCCGACGTCCTTGAGGCGCAGGTGCAGGATCGGGTTGGCCATCATGAGGTCTTCGAGCTGCTTGAAGTAGCCGCGGACCACCACGAGCGCCTCGCGGATCGTGTCGATCGCGCCCGGCGGGATGTCCTGCGCGACGCCGCCGGGACGGATGTACGCGTGGTTCATGCGCAGGCCGGAGATCAGCTCGAAGACCTTGAGGATCTCCTCGCGGGCCGTGAAGCCGACCGTCATGATCGTCGTCGCGCCCAGCTCGTTGCCGCCCGTGGCCAGGCAGACCAGGTGCGACGTGATCCGGTTGAGCTCCATCATCAGCACCCGGATGACCGTGGCCCGCTCGGGGACGTCGTCCGTGATGCCCAGCAGCTTCTCGACCGCCAGGCAGTACGCGGCCTCCTGGAACAGCGGCGCGACGTAGTCCATGCGCGTGCAGAAGGTCACGCCCTGGGTCCAGGTGCGGAACTCCATGTTCTTCTCGATGCCGGTGTGCAGGTAGCCGATGCCCGCGCGGGCCTCGGTCACCGTCTCGCCGTCGATCTCGAGCATGAGGCGGAGCACGCCGTGGGTCGACGGGTGCTGCGGGCCCATGTTGACGACGATCCGCTCCTCGCCGAGGCGGGCGGCCTCCTCGGCGATCTCGGACCAGTCGCCGCCGGACGCCTCGAAGGAGGGAACCCCCTCGGTGTCGGCGTCCACGACGTGCGGTGTGGCACGGGGTGTCTGGGTGGTCATCGGTACGACCTCCGCTGGTCCGGGGGCGGCACGGTGGCGCCCTTGTACTCGACCGGGATGCCCCCGAGGGGGTAGTCCTTGCGCTGCGGGTGGCCCGGCCAGTCGTCGGGCATCTCGATCCGCGCGAGCCCCGGGTGCCCGTCGAAGATCATCCCGAAGAAGTCGAACGTCTCGCGCTCGTGCCAGTCGTTGGCCGGGTACACCGACACGGTCGACGGCAGGTGCGGGTCGGAGTCGGGGACCGCGACCTCGAGCCGCAGACGGCGCGAGTGGGTCACCGAGACCAGGTGGTAGACGGCGTGCAGCTCGCGGCCGACGTCGTGCGGGTAGTGCACGCCCGAGACGCCCAGGCTGAGCTCGAACCGCAGGTCCTGGTCGTCCCGGAGCACCTGGGAGACCTCGACGATGTGCTCGCGCGCGACGTGCAGCGTGAGCTCCTCGCGGTCGACGACCACGGACTCGACCGCCGCGTCGTAGCCGGTGCCCGACTCGTCGAGGACCTCGGTGAGGATGTCGACGACCTCGTCGAACCAGCCGCCGTACGGCCGCTCGCTGGGGCCGGGCAGCGCGATCGCCGTGACCAGCCCGCCGTAGCCGGAGGTGTCGCCCGAGCCGGTGGCGCCGAACATGCCGCGACGGACGTCGACGACCTCGATCTGCGGCCGCCCCTCGGCGGGGATGTTCTGCGACCCGGCCTCGAGCGCGGCCTCGCTGGTCGGCTGCGCGGCGGTCGTCGCGTCGCCGGGCTTCGCGGCGTCGGCGGCGTCGGTCTTCTCCGTCACTTGAGCAGCCCCGTCATCTGCGACGTCGGCGTCGCGGCCAGAGCAGCGGCCTCGGCAGCCGCGGCCGCCGCCTTGCGGTTGCCGCCGAGCGGCTCGTTCTCGATCTGCTCGTGCAGCGCCAGGATCGCGTTGATGAGCATCTCGGGCCGCGGCGGGCAGCCGGGCAGGTAGATGTCGACTGGGATGATGTGGTCGACGCCCTGCACGATCGCGTAGTTGTTGAACATGCCGCCGGAGCTGGCGCAGACGCCCATCGAGAGGACCCACTTGGGCTCGCTCATCTGGTCGTAGACCTGGCGGACCACGGGTGCCATCTTCTGGCTGACGCGGCCGGCGACGATCATGAGGTCCGCCTGGCGCGGGGACGCGCGGAACACCTCCATGCCGAACCGGGAGATGTCGAACCGGCTGGCGCCGGCCGCCATCATCTCGATGGCGCAACAGGCCAGGCCGAACGTGACCGGCCACAGGGACGCCTTGCGGAAGTACCCGACCAGGTCCTCGACCGTGGTGAGCAGGAACCCCGACGGTGCCTCTTCGATGCCCATCTCAACACTCCTTCATGAAAGCGTTCAGTCCCACTCGAACCCGCCGCGCTTCCACTCGTAGACGAACGGCACCGTGATGATCACCAGGAACCCGATCATCGCGACCAGCCCGAACAGGGCGAGGTCCGTGAAGCTCACGGCCCACGGGTAGAGGAAGACCACCTCGATGTCGAAGATGATGAAGGTCATCGCGACCAGGTAGTACTTGATGGGGAAGCGGCCGCCGCCGATGGCGTGCGGGGTGGGCTCGATGCCGCACTCGTACGCCTCGAGCTTGGCGCGGTTGTACCGCTTGGGGCCGAGGATGACGCTCGAGCCGACGCCCCCGAGGGCGAGCACGGCGGCGATGCCCATGAGGAAGAGCAGCGGGACGTACGGGTTGGTCATCGAACGTCACTCCACTTCTTTGTGGTGGGGGTGTTCATGCGGCGGGGGCGATCCGGGCGAGCCCGGCGATGACCCGGTCGACCAGGTCACCACCCTTCGGCTCGTAGCAGTCGGACAGGAGCTTGAGCACGAACTTCATGACGAGCGGCCGCGGCAGCCCGTACCGGGTGCACACCCGCATGACCTCGGGGTGCTCGATCAGCCGGACGAACACCCGGCCGAGCGTGTAGTACCCGCCGAGGTCGTCCTTCATCCGGCCCTGGTACGTGGCGAACGCGCGCTCGCGGCCGGCGGCGGTCCCGCGTGCGAGCCCCTGGGCGATGGCGTCGGCGGCGACCCGGCCTGCCTGCAGGCCGTACGCGATGCCCTCGCCGTTGAACGGGCTGATCATCCCGGCGGAGTCGCCCGCCAGCATGAGGCCGTTGGCGTACAGCGGCCCGCGGTTGAACCCCATCGGCAGCGCGGCACCCTTGACCGGACCGACCTGGTTGTCGGGCGTGAACTCCCACTCGGCTGGCACGTGGCGCATCCAGGTGGCGAACAGCTTCTTGTAGTCGACCTTGGTCGCCGCCGCCGTCGACGCCACCGAGCCGAGCCCGACGTTCGCCGTCCCGTCGCCGAGCGAGAAGATCCAGCCGTAGCCCGGCATCAGGTTGTCGTCGTCGTCCCGGAGCTCGAGGTGGCTCTCCATCCACGGGTCGTCGTGCCGGGGGGTGGTGAAGTAGGTGCGCACCGCGACGCCCATCGGGCGGTCCATGCGCTTCTCGAGGCCCATCCCCGTGGCCAGACGCGCCGAGACCCCGTCGGCGGCGATGACGATCGGCGCGCGGTACGTGACCGTCTCCCCGTCGACCTTCGCCTGCACCCCCACGACCCGCCCCGAGCGCTCGTCGCGCACCGGACCCGTGACGTTGGTGCGCTCCTGCAGCTTGGCGCCGGCCGCGCGGGCGTGGTCGGCCAGCGTGTGGTCCAGCGACATCCGCGACTTGGCCAGGCCGTACGACGGGTAGCTCGACAGCTCGGGCCACGCCAGCTCGAGCCGGTGACCGCCACCGAGCACCCGGAGACCGATGTTCCGGATCCAGCCGTCCTGCTCGCGGATCGGCAGCCCCATCCGCACCAGCTCGGCCACCGCGCGGGGCGTCAGACCGTCGCCGCACACCTTGTCGCGGGGGAACTCCGACTTCTCCAGCAGCAGGACGTCGAGGCCCGCGGAGGCGCAGTGGAACGCGGCGGCGGACCCTGCTGGGCCCGCGCCCACGACGATGACATCTGCGTCATCGTGCGTTGTTTCCACCACCAGTGACCCCACTTGTGACGATGTTCACGTACTGCTCCCGGCGAGTGTAACCAGCGCCCCCAGGGCTGTCTGCGAAGGCACTCCTTACCTCGTAGGAGCGGGTGAAGAACGGGGTGTGATCTGCCGGTTGACCGCGCGATGTTTCCGGGGCGGGGCGCTGCGGTCGGGCTCCGACGGAGCCCATCATTCACCCAAGCGGGTGCATCCCGTCGACCTCGGGCGAGCCCGTCCGTCGAGGTCGGTCAGTTCTGGTCGCGCCGGGAGCGGCGGCGGGCGGCCAGCAGCAGGAACCCGACGACGATCGCGCCGAGCGAGATGCCCGCGGTCCGCGCGATCTCGGCGCCCGTGCGGGCGAGCCCGCCGGACCCGCCGTCGGCGGGAGGTGCGGCGTCCACGGCACCGGCGGGCGTGGTCGCCGCGGGGGTCGTCGGGGTCACGCCGGGACCGATTCCTGTCTGCACGAGGGTCACCGAGTCGAGGACGGCCGCGACGCTGACCTGGCTCGTGAGCTGCGACGAGGCCGCGAAGGTCACGACGAGCGGGATGCGTGCCGTGCCTCCCGGGGGGATCTCGGGTCCGTGCCAGCTGGTGCCGCCCGAGGCCGGGGTGCCGTCGATGCTCAACGAGAGGTCGCCGGCGAGGGTCCCCGGGGTCACGCCGAGGTCGTCGGCGACCTCGAGATCCACCCGCGCAGGGTCGCCCGTGGCATTGCGGACCCAGAGCGCCGACGAGATGACGTCGCCCGGGACGACGACACTCGGTGACGCGAACAGCATTCCCGGCAGTGACGCCGACCACGACGTCCCGTCGAGCGAGAGCTGGAGCGGGTCGGTCGCCTGCGCCGCGGCCGCGGGGACGACGGTCGACGCACCCACGAGCACCAGGGCACCGATCAGGAGCACTCTCCGCACCCGCGTCACCGCGATCGCCGGCCGAGGATCGCGAGCCCGACCACGAGCCCGCAAAGAACGACGACGGTCACCACGGCGCCGGGCGCGGGCGAACGTCGGCGATCGCGGTCCCGCGTCTCCGAACGCGCTCGCCGGGACGGCGCCGTCGGGGACGGGGATGCGCGCTCGATCACGACGTTGCTGTAGGCGACGGTCACGTCGGGTACCACGACGGCCGCATCGGACGGTTCGTCTGTCGTGGTCTCGTCCGGGCGTCCGCGGCGGAACCGGTCCCGCACGCCGCCGCCGACCAGCACCAGCCCGTAGAGGATGAGGGCGCCGGCGACCGCTTTGAGCAGCCAGCCGGGCCGGTTGATGCCCACCCACGTGTTCACGTACCCGAGGTACGGCAGGTGGTAGGCGACGACTCCGCGGATCTGCACGGCGCGCACGGGCGGGTCGGCCGCATTGTTGGCGTCACCACGGGTGACGAACTGCCGTTCTCCCGTGGAGGTCCACCCGAGACCGACCACGCGATGCGTGACAACCTCCGGGCTCGCCGACACGCGTTGGTAGGTGACGACGTCGCCCATCTGGATGTCGTCGACCGGCTTCGGCCGCACGACCACGAGCGAGCCCGGGTCGATCGTCGGCCGCATGCTGCCCGTGAGCACGGTGTACGGGGTCGCACGCAGCGCCAGAGGCATGACGATCATCACCAGCGCGAGGACGACCACCGCAGCGAGCGCGATGCCCGACAAGACACCGGCGGCGACGCGCAGCGCCGAGCGCCGGCCGGCCGGAATCGGCTCCGGGCCGGCCCCGACCGGAGGTTCGCGCACATCGGTCATGGGGTCACGCAGCCGAAGTTGGTGTACCCGAGCAGGTTCGAGCCCTGCACGGCGATGGGCGCCGACGGCGCCGAGTCCCACGTGGTCGAGCCGAACACCACCCGGGTGCGCACTGTGATCGTCTGCTTCTCCATGGGCGCTGCCACGGAGTCGGGCGAGACCTCGATCGACGTGGTCCCGACCGCCGACGAGACGTTAACGACGGCGCCGGACGCCGAGACGACCTGCACGAGGTACGACCGGGTCGCGCCCGACGGCAGCGCCGGCGACGGAGCGGCGGGCTCCGTCCAGGCGACCTTGACCGGGTCGTTGCCGAAGATGATCGTCCGGGTGCTGCAGGCGCCCATCGTCGGCGCCGCGAGCGAGTTCGCACTCGCAGCAGTCGTCGAGGTCGCGGTGATCGTCCAGTACGCCCACGCGGCGCCCGGGACCGCGGCCACCAGGCCCGCCACGACCGCGACTACGCCGGTCGCACGAGCGAACCGACGGCGGGTGGACGGGACGGCAGGGGTCGGCGCCGGAGCGGTCGGCGACATGCCGACCCCCCGGACCTCACGCTGCTGTGGGCGCACGTCGCTCCCTCGTGGCTGAACGGTCAGTAGGTGGACTGGTTGCGGGCCGTCGCCGTCAGGGCGAGCGAGCCCGTCTGCGCCTGGAGCGACGACGGTGCCGTGGACGACAGGGTCACCACGACGCACACGTAGACGGATGCACCGTTGGCGATGGTGGCACTCCAGGTGCTGACCGGTTGCGCGGTCGCCGTGCAGGCAGCCGCCGTAGGCCCGGTCGACGTGCGCAGCGCCACGGCGAGGTTGCCCGCCAACGCCCCTGTGACCGCCGGCGGGTCGAGCTGGTACTGCCACCGGCCGTCACCGGTCTGGGTCAGCTGCAGGACGCCGGTCCGCGTCTCTCCCGGCCACATGCCGGTCAGCGAGAGGGCGGTCGACCACTGCGGGGTCAGGCCGATGGTGCCCGAGGTGATCGTCGCGTTCGTGCCGACGTTCTGCGCAGCACGCCACGACCCGTAGGCCGCCGCGCTCCCGATGAACGAGAGCGCGACGGCCACGGCGGCGATCAGCTGGAGACGCAGACGGCGGTTCACTGCTCGATGCCCTCCCGGGCGGTGGAACTCAGGTCTGAGCGACTCAGATCTGGGTGACGGTGATCGCCGAGGTCGACAGGTCGACCGACTGCGCCGAGCCCTTGCGTGCCGAGTCGGCGACACCGAACGGGAAGGCGACCTCGACCTTGACGGTCACGTCGAAGGTCGTGGTGCCGCTGTTCGCGGTCACCGAGACCACGTTGCCCGCGGTCGTGACGGTGCCCGTGCCGGTCTGCGTGCCGGAGGTCGCGACCGTCGGCGTGACCGTGAGCTCGTTGAGCAGCGGGTTGGTCGCCGCAGCGGGCACGTTGTTCGTCAGGCCGGGCACCGCGAGCGCCACGGTTGCCTTGAGGTTGTCACCCTGGGCCGTCACCGTGAACGTCTGGGTCACGACGACCGTGTCGCCGGGGACGATCTTGGAGGTCGCCGGCGCGAAGGTGGCGCCCGACGTCTTCCAGGTCCACACGGGCGAGCCCGTGGCGCCCGTCTTCGGCGCGATCGCCAGGTTGCCCGAGGAGATCGTCGTGGTCGAGCCGAACGTGCTGGACTGCGTCCAGTACGCCATCGTTCCCGCGCCGCCCAGCAGCAGCGCCACACCGGCGCCAACAGCGATGGCGCCCTTCGTCGTCTTGCGCATGATCCATGCCTCCCGTAGCCGTCGCCGGCTACACCACCGGCACAGACGACCTCGGTAGGCGGACGAGCGTCCATGAGGAGCGGAAGCGCTTCTTCACCCCGCCGTGGCCCGCGCACGGGTGATAGCACCCATCCCACACCGGTGTCGATGCGGCGAACGAGTGCACATCGGACACCACCCGTTCGGCTGAACGAGGCGCCCAAAGGTGCTGGTCAGACGTCCAGGTCAGACCTCGGACTTGGTGCCCCGGTGCAGGGCGACGATGCCGCCCGAGAGGTTCCGGTACGCCACGTGCGTCCAGCCGGCGTGCTTGATGAGCAGCCCCAGAGCGTGCTGGTCCGGCCACTCGCGGATCGACTCGGCGAGGTAGACGTAGGCGTCGGGCTCCTTGGACACGGCCCGCGCGACGGGCGGCAGCGCCCGCATGAGGTAGTTCTGGTAGACCGCCCGGAACGGCTTGAACGTGGGCCGCGAGAACTCGCAGACCACCAGGCGACCGCCGGGCTTGGTCACGCGCAGGAGCTCGTCCAGGGCGCTCGGGACGTCGCTGACGTTGCGCAGGCCGAACGACATCGTCACGGCGTCGAACGACTCGTCGGCGAACGGCAGGTGCAGCGCGTCGCCCGCGACGAACGCGAGGTCCGGTCGGCGCCGCTTGCCCACGTCGAGCATCCCGACGGACAGGTCGCAAGCGACGACGTTGACGCCGGCGTCGGCCATCGGCTCGGACGACGTGCCGGTGCCGGCGGCGAGGTCGAGCACCGTCTCCCCCGGCTGGGCGTCGATCGCCTTGAGGGTCGCCTTGCGCCACGCACGGTCCTGACCGAGCGAGATGACGTCGTTGGTCCGGTCGTAGCGGTGGGCCACGGCGTCGAACATGGCGGCGACGTCCTGAGGGTCCTTGTCGAGGGAGGCACGGGACATGTGTCCATCGTCGCAGGTCCGGACGGCCTGTACGACAGGGCGGACCGGTGCTCCAGGCATACGCTGGCACCGATGAGCACGCAGACCTCCGCCCCCGCGGACGCGGTCCCGCAGCCTCTCGTGGTCCGCACGGTCGCGTTGGACGCGCTCGGCGGCACGACGGAGGCGTCGGCCGCCGACCTCCCGGACCCCCTCGACCTGCTCGGGCTCCTGCCGTCGCAGGCCCCCCTCGCCTGGGTCCGCCGCGGTGACGGCCTCGTCGCGTGGGGCGAGACGCTGCGGATCGAGGTCGGCGGTGCCGACCGGTTCGCCGACGCCGAGCGGGCGTGGCACGAGGTGCTCGCGCGGGCGATCGTCCGGGACGAGGTGCAGGCTCCCGGCACCGGTCCGGTGGCGTTCGGCTCGTTCGCGTTCGACGACGAGTCCCCCGCCGGCGGCGTCGTCGTCGTTCCGCGCGTCGTGGTCGGCCGCCGCGGTGGCCGCACCTGGCTGACGACGATCACGACGGGAGCCCGGCTGCGCGCCGCCCCCCAGCTCGCCGACGTCGTCGGCCCCCGCGTGCCGCCGGTCGACCCGGGCGAGGTGACCTACACCGACGGCGCCGTGAGCCCGGACGGGTGGCGCGACGTCGTCGCGAGCGGCATCGCCGCGATCAAGGCCGGCGACGTGGAGAAGGTGGTGCTCGCGCGCGACGTGCACGCCCGCGCCGAGCACCCCGTCGACGTGCGGTGGGCGCTCGAGCGGCTGGCGACGCAGTACCCGTCGTGCTGGACGTTCAGCGTCGACGGGCTGCTGGGCGCGACGCCCGAGCTGCTCGTCCGCTCGGAGAAGGGCCTGGTCACGTCGCGGGTGCTGGCGGGCACCATTCGGCGGACCGGCGACGACGCGGCCGACATGGCGCGCGCGGCGATCCTGGCCCACTCGTCCAAGGACCTCGAGGAGCACGAGTACGCGGTGACGTCCGTGGCGCACGCGCTCGAGCCGTTCTGCTCGTCGATCAACGTGCCCGACGTGCCGTTCGTCCTGCACCTGCCCAACGTCCTGCACCTGGCGTCCGACGTGACCGGTGTGCTCACCGCGCCCAGCGGCGACAGCGCGCACCCGTCGTCGCTGGCCCTCGCGGCGGCGCTGCACCCGACGGCTGCCGTGTGCGGCACGCCGACCGTCGCGGCCCGGGAGCTGATCCGCAGCATCGAGGGCATGGACCGCGCGCGGTACGCGGGGCCGGTCGGCTGGTTCGGTGCCGACGGCGACGGCGAGTGGGGCATCGCGCTGCGCTCGGCGCAGATCGACGCCGACGACCCGCGGCGCGTCCGGCTGTTCGCGGGCTGCGGCGTCGTCGCCGCGTCCGACCCGCCGGCCGAGCTGGCGGAGTCCGAGGCCAAGCTGGTCCCCATGCGGTACGCGCTCGGCCGGGACATCAGCGGCAGCTGACGTCCCGGCCGAGGGGCCGTGTCCCGGTCCGTTGCGGAGACGGTCGGGACGGCGTGCGGTCCGGGGGGTAGGACCGCGGGGAGGCGGCTCGGGGTATGAGCCGCTGGTGAGGAGCCGGCGGCCGGGATCCCCGTGGGGGGACTGGGACCCGGCGGCCGCCGGCGATCAGGGGGCCTCGATCAGCCCTGGCCCTGCTGCTGCTGGAACCACTGCCACAGCTGGTCGGGGCTGAGCCCGTCCGGCAGGCCCGAGGAACCCGAGCCGTCCTGGCTGCCGTCGCCCTGCTGGGGGGCCTGGTCCTGCGGCGCCTGCTGCTGGGGGTCCTGCTGCTGCGGGGCCTGGTCGGACGAGCCGTTGGACGGCGCCGTCTCCTTGCGGACCGCCAGCGTGACGTCGACGTCCGACGCCTTGCCGTCGCGGACCACGGTCAGCGTGACCTTGGTGCCGGACGGGAGCGCCCGCACGTAGGCGGTGAGGGACTCGGCGCCGCCGACGGCCTTGCCGTCGATCGCGACGATCGTGTCCTTCTCCTGCAGCTTGGCGTCGGCGGCCGGCGAGCCGTCGCTGACCGACTCCACGACCGCGCCGCGGCGCGTGACGCCGTCGGCGGTGGCCGTGCCGTCGGACAGGGACACACCGAGGAACGCGTGCTCGGCGGTGCCGTCGTCGATGAGCTGCGCGGCGATGTTCTTCACCAGGTCGACCGGGATGGCGAAGCCGAGGCCGATGGAGCCGGACTCGCTCGACAGCGTGGCGATCGAGGAGTTGATGCCGATGACCTTGCCCTCGGCGTCGAACAGCGGTCCACCGGAGTTGCCGGGGTTGACCGCCGCGTCGATCTGGATCGCGTTGGTGACGGTCGCCTCGCTGCTGTTCTCGCCCGAGGTGGAGACGGGACGGTCGACCGCGGAGACGATGCCGGTGGTGACGGTGCTGGCCAGGCCGAGCGGGTTGCCGACGGCCATGACGGGCTGGCCGACGATGACCTTCGACGAGTCACCGAACGCGGCCGGCTTGAGGTCGTCCGGGGCGTCGGTCAGCTTGATGACCGCGAGGTCGGTCGTGGCGTCGGTGCCGACGATCGTGGCCTTGAAGATGCGGCCGTCGGTCAGCGTGACCTGCACGCTGCTCGGGTCCGCGTCGGCGACGACGTGGTTGTTGGTGACGATGTGGCCGGAGTCGTCGACGATCACGCCCGAGCCCTCCGCGCCGCCACCGTTGCCGGTGGAGACCTGGATGGCGACGACCGACTGCTGCACGGCCTTGGCGACGGCCTCCCAGTTCGGGTCGGCGTTGGACGAGCCGGAGACCGGGACGGTGTCGTTGCTCTGCTGGCCGATCGTGGCGAGCGACGCGGGGTGATTGCCCGACGCGCTGTCGTCCGAGAGGGCGTGCGTCAGGCCGGCCGTGGCGACGGCGGCGAGGATCGCGGCCGCGGCGGCGGCGCTCGTGACGGGGAGCCAGAGGTTGCGCTTGCGCTGCGTCGGGACCGTGCCCTGCGGCGCAGGCGCCGGCGCGCCGGCGTACACCGCGGCGGGCTGGTACGCGGCCTGCTGCAGCGTCGCCGGGTCCTGGGCGGCGGCGCGCTGGGCGGCCTCCCACTGCGCGCGGCGGACGGCCTCGAACTGGTCCATCTGCGCTGCCTGCTGCGCCGCGGCCTGCTGAGCGGCCTGCTGCGCTGCGGCCTGCTGGGCGGCCTCGTACGCGGCCCGCTGGTCCGCCGGGGCGGCGGGGTGCGGCGGCGTGAACGGGTTGGTGGGGTGCGCCGCCGGCGTGGCGGGCAGCGGCTGGGTCGGGTTGACCGGCAGCGGCTGCGTCGCGCCCACGGGCGGCAGCGGCTGGGTCGTGTGCGTCTGGGGGTGCTGATCGGCAGCGGGCGGCTGGTTGCCCGCGCCGTTCTCAGGGGTGGTGGTCATCGGTGGTGCCCTCCTTGGTCGATGACCATCTCACCGTCCCGCGCTGGAGGGAGCCTTGCCGGAACCTGGGAATTCGCTGCGAGTTTCGGATGGAACTCGTCGGGCTACGACGCGCCCGTCAGTGCGGCGTCCACCGCGGCGGACACCTCCGCGGCGATCCGCTCGCCGAGGGCACGGCGCCCGGTCCGGTCGACCCGGACCTCCACGACGCTCAGGCCGGGGCCGGGAGCCGCCAGCGCCGGCAGCAGCCCGTCGACGTCCCCGACCCGGGTGTGCCGGACGCCGTAGCCCGCGCAGAGCGCCGCGAGGTCCGCCCCGTGCGGCGTCGCGAAGACGCGCTCGAACACGTCGGCCCGGGCCGGCTCCCCGGGCTCGAGCGTCGCGAAGATCGATCCCCCGTCGTCGTTGGCCACCACGAGCTGGAGGTGGACCGCAGCCTCGAGCGGTCCGCGCAGGAGGCCGCCGACGTCGTGCAGGAACGTGAGGTCCCCCAGCAGCGCACGGACCCGTCGGTCCGGGAGCCCGAGCGCGACGCCGACCGCGGTCGAGACCGTGCCGTCGATGCCCGCAAGGCCGCGGTTGGCCAGCACCACCGGCGGCGAGTCCCAGCGGGCCACCAGGTCGAGGTCGCGCACGGGGTTCGAGGAACCGATCACCAGTGCGTCGTCCGGCCCGCTGACCTGCGCGACCACCCGCGCCAGCGCCGGCCCGGTCACGCGGGTGCCGCTGCGCGACCGGCGGCCGGCGTCGAGCCCGTCCAGCACCTGGTCGATCGCCGCGCCCGCGGCCTTGTCGGCGGAGCGCCATGCGTCGAGCCAGCCCGCCGGTGCGGGCATCCTGCCCTGGCGCATCCGGGCCGGCGGGTCGAGCAGCACGTCGCTCGCGTTGCGGGCGGCGTCGGGCCAGTCGGCGCCCCGGGGCGCAATGACGACCACCTCGACGTCCTCGCGCGCGAGGAGCTGCTGCACCGGGCGCGACAGCGTGGGGCGGCCGAGCACGACCACCCGGCGGACCGCTCCGCCGAGCTGCGGGTGCGCGAGGAGCAGCCGGTAGGCCGCGATGGCGTGCGAGCCCCCGCGCGCGCCGGAGGACGGCTCGGCGAGCAGCGGCCAGCCGTTCGCCTCCGCGATCCGACGCGCGTTCGGTCCGGCGCCGTCCCCCGCGACGAGGACGGTCGGGATGCCCCCGTGCCGGGTCGAGGGCGAGGCCGGGTCGACGACCGCGGGGACCGCGCCCGTCGCCGGCCGGGCGTGGACGTGCGTCAGCCCGGCGGTCGACGGCTCGGGCCAGGGCGAGCCGCCGGGCACCAGCGGCTCGCGGAAGGCGAGGTCGAGATGCACGGGTCCGGGGTCGCCCGTGCGCGCGCCGGTCGCCGCCGCGACGGCTCGGGACACCGTGCGCCGCAGGCCGCGGGCCTCGTCGGGCAGGCCGACCGGTGCGGGCACGTCGACGGCCAGGCGCACCGCCGTCCCGAAGATGCCCACCTGGTCGGTGGTCTGGTTGGCCCCCGTGCCGCGCAGCTCGTGCGGGCGGTCGGCGGTCAGCAGCAGCAGGGGCAGCCCGCTGTGGTGCGCCTCGAGCACCGCCGGGTGCAGGTTGGCGACGGCCGTGCCCGAGGTGGTGACCACGGCGACGGGCCGCGGGGGCTGGGGCTGGTCACCGTGGGCCGACGCCCTGATCAGGCCGAGGGCCAGGAAGGCCGCCGACCGCTCGTCGACCCGCACGTGCAGGCGCAGGCTCGGCGCACCCGCAGGTCGATCCGGGTCCGGGCGAGCGGCATCGGCGAGCGCGTAGGCCAGGGGGGCGCTGCGGGAGCCCGGAGCGAGCACGACGTCCTCGACGCCCAGTGCCGCGAGCGCCTGCACCAGCACACGGGCCGCCGCCGTCGCCGGGTCGGGTCGCGGGGCCGGCGGCGTCGTCACGCCCGCCATCATGCCCGAGGCCGGACGGCGCCGACGCGCGATCGCCACCGCTCCGCGAGCTCGTCCGACCCGGCCGCGGCCGCGAGCAGCGCCGCGTCCGGCTCGGTGCGGCGGACGTCGAGCGCCCCGTCGACGGGCAGGAACGGTCTCGTGACCAGATCCGCTGTGAACAGCTGCGCGGTGGCCAGGCCGCACGCGTACGGCAGCTCGGGCAGCGCGGCGGCGAGGGCGACCCCCGCGGCGAGCCCCACGGACGACTCGAGCGCCGACGACACGACGACGGGCAGCCCGATCCGCTCGGCCAGCCGCAGGCACGCGCGCACGCCCCCCAGCGGCTGCACCTTGAGCACCACGACGTCGGCGGCGTGGGCCCGCGCGACGGCGAGCGGGTCCTCGGCCCGGCGGATGGACTCGTCGGCGGCGATCGGCACGTGGGTGCGCCGGCGCAGGGCCGCGAGGTCGTCGACCCCCGGGACCGGCTGCTCGGCGTACTCCAGACCGCCCGCCGCACGGTCGAGCACGGCCAAGCGGCTGACGGCGGTGTCGACGTCCCAGGCGGCGTTGGCGTCGACGCGGATGGCCCCGTCCGGGCCGAGCGCGTCCCGGACGGCCTCGAGGCGGGCGACCTCGTCGGCGAGCGACTGCCCGGGCTCGGCGACCTTGACCTTGGCGGTGCGGCACCCGCCGGACCCGCGCACGATCCGGTGGGCCGTCTCGGCGTCGACCGCGGGGACGGTCACGTTGACGGGGATCCGCGTCCGCACCGGCGGGGGCCAGCCCTCGTCGGCGGCCTCCACCGCGGCGCGCCACCAGGCGACGGACTCGGCGGCGTCGTAGTCCCAGAACGGGCTGAACTCCCCCCAGCCGGCGTCACCGCGCAGCAGCACGCCGTCGCGGACCGTCAGGCCACGGAAGCGCGTGCGTAGCGGGAGCGACCAGACGTGCAGGTCAGGGGCGAGCATCTGGCCACCCTACGACGCGCGGACCTGCCCCCAGGCCGCCGTCAGCAGCGCCGTGGCGGTCGCCCGGACCGGCCGCCGCTCGGTCAGCGCGGTGACGACGGCGCCGTCGACGAGAGCGATCGTGACGGCCGCCGACGTCGGGGCGCCGGTCCGTTCGACCAGCTCCCCCAGGACGTCGTCCACCACCGCACGCCCGGCGGCGAAGGCCCCCGCCAGCGCGGCGTTCCGACCCGCGCCGAGCAGGTTCTCGTAGTGGCTGCGGACCTCGTCGTCGTCGCCGGGCGGCAGGACGGCGTCCACGAGCACCCGGGCGGCGGCCGCGGGGTCGCCCGCGGCCGCCGTCGCCAGCACCGACCGGGCGTGGTCCGCCCAGGCCTCGGCCAGCGCGCCGCCCGCGGCCGCCGCGAGGTCGTCGAGCGAGTCGAAGTAGTAGGTGGTCGCCGACAACGACGCGCCCGCCTCGTGCGCCACGCGCCGGTGCGTGAGTGCGCCGGGGCCCTCGCGCAGCATGAGCGCGGCGGCCGCCCGCGCGAGCTCGTCGCGGCGTCGCGCACCCTTGCCGCTGCTGCCGTGCGTCACGCGTGGCCCCCGCCGGACAGGTTCAGGCCGACGACGCCGGCGACGATGAGCACCAGCGACACGATCTTCAGCACCGACACGGCCTCGTGGAACACGACGATCGCGAGCACCGCGGTGAGCGCCGCCCCGATGCCCACCCAGACGCCGTACGCGACGCCGACGGGCAGGGACTTGAGCGCCCAGCCGAGCCCGCCCATGGACGCGACCGCGAAGACGACGAACGCGATGCTCGGTCCGAGCTTGCTGAACCCGTCGGACGCCTTGAGGCTGAGCGCCCAGCCGGCCTCGAGCATGCCGGACAGGATGAGAACGACCCAGGCCATGATGATGCACCACTCTCTGCGTGCGCGCCGGGTGTCAGTTCCGCCGTCCCGCGCACTTTCTAGTACGAGCGTACCAGATTCCCGGAGCGCGGCTAGGCTGCCGCCGTGACTGCTGAGCTGCCGACGTCCGTCTCCGACACGTTCGACCCGACGCGCTGGCGCACGGTCGACGGGTTCGAGGACCTGACGGACCTCACCTACCACCGCGGCTACGCGCGGCCGACCGCGGAGCAGGAGGCGGCCGGCGCGGTCGCCCGGGACCTGCCCGTGGTCCGGGTCGCGTTCGACCGGCCCGAGGTCCGCAACGCGTTCCGCCCCCACACGGTCGACGAGCTCTACCGCGTGCTCGACCACGCGCGCACCACCTCCGACGTCGGCACCGTGCTGCTGACCGGCAACGGACCGAGCCCCAAGGACGGCGTCTGGGCGTTCTGCTCCGGCGGTGACCAGCGCATCCGCGGCCGCTCGGGCTACCAGTACGCGTCGGGTGAGACCGCCGAGCACGTCGACCCGGCCCGCGCGGGGCGCCTGCACATCCTCGAGGTCCAGCGCCTGATCCGGACCATGCCCAAGGTCGTCGTCGCGCTGGTCAACGGCTGGGCGGCCGGCGGCGGGCACTCCCTGCACGTGGTCGCGGACCTCTCCGTCGCCAGCCGGGAGCACGCGCGGTTCATGCAGACCGACGCCAACGTGGGCTCGTTCGACGGGGGCTACGGCTCGGCGCTGCTGGCCCGGCAGGTCGGCCAGAAGCGGGCCCGCGAGATCTTCTTCCTGGCCCGCGAGTACTCGGCGGACCAGGCGCTGGCGTGGGGCGCGGTCAACGACGTGGTCGACCATGCGCAGATCGAGGAGGCCGGGCTGGAGTACGCCCGGATCATCGCGACCAAGTCGCCGCAGGCCGTCCGCATGCTCAAGTTCGCGTTCAACCTGGCGGACGACGGGCTGGCCGGGCAGCAGGTGTTCGCCGGCGAGGCGACGCGGCTCGCGTACATGACGGACGAGGCGGTCGAGGGGCGCGACGCGTTCCTGGAGCGCCGGGAGCCGGACTGGTCGGGCTTCCCGTACGCGTACTGACCGGCTAGCGCCCCGCGAGTGCCCAGCCGGCGACGTCGACGACGGCACCGATCACGCCGGCCGCGCCCACCAGCAGCGCGACGAGGACGAGACCGGAGACGACGACGGCGCCGAGCGAGCGGACGTCGTGCTCGGTGGCTTCATGTGTCGTGTGAGTGGCCATGCGTCGAGCCTCGCCCGGAGGCACGGCGTGCCACATCGGCCGCCAGGCCCCCGTCCTGGCCGACCTGGGGTGGCCGACCCGGGCGCCGATGTCATCCCGTGGGCGGACCTCAGCTGAGCGCCAGCGAACCTGTCCCGGCCGGCACCAGCTCCACCCACGTGTTGCCGGGTGCCAGGTCGGCCGGCAACCCGTCCGCGGTGAACAGCCGCATGGGGGCGTCCTGCGAGTCCTTCTGCCAGCGGACCGGCACGACCTTGCCGCCCGTCGCGACGACGCCGTCCCCGGCGCCGATCAGCGAGTACGTCGGCACGGGCGCGCCGCCCTGGGCCCCGAAGCCCGTGTTCGGGTGGTCGGCGGTGATCGAGACGACGTTGACCGCCGACAGCCGCGCGCCGCTGCGGGCCGTCGCCGGCGCGCCACCCTCGGACCGCAACCACGTGCCGCTGCCCGGGTCCCACGTCCACGACGGGCTCGAGGCGGGCGAGAGCCGGAACGCGAGCGTGGTCGCGGGCGTGCCGGCCACGATCGCCGTCGCCCGGTCGGCGCTGCGCGCGAACGTGAACTGCTCCCCCGGGGGCGCCTGGTGGTCGGCGTCGGCGAGTCCCCAGAACGTGCTCGGCGTGCCGTAGACGTTGTGCGGCGCGGCCCGGTCCTTGGTCCGGTACATGCCGGGGGCCCCGGCGTCGTGGCTGATCATCTGGATGCCGCTGGCCGCGACCAGGTCGAGGATGCCGGGCTGGCCGCCGGAGAACGCCAGCAGGCCGTGCATCGGCGCGAGGATCACGGGGTCCATGGGCCGCACGGAGCGGATGGGGCCGACCTCGGCGGGGACCTGCGAGTGGTAGACCGCGATGAACCGGGACACGTCGAACTCGACGATGGTCTCCCAGACGACGTCGGCCTGCTCGAGCCCCGTCTGCGGGCGGGCCACGGCGGTGTTCTCGATCTTGACCGCCAGCGCGGGCCGCGGGGCCGGGTCCCCGGGCACACCGGTCAGGGGCCACGTCGGGGCGACGACCGGCACGGGGGCGGCACCCTTGTCCGGCGCGATCGTGGCGCCCTGCGTGACCGGCGGGGGCGTCTCCTGGACGGGCGCGGGGGTCGTCGGGGAGCACGCGGCGACGGCCAGCGCCAGGCCTGCGAGCAGCGCCGCTGTGGCGCCCCGCACCCCTCGTCGTGTCGTCGTGGTCATCGCGCTCCCCCGTCGGTGTCGAGCAGGGGACCAGGCTGCCACGGCGACCCGCCCCCGTCCGGGAGCACAGGCCGCGGGCGTCGTCAGCCGATCGTGACCGAGCCGGAGTCCTGCGGGACGAGCTCCACCCAGGTGGTCCCGGGGGCGAGGGTCAGGACGGCGCCGTCGGGCGTCGCGAGGGTGAGGACGGCGTTGGTCCCCGACTTGGTCCAGGTGCCGGTGACGGTGTGGCCGCCCGTGGAGACGGTCGCCTCACCCGTGCCGTCGAGCACGGTCTCGGGGACCGGGTTGCCCGCCGGGTCCGTCGTGCCGGAGTTCACCAGCCGGACCTTGAGGGTCACCACGTTGGTGGCGGCGATGCGCGCGCCCGAGCGGACGACCGCGGGGGCCGAGCCCTCCGCGCGCAGCCACGTGCCGCTCGCGGCGTCCCAGGTCCAGGTGGGCTTCGCGTAGCCGGAGAGCTTCACCGACACCGTCGCGGACGGACCACCGGCGACGACGGCGGTCGCCTGCTCCGGGTGCTTCGCCATGACGAACTGCTGGGCGGGGGCGGCGCTGTGGTCGGCGTCCGCCTGGTCCCAGAACGTCTGCGGGGTGCCGTACACGTTGTGGGGCGCCGGGCCCACGCCCTTCTTCCGGTAGAACCCGGCCGCGCCGGCGTCCTGGCTGATCGTCTGCACGCCCGCGGCCTGCAGCGCCTGCACGAAGCCGGGCTGGCCGCCCGAGAACGCGATGAGCCCGTGCATCGGCGCGACGATCGCCGGGTCCATCGGCCGCACCGACCGGATCGGGCCCACCTCGGCGGGCACCTGCGACTGGAACACGGCCACGAAGCGGCTGATGCCGCCCTCGACGACCTCCTCCCACACCACGTCCGCCTGGTCGAGACCGGTCTGCGGGCGGGCCTCGCCCGAGTTCTCGATCTTCACGGCGAGCGCGGGCCGCACGGCCACCTCGGTCGCGGCCACACCCGTCAGCGGCCAGCGCGGCTGGACCACGGGGGCGGGCGGGGCGGCCTTCGCGGCCTCGATCACCGGGGCCTGCGTGACGGGGGCGGCGGACGTCGGGTCGGCCGTCGGCGACCCGCTGCACGCACCGAGCAGGAGGCCGGCGCCGGTGGCCAGCGCGGCCAGCACGAGGGACCGGCGGCGGGCGGGCGAGGCGGTGAGGACTGACGACACGATGCTCCTTCGGGTGTGAACCGCGCGACACTCTACGGGCTGACGGCGGCCCTCCCGGGCGGCCACGCCCCTGGGCGGACCTACGCTGGTCCGGTGAGCCGGCCGCTGCGTGACGTCCCCGCGCGGCCCGACGACCTGGTGCCGGCCCTGCGCGCCGCCCTCGACGGCACCGGCCCGGCGGTCTCCCCGGTCGGCGACGCGACCTCCGCGTCGGTCGCGGACGTGGTCGACGAGGGCGTCGCCGTCGTGGTCCGGACCTCGGGCTCCACGGGCGAGCCGCGCGCGGTCCTGCTCTCGGCCGCGGCCCTGCGCGCGTCGGCTGCGGCGACCCACGCCCGCCTCGCCGGCCCCGGACGCTGGCTGCTCGCCCTGCCGGTCCAGCACGTGGCCGGTGTGCAGGTGCTGGTGCGCTCGGTGCTGGCCCGGACCGCGCCGGTCGTCCTCGAGCCCGGGCCGTTCCGGGCACCCGCGTTCGCGGCCGCGACGTCCGCGCTGGGCACCGACGTTCCGCGGTACACGTCGCTGGTGCCCACGCAGCTGGTCCGGCTCCTCGACGACACCGCCGGGACGGCGGCCCTCGCGTCGTTCGACGCCGTGCTGCTCGGCGGCGCCGCGGCCCCGCCCGAGCTGCTCGAGCGCGCCGGGGCCGCGGGCGTGCGGGTGGTCACCACCTACGGCATGTCCGAGACGTGCGGCGGGTGCGTCTACGACGGGGTCCCCCTCGACGGCGTACGTGCCTCGCTCGACGACGACGGCCGGATCCTGCTGGCCGGACCTGTGCTGGCCGACGGCTACCTGGGCCGCCCGGACCTCGACGCGGAGGCGTTCGTGCAGGTGGACGGGGTCCGCCACCTGCGGACCACGGACCTCGGGCGCTGGTCCTCGGGCACGCTCACCGTGCTGGGCCGCGCCGACGACGTGCTGGTCACCGGCGGCGCCAAGGTGCCCCCCGGGCCGGTCGAGGCGGTGCTCTCGGGGCTGCCGGGCGTCGACGAGGTGTGCGTCGTCGGCGTGCCGGACGCGGAGTGGGGACAGGCCGTCGTCGCGGTCGTCGTGACCCGCCCGGGCGCCCGCCCCCCGACGCTCGACGACGCCCGCCGCGCCGTGACCGACCGCCTCGGCGCGGCCCACGCGCCGCGCCACGTGGTGGTCACGGACTCGCTCCCGGTCCGCGGGCCGGGCAAGATCGACCGTCGGGCGACGGCAGAGCTCGCCGCCCGCTCCCTCGAGAGGACCCCCACGTGACGACTGCCAGCGACTGGGTGCAGGGCGCGCGACCGCGCACGCTGCCCGCGGCGGCTGCCCCCGTGCTCGTCGGCACCGGTGCCGCGGCCCAGCTGGGCGAGGCCGACCTCGGCCGCGCCGCGCTCGCTCTCGGCGTCGCGCTCGCGCTGCAGGTGGGCGTCAACTACGCCAACGACTACTCGGACGGTATCCGGGGCACCGACGTCGATCGCGTGGGCCCGCTGCGGCTGACCGCGTCCGGGACCGCGAGCCCCGGCACGGTCAAGGGCGCCGCGTTCACCGCGTTCGGCGTCGCTGCCCTGCTCGGGCTCGCCCTGGTGTACCTGAGCGGCCAGTGGTGGCTGCTCGCCGTCGGCGCGCTCGCCATCGCCGCGGCGTGGGGCTACACCGGTGGGAGGCGGCCGTACGGGTACCGCGGGCTGGGCGAGGTCGGGGTGTTCCTCTTCTTCGGGCTCGTCGCCGTGCTCGGCACCACGTACACGCAGGCCGACGAGCTCTCGTGGCCCGCGTGGGTCGGGGCCGTCTGCGTCGGCATGCTCGCGTGCGCCCTGCTCATGGCCAACAACCTGCGCGACGTCCCCACCGACGCCCTCGTCGGCAAGCGCACCCTCGCCGTGCGCCTCGGTGAGCAGCGGTCCCGACGCGTCTACGCCGTGCTCGTGGTCCTGCCGGTGCTGCTCGGCGGGATCGGCTGCGCCTTCGCCACGCCGTGGACGCTCCTCGTGCTGCTGCTGCTCGCGCCGTCGGTGGTCCTCGCGGTCACGGTGCTGCTGGGAGCCCGCGGGCGGGCGCTGGTGCCCGTGCTCGCCGGGACCGGGCTGCTCGAGCTCGCGTTCGGCGTGCTGCTCGGGGTGGGCCTGGCGCTCTAGCCCGCGCCCGACGTGTCGTCGCGGGCGGCCTCGTCGGCCGCGTCCTCGAGGTCCGCGTCCTCCTGCGCACGCTTGCCCAGGACGGTCTTGTCACCCGCGGCCCGGCGTCGCTCCGCGCGTTCGGCCAGCTGCAGGGCCGCCGCGTCGCGCGGGCCGCTGAGCAGCACGTACGACAGCCCCCACGCGAGGAACGCCGCGACGATCACCACCAGCCACGACCGCAGGCCGACCCACCAGAGCAGACCGAGGCAGACGCCGAAGAGCGCGAGGCGCAGGACCGAGTAGACGACGAAGGGCACGGTCACCAGCGTAGGCCGCGCCCGCGCCGCGGACGTCTAGGCTGACGAGGTGAGGAACCTTGTCGTCCTGCTGCTGATCGGCCTGACCGTGTACTGCGTGTTCGACATCGTGCGCAGCACCGCGCCGGAGCGGCTCGGGGTCCACCCGGTCTTCTGGGTGCTCCTCGTCGTGTTCGTCCCGCTGCTCGGGGTCCTCGCGTGGCTCGCGGTGAAGTGGTCCCGGGGCACGGCGTACGCGGGGCCGGAGGCCCCGGCTGCCCCCGCGCGCCGCCGGCCCGCCGCGCCCGACGACGACCCCGAGTTCCTCTGGCGGCTCGACGAGGACCGCCGGCGGGCGGACGGCGGCAAGACCGACGAGACCCCGCCGACGGCCTGACGGATCACATGCCCGAGTAGGAGTGCTTCCCGGAGACGACCAGGTTGACGACCGTGAAGTTGGCGAGCACGGCGGCGTACCCGACGAAGACGAAGTAGGCGGCCCGGCGACCGCTCCAGCCGCGCGTGGTGCGGGCGTGCAGGTAGGCCGCGTACGTCACCCAGGCGACGAACGTGCCGACCTCCTTGGGGTCCCAGCCCCAGTAGCGGCCCCAGGCATGCTCGGCCCAGATGGCGCCGCCGATCAGCGTGAAGGTCCACAGGACGAACGCGACGGCGTTGAGGCGGAAGGCCATGGCCTCGAGCTCGCGCGCGCCGGGCACCTGCTCGAGCCAGCCCATCCTGGGCCCGCTGACGAACCGTCGGAACCCGTCGGACCTCCGCGCAGCGACGACCAGCGACCCGTCGGCGGCCGTGGACGCGCCGGCCCCGACCGTCACCACGGGGGCGTCGGCGACCGCGAGGCCCTCCTCGCGGTAGCTCTTGAGCACCTGCAGCACCGAGGCGGCGAACGCGACCGTGAAGATGCCGGTCGCGGTGATGGCCACGCCGACGTGCAGGATCAGCCAGTAGCTCTGCAGGGCGGGCTGCACCTGGTCGGCCTGGATGTAGAACACGTTGAGCGCCAGCACGAGGGCCAGGACGGCGATGCCCATGACGAGGACGCCGACGAAGGCGATCACCCGGCGGCGCTGCACGATGGTCAGCACCAGCACGGCCACGAACGTGCCGACGATCGTGAACTCGTACATGTTGGCGGTGGGCCACCGACCGGCGGCGACGCCGCGCAGCACGATGCCGGCGAACAGCATGATCAGGCCGAGGATCGTGGTCGAGCGGGCGATGCCCTCGGCGCGCGCGGACCGACCCGGCGCGCTCTGCGCCTCGGACCCGGCGACGGCGGTCGCGGGCCGCGAACCCCCGGTGACCGCGCCCGCCGTGGCGAGCTCGGGGACGCGCTTCTGCGCCCGCTCCGCGATGCGCGCGAGGTCCACGCTGTAGGCGATCAGCGCGATGGTGAACGCGGTCGCGGCACCCCAGACGAGCAAGGTGCTCAGGTCACCGGTGGTCATGGCGTGCCCTCTCCTGAGGTCGGGCCGCCGGGGGCGGCCGGAGATCTGTCGTGCGTGCGGGCGAGCGTCTCGGTCAGAACCCGGTCGAGCTCGGGCTGGAGGCCGACGTCGTCGCCGCGGGCCAGCCCGGCCGCGGTGACCACTGTACGACCGTGGCCGTCGTCGCCGCCCGGCGCGAACCGGAGCCAGAGGCGCCGACGCGGGGCGAACAGCGAGGTCGCGAGCCCGGCGAAGGCGAGCAGCGCGAAAACGAGCACGAAGATCAGCGCCGGGTCGTGCCGCAGGTCGAGCGCGACGTACCGCGGCAGGTCGTTGAACGTGAGGGTGCCCAGCCCGTCGGGGAGGTCGACGGTCTCGCCGGGGCGGACGTACAGCGTGATCGCCTTGCCCTCGGCGTCGACGGCCTGGGTCATCCGGGCCTCGTCGAGCTGGTAGACGTTCTGCGGGACGCCGGTGTCGAGCCCGAGGTTGCCCTTCCAGACCGAGAGCACCAGCAGGGGGTCCGTCGGCTGCGGGTCGACGGACCGGTAGAGGTCGTCGCCGACCTCCTGCGCCGTGGGGAGCAGGTAGCCGACGATGCCGATCTGCTCCTGGTCGCCGGAGACGTCGGGGACCTTGAGCACGCCGCGCGAGGTGTACACGTTGTCCTGCGGCAGGAACGGCGTCGGACCGGCGAAGGCCACCTGACCTGCGGCGTCGTGCACGGTGATGTCCGGCGCGTAGCCGTTGCCCTGCAGGTAGACCTTGGCACCGCCGGCGTCGAGCGGGTGGTTGACCTTGATGGTCTTCTTCTCCGGCGCCTCGCCCGGGTTGGTCAGGGTGACGTGCGCGGTGAAGTCGCGGGACTGCAGGGTGTCGGGGTCGAACCGGGCCTCGAAGTCGTCGAGCCGCAGGGTGAACGGCACGAGGCTCGTGGGCGAGTAGGCCGTGCCCTGCTCGAAGGTGTCGTAGTCGACCTGCGCGTTGGCGAACCCGCGGCCCTGCACGACGATCGCCTGCCCGCGGTAGTGCAGCACCTGGCCGGTGGCCACGGAGATGAGCAGCCCGACGAGCGCCAGGTGGAAGACGAGGTTGCCGGTCTCGCGCAGGTATCCGCGCTCCCCCGACACCGACCACGTGCCGGCGCCCTCGTCGCGGGTCTCCACCCGGTAGGTGGGCACGAACGGGAGCCAGCGCCAGCCGCCACGGAGCACCCCGGCGGCGTCCTGGACGGCGTCCTGCGGCGACACGGACGTCGATCCCGACGCCTGCGCGGGGAACCGCCCGAACCGGCGGGGCGCGCGCGGCGGACGACCGCGGACCCCGGCGAGGTGGACCTTCGTGCGCGGCAGGATGCACCCGACCAGCGAGACGAACAGCAGCAGGTAGATCGCAGAGAACCAGACCGACGAGTAGACGTTGAAGAACCCGAACCGGTCGAGCCACGGCCCCAGGGTCGCGTGGTCGGTCAGGTAGGTCGCGACCTTGTCGGCGTTCTGCGCGCGCTGCGGCCAGACGGTGCCCGGCACCGCGGCGACGGCCAGCAGCATGAGCAGCAGCAGGGCGACCCGCATGCTGGTGAGCTGCCGCCAGGCCCAGCGGCACCAGCCGACGAAGCCGAGGGTGGGCAGCGTGGGCGGAGTCGACGCCGGAGCCTCGGTCGGCTCCATGAAGACGTCGGAGAGGCCCTCGGGGCGGTGGGTCGTCACGTCACACCACCGGCACGAACGGGTCGCCGCCGACGAGGACGCCCTGCAGCCAGGAGGACCAGGTGCCCCACACGCCCGTGACCAGCGCGATCCCGAGGATCACGAGCATCGCGCCGCCCAGCCGCATGATCGCGAGGCGGTGCCGGCGCAGGAACGCGAGCGCGCCGGCGCTGCGCTCGACGAAGATCGCGACCAGCAGGAACGGCAGCCCGAGGCCCAGGCAGAAGGCGACCGCGAGCAGCGCGCCGCGGCCGGCCGAGCCCCCGTCGAGCGAGAGCGTGAGGATCGCGGCGAGGGTCGGGCCGATGCAGGGCACCCAGCCGAGCCCGAACGTGATGCCCAGCAGCGGCGCGCCCCACAGGCCGGCGCGGGGCGCGAGGTGCACGCGCCGCTCGTTCTGCAGGAACGGGATCAGCCCGAGGAACCCCAGCCCCAGCACGATGACGACGACCCCGAGCACGCGGGTGATCTGGTCCTGGTACTCGACGAGCACCCCGCCGAGCGAGCCCGCGAGCGCGGCGAGCGCGACGAACACCGCGGTGAACCCGGCGACGAACAGGGCGACCCCGAGCACGACCCGGCTGCGCGCGGGGGCGGTCCGGACCAGCGTGGTGCCGCCGGACGCCCCGAGGCGGTCCGCCGTGCCGGTCATGCCGCCGAGGTAGCCCAGGTAGCCCGGGACGAGCGGCAGCACGCACGGCGACGCGAACGAGACCAGCCCGGCGATGACCGCGACGGGGATCGCCAGCAGCAGCGAGCCCGAGGTGACGGCCCGGCCGAAGGCGTCGCCCGCGTCGGCGAGCATCACGACGTCGGCGCTTGCTCGGCGAGGAGCCCGTCGACCATCGACCGCAGCGTCGACGGGTCGGCCAGGCCGAGGATGCGCCCGGCGACCTTCCCGGAGCGGTCGAGCACGACGGTGGTCGGCACCGCGTTCACGGGCACGGTGCCCTGCAGCGCGGCGATCGCGGTGCCGTCGGTGTCCGCCAGGCTGGGGTACGGCACCGAGAACTGGCGCTCGAAGGCCTGCGCGGAGCCGGCGTCGTCGGTGCGGTTGATGCCCAGCACCTGCACGCCCTGGGCGGCGTAGTCCGTGGCCAGCGCCGCGAGGTCGGGCGCCTCGGCGCGGCACGGCGGGCACTGCGCGTACCAGGTGTTGAGGACCA
Source organism: Cellulomonas sp. P2_F12 (assembly GCF_056403775.1). Classification (NCBI taxonomy): domain Bacteria; kingdom Bacillati; phylum Actinomycetota; class Actinomycetes; order Micrococcales; family Cellulomonadaceae; genus Cellulomonas; species Cellulomonas sp. P2_F12. The sequence continues at coordinate 138,085 of NZ_JBFUEV010000006.1, read as the reverse complement.
CGACGTCGCCCCGCCAGTCGGCGACGTCCTGCGCCGTGCCCTCGAAGTCGGTGCCGGACAGCTCGAGCGGCCCGGTGCGGTCCCCGACCGCCCACGTCGTCGTGCTGCCGTCACCGGACTGGTAGCCCTGGTCCGCGACGTCGTCCGTGCCGGTCGCCGTGCCCGGCGCGCACCCGGCGAGAAGCAGCACGGCGGCGGCCACCGCAACGAGACCTCGACGCACGTCAGGCCCCCGCGACCGAGGAGACGCCGGGCAGGAGCGAGCCCGCGGGCTCGCTGTAGCCGATGCCGACGAGGGTGTCGCCGTCGTAGCGCAGGCTGGTCAGGGACGCGACGGAGCACTGGCGGCGGCGCGGGTCGTGCCACAGGTGACGGTTCTCCAGCGCCAGGCGGGTGACCCAGACCGGGAGCTGGTGACTGACCAGCACGGCCTCGTGCCCGCGGGCGACCTCGCGCGCGGCCTCGACCGCGGCGAGCATGCGGTCGACCTGCTCCTTGTACGGCTCGCCCCAGGACGGCCGGAAGGGGTTGCGCAGGTACGGCCAGTGCTCGGGGTGCCGCAGCGAGCCGTCGCCGACGCCGAACGTCATGCCCTGGAAGTGGTTGCCGGCCTCGATGAGACGCTCGTCGGTGCCGATCTCGACGCCGAACGCCCCGGCGATCGGTCCCGCGGTCTCCTGGGCACGCTGCAGGGGCGAGGCGATCACGGCGACGACATCGCGCCGGGTGCCGCCGGACTCGCCCGCCAGGTGGGCGGCGACCATGTCGGCCATCGCCAGACCGCGCTCCGAGAGCCGGTAGCCGGGCAGCCGTCCGTAGAGCACGCCGTCGGGGTTGTGCACCTCGCCGTGCCGCATCAGGTGGATCGTGGTCGCGACCATGGGCTCAGTCTCGCAAACACTCCTGTGCGCTCAGCACGCGGGAAGCTCTCCCTCGACGTGACACGCGCCACCCGTCAGGTGCAGGCGGACCGCCTCCATGGCGTCACCGAGCGCCGCGAACTGCTCGTCGGTCAGCACGTCGACCAGGTGGTCGCGCACCGACTGCACGTGCAGGGGCGCGGCCGCCACCAGGACCTCCCAGCCCTTCTCGGTCATGACGCAGTTCACCCCGCGCGCGTCCTCGACGCAGGGGGCCCGGGTGACCAGGCCCCGCTCCTCCATGCGGCGGATCGTGTGCGTCAGGCGGCTGCGGGAGTGCGCGATGTTGTCGGCCAGCTGCGCCATGCGCAGCGTGCGGTCGGGAGTCTCGGACAGCCGCACCAGCACCTCGTACTCGTGCGTGGACAGCCCCGTGTCGCGCTCGAGCTCGTGCTCCAGCGCCGCGAACAGACGGGCCGCGCCGCCGCGGAACGCGCGCCAGTGGGCCTGCTGCTCGGCGGTCAGCCACTCCACCGTCGTGGGTGTGTCAGTGGTCACAACGGGGCCTCCGTCCTCGGGTCTGGGGTTGCGGGTCTGGTGCGAGTGTAGTACAACTTTGAACTAACAGTTTTGGTTGACGTTTCAACAACCACGGAGGACACGCCATGAGCACCGCCACCACCACCGTTCTTCCCACCGGCCTGACCACGGGCACCTGGGCGGTCGACGCCTCGCACACCGAGGCCGCGTTCACGGTCCGCCACGCCGGCATCTCGAAGGTCCGCGGCACCGTCGCGGTCACCGAGGGCACCGTCGTCGTCGGCGAGGACCTGACGACCACGTCCGTCTCCGTCACGCTGGACCCCGCCACGGTCACCACGGGCGACGCGAACCGCGACGGCCACCTCAAGAGCGGCGACTTCTTCGACGTGGAGAAGTTCGGCCAGTGGACGTTCGTCTCGACCGCGGTCCGCGAGGCCGGCAAGAACTACGTCATCGCCGGCGACCTGACGATCCACGGCGTCACGCAGTCGGTCGAGCTCGACACCGAGTTCAACGGCACCGCGGTCGACCCGTTCGGCAACACGCGTGCGGGCTTCGAGGCCACCGTGACGATCTCCCGCAAGGACTTCGGGCTGACCTGGAACGCGGCCCTCGAGGCCGGCGGCGTCCTGGTGTCCGACAAGGTCGTCATCGCGCTCGACGTCTCCGCCATCAAGGGCTGACGCAGCACCCGCAGCACCGCGTACGGCCGGGTCCACGACGGGCCCGGCCGTTCGCATGCTCACGCGCCGGTACCGGTGCGCCGGCGGTCGTGGAAGGCGAGGATCTGCAGCTCGGAGGCCACGTCGACGGCCCGCAGGTCCACGTGCGACGGCACACGCAGCGAGCGCGGCGCGAACGTGAGGATGCCGACGACGCCGGCCGCCACGAGCTCGTCGCACACCTGCTGCGCCGCGGTGGCGGGCGTGGCGATGATGCCGATCGTGGCGTCGTTGCCGCTGACCACCTCGAAGAGCGCCTCCGGGGGCTGCACCACCAGGCCGGCGACCGTCGTGCCGACGACCGCGGGGTCGGCGTCGACCAGCCCGACCACCGCGAACCCGCGCTCCGCGAACACCGAGTAGCTGGCCAGCGCGTGCCCGAGGTTGCCGATGCCGACGATGACGACGCGCCGCTGCGTGGTCAGGCCCAGCACGACCGCGATCTGCTCGGAGAGGTGCAGGACGTCGTAGCCGACGCCGCGCCGACCGTACGAGCCCAGGAACGAGAGGTCCTTGCGCAGCTGCGCGGGGCTGACGCCCGCCCCGGCCGCGAGCTCGTCCGACGACGTGGTGACGACGCCCTCCGCGGTGAGCGAGTGCAGCGCGCGCAGGTAGCCGGGGAGCCGCGCGACGGTGGCCGGGGGCACGCGACCACGCCCGGCCGCACCGGGCTCCGTCGCCCTGGCGTGCGCCCGGGGTCCCGTCCGCTGCGTGTCCACATCGACTCCCGCGACGCCCCGTCGAGCCCGGTCGCCCGGGCCCTGCTGGTCAGGCTAGGGGTCGCGGCCCGGCCGCGGTAAGGGTTCGACGCAGACGCGCCGCGTCGATCCGCCAGTAGCCCTGCTGGACCCCGTCGACCTCGACCACCGGCACCAGCTCGCCCAGCTCGTCGACGAGGTCCCGGCCGGGTTCGAGGGCGGTGTCGATGTCGACCTCGGCCCAGTCGTCGCCCGTCTCGGCGCACACCGTGCGCACGACCTCGCGCGCCTCGTCGCACAGGTGGCAGCCCGCGCGGCCGAAGAGCACCACCCGCGTGTTCGTCGTCATGCCCCCAGGTTCTCACCGAGCGGTCACCTGTGAGCACGGTGGAGCGGGGCACGTCGGGGGCGTGAGCCTCGTTACAGTGGCCAGGTGCGTCAGGCGTCCGGGAACCCGCCCGCCCCCGCTCCCGTGCTGCGGGACCCGGGGTCCGGTCCGGACGGTCCCGGCACCGGCGCGTTCTTCGACGTGGACAACACGATCATCCGCGGGGCCAGCGCGTTCCACCTGGCCGTCGGCCTGTACCGGCGGGGGTTCTTCCGCAAGCGCGACCTGCTGGAGTTCGGATACCACCAGTTCCGGTACCTGACCTTCGGGGAGAACAAGCACCAGATCGACGAGGTGCGCAGCCGCGCGCTGTCGATCATGAAGGGGCACTCGGTCGCCGAGGTCACCGCGATCGCCGAGGACGTCTACGACGAGGTGCTCTGCCTGCGCATCTACCCCGGCACGCAGCGGCTGCTCGACCAGCACATCGCCGCCGGCCACTCGGTCTGGCTGGTCACGGCCACACCCGTGGAGATCGGCACGATCATCGCCCGCAGGCTCGGCGTGACCGGGTCGCTGGGCACGATCGCCGAGCACGAGGACGGGTTCTACACCGGCCGGCTGGTGGGCGACATGCTGCACGGCCAGGCCAAGGCCGACGCGGTGCGGGCGATCGCCCAGGAGCAGGGCATCGACCTCGAGTCGTCGTACGCGTACGGCGACTCGACCAACGACGTCGCGATCCTGTCCGAGGTCGGGTTCCCCTGCGCCATCAACCCGGACCGGCGCCTGCGCCGCTACGCCGCCGAGGTGGGCTGGCCGGTGCGCGAGTTCCGCAACCGCCGCCGCAACGCGCGCCGCGGCACCACCGTGGCCAGCCTGGCCGGCCTCGCGTGGGCGGCGGGCCTGGTGACGCGAGCCGTGGTCCGCTCCTGGCGCGGCACGCACGACGGGGAGGACGTCCTGTGAGCACCCTGGAGGCGACGGTCCGCCCCGCCGAGCACACCGACCTCAGTGCGCTCGCCGAGCTGGCGGCGATCACGTTCCCGCTCGCCTGCCCCCCGGGCTCGACCGCGCAGGACCAGCAGGAGTTCATCGCGACCGTGCTCTCGGCCGAGCGGTTCGCGGAGTACCTCGAGGACCCCAGCCGGACCGTCCTGGTCGCCGAGGACGGCGTCCTGGTGGGGTACACGATGCTGGTCGCCGGCGAGCCGACCGACGAGGACGTGCGGGCCGCCCTGCACCTGCGGCCGACCATCGAGCTGTCCAAGTGCTACGTCCACCCCGACCACCACGGCGCGGGCGTCGCCCACGCGCTGATGACCGCGTCGCTGGAGGTCGCCCGCGAGCGCGGCGCGCAGGGGATGTGGCTCGGCGTCAACCAGCAGAACGCCCGTGCGCAGGCGTTCTACACGCGCTCGGGGTTCGCCGTCGTCGGCACCAAGCACTTCACCGTGGGCACCCGCATCGAGGACGACTACGTGCTGGAGCGTCCGCTCTAGCCTCCTGCGCTCTAGCCGTCCTGCTCCGCACGCGTCGTCGCCACGGGCCACCCCTCGTCGTCCCACGCCAGCTCGCGGATCTCGAGCCGGAAGTCGCCGCCGGCGGCCGCGTCGTAGTAGTGGAACGCGAGGTACCCGCGGGACACCGACTGACCGCCGGGGCCGATCATGTCGCCGGTCGACGTCAGCAGCTGCTCGCCGCCGTCGAGAGTCATCTCCGACCCGGACCGGTCGACGTACGGACCGGTCACCTCCCGCGAGCGGCCGACCGCGATGTTGTACGTCGAGTCGGTGCCCTGGCAGCAGGCGTCGCGCGAGACGAACAGGTAGTACCAGCCGTCGTGCAGCACCACGTACGGCGCCTCGATCGCGTTGGGCGGCGAGGTGCGGCTGGCGATCGTCGTCGGCTCCGCCCCGGCCGCGACCTTGCCGGACGGCCAGGTCAGCTCGACCAGCTGGATGCCACCCCAGAACGAGCCGAACGCCATCCACGGGGTCCCGTCGGCGTCCTCGACGACGCCGGGGTCGATCGCGTTGTAGTCGGTCTCCCCCGGCTCGGACCCGATGACCTCGCCCTGGTCGACCCACGCGTAGTCGGGGTCGTCCGGGTCGAGCGTGGTGTTCGTGGTGAGCCCGATGACGGATCTGTTGGAGCCGAACGTGGACGCCGCGTAGTAGAGGTAGAACGTGCCGTCGTGCTCGACGACGTCGGGTGCCCAGAAGTTCGACACCCCCGGCACTGCGTCGTAGACCCACTCCGGCCGGGTGGCGGCGTCCCAGACGGTGCCGACGAGCTCCCAGGTCAGGCCGTCGTCGGTGGACCGCCGGATCTGCGGCGCGCCCAGCCCCGTGCGCACGTCGCCGGTGGAGAACACGTACCAGGGCTCACCCTCGGCGCCCGCGACCAGCGCGGGGTCGTGGGTGTGGATGTCCCCGCTGAGGGACAGGGCCGTCGCGGCGGGAGCCGGGTCGGACCGCAGTGCGGCCGCGGCCCCGGCACCCCCCAGCAGGGCGAGGGCGACGACGCCCGCCACGACGGCTCGGCGCACGGCGGTCAGACCCCCAGCCGGACGACGTTCCAGGAGACCGGTGGCACCTCGACGGTGAGCCGGCCGTCCCGGACGACCGCGGACGCGTTGGCCCGGGGCGCCACCGAGGTGTCGTCGTCGGCTGTCGCCGACCAGGTGTGGTCGGGGTTGGACAGCGTGGTCGCCTCGACGACGCGCAGGCCGGGCAGCGAGCGGGCGTCGACCTCGAGCGTGACGGTCTCGGTCAGCGAGCGGTTGACCGCGAACAGCGCGACCGCGCCGGTCTCGGGGTCCCGCGTCGCGACGGCGTCGACCAGCGCGGCGTCGCCGTACTTCGCCGTCTCGTACGTCGGCGACTCGACCGCCACCTGCAGCACGTCGCCGACCGCGTAGCGCGACGCCTGGGCGAAGGGATGGAAGATCGTCTGCTTCCAGGACCGGCCGCCGGGCTCGGTCATGATCGGCGCGATCACGTTGACCAGCTGCGCCAGCGACGCGGAGTGCACGCGGTCGGTGTGGCGCAGCAGGGAGATGAGCAGGTTGCCGACGACGACGGCGTCCGCGACGTTGTACCGGTCCTCGAGCAGCACGGGCGCGACGGGCCAGTCGTGCCCGGTCGGCGGCTTCGACTCGGCGCGGTGCTGGTACCAGACGTTCCACTCGTCGAACGAGATGTGGATCCGCTTGTCCAGCTTCTTGTGCGCGCGCACGGCGTCGGCGGTGGCGCTCACCGACTCCACGAAGTGGTCCATGTCCACGGCCGAGGCCAGGAACGAGCCGAGGTCGCCGTCCTCCTCCCAGTAGTAGGCGTGGGCGGAGATGAGGTCGACCTGCTCGTACGCCTCGGTGAGCACGATGCGCTCCCACTCGCCGAACGTCGGGATGGCGACGCCGGACGAGCCGCACGCGACCAGCTCGAGGTCGGGGTCGACCATGCGCATCGCGCGGCCGGTCTCGGCGGCCAGCCGGCCGTACTCGTACGCGGTCTTGTGCCCGATCTGCCAGGGGCCGTCCATCTCGTTGCCCAGGCACCACATGCGGACGTCGTACGGGTCGAGGGCACCGTTGGCGCGGCGCTGGTCGGACAGGCGGGTGCCGCCGCGGACGTTGCAGTACTCGAGGAGGTCGACGGCCTCCTGCACGCCGCGCGTCCCCAGGTTCACGGCCATCATCGGCTCGACCTCGGCCAGCTTCGCCCACCGCATGAACTCCTCGACGCCGACCGTGTTGGGGTCGGTCGAGTGCCACGCGAGGTCGAGGCGGGCAGGGCGCTGGTCCCGCGGGCCGACGCCGTCCTCCCAGCGGTAGCCCGAGACGAAGTTGCCGCCCGGGTAGCGCACCGTGCTGACGCCGAGCTCGCGGGTCAGCTCGAGCACGTCCTTGCGGAAGCCGTCGTCGTCGGCCGTCGGGTGCGCGGGGTCGTGGATGCCGGTGTAGACGCAGCGGCCGAGGTGCTCGACGAAGGAGCCGAACGTGCGCCGGCGGACCGGACCGACCCGGAAGGCCGGGTCGAGGGTGAGTCGGACGGGGATCATGGGGTCTCCTGGTTCGGTCGGTGGTCGAGCGCGGTCCAGCGCACGCCGTGGGACGGGAGCTCGAGGACGAGCGCGCCCTCGGGCTCCCACGTGGTGGGGTGCAGGTCGGTGGTGGCGCCGGGGGCCCACAGGTCCCGGGTGGCCCAGTCGCCCCTCGCCGCGGCGTGGCCGACCAGCGAGGAGAGCGGGAGCGAGACGGTCCGCGCCTGCGGGCCGGTCCAGAACGCGGCGACGTAGGTGGTCGCGTCCTCGACCGCCGTCCAGACGATCAGCTCGCCGTCGTCGAGCGGTTCGCGGACGATCTCCCGGCCGCCGGTCGCGTTCCGCAGCACGTGGCCGACGGCGGGGTTGGCCAGCAGGTCGAGGGTCGCCGGGTCGCTGGTCGGCAGGTCCCCGCCGACCATCAGCGGCGAGCGGGCCATCACCCAGAGGGTGAGGATCGTGCGCTGCTCGTCGGGGGTCAGCCTGCTGTGCCGGTCGTCACCGCGCTCCGCGCGCAGCCCGATGCGGCCGAGCGGCAACATGTCGGCGTCCGCCCACCCTCCGGGCCGCTGCAAGGGCGCCCACCGGGCCAGCCGCGCGAACTGCGCGTGCACGTCCTCCCAGCGGTCCCACAGGTCGTCGGAGATCCGCCACATCTGGGCGTGCCGGCGCAGGTGGTCGACCTGCGCGGTCGACAGGTGGGTGCCGGGCGAGAGCGAGAGGACGAGGTCGCGGCCGGAGCGTTCGACCGCCCGCGCCCACGCCTCGATCGCGTCCGGGTGGTACGGCGCGAGCATGTCGTCGACCTTGAGGAAGTCCACGCCCCAGCCGGCCAGCTGCGCGACCAGACCGTCGAGGTACGCCTGCGCCGCCGGGTGGTCGTGGTCGAGGCCGTAGTTGTCGGAGTTCCAGGGGCAGACCGAGGTCGTGTCGGCGGCGTCGCGGGCGGTCCAGCCCGTGCCCTCGACGGGCAGGTCCCGCTCGACGGCGAGCCGCGGGATCCCCCTCATCAGGTGCACGCCGAACCGCAGGCCCAGGGCGTGCACCTCGTCGGCGAGCGGGCCGAAGCCGCGTCCACCGGCCGCGGACGGGAACCGGTTCTCGGCGGGCAGCTGCCGCCCGAAGGCGTCGAGGACCAGCGACGATCCGTCGTTGTAGCCGTGCGCGCGGGCCGCCGGGTCGTACCAGTCGATGTCGACCACGACCGTGTCCCACCCGTGCGGCAGCAGCGTCGCGGCCAGCACGCGGGCGTTCGCCAGGACCTCGTCCTGCGTGACGGTCGTCCCGTAGCTGTCCCAGCTGTTCCACCCCATCGGCGGGGTCTGCGCGTGCATCGACATCGTCAGCCCCTTCGCCGTCGGTCGCTTCTACATCGTTGTAGACGCATCATGCACGGCCCCTCTGACGGCGTCAACCGGGCCGTTATGCGTTCGTGGCTTGACCCCGCGCCACTTCTCGTGTCATGTTCTACATCGTTGTAGATCAACGTTGTAAATGCAGCGCTGGTCAGACGGACTCGAGGTCAACGACGACCCTGACGGACCCGCCCCCGGCGGTCCTGACGCGACCGTGACCTCACACATCCTCGGGATATGGGAGGCAGGACGATGAAGAGGAACAGGCTCATCGCCGGCACCGCGTTCGCCGCGGTCGCCGGGATGCTGGCGCTCACGGCGTGCAGCGGCGGCGACGGCGGAAGCGACGGCGGCGACAAGCAGATCACGTTCATGTTCCGCGGCGGCGCGGACGAGAAGGCGGCGTACGAGGCCGCCATCGCCAAGTACACGGCGGACACCGGCGTGAAGGTGAAGGTCATCGTGACCGACGCCGACCAGTACGCCACCAAGCTGCAGGCGGCCGTGGCCGGCAACAACGTGCCCGACGTGTTCTACATCGAGCAGGCCAGCCTGCAGTCGTACGTCAGCTCCGGCGTGCTCGCGGACATCACCGACGAGGTGGAGGCCAGCGGCGTCGACCTCGACAACATCTGGCCCTACGGCGTCGACTCCTACCGCTTCGACGGCGAGCTCCAGGGCACCCCGGACGGCGCGCTCTACGGCCTGCCCAAGGACGTCGGCCCGTTCTCGTTCGGCTACAACAAGACGATGCTCGAGGCCGCGGGCATCCCGCTGCCCGACAAGGACACCCCGCTCACGTGGGAGCAGTTCGTCGACATCAGCAAGCAGCTCACCAAGGACACTGACGGCGACGGCGCGGTCGACCAGTGGGGCACCGGGCTCAACGTCCAGTGGAACCTGCAGTCGATGGTGTGGAGCAACGGCGGCGACTGGACCAACAAGGACCGCACCGAGGTCACGGTCGACACCCCCGAGTTCGCCGACGCGCTGCAGAAGTTCGCGGACCTGACCAACGTCGACAAGGTCACGCCGTCGGCCTCCGACGCCGCCACGCTCGACACCTACCAGCGCTGGATGGCCGGGCAGATCGGCTTTTTCCCGGTGGGCCCGTGGGACGTCTCGGTCTACAACGACCTCGACTTCGACTACGACCTGATCCCCTGGCCGACCGTCGGCGACGGCGGCACGGCCACCTGGCTCGGCTCGCTCGGCATCGGGGTCTCTGCCACGTCGAAGTACCCGGACGACGCCGTCAAGCTCGCCACGTACCTGAGCACCGACGCCGACGCGCAGCAGACGCTCGTCGACGCCAACGTCCAGATCCCGAACCTCATCGACATGGCGCAGACCTGGGCGGCGGAGGAGGGCGCCGAGCCCGCCAACCGCCAGGAGTTCCTGGACATCGCGCAGGAGTACGGCCGCGCGATGCCGGCCGCCTTCACCTACGGCGCCGAGTGGTACGACGAGCTCTGGACCAACATCCAGCCGGTGCTCGACGGCAAGCAGACGGCCGCCGACTACCTGGCCGAGGAGCAGCCGAAGATGCAGAAGCTCCTCGACGAGTCGAACGCCAACGCCGAGCAGGCCGCGGCCGGCAAGTAGTCCCACCCCTCCCTGATCCCGCCGCCCGGGCACGCCCCCGGGCGGCGGGATCCCCCGGAAAGGACCTCGCGATGACCGCGACCCTCGAGTCGACGTCGACCGGCGCCGCCGGCCTGACGCCCGAGCAACGGGCGAAGAAGGCCAGCCGCCGCCTGCACCGCGCGGAGCACCGGTGGGCGCTCGCGTTCGTCGCCGCGCCGATCATCGGGTTCCTGCTGTTCACGCTGTACCCGATCTGCTTCGCGGTCTACGCGTCGCTGACCAGCTGGAACGGCCTGGGCCCGATGACGTTCGTGGGTCTCGACAACTACGTGACCCTGTTCGGCGACGAGTACTTCCGCATCTCGCTCTACAACACGTTCTTCTACATGATCGGCATCCCGATCGGCCTGGCGCTGTCGCTGCTCCTGGCGCTCGCGCTCAATCGGAAGATCCACGGGCGCACGGCGTTCCGGACCATCTACTACGTCCCGGTGATCTCCTCGCTGGCCGCGATCGCGATCGTGTGGCAGTTCGCCTACAACGGCGACTTCGGCCTCATCAACCAGGTGCTGGCCTGGTTCGGGATCGACGGGCCCGACTGGCTGCAGAACACCGCGACCGTCAAGCCGGCCATCATCATCATGGCCATCTGGAAGGGGCTCGGGTACTCGATGCTCCTGTACCTGGCCGCGATCCAGGGCGTGCCCGCGTCGCTGCACGAGGCCGCGGCGCTCGACGGCGCCAACTCGTTCCAGCGGCTGCGGAACATCACGCTGCCGATGGTCCGGCCGGTGACCTTCTTCCTCGTCGTCACCAACATCATCGCCGGGTCCCAGATCTTCACGGAGATCAACATCATGACCCCGGCCGGCGGCCCCGAGTTCAGCTCCGCCTCCATCGTCTGGTACATCGTCCGCAAGGCCTTCAAGTACCAGCAGATGGGGTACGCGACGGCGATGTCGATCGTGCTCGGCGTGCTCGTCTTCGTCATCACCTTGATCCAGTTCCGCCTCAACCGGCGCAACAGCTTCAGCATCGACTGAGGAACGGAGACGCAACCATGGCCACGACCCTGATGAAGCCGCCCACCCCGGCCCCGACCGACCGACCCCGGACAGGTGCGCAGCGGGAGAGCCGCCTCGGCAACGCCGCCCTGTTCGTCCTGCTCGCCGTCGGCTCGCTGGTGATGCTCGCGCCGCTGCTCTGGATGTTCACCACGGCGCTCAAGACCAAGGTGCAGGTGTTCGCCCTGCCCCCGGTCTGGATCCCGAACCCGCCGCAGTGGGACACGTTCGTGCGGATGTGGACCGAGGCCCCGATCCTGTCGGGCTTCAAGAACAGCCTCATCGTCGCGCTGAGCGTGACGGTCATCGGGACGTTCACGTCCGCGCTCGCCGCGTTCGCGCTGGCCAAGCTGCGGCTGCCCTACAAGAACACGATCTTCCTCGTCCTGCTCTCGGGCCTGATGGTGCCGTACCCGACGATCATGATCCCGCAGTTCGTGATGTTCTCCCGGCTGCACTGGGTGGACACCCTGCTGCCGCTGATCGTCCCCCTGCTCTTCGGGAACATCATCATGATCTTCTTCCTGCGGCAGTACCTGTCGACCGTGCCCGACTCCATGATCGAGGCCGCCAAGATCGACGGGGCGTCCTACCTGCAGATCTTCCGCGTCATGATCATGCCGATGATCCGCCCGGCGATCGCCGCCCAGTTCATCCTCTGGTTCATGTTCGTCTGGAACGACTACCTGGCGCCGATCCTCTACCTGAACACCCCGGAGAAGCAGACGCTCCAGGTGGTGATCGCCAACCTCAACGTCGAGTTCGCGACGCAGCGGGACTACCCGCTGATCATGGCCGCGTCGTTCGTCGCGCTCCTGCCGATCCTCGTCGTCTTCCTCATCTTCCAGCGGCAGATCATCGAGTCCGTCGCGCTCACCGGCTCGAAGGGCTGACCCGATGCTCCCCGACACGGCCCTGTGGGGCGGCCGGCACGCGCACGACCCGACCGCGGTTCGCGACGACGACGGCACGTACTGGCTGTTCTCCACCGACGCCTGGGCGGACGGTCCCGTGCGGGCCGGCGTGCAGGTGCGGCGCTCGAAGGACCTGGTCACGTGGGAGTTCCACGGCTGGGCCCTCGACGGGGTGCCCGCCGACGGTGCTGCCTGGTCCGGGGCCGCCGGCCTGTGGGCGCCGGACGTGGTACGGGTGGGCGACGAGTGGCGCATGTACTGGTCGGCGTCGACGTTCGGCTCCCGCACGTCCGCCATCGGCCTCGCGGTCGCTCCGCACCCGACCGGCCCGTGGGAGGACCGCGGGCTCGTGGTGACCAGCCGGCACGACGTCGACGGGCCGAACGCGATCGACGCGAACGCGGTGGTCGACGCCGACGGCCGGCACTGGCTGGTCTACGGCTCGTTCTTCGGCGGCATCCACGCGCTCGAGCTCGACCCGGCGACGGGCCTGGCGGTGGGCGACGCCCCCGGGATCCTGCTCGCCCGCCGCCCGCGCAGCGTCGAGGGCGCGGTCGAGGGTGCGTTCGTGCTGCCGCGGCCCGGCGGCGGCTACGCGCTGGTGCTCTCCTACGACTCCCTCTTCTCGACGTACCACGTGCGCGTGGGCGTCTCGGAGTCGCTGACCGGCCCCTACGTGGACCGCACCGGGCGCGGCCTCACGGAGCTCGACGGCGACCCGGCCCTCGTCGGCACCCTCGTGCTGGCCGGCCACGCGCTGGCCGGCGGCCGCGCCTGGCTGGCCCCGGGGCACGCCTCGGTGCTCGTCGACGGCGACCGCCAGCTGCTGGTCCACCACGTCCGGGACGCCGACGACCCCACGCAGCACGAGGTGCAGGTGCGCCGGCTCGTCTGGACCGCCGACGGCTGGCCCGTGGTCTCGCCGCAGCCCTGGGCGGGGGACGCGGAGCCCGACGACGACCCTCCGACGGACCCCGCCGCGCTGGCCGGGACGTGGGAGCTGGTGACGTTCGACCAGGCCACGGCCGGCAGCGTCACCACGTCCCGGACCATGGAGGTCGGCGACGAGCTCCTGGCCACGGTCCGCAGCCACGGCGACGGGCGGTTCACCTCGCCGCGCCTGGAGCTCGTCGTCTTCGGGTCGGTCGATGCCGTCCGCGGCGTGCGGACGCTCTCGTTCGCGGGCCTCGACGCCGCCGGCAACGCCACGCTCGGCACCCGGGTCGGACCGTGAGCGCCGCGACGCACGACGACGACGCCGTCGGCGGCTGGGCCGGGCGCGTCATGGTGTTCCTGCGCGCCGGCACGCAGCTGGTCGCGGTGAACGTCCTCGTCCTCCTCGGCACCCTCGCGGGCGGCGTCGTGCTCGGCGCGTACCCCGCGCTCGGCGCCGGCGGCGCACTGCTCGCCCGGCTCACCGCCGGGTCGCCGTCCGAGCACGTCTGGCGCGACTTCTGGTCCGCCTACCGCGCCGGCTTCCGGCGGCTCAACCTGCTCGGAGCGCCCCTGACCGTGGGATTCGTGCTCCTGGGTGTGGACGCCTCCGTGCTCGCCGCCGCGTCCCCCGGCCCGACGAAGGCCGCGCTCACCGCCGGCGTCGTCGCGCTGACCGGCTACCTGACCGTCGCGCTCGCCACGCTGGCGCCCGTCGCCCGGCGCTACGCCGACGCGCCGGTGGCCCGCACCTGGCGGTTCGTCGGCGTCGCGCCCCTGCTCTGGCCGCTCACGAGCCTCGGCGTGCTGGCCGCGCTCGTGGTCCTCGCGGTCACGTTCAGCCACGTCGCCGTGCTCGTGCCGCTGGCCGGGGTCAGCCTGCCCCTGCTGGTCAGCGGCTGGGTGGTCGACCAGCGGCTGACCCGGCTCGACGCCGCCTGAGCTGAGCCCGCCCCGCCGCGTCGGCTGGGACCCGCTCAGGATCCCTGCTGGGGCCTGCTCAGGCTCCCGGCGCCTGTTCGCCGAGCGTCGACTCGCGGCCCACGATCTCGAAGTCCGTGATGACCTGCTCGAACGGCCGCCCGGGCTCGGTCTCCTCGATGCGGGCGAGCAGCAGGTCGACGGCGGTCGTCGCGATCTGCTCGCGCCCCGGCGCCACGGTGGACAGGGTCGGCGACGAGTAGGCGGTCTCCTCGATGTCGTCGAAGCCGATGACCGCGATCTGCCCCGGGACGTCGATGCGGCGCGCGTGCAGGACGTGCAGGGCTCCGAGCGCCAGGGCGTCGTTGAGGCCGAAGACGGCGTCGATCTCCACGCCCGAGTCCAGCAGCCGGGCCATGGTCTCCGCGCCGGTCGCCCGGTGCCACAGGCCCGCCTCGCCGACGAGGGCCGGGTCCACGGGCAGACCGGCCTCGGTGAGCGCCTGCCGGTAGCCCTGCACGCGCAGCGCGGCCGAGCCGACGGTCTCCCCCTCGTGCGCGCCGACGACGGCGATGTGCCGCCGCCCGAGGTCCAGGAGGTGCTGGGTGGCCGCGCGGGCCGCCTCGACGTTGTTCATCGTCACGTGGTCCGCGGGACCCCCGAAGATGCGCTCGCCCAGCAGCACCATGGGGAAGTCGACCCGCAGGGCGTCGGCGTCCTGAGGTCCGAGCTCGAGCGGCGAGAAGATCAGCCCGTCGGTGAGGTGCCGGCGCTGGCCCGAGAGCACCTCGAGCTCGCGCTCCCGCACGGACCCCGTCTGCTCGATGAGCACGGTCAGCCCGCGCGCCTCGGCGGCCCGGATGACCGAGTCGGCCAGCTCCGCGAAGTACGGCAGCGACAGCTCCGGCACCGCCAGCCCGATGATTCCCGTCCGGCCGCGGCGCAGGTTCCGCGCCGAGATGTTCACCTGGTACCCGAGCTCCGCGATCGCGGCCTCGACCCGCTCCTTCGTCGCCGGCCGGATGTACTGGTACCCGTTGACCACGTTGGACACGGTCTTGATGGACACCCCTGCTCGCGCGGCGACCTCGTGCATCGTCACCGCGGCACCACGCCTGGCCGTGCTCATCGCTGTCTCCTTGTACGCGTGACCCTGGGACAGAGTCGCAGACCAGAGCAACTCTACATCGTTGTAGAAGGCGTGTCCGGACACACGAAAGGCCCGGCAGCTGCCGGGCCCCTCGACTGCCTAGCGACCCTGACGGGCCGCGCGGCTCACTTCTTGTTGCGGCGCTGGTGGCGCGTCTTGCGAAGAAGCTTGCGGTGCTTCTTCTTGGCCATCCGCTTGCGGCGCTTCTTGATGACGGAGCCCATGGGGTCCTCACTTCGCTTCCGATGGAGACCCGGCAGACGGGCCGTTCTGGTGGTCGATCGACGCGTAGAAGAGATCGAGTGCAATCGAGTCGCCCACGCACGAACAAAGTCCGAGGCTCTACCTTACGCGATCCGGAGCCGTCCCGACGACGCGCCGGTCCTCGGAAGCACCTCGGACCCGGCTCAGGAGCTGCGGCGGTCCTGCTCGCGCGCCTCGACCGCCGGCGACGTGGCCAGGTAGTGGTCGAGCGCGTCCTGCGGGACCCGGAACGAGCGGCCGACCCGCACCCCGGGCAGCTCGCCCGAGTGCAGCAGGCGGTACACGGTCATCTTCGAGACGCGCATCACTTCGGCGACCTCGAGGACGGTGAGGAACCGCGTGCGGCCAGGCTGGTCGCGCTGCTCGCTCATGTCTCGTCCATTCCGCCCGTCGGCGCGGCGGGCCCGCGCACCCTCCTGCGGGTGCCGGATCAGCCTAGTGGCGCCTGGGACGCGTGGGAAAGAGGGGACGCCTGGGACGTCCCCCGTCCGGCCCAGCGGGTCAGTCGTGCTCCGGGTCGAGCCCGAGGTGCGGGAAGACGGCCGCGCGGGTGGCCCGGATCGCGCGGTCGACGTCGTCGGACGGGTCGTAGCCGGACGACCACGGGCTGAACCGGGCGTCGCGACCGTCGGTCATCGTGTCCGGCCCGAGCCGGCCGTACCGCTCGCGCACCAGGTTCCGCCACTCGTCCGGGATCTGCGCCGCCGGGTCGACGGGCCGGTGCGTCGCGATGCCGAGCAGGTGGGTCCAGGCCCGCGGGACCACGTCCACCACGGCATACCCGCCCCCGCCCAGCGCCAGCCAGCGCCCGCCGGCCACCTCGTGCGCGAGGTCGTGCAGCTGCTCCGCCGCCAGGCGCTGGCCGTCGACGCTCACCCGCAGGTGCGTCAGCGGGTCGAGGACGTGGGTGTCGCAGCCGTGCTGGGTGACGAGCACCTCCGGCTCGAACGCGCGCACGACGGCGGGCACGACGGCGTCGATGGCGCGCAGCCACCCCGCGTCGCCCGTCCCCGACGGGAGCGCGACGTTGACCGCCGTGCCCTCGGCGCCGGGTCCGCCGATCTCGCGCGCGTGGCCCGTGCCGGGGAAGAGCGCCTGCCCGGTCTCGTGCAGCGACACCGTCAGCACGCGGGGGTCGTCCCAGAACACCGCCTGCACCCCGTCGCCGTGGTGCGCGTCGATGTCGACGTAGGCGACCCGCTGGACGCCGGCGTCCAGCAGCGCCCGGATGGCGACCGCCGCGTCGTTGTACACGCAGAACCCCGACGCGGCCGCCGGCATCGCGTGGTGCAGGCCCCCGGTCACGTTCACCGCGTGCTCGGCACGCCCCTCCCAGACGGCGAGCGCCGAGTCGACCGACCCCTGCACCACCATGGCCGAGGCCTCGTGCATGTGCGGGAAGACGGGGTCGTCGCTGGTGCCCAGGCCGTGCTCCGGGTCGTGGGTGCCCTCGCTCGACGCCCGGTGCACGGCGGCGACGTACGCCCGGTCGTGCACGGTGTGCAGGAGCGCGTCCGACGCGACGTCCGCGCCGACCAGCTCCACACCCGGGCCCGAGAGCAGCCCCAGCGCGTCGGCCAGGCGGATGGTGAGGTCCAGGCGCTCCGACGTCATCGGGTGGCCGTGGCCGAAGTCGTACGCGAGCATCTCGCGCGACCACACCACGCGCACGGGCGCCGAGGACGTCATGGGCATCACCGTCGCACCCGCCGGGCCCCCTGTCGATCCGACGAGCTCGCGCCTGTCGGGTCGAACCACACCGGTCGCCCATGCCAGAGTTGCCCCGACCGGCGGGCGCCGGCCGGTTGCGGGGAGGTGCGATGGCGCGGGGCGGCCCGGGCGTGGCATGGCGGTTGCGCGAGCTCGTCGACCGCTCGGCGCGCCAGTCCCCCGCCCGCCTGGCCCTCGGCGTGTTCGCGCTGGTGATCGCCCTGGTCACCGTGGCACTGTCCGTCCCGTGGGCCACCGCGAGCGGCCACCGGGCCCCGTTCGTCGACGCCCTGTTCACGGCCACGTCCGCCAGCACGGTCACCGGTCTGGTGGTGGTGCCCACCGGCGAGTACTGGTCCACGTGGGGGCTCGTCGCCATCCTCGTGGCCATCCAGATCGGCGGCCTGGGCGTCATGACGCTGGCGTCGCTGCTCGGCATGGCGGTGTCCCGGCGGATCGGGCTGACGCAGCGGCTCCTCGTCTCGTCGGAGACCAAGGAGACCCGGCTGGGCGAGGTCGGGTCGCTGATCCGGACCGTGGTCATCACGTCCGTCGCGCTCGAGCTGGTCATCGCGGTGGTGCTCTTCCCGCGGTTCCTGCTGTTCGACGAGGACCTGGGCGCGGCGGCGTGGCACGCGATCTTCTACGCGATCTCGGCGTTCAACAACGCGGGCTTCGTCCCGACGGCGTACGGGCTCGAGCCGTTCGCGGCCGACTGGTGGGTCCTGATGCCGATCATCATCGGTGTCTTCATCGGCTCGCTCGGGTTCCCCGTGATCCTCAACGTCGCCCGGTACCTGCGCGACCCGCGCCGCTGGAGCCTGCACTCGAAGCTGACGATCACCACGAGCGTGGCCCTCGTGATCGCCGGCTCGGTCCTGGTGGCGGCGTTCGAGTGGACCAACCCCGAGACGTTCGCCCCGCTGGGTCCCAGCGCCACGGCCCTGGCCTCGCTCTTCGCCGGCGTGATGCCACGGTCCGGAGGCTTCTCGACGGTCGACGTCGGGCAGATGCACGAGAGCACGTGGCTGCTGATGGACGCGCTGATGTTCGTCGGTGGCGGCTCGGCCTCGACCGCCGGCGGCATCAAGGTCACGACGCTGGCCGTCATGCTGCTCGCCATCCTGGCCGAGGGCCGCGGGGACAAGGACGTCGAGGCCTACGGGCGCCGGATCCCCCGGGAGGCCCTCCAGGTCGCGATCGCCGTCTCCCTGGTCTCCGCGACGCTCGTGCTCGTCTCGTCGCTGCTGCTGCTGTCGATCACGAACCTCCGGCTGGACCGGGTCCTGTTCGAGGTCATCTCCGCCTTCGCCACCTGCGGCCTGTCCACCGGCGTCACCCCCGGGCTGCCGCCCCCGGCGAAGTACGTGCTCACCGTGCTCATGTTCATCGGCCGGACCGGCACGATGACGCTTGCGGCCGCGCTCGCGCTGCGCAACCGTCGTCGGGTGATCCGGCTACCGGAAGAGAGGCCGATCATTGGCTGACAGGTTGAGCGAGATCAAGTCCTCGCAGAAGGGACCGCGCACGCCCCGGAAGGACTCGGGCGTGCTGGTCATCGGGCTCGGCCGGTTCGGGTCGTCCATCGCGGCGACCCTCGACCGGCTCGGGCAGGACGTGCTGGCCGTCGAGCGCAACCCCGACCTGGTCGCCCAGTGGGCCGGTCGGATCGCGCTGGTCGAGGCCGACGCCGCCAACCCCGAGGCCCTCGAGCAGCTGGGCGCGCGGGAGTTCCCCGTGGCCGTCGTCGGCGTCGGCTCCTACCTCGAGGCGTCCGTGCTGATCACGGGCAACCTCGTCGACATCGGGGTGCCGCAGATCTGGGCCAAGGCCGTGAGCAACGAGCACGCGCGCATCCTGCAGCGGATCGGCGCCCACCACGTGGTGCTGCCCGAGGCCGACGCCGGCGCCCGTGTGGCCCACCTGGTGTCCGGCAAGCTGCTCGACTACATCGAGGTCGAGGACGGGTTCACCATCGTGAAGATGCGCCCGCCCAAGGAGACGCAGGGGTTCACGCTCGCGCAGTCGCGGGTGCGCGAGCGCTACGGCGTCACGGTCATCGGCGTGAAGAGCCCCGGGATCGAGTTCGCCTACGCGACGCCCGAGACCCGCCTGTCCGTCAACGACCTGATCATCGTCTCGGGCCACGCCGACCTGCTGGAGCGCTTCGCGGCCCGGCCCTGAGGTCGCGCATGCGAGGTCGTGAGTTTCCGACGAGGTCGTGAGCTGCAACTCACGATGTCGTCGGAAACTCACGACCCGACGCGTCGTTCGCCCGCCCGCCTCAGCGGCGCCGGATCACCAGCAGGCGCTGCAGGACCACGAAGATCAGCAGCAGCGCGCCGATGAAGATCTTGGTCCACCACGAGCTCAGGGTGCCCTGGAACGTGATGATCGTCTGGATCAGGCCCAGCACCAGCACGCCGAGCACCGACCCCAGGACGAAGCCGCTGCCGCCGGTGAGCAGCGTGCCGCCGATGACGACGGCGGCGATGGCGTCGAGCTCCATGCCGACGCCGGTCAGCGAGTAGCCGGACCGCGAGAAGATCGCGAACAGCAGGCCGCCCAGGCCCGCGCAGGTGCCGCTGATGACGTAGACCAGCACCTTGGTGCGCGCGACCGGCAGGCCCATGAGCTTGGCGGACTGCTCGCCGCCGCCGATCGCGTAGACCGTCCGGCCGAACCGCGTGTAGTGGAGGGTCACGAACGCGATGAGCACGACCGCCAGCGCGATGACGCCGCTCGGCGTGATCACCAGCCCGTCCGCGGTGCCCCACCGGGTGGTGGACAGGGCGACGATCGTCGGGTCCGTGATCGGGATGGACTCCGGCGCCACGAGGTAGCAGAGCCCGCGCGCCAGGAACATGGCGGCGAGGGTGGCGATGAAGGGTTGTATCTCGAACACGTGGATCATCACGCCGACCACCAGGCCGAGCGTCGTGCCCACCAGGATGATCGTCGGGATGGCCACGGCGGCGCCGTAGCCGTGCGTGAACATCCAGGCCGCGATGCAGCTGGACAGGGCGACGACCGCGCCGACGGACAGGTCGATGCCGCCGGTGAGGATCACGAACGTCATCCCGACGGCGAGCACCACCAGGAACGAGTTGTTGATCAGCACGTTCGCCATGACGCGGCCGGTCAGGAAGTTCTCGTACCGCGAGCCGCCGATGGCCAGCATGACGATCAGGACGACGACGGTGCCCAGGACGGGCAGGTAGCGCTCGTCGATGCGGAAGCGCCGGACCCGGGTGCCGATCGACGGCGGGGCGTCGGCCTGGTGGGTGGTGGAGGTGAGCTGGTCGGTCGCCATCAGGCCGGTACCTCCGAGGGGACAGGGGCGGGGGCCGGTCGTCGGGACCGCATCTTGTTGCGGACCACCGGCGACTGGAGCAGGCAGACCGCGATGACGACGAGGGCCTTGAACAGCGAGACCGCGTTCGCCGGGATGCCGAGGATCGTCACGGACAGGGTGAGCGTGGTGATGACCATGGAGCCGACGAGCGTGCCGGCCAGCGAGAACTTGCCGCCGGCCAGCGACGTGCCGCCGATGACCACCGCCAGGATCGCGTCCAGCTCGATGAACAGGCCGACGTTGTTGGAGTCGGCCGCCATGATGTCCGAGCTCTTGATGAACCCGGCGATGCAGGCGAAGAACGCGCAGAGGATGTAGACGGTCCAGATGATCGTCCGCGCCCGCACGCCCGCCAGCCGCGACGCCGACGGGTTGATGCCGACGGCCTCGATGAGCACGCCGAGGGCCGTCCGGCGGGTGACCAGCGCCGTCACGACGAAGAAGAACCCGGCGATCAGCGCGGCGACGGGCAGGCCGAGGAAGTACCCCGACGCGAGCGTCTTGTAGGGCGCGCTGGTCACGGTGGTGATCTGACCGCCCGTGATGAGCATCGCGATCCCGCGCCCGGCGGTCATGAGGATCAGGGTCGCGATGATCGGTTGGATCCCGACGACCGCGATGAGGAACCCGTTCCAGGCGCCGATGACCAGGCAGACCAGCACGGCCACGCCCATGGCGCTGAGCACGGTCGCCACGGAGTTCGGGTCCGGCGACGACGCGATCTGCGTCAGCGCGATCGCACCGGCGATCGCCATCACGGCGCCGACGGACAGGTCGATCCCGCGGGTGGCGATGACGAGGGTCATGCCGAGGGCGACCAGCAGCAGCACGCTGGTGCGCCGGATGATGTCGATGGGCCCGCCGAACAGGTGGCCGTCGCGGACCTCGATGTCGAGGAACGTGTGCGACTTGAGCACGCAGGCGAGCAGCAGGACGGCGAACGCCACGATCGGCCAGAACAGCCGGTGGCGGGCGATGGTGCCGACGGCGTTCATTCGTCCTGCCCTCCGCTCGCGATGAGGTGGACGACGTCGTCGGTGGTGACGTCGTCGGAGTTGGCGATCTGCGCGACCAGGCGGCGGTCGCGCAGCACGGCGATGCGGTGCGACAGGCGCAGGACCTCGTCCAGCTCGGCGGAGATGAAGACGACCGCCATGCCCTGGGCCGCGAGGTCGGCGACGAGCCGCTGGATCTCGGCCTTGGCGCCGACGTCGATGCCGCGGGTGGGCTCGTCGAGCAGCAGGAGCTTGGGCTGGGTTGCCAGCCAGCGCGCGAGCAGCACCTTCTGCTGGTTGCCGCCCGAGAGGTTGCCGGCGATGGCGTCGGGGTTGGCGGGCCGGATGCCCAGCGCCTCGACGTACCGGTCGACCACCTCGTCGGACTTGCGCTTGGACACCCGGCGCAGCCAGCCGCGCTCGGCCTGCAGGCCCAGCACGATGTTCTCGCGCACCGTCAGGTCGCCGACGATGCCCTCGGTCTTGCGGCTCTCCGAGGAGTAGACGATCCCGCGGGACAGCGCCGAGCGTGGCGTCCGCATCTTCACGGGCTTGCCCTCGACGGTGATCTCGCCCTTGTCCGCGCGGTCGGCGCCGTACAGCAGCCGGGCGAGCTCGGTGCGGCCCGAGCCCAGCAGCCCGGCCAGCCCGACCACCTCGCCGGAGTACACGTCGAGGTCGAACGGCTCGATGGTGCCCTTGCGGCCGAGCCCGATGGCCTGCAGGTACGGCTTGGTGTCGGCGCGCTCGGCGACGGAGCGCTTGGGCGACTCCTCCAGCTGCTCGAGCACCTCGAGCGCGCGTCCGATCATCTTCTGCACCAGCTCGACGCGGGACAGCTCGGCCGTCCGGTACTCCCCGACCAGCGCGCCGTTGCGCAGGACCGTCATGCGGTCGCTGATCGCGTACACCTGGTCGAGGAAGTGCGAGACGAACAGGATCGCGACGCCGCGGTCGCGCAGCCCGCGCACGACGTCGAACAGGCGGGCGACCTCCTCGGCGTCGAGGCTCGAGGTGGGCTCGTCGAGGATGAGGACGCGGGCGTCCACCACCATCGCGCGCGAGATCGCCACCAGCTGCTGCACCGCCAGCGAGTGCGCCGACAGCGACGACTTGGGGTCGATGTCGAGGTTCATGGTCCGCAGGTGCTCGCGCGCGGCGGCACGGGTGCGCCGCCAGTCGACGACGCCCGCTCGGCGCACCTCGTGCCCGAGCATGATGTTCTCGGCCACGGAGAGGTTGTCGCAGAGGTTGACCTCTTGGTACACGGTGCTGATCCCGGCGGTCTGAGCCTGCGCGGGACCGGTGAACGTGCGCTCCTCGCCGCCGACGACGATGCGGCCGGAGTCGATCGAGTACACGCCCGTGAGGGCCTTGATCAGCGTGGACTTGCCGGCGCCGTTCTCGCCCATGAGGGCGTGCACCTCGCCCGGGAACAGCCGGAAGTCGACGCTGTCGAGCGCCTTGACGCCCGGGAACGTGATGGAGATCCCGGTCATCTCGACGATCGGGATCGTGATCGGGTTCGGGATCGGGGAAGCAGTGTCGGTCATCGTCGACCTTTCGTCCGCGCCGGTCTCACGGTACCGGCAGGGCGGTGCTGCCCGGGGGGACGTCGAGGTCCCCCCGGGCAGCCTGTGTCATACCGGCCGGGTCGGGGTCAGTACTGCCGGGTGGGCAGAGCCTCGATGGCCGCCGCCTGGTCGAACGCGTCGTCGTGCGTCACGATCCGCGGCTCGACGGTCCCGCCGTCGTGCAGCGTCTGGATGATCTTGGCAAGGTCCGGGCCGAGCAGCGGGTTGCACTCGACGATGTAGCTGATCTTGCCCTCGGACAGCGCGACCATGCCGTCGTGGACGCCGTCGATGCTGACGACCTTGATGTCCTTGCCGGGCACCTTGCCCGCGGCCTCGATCGCCTCGATGGCGCCGAGCCCCATGTCGTCGTTGTGGGCGTACACGAGGTCGATGTCCGGGTAGGCCTGCAGGAAGCCCTCCATGACCGTCTTGCCCTCGGCGCGCGTGAAGTTGCCCGTCTCGGACGCGATGATCTTGATGTTCGGGTTGTCCTTCGTGGCGTCCGCGAAGCCTTCCTTGCGGTCGATCGCGGGAGCGGAGCCCGTGGTGCCCTGCAGCTCGACGACGTTGATGGGCTCGGTGCCGAGGTTGTCGGACACCCACTCACCGACCCGCTTGCCCTCCTCGATGAAGTCCGACCCGATGAACGTCGCGTACAGCGACGTGTCCTTGCTGTCGACCGCGCGGTCCGTGAGGACGACGGGGATCCCTGCCTGCTTGGCCTCCTCGAGGACCGAGTCCCAGCCGGACTCGACCACCGGCGAGAACGCGATGTAGTCGACGCCCTGCGCGATGTAGGACCGGATCGCCTGGATCTGGTTCTCCTGCTTCTGCTGGGCGTCGGAGAAGCTCAGGTCGAACCCGGCGTCCTTCGTCAGCGTGTCCTGGATGGACTTGGTGTTGGCGGCACGCCAGCCGCTCTCGGAGCCGACCTGGCTGAAGCCGACCTTGATGAGGTCGCCCGAGCTGTCGCCGCTGCTGCCGCTGGTCGACGCGTCACCGGAGTCGCCCCCGCTGCTGCAGCCTGCGAGCCCGAGTGCGAGCACCGCGATGCCGGCGGCGATCGACCGGTTCCTGAACATCTTGCTGGCCATCTGCTTCTCCTCCTCGAGAAACGCACCTGCACGCGGCCCCGGTCCACGCCGACCGGCCCACGTCGCGCACCCGGGGCACCGGGGCGCGAGTCCCGCCGGGTTGCCCCGGCGGGTGGTTCGTCCGAATGTTAGCGCTCACATTCGGTCCCGTGGCGGCGTTTTCAGGTTGCATTCCGGTCACAGTGGGAGCGCGACGATGACCGGTCCGCTCAGGGGTGTGACCGGACCGGCCATGACGACGGCCCCGCGGCGCGTCAGCTCTCGCGCAGCGCACCGGTGTGGCGACGGGAGCGCGACCACACCCTGCGGGCGGCCGCGGAGGTCACGCGGGACTCTCCCGGACCGCTGCCGGGGCGCTCGCCGGGCGACCCGGACCAGACGAGAACGGCAGTTCGGCACGAGAACGGCAGCATGAACTGCCGTTCTCGTCGCAATGTGACGTTCTCGCGGGACGGCGCCGCTCCCGCCCCCGCTCGGCGGGGTAGGCGGCGGAGCCGCAGGGGTGCGGGATCTCTCGTGCGGCGGCCTGCCAGAGGTCCCACGAGTCGGGCTGCGGTGGCGGCCCCCGGGTCGGCGCCGGGTCAGGGGGTGCGGCGGCGGAGGGTGGCGCCGCCGACCAGGAGGGCGCCGACGATGAACAGGGCGATCACGCCGACGTCGCCGCGGACGTCGGTCCATGTCGCGCCGGCGGCCAGCTGCTGCATGGCGTCGAGCGCGTAGGTCAGGGGCAGGACGCGGGAGATCCACTCGAGGACCGTCGGCATCTCGTCGCGCGGCATCAGCAGGCCGCAGGTGATGAGCTGCGGGAACAGGACGAGCGGCATGAGCTGGACGGCCTGGAACTCGGTCTTCGCCAGGGCGGACGCGCCGAGGCCGAGCGCGCACCCGAGCACCGCGTCGAGCACGGCGACCAGGATGACGAGCCCGATCGGGCCGGCGACGTCCATGCCGCAGACCCACACGGCGAACCCGACGATCACCAGCGCCTGGACCGCCGCCAGCACCGCGAACGCGAGGGCGTAGCCGATGACGACGTCGCCCCGGCCGATCGGCAGGGTCATCAGCCGCTCGAGGGTGCCGGAGGTGCGCTCCCGCAGGGTGGCCACGCTGGTGACCAGGAACATCACGACCAGCGGGAAGAGGCCGACGAGCAGGGGCCCGAACTGGTCGAGGACCGGCGTGCCGTTGAACATCCACGCGATCAGGCCGATGAGCAGGCACGGCAGCAGGACGACGAGGGCGATCGTGCGCTTGTCGTGCCGCAGCTGCGTGAGGACCCGGCGCGCTGTGGCCGCGGTGAGCATCGGCGTCAGCCCGGCGCGGGCCCCCACGTCCGTCGGGGCCTGAGCCGCGGGCGACCGGTCGGCGCGACCGGCGGTGGCCGGCTCGGTCGGTGTGGCGCTCATGCCGCCGCCCCCGTCCCGCCGTCGCGGGCGACCGCCTGGTCGACCAGGGTGAGGAACGCCGCCTCGACGTCGGGGGCGCCCGTGTCCGCCAGCAACTCGTCCAGGGTGCCGTCGGCGAGGACCGACCCGCCGCGCAGGAGGATCAGCCGGTCGCAGCGGGCGGCCTCGTCCATCACGTGGCTCGAGACCAGCAGGCTCACGCCCGAGCGGCTCAGTCGGTGGAACAGGTCCCAGAGGTCGCGGCGCAGGACCGGGTCGAGGCCGACTGTCGGCTCGTCGAGGACCAGGAGGTCCGGCCGCCCGAGCAGCGCGATCGCCAGCGAGACCCGCGAGCGCTCCCCGCCGGACAGGGTGCCGATGGACTGGCCGGCGTGCGCCACGAGGTCGACGTCGGTCAGCGCCCGGCGGACCCCCGCGGCGTCGACACCGAGGATCGCCGCCGCGTACCGCAGGTTCTCGGTGACGGTCAGGTCCGCGTACACGCTGGGCGCCTGGGTCACGTAGCCGATGCGCCGCCGCAGCGAGGCGGAGCCGGCCGGGCCGCCGAGCACGGTGACGGTCCCGCCGGCGACCACCTGCGCGCCGACGACCGCCCTCATGAGGGTCGTCTTGCCGCTGCCACTGGGCCCGATGAGGCCGACCACCTGGCCCGCCGGCACCGTCAGGTCGAGCGACTCGATCACGGTGGTGCCGCCGCGCACCACGTGCAGCCCGCGGATCGCGATCGCCGCGCCGTTATTCCCCATACGGGGAATTGTGCTCCTCCCCCGTCCCCGGAGGCAAGGGCTATTGCGTCGAGTCGACGATGACGTCCCGGAGCCGCGCGATCGCCGTCGGGTCGCCGTCGTGCTCGAGCACGTCGGCCGAGCCACGCCCCCAGAGCCACAGCTCGAGGTCCCAGGCCCGACCCGAGACGGTCGCGGTCACGTCCTCGTCCTCCCCCTCCCACGGAGCGCCGCCGACCAGCTCGGCGCACGGGTCGTCGTACTCCTTGCCCGTGGTCGGGGACGTGCCGCGGAACCGACCGAACGCCATGACCCACTCGCGGCCGGCGTCCGTGGCCTCGAGCCGCACGCGCAGACCGTCGGGCGCGAACGTCGCCCACTCGGGCAGCCCGGTGACCATCACACCCAGCATCTCGTCGACACCGTCCGCGGCCAGCTCGACCCCCGGATCGGTCACCGGCACGCCCGCGGTCTGCTCGGCGTCGACCCGGTGCACCAGGGCCTCGTGCGCCTGCCGGCGGAACACCCACCCGACCGTCCCACCCGTGGGCGACCACGACCAGCACGGGTCCGCCGGGTCGCTCGCAGCGAGCGCCGCCAGCAGGGCGTCGGTCCGCGTGCGCAGGAAGGCGACCAGCTGGTCGTCGGGCCGGCGCTCCGTCTCCGCGACGTCGTCGGGCCCCGCGAGGCCGTGCGCCACGATCTGCGACCAGAAGTCCTGCACCTCACCCAGGTGGAAGGCGAGGTCGGCCGCCGACCAGTCCGCGCACGACGGGACCTCCGCCGTCGCGGGGGCCCGGTCCAGGGCGTCGGCCGCCCGGGCCGACTCCTGCGCGATCACACGGGCGTAGTGCTCGGGCGCGAGGTCGAGGTCCATGCTCGGCACGCTACTCAGCACCACCGACACCCGGGCGGTCCGGTTACCGTGGCGCGTGCTCTCCTCGACCCTGCGCCGGCACGCCCCGGCGATCGCGCTCGCCGCCCTGCTCGGGACCTCGGGCGTCCTGCACCTGCGCCGGCCCGGCATCTTCCGCCCGCTGATCCCCCGCCGCCTCGGCGACCCCGACCCGTGGGTGCTCGGCAGCGGCGTCGCGGAGCTCGCGTGCGCCGCCGCGCTCGTCGTCCCGGCGACGCGCCGCGCGGGCGGGCTGGCGTCGGCGGCGCTGCTGGTGGGCGTGTTCCCGGGGAACGTGACGATGGCGGTCCGGTCCCGGCCGGACGCTCGGTCGTGGGTCGGCCGCCCGGCCGTCGCGTGGGCGCGGCTGCCGCTGCAGGTGCCGCTGGTCGCCTGGGCCGTGGCGGTCGCCCGAGGGGCTAGGTGAGCGGTCCCGCGAGGTAGCGCTGCAGCGTCGGACCGACCAGCGCGGCGACCTCGTCGACGGACAACGACGCCAGCGGCTCCAGCCGCAGCACGTGCCGGGCCAGCAGCACACCGGCGACCTGCGACGCCACGAGCGAGACCCGCAGCTTCTGGTCGGGGGGCGGGAGCACGCGCACCACCTGCCCGAACACCTCCCGGGACACGTACCCCATGAGCGCCTCGGCCCGGACCTCCCCGGACGACATCCCGGCGAACGCGACCCGGAACGCGACTCCCCCGTCGGCCTCCCACACGCCCAGGACGGCCGTCACCAGCCGCTCGCCCAGGCCCTCCACGCCGCCTGCGGCGATGCCCCTCGCGATCACCGCGGGGTCCGCGCCGGCAGGGATCATCCCCGCGGCGAACAGCTCGGACTTGTCGCGGAAGTAGTGCCGGACCAGCGCGGGGTCGACGTCCGCCCGGCGCGCCACGGAGCGCATGCTCGCGCCGTCGTAGCCCCGCTCGGCGAACTCGTCGCGCGCGGCCGCGAGGATGGTGCCCCGGGTGTCCTCGCCCGCGGGGCGGCGGCCGCGCGGGCGAGGAAGGGTCGACATGGCCCCCAGCGTAGGAGTCAGAACCCCTGGGCCAGCCGGAAGTAGACCTGGTTCCAGCGCACCTGGTCGCGGAACGCGCGGCGCGTGGTCGACTCGTCGATGACCAGGAGCTCGGTGCGGGCGATCTCCGCGAAGTCCTCGAACGCCTCGACCCCGACGGCCGTGGTGAGCACCGTGTGGTGCGCTCCCCCGGCCGTGAGCCAGGCCTCGGCGGACGTGCGGAAGTCGGGCCGCGGCTCCCAGACCGCCCGGGCGACGGGCAGGTGCGGCAGGTCGGCCGTCGGCGGCACGACGTCGACGACGTTCGCGGTGAGGCGGAAGCGGTCGCGCATGTCCGCGAGCGAGACGACGACGCCCACGCCGGGGTCGGCGTTGAAGACCAGGCGGACCGGGTCCTCCTTGCCGCCGATGCCGAGCGGGTGGATCTCCAGCGTCGGCTTCGCGGTGGTCAGGGTCGGGCAGATCTCGAGCATGTGCGCGCCGAGGATCCGCTCCGAGCCGGGCGTGAGGTCGTAGGTGTAGTCCTCCATGAGCGACGCGCCGCCGGGCAGGCCGGCGCCCATCACCTTGGCCGCGCGGACCAGGATCGCCGTCTTCCAGTCGCCCTCGGCGCCGAAGCCGTACCCGTCGGCCATCAGCCGCTGCACGGCCAGGCCCGGGAGCTGGCGCAGGTCGCCGAGGTCCTCGAAGTTCGTCGTGAAGGCCTTGGCACCCAGCGACTCGAGCAGGGTCCGCAGCGCGATCTCCTGCCGGGCGCCGTACCGCAGGGACTCGTGGCGGTCGCCGCCGGCCCGCAGCTCCGGGACCACGTCGTACAGGTCCTCGAACTCCGCGACGAGCGAGTCGACGTCGGTGTCGGCCACCGCGGCCACGGCCGCGACCAGGTCGTTCACGCCCCAGGTGTTCACCGAGACGCCGAACCGCAGCTCGGCCTCGGTCTTGTCACCCTCGGTCACCGCGACGTTGCGCATGTTGTCGCCGAACCGCGCGAGCTTGAGCTCGTGCGTCGCCGCCCAGCCGGCGCAGGCCCGGACCCAGGTGTCGATCGAGGCGGTCACGGCCGGGTTCGACACGTGCCCCGCGACCGTCTTGCGCGCCGCGCCGAGCCGGGTCGCCATGTATCCGAACTCGCGGTCGCCGTGCGCGGCCTGGTTGAGGTTCATGAAGTCGAAGTCGATGGTGTCCCAGGGCAGCTCGACGTTCGCCTGCGTGTGCAGGTGCAGCAGCGGGGTGCGCAGCGCGTCCAGGCCGGCGATCCACATCTTGGCCGGCGAGAACGTGTGCATCCAGACGATCACGCCGATGACGGCGTCGTCCGCGTTGGCCTCGAGCGCCGCGCGGCGGATCGCGTCGGAGTCGGTGAGGACCGGCTTCCAGACGAGCGTCGCGGGCAGCGCGTCGCCCAGGACCCGCGCGATCTCCTGCGACTGCGTGGCGACCTGCCGCAGCGTCTCCTCGCCGTAGAGCCCCTGGCTCCCGGTGAGGAACCAGATCTCGCGGTCGGCGTAGGGCTTGGTCATGAGTCGGTCTCCGTGGTGTGGGCGGGCTGCTGGCCGTAGACGTGCTGGTAGCGGGCGTAGAGGGAGTCGATGTCGGGCTGCGCGATCGGGATCGTGTCGCCCAGCTGCCGGGCGATGTGCACCGTGCGGGCCACCTCCTCGACCATCACGGCGGCCTTGACGGCGGCCTTGGCGTCGCGCCCGATGGTGAACGGGCCGTGGTTGCGCATGAGGACCGCGGGGCTGCGGGAGTCGCGCAGGGTCTCGACGATGCCGCGACCGATCGAGTCGTCGCCGATGAGCGCGAACGGGCCGATCGGGACGTCCCCGCCGAACTCGTCGGCCATCATCGTCAGCACGCACGGGACCGGTTCGCCGCGGGCGGCCCAGGCCGTCGCGTAGGTGGAGTGGGTGTGCACGACCCCGCCGACGTCGGGCATGTGGCGGTAGACGTAGGCGTGCGCGGCGGTGTCGCTCGACGGGGCACGGGTGCCGTCGACGAGGTTCCCGTCGAGGTCGCAGACGACCATCGACTCGGGCGTCAGCTCGTCGTACGTCACGCCTGAGGGCTTGATGACGAACAGGTCGTCGGGCCCGGGGGCCTCCCCGACGAGTATGCGCTGCGAGACGTTGCCGGCGGTCCACACCACGAGCCCCCAGCGCGGGAGCTCCGCGTGGAGGGTGGCGACGACGGCGCGCGTGCGCTCGATCTCGTCCTTCGTGCTCACAGTGCCTCCACCGCGGCCTGCTCGACCGCCAGCCCGGCGCTGTAGCGCGCGAGGTAGGCGTCGAAGCCGCGGACGTCGTCGTCGTCGGGCGCGATGGTCACGGACTCGGCGCCGCCGAACACCCGCTCCTCCAGGTACGTGCTGAGGTCCTGCTCGGACGCGGCGCCGAGGTAGGCGGCGAGCACCGCGATCCCCCAGGCACCGCCCTCGCCCGCCGTGCTGCCGACCGTGACC
This sequence comes from Cellulomonas sp. P2_F12, assembly GCF_056403775.1. NCBI lineage: Bacteria > Bacillati > Actinomycetota > Actinomycetes > Micrococcales > Cellulomonadaceae > Cellulomonas > Cellulomonas sp. P2_F12. The sequence continues at coordinate 107,462 of NZ_JBFUEV010000006.1, read as the reverse complement.
GGCGCGCCGACGGCCGCGGCGAGCAGCCGCTGGGCGACGCCCTCGGTCCGGAACAGCCCGCCGTGCGCGAACATCGAGTCGAGCTCGACGCCCTCGTCGGCCAGCACGCGCATCCCCAGGCTCAGCGTGCCGAACGCGCCGTAGACCTGCGTGCGCATGAAGTTGGCGAGCGTGAGCCGGCTGTCGGGGGTCCGGACCACGAGCGGGCGGCCCTCGGCCAGGCCCGTGATCGGCTCGCCGGACAGGTAGTTGTACGCCAGCAGGCCGCCGCCGTCCGCGTCGCCCTTCAGGGCCTCGCGCAGCAGCGTGCCGAACACCTCGTCCGCGCTGGTCGGCTGCCCGAGCGCCGCGGCGAACTGGCCGAACACGTCGGCCCACGCCCCGAGCTCGCTGGCCCCGTTGTTGCAGTGCACCATCGCGACGAGGTCGCCCGAGGGTGTCGTCACCAGGTCGAGCTCGTGGTGCACGCGCGCCAACGGCCGCTCCAGCACGACCATGGCGAAGATGCTGGTGCCGACGCTGACGTTGCCGCTCCGCTGCGCCACCGCGTTCGTCGCGACCATGCCGGTCCCGGCGTCGCCCTCGGGCGGGCACAGCGGGATCCCCGCCTGCAGCGTGCCCGTGGGGTCGAGCAGCGCTGCCCCGGCCTCGGTCAGGCGGCCGGCGTCCTGGCCGGCGAGCAGGACCTCGGGCAGCAGGGGCTCGACCTCGCCGGGGTACTTGGCCAGCAGGCCGGCGTCGTACGTCTTGGTCGCGGGGTCGATCGGGAACATGCCCGACGCGTCCCCGACGCCCAGCACCAGGCGGTCGGTCAGCTTCCAGTGCACGTAGCCGGCGAGCGTGGTGAGGAACCGGATCTGCGGCACGTGCGGCTCGGCGTCGAGCTCCGCCTGGCGCAGGTGCGCGATCGACCAGCGCAGCGGGATGTTGTAGCCGAACAGCTCGGTGAGCTCGGCAGCGGCCGGCCCTGTGCTGGTGTTCCGCCAGGTCCGGAAGGGGACCAGCAGCTCGCCCGCCGCGTCGAACGCGAGGTAGCCGTGCATCATCGCGGAGACGCCGATGGCCGACAGGTTCGCGGGGCGGACCCCGTGCTGCTGCTCGGCGTCGTCGAGCAGCGCGGCGACGGCCTGCTGCAGCCCGGTCCAGACCGAGTCGAGGTCGTAGGTCCACACGCGGTCGACGAACTGGTTCTCCCAGTCGTGGCTGCCGCTGGCGAGCGGGGTGTGGTCCGGGCCGATGAGGACGGCCTTGATGCGGGTGGAGCCCAGCTCGATGCCGAGCACCGTCTGACCTGCGGCGATCGCCGCGCGAGCGTCAGCGCCGGGGGGGTCGACCGTCATCACGCGGCTCCGTTCGATGCGTCACGGACCGCGGCGGACACCGGCGGCCGAGAGATATGTTAGCGCTAACATCGGGTGTTCTGACCACACTCGGCAACGAGTGGGATCGACGCTGGTCCGGGCGATCCTCAGGGGTGGCCCAGCGAGCTCGCGCGCACCACCAGCTCCGCCGGGATCTGCTGCCGCAGCACATCCTCCCCCGCGAACGCGGCCTGCAGGGACGCGACCGCCAGCCGCCCCAGCGCCCCGAAGTCCTGCCGGACGGTGGTCAGCGGCGGCGTGTAGTGCGCGGCCCCGACCTCGTCGTCGAACCCGACGACGGCGACGTCGGCAGGCACCCGGACGCCCCTCTCCCAGAACGCGTGCAGCAGGCCGAGCGCGAGCTGGTCGTTGGCCGCGAAGATCGCGCGGGGCAGCCCCTCGTCGGCCATCCGCAGCCCCAGCTCATACCCGTCGGCGGCGTCCCAGCCGGCCTCGATGTGCTCCGGGGCGCCGGGACCGCTGACCTCGCGCCAGCCGGCCAGCCGGTCCTGGGCGTCGAACCAGTCCTGTGGACCGGCGACGTGCACCACCTCGGGGAAGCCCTGGTCGAGCAGGTGCTGCGTGGCCAGCCGGGCACCGTGCCGCTGGTCGACCCCGACGGCGTGCAGGTGCGCCTCCGCGGGCAGGTCCGACGCCGACGAGATGAGCACCACCGGCACGGGCGACGCGATGGCGGCGATGGCCTGCGCGACCTCGGTCGTCGGCGCGATGATCGCGATGCCGTCGACACCCTGGCCCAGGAAGTGCTCGACCGCCGTGTGCATGCTGTCGCCGTCGAACTGCCGGATGGTCGCGACCGACACGAACCACCCGACCACCCGGGCGGCCTCCTCGAGCCCGACCAGCGTGCTCGTCGGGCCGTAGAGGGCCGTGGCCGGGGTGACGACCCCGAGCGTGCCGGAGCGCCGCGTGACCAGGGCGCGGGCGGCGCTGTTGCGGCGGTAGCCCAGGGTCGCGATGGCCTCGGTGACGCGGTCGCGGGTCTCGGGCCGCACGCTCGGATGGCCGTTGAGCACCCGGGAGACGGTCTGGTGGGAGACGCCCGCGAGCGCCGCGACGTCGCTCATCGCCGGCGGGCGTGCCGCTGCGTTCACCGGTCGCTCATCAGTACTGCTGGCCGAGCGCGCGCGAGCGGTCCCGCGCAGCCTGTGCCGCCGCCACGACGCCCGCCCGCACCCCGTGCGCGTCGAGCACCTGGACGGCCGCGACCGTGGTGCCGCCGGGCGACGAGACCCGCTCGCGCAGGATCGCGGGGTGGTCGCCGGACTGGGCCGCCAGCGCCGCGGCCCCCTCGACCGTGGCCACCGCGAGCTGCGTCGCGAGGTCCCGGCTCAGGCCGAGCAGCACGCCGGCCTCCGCCATCGCGTCGATCAGGTAGAACGCGTACGCCGGCCCGGACCCCGAGATCGCGGTCACCGCGTCGAGGTCCTTCTCCTCCACCCGGACCACGAGCCCGGTGGCGGCGAGCATCTTCTCGACGAGCACCAGGTGGCCCTCGGTCGCGTGCGTCCCGGCGGCGATCGCGCTGGCTCCCTTGCCGACGACGGCCGGCGTGTTCGGCATGACGCGGACGACCGGCTGACCGAGGTTGAGCCGCTTCTCATAGCTGGAGATCGGCAGGCCGGCCGCGACGCTGACGACGAGCTCGCCGCCGCGCAGGGTCTGCTTGATCTCGTCGAGGACCGAGGCGACGACGTTCGGCTTGACCGCGAGGAGGACCACGTCGGCGCGCGCGGCGGCGTCCGCGTTCGACGCCCCGGTCCGCACCCCGTAGCGGCCGGCGAGCTCGTCGGCGCGGGGCACGTAGCGCTCGGTGATCTCGACCTGCTCGGGCGCCCATCCCGCGGTCAGCAGCGCGCTGAGCAGCGTCTCGCCCATCACCCCGCCGCCCAGCACCGCGACCTGCGGCGTGCCGCCGGTGGCCTCGTCGGTCATCGTCGTCCTCCCGTCCGTGCCGCCGGAGGGCGACGCCGCGAGCCTACCGACGCGGAGCCGCCCACCGGCGCGCACGCGACGGACGGGCTACCCGTTCGGGTTGGCACCCCCACCGGTGAAGCCCGCCGGGGGGCCGCCCTGGCCGCCACCGTCAAACACGAAGCCGGCCGGGGGACCCTGGTCGGTCGAGTCGCCGCCCAGGCCCGACAGGCCCGACGACGTGCTCGACGTGCTGGACACGATGGCCTGGTCGTTGTCCGCGAGGACCACCTCGTCGCCGGCCGAGAGCCCGTCGGTGATCTCCGTCCGCTCGGCGCCGACCGCGCCGCGGGTGACCGTGACGTCCGTCGGGGTGCCGTTCTTCAGCACCTGGACCGTGACGGTCGCGCCGTCGACGTGGACCGCGGACGTCGGGACCGTGAGGACGCGGTCGGCACCCGCGACCGAGAGGTGGACCTGGGCGGAGGCGCCGTCGTAGAGCGTCGCGTCCGTCGGGTCCAGGGCCAGCTCGACCGTGTACGCCGGGTCGGCCGTCGTCGAGGTGTCGAGGACCCCGATGCTGCTCACCGTGCCGGTCAGCGTCGTGTCCGTGCTCGGTGTGGTCACCTGCGCGGTCTGGCCGACCGTGACGATGTCGATCTTGGTCAGCGGGACGCTGGTGGTGACCGTGTAGCCGTCCGGTCCGAGGACCGTGATCACCGCGGTGGTCGACGACGCCGAGACGGAGTCGCCCACGGCGAGCGAGACGGCCGCGACCGTGCCCGCGATCGGGCTGGTGAGGTTCGAGAACGGGAGCCGGCTCTGCGCCAGCGCGACGTTCGCCTCCTGCAGGTCGAGCGCGGCCTGGTCGGCCAGGATCGTCGCCGCCGTCGCCACCGTCGTCGTGCTGCCGCCGGACGGCGTGCTGCTGCTGCTGCTGCTCGACGACGGTGTGCTCGTCGTGGGTGTGCTGGTGGTCGGCGTGCTGGTGGTGGCCGGCGTGCTGGTGGCCGACATGCTGGTGGTCGGGGTCGTCGTCGACGGGGTGCTGCTGGTCGGGGTGGTCGTCGACGAGCTGGACGCGATCGCCTTCTGCAGCGCCTGCACGGCCTGGTCGAGCGCGTCGGCGAGCGTCATCAGCGCCTGCTGCTCGGTGTCCGTGGCCGTCTGCGCGTCGAGGGCACCCGAGAGCGCGGCCTGGCAGTCGGCGAGCGCCTGCTCGACGGCCGTCGGGTCAGGGTCTGTCGTGGAGTCGTCGGTCGTCGAGTCGTCGGCGGTCGGCGCCGGGTCCGAGGTGGTCCCGACCGTCGAGGTCGGGTCGGGCGTCGGCGTGCCGTCGCCCGAGTCGCCGCCCGAGGCGTCAGCCGGGTCGTCCCCGGTGACGTCGGTGCCGACGACCGCGAGGAACGCCGCGCACGACGCCTGCGACGCCGTGACGCTCGCCCCGCTCGTCGCGAGCGCGTCGGCGGTCACCGTGTACTGGTCGAGCAGCGCCTGCTGAGCCTGCTGGACGTCGGCCGCCGCGTTCGCGACCGCCGGGTCCGTCGAGTCGGCGCCCCCGTGCGGGTCGGCGCCGGTCGCCGGGGCTGACGGGGAGGCCGACGGGGAGGCCGATGCCGACGGGGTCGACGACGACTTGGCGGAGGATGACGAGCTGGCGGACGAGCTCGACGAGGACGACGAGGTCGACGCCGTCTGCGAGTCCAGGTCGTCGCTGAGCTGCTGCTGGGCGTCGGCCAGGTCGGCCTGCGCCTTGTCCACGGCGTCCTGCAGCGCGCCGGTGTCGAGCGTGGCGAGCACGTCCCCGGCCGCGACGACCTGGCCGACGGACACGTTGACCGTCGCGACCGTGCCGTCGACCGAGAACGCCGCGTCGCGACGGCTGACCGAGGCGATCGTGCCGACGGAGTCGACGATCTGCTCGACGCTGCCCGTCTCGGCGGTCGCCGTGCGGTAGCGGCTGTCCTCGGGACCCCCGAGGGCCAGGGCGACACCGCCGCCCGCGGCGACCAGGACGACGGCACCGGCCGCGGTGAGGGCGACGATGCGGCGCCGACGGGCCCGGCGCCGCAGCGCGACCGAGGGGCGGGTGGTGGCGTCAGGCATTGCTGCCGCCCTGCGTGGAGCCGTCCTGCGTGCCGCCCTGACCGCCGCCCGGGAACCCGCGGCCGCCGAGCATGCCCGTGGTGCACTGGCCGTCGGTGGGCGCCGAGACGGTGATGCTGGTCGCGGTGACCTTGCCGCTGTCGTCGGCCTGGCCGCGGGCGCTGGCGCACTGCCCGACCACCACGGCGGTGGCGTCGGCCGCGACCGACTTCGTGTAGGTCGTGGCGTCCGTGACCGTGACCGTGCGGGACGTCGTGGCGTCGTCCTGGCCGGTGACCTCGACGGTCAGCGTGCTGCCGTCGATCGCGGTGACCTTGCCGGCGGCCACGCCGTTGAAGGCCCGCATGCCGCCACCGGGAGCGCCCGACGGCATGTCGGTCGGAGCGCCGGACGGCCGGTCGCCCGCCGGCATGCTCGGCATGTCGGTCGGGGCGCCGTCGGGCCGCTGGCCACCGCCGGGTCCGCCGCCGAAGCCACCGGCGCAGGTGCCGTCGTCGGACGCGGTCGTGAGCTGGATGCCGGTCGCGGCCAGCGGGGCGGTCGCGTCGGTGTCCGTCGAGGTGGTCGCCGTCGAGACCGCGACCACGCACGAGCCCACCGTGACGTCGGAGAGCGCACCGGCCACCGACGCCGTGAACGTGGTGTCGTCGGTCCAGGTCACCGCGGTCTGCGCGTCCGTGGACCGGACCTGCATGACGGTGCCGTTCACCGACGCGATCTCGCCGGAGGTACCGCCGCCGCCGGGTCCGGAGCGCTGCGCCCCGTCGCCCTGCTGCTGCTGGGGCGCCGCGGAGGTGGCGGGAGCAGCGGCCTGGGAGGCGCCGGCCGAGCAGCCGGCGAGCACGAGGACGGAGACGGCGGCGAGCGCGGGAAGCAGCCGGGTGGTCACGCTGGACATGGGAAGGCTCCTTGCTGGGGGGTGGGAGGTGCGCACGGCTACTCGGCTCGCAGCGCGTCGATGGGGGCCAGCCGTGCGGCGCGGGTGGCGGGGTAGACCCCGAACACCAGGCCGATGCCCATGGCGACGACCACCGAGCCGGCGACCGCGCCGCCGGACACGACGACCGAGCTGCCGAGCAGGCTGGGCAGGAGCTGCGCCGCGGCGATGCCGAGCGCGGCACCGAGCACGCCACCGGCCAGGCCGAGCACGCCGGCCTCGACCAGGAACTGCCGGCGGATGGCCCACGGCGGGGCGCCGAGCGCCTTGCGCAGGCCGATCTCGCGGGTCCGCTCCGTGACCGAGACGAGCATGATGTTCATGACGCCGATGCCCCCGACCAGCAGCGAGAGGGCCGCGATGCCCGTGAGCAGGACGGTCAGCGTCTTGTAGACGGCGGTCGCCGTGGACACCAGGGCGTCCTGGCTGTTGATGGTGAAGTCGGCGCTGTCGGCGGACGTGATCCCGTGCAGGTTGAGCAGCAGGGCCTCGGCCTCCTGGTAGGCGGCGTTGAGCTGGTCCGTCGACGCGGCCTGCACGTAGATGGTCGAGACCGCGTTGCGGTCCTGGCCGCCGACGAGGGTGTCCGCGGCCGTCGACATCGGGATGACCGCGACGTCGTCGAGGTCGCTGTCGCCGCTGGCGCCCTGAGCCGCCAGCACGCCGACCACCCGCAGGTCCGTGTCGCCCACGGTCACGGTCTGACCGACCACGCGGGTGGAGCCGAACAGCTCCTGCGCGGTCTCGGGGCCGAGCACGACGACGTCCGCCCGGGAGTCCACGTCGTCGGCCGTGAAGAACGACCCGGAGGCCATCGTGCGGCCGCGGACGTCGAGCCAGTCGGCGCTGGTCCCGGTGACGGCGGTCGTCCAGTTGGTGTCGTTCGCCTCGAGCGAGGTCGACGTCGTCTTCTCGGCCGCGACCTTGCCGATGTCCGGGGCGTTGACCGAGGAGTCCAGCGCCGCGGCGTCGGCGGTGGTCAGCGTGGTGCGCGACCCGAACCCGCCGCGGACGCCCTCCGTGCTGGTGCTGCTGCCCGGCTTGACGATGAGCAGGTTGCTGCCCAGCTGGCTGATCTGCTCGCTGACGTCCTTCTGCGTGCCCAGCCCGAGGCCGACCGTGAGGATGACCGCGGCGATGCCGATGAGGATGCCCAGCACCGTCAGGATCGAGCGCATCGCGTGCGACGTCACCGCCGACCAGCCGGTGCGCAGGGTCTCGCTCCAGGTCATGCCGCACCCCCGACGATCAACCCGTCGTGGACGCGGACGACGCGCTCGGCGCGGTCGGCCACGTCGGCCTCGTGCGTGATGAGGACGATCGTGCGTCCCTGCGCGTGCAGCTCGTCGAAGAGGGCCAGGACGTCGCTGGTCGAGGTCGAGTCGAGGTTGCCCGTCGGCTCGTCGGCCAGCAGGAGGGCCGGTTCGCCGACGAGGGCGCGGGCCACCGCGACGCGCTGCTGCTGCCCGCCGGACAGCTCGCCCGGGCGGTTGTCCAGGCGGTCGCCCAGTCCGACGCGCTCGAGCGCGGCCGCGGCCCGTTCCCTGCGCAGGGCCGCGGGCACCCGCCCGTAGACCAGCGGGAGCTCCACGTTGCGCCACGCGGACAGCGACGGCAGCAGGTTGAACTGCTGGAACACGAAGCCGATGTGGCGGTTGCGGATGTCCGCGAGGTCGATCTCGTCGAGCTCGCCGACGTCCTCGCCGGCCAGGTGGTACGTGCCGGCGCTCAGCGTGTCCAGGCAGCCCAGGATGTTCATCAGGGTCGACTTGCCCGACCCCGACGGCCCCATGACCGCCACGTACTCGCCCTGCTCGATCCGCAGGTCGATGCCGCGCAGGGCCTCGAACTCGATGCTGCCGGACGTGTAGGTCTTGCGGACGCCGACGAGGTCGATGACCGGCTCGTTGCCGTGGGCCTCGGGCGCCGCCTCGAAGTACGGCAGCGTCAGCTCAGCCATTCGTCTGGCCGCCCTGCTGGAGATCCGGGGGGCCGCCCTGGAAGCCTCCCGGGGGGAGCTGCCCGTCCTGCTGGTTCTGGTTCTGCCGGCCCGTGCCGCCCGAGCCCGGCGTGAACGTGGCGAGCACGACCTCGTCGCCCTCGGCCAGGCCGGCCGTGATCTCGGTGAGGTTGCCGGACGTCTCGCCCGTGGTGACCGTGACGTCGACGGTCTTGCCGTCGGCGTCGACCTCCTTGACCGTGGTCGCCCCGTCGGTCCCCGTCGTGACCGCGAGGCTCGGGATGGTCAGCACGTCGGTGCGGCGCTCGTAGACCAGCGCGACGTCGGCCGCGACCCCGTCGTGCAGCCCGGCCTGGTCGCCCGTGACCGCGACGGTCACCGGGTAGGCGGCGACGCCCGAGTCGCTGGTGGACAGCAGGCCGATCTCGCTGATGGTGCCGAAGATCGGGGTCGTCGCACCGTCGAGGGTGACCTCCGCCTGGTCGCCGACCGCGACGAGCGCGACGTCCGCGTCGCTGACCGTGACGTCGACCTCCCACGCGTCGGTGCCGACGATGGTGAACTGCGCGGTGCTGGTGGTCCCGGTGCTCGAGCCCGAGGGGGCGTTGCCCGTCGACCCGCCGCTGACCGCGTCCCCGACCTCGAGGTTCACCGCGGTGAGCAGACCGGCGACCGGAGCCGTCAGGGTCGCGCCGTCCATCGCCGTCTGCGCGGTGTCGACGCCCGACTGCGCCACGTCGACCTGCGCCTGCGCCGCGGCGACCTGCGCGGTCCCGGACGCGTCCGACAGCTTGGCCTGCGCGCTGGCCAGCGTGGCCTTCGCCTGCAGCAGGTCAGCGTTGAGCTGCAGGGTGTCGACCGTGGCGAGCGTCTGCCCGACCGTGACCGTCTGCCCGACCGCCACGGGGACCGCCGTGACCGTGCCGCTGACGTCGAAGCTGACGTCCTGCTGCACCGACGGGGTCAGCGTGCCGCTGCCGCTCACCGACTTCTGCATCGTGGTCAGGCTCGCTGCGACCGTCCGCGTGATCGGCGCGGCCGACGCCGCGGAGGCGTCCCTGATCCCGAACCACCAGACGGCCGTGGCGACGAGGCCCACGAGGACCACGGCCGTGACCGTTCTCGTCAGCGGCGTCGTCCGCCTCCATACGTGCTGCATCGTCTTCCTCACGTCGACCCGGCCTTGTGACCTGGGCCGAACGTAGGGAGGCGTGCTGGATCGGCCTTAGCACCGACCTGTGGCGAGCCTGTGAGTCGCGAGCCCCACTGACGTCCGCGTTCGTGCGGGCTCCCACCCGCACGAGTGCGGACGTACGCGTTTCCTCCGCGGGGACGTCCGCGCTCGATGAGGTTCTGACCCCATCGAGTGCGGACGTTGCGAGGTTGCTCAGTCCGCCGGCAGCAGCAGGCCGTCGCGGACCAGGCCGCGGGCCGACGGGAGGACGTCCGCCGCGACCGCGTCGGCGCCGACCTCCAGCAGGGCGCCCAGCGCGTTGATGATCTGGCCGACCGTGAGCTCGCCGTCGCAGACGCCGACGAACCCCGCGAGCGCGGTGCCGGCCTGGACCGTCCGACCGAACCCGCCGCCCTGGCGCAGGATCACCACCTGCGGGTCGACGGTGCCCGGCGTGAAGTAGCGCTCCTCGGTGACGTCCGGCGCGACGACGAGGCGCTGACCTGCGAGATCGTCGTCCGTGAGCGAAGCCAGCCAGTCGTGGGCCGCCAGTGCGTCCGCGAACACCGGGCCGAGGGGCTGGCGGACCGTCCCGGTGACCTCCTCGAGCCGGCGCAGGGACAGCTCGCCCTGCGGCTTGCGCAGGGTCACGATGCCGAAGCCGATGCCCTCGACGTCCCGCGACGCGAAGTCGTCGAGCCACTGCCCGTACCGCTGCGCCCACGCCGCCCGGTCGCGGTCGGGGGTCGTGCCGCCGTCGCGGATCCACGTCTCGGCGTACTGCGCGGGGTCCTGCAGCTCGCGCTGCACCACCCACCCGTCGAGCCCGCTGGCGTCGAGCCACGACCCGACGCGCTCGTGCCACTGCTCGCCGCGCCGCACCTCCCAGTTGCCCAGCAGCTGCGCGACCCCGCCGGGGGCCAGCACCGCGCCGACGCCCTCGACCAGCTCGCGCACGATCGCGTCGCCGGCCCGTCCGCCGTCGCGGTACTCGTACGACGGCATCCCGGGCGTGCGCGGGGTGATGACGAACGGCGGGTTGCTGACGACGAGGTCGAACCGCTCCTCGGCGACGGGCTCGAGCATCGACCCCTCGCGCAGCTCCAGGCGGTACCCGTCCAGCCCCGCGAGCTCCGCGTTGAACCGGGCGAAACCGAGCGCCCGCCGCGAGATGTCGGTGCCGACGACCCGTCGGGAGTGCCGCGACGCGTGCAGCGCCTGGATCCCGCAGCCGGTGCCCAGGTCGAGCACGTGGTCCCGCTCGTCGCGGACCGTGACCTGCGCCAACGTGGTCGACGCCCCGCCGACGCCCAGCACGTGGTCCGTCCGCAGCGCCGTGCCCGTGGCCAGCTCGCCGAGGTCCGACGTGATCCACCAGTCGACCTCGCCGCCGCCGTCGACCGCCGTGTACGGGCGGAGGTCGACGCGCGCCCGGACCTCGTCGCCGTCGGCCTCGACAAGGCTCAGCTGCTGGGCGCCGGCCACGCCGAGCGTCGGCAGCGCGCGCTCCAGGCTCGTACGCGCGACGGTCTCGCCGAGCAGGAACGCGCGGATGAGGACCGCGACGACGTCGTCGGCGACCGCGGCCGTCGCCCGCAGCGCCGGGACCGGCTCCTCGCGGTGCAAGGCGTCGGCGGCGACGGCACCGAGCACCTCCTCGACCCCGGCGACGCCGTAGTCGGAGCTGCGCAGGTCGTCGCGGAGCGCCGCGACGAGCGCGGCATCGGGCCGGGGCGCGCCGGGCGCGGAGTCGTGAACCACGCAGCCATCATCCCCGGCCCCGGCCGCACGGCCACCGCGACCACCGGCAACGTCCGCACATCCGGTCGCTGGGACGCTCGATCGTGCGGACGTCCCGCAGAAGCCGGTCAGACCGCGAGGTCGACGATCAGCGGGCGGTGGTCGCTGGCGTGCAGGACGGCCGGGTCGGACGGGATGGTCGGCGACGACGTCACGAGATCCGGCGACGCGAGGATCGCGTCGATGCGCTGGCGCGGCTCGACCGCGGGGAACGTCGGTCCGCCGGAGGGATCTGCGTCGACCAGCACGGCGGTGAGGGCCGCCCACGCCGGCCCGTCGGGGAGCTCGTTGAGGTCGCCGAGGACGACGGTGCGGGAGGCCGGGACGTGGTCCCGCAGGACGACGGCCAGGTGCGCGGCGCGCTCGACGCGGAGCAGGGAGAGGTGGACGACGACGAACCGGATCCCCTCGACGGTGGCCACCGACACGCCCCGGCGGGTGGTCCCGGGCCGCCACGACAGCCGCACCGCGCCGGCGCCCGACACGCGCAGTGCCGGGGCGACCAGCAGCGCGGTCGTCCGGGCACCGTGCCCGTTCACCACCGGCCGCAGGCCGACCGCGCGGGCGAACCGGGCCAGCCGCCGGCGACCCAGCAGACCCCGCGGCGGCTCCTGGACGGCGAGCACGTCGGGTGCGGCGGCGCGGACCACGGCAGCCGCGGCCGGGGCGGACAGGTGCAGGCCCTTGAGGTTGTACGTCATGACCCGCATGGGTCAGGAGCCTGCCAGCAGCCACCTGATCTCGCGCAGGAACAGGTCGACGCGGGACGGGGAGTCGTAGGACCGGACGTCGTGCCCGAGGGCGTCGTAGACCACCCGGCCCGGTCCCGGCGCCACCCAGACGACCGGGTGCTCGGCGCCCTCGTGGTCGGCGACGACCAGCACGTGCACGTCGGGCGAGACCTCCAGGTCGAGGTACCGCTCGTCGTCGGCCTCGACGACGAGCAGGCCCGCGGTGACCGGGTGCGACGGGTCGACCACGCGGAACGACGCGCGCCCGTGCGGCGGGTGCCACGACGTCCCCTCGACCCACCGACCGCCGAGCAGGGAACTCCAGGTCGGCGAGTCGGCGAACGTGTTCGCCGCCTGGTGCAGCCCGAGCACGGGCACGCCCGCCGCGAGGAGGGCCGCGAGCCGCGCGTGGAACCCGGCCCAGTCGTCGTCGGACCCGTCGAACGAGGGGTCGGACCGCCCCGAGCCGGACGCGACGACCACCAGGTCCGGCGTGAGGTCGTCGAGCGCGGTCGGGACGGTGCCGCGGACGGTGGACGACAGACCTTCGTCGGCGATCAACGACGCGACCCGGTGGGCGATCGCCGCGGTGTCGTGCCACGGGTCCTCGTAGCGGCCGTGGCCGGCGAGGACGAGCGCGTGGGGCATGGACCCTCCCTGGAGGGACGACGATGCCCCCGACCGGAGCCGGGGGCATCGTCGTCGATCGTCAGCCGGCGAGCGCCTTCTCGGCCTCGCGGGTCAGGTCAGCCTCGTCGGCTCGCGCCGCACGAAACCGAGACATGACGACGGCGCCGCCCGCGACGAGCGCGGCGACCACGGCGATGCTGATGCGAGCCGTCGTGTTGGCGTCGGTCCCCACCGAGACGGCGACCACGGCCGGGGCGATGAGCAGCGAGACCAGGTTCATCACCTTGAGCAGCGGGTTGATGGCCGGGCCGGCGGTGTCCTTGAACGGGTCACCCACGGTGTCGCCGATGACCGCCGCCGCGTGGGCGTCGGACCCCTTGCCCCCGAAGTTGCCGTCCTCGACGATCTTCTTCGCGTTGTCCCAGGCACCGCCCGAGTTGGCCAGGAAGACCGCCATGAGCACGCCGGTCGCGATGGCCCCGCCGAGGAACCCGGCGAGCGGGCCGACCCCGAGGCCGAACCCGACGGCGATCGGCGCGAACGCCGCGAGCAGCCCGGGCGTCGCCAGCTCACGCAGGGAGTCACGCGTGCAGATGTCGACGACCTTGCCGTACTCGGGGCGCTCCTCGTAGGTCATGATCCCGGGGTGCTCGCGGAACTGGCGACGGACCTCGAAGACGATGGCCCCCGCCGCGCGGGTCACGGCGTCGATGGCCAGGCCCGAGAACAGGAACACGGTCGCACCGCCGAGGATGACCCCGACCAGCGTGACCGGGCTGATGATGCTGTAGTTGAGCATCGAGGCAGTGATGTCGCCCGTGACGTCCCCTGCCGTGCGCAGCGCGCTCGACACCGCCTCGGCGTACGACCCGAACAGCGCGGTCGCGGCGAGGACCGCCGTCGCGATGGCGATGCCCTTGGTGACGGCCTTCGTCGTGTTGCCGACGGCGTCCAGGTCCGTGAGGATCTGCGCGCCCTCGGGGCTGACGTCCCCGGACATCTCGGCGATGCCCTGCGCGTTGTCGCTCACCGGCCCGAACGTGTCCATGGCGACGATGACGCCGACCGTGGTCAGCAGGCCGCAGCCCGCCAGCGCGATGAGGAACAGGGACAGCGCCACCGAGCCGCCGGCCAGCAGGAACACGCCGCAGATGGCCGCGGCGATGATGCCCGCGGTGTAGACGGCGGACTCGAACCCGACCCCGATGCCCGACAGGACCACCGTGGCCGCGCCGGTGAGCGTGGTGCGCGCGACGTGCAGCGTCGGCTTGCTCGTCGTGCCGGTGAAGTAGCCGGTGACCCAGAGGATGATCCCGGCCAGGACGACGCCGATGGCCACGGCGACCGAGGCGATCAGGCGCGGGTCGCCGGGGTGCGTCTCCAGGCCGGCGGTGCCGCCCGTGAAGTCGGCGAACGTCGACGGCAGGTAGACGAACGCGGCGATGGCCGAGAGGCCGACACCGACGAGTGCCGAGATGTAGAAGCCGCGGTTGATGGCCGCGAGGCCGCTCTCCGCGCCGCGCACCCGCGTGATGAACACGCCGAGCACCGCGACCAGTGCGCCCATCGCCGTGACGATCAGCGGGAAGACGAGACCCTGCTCGCCGAACGCCGCCTTGCCCAGGATGAGCGCCGCGACCAGCGTCACCGCGTAGGACTCGAACAGGTCCGCGGCCATGCCGGCGCAGTCGCCCACGTTGTCGCCGACGTTGTCCGCGATGGTGGCCGCGTTGCGCGGGTCGTCCTCGGGGATGTGCTTCTCGACCTTGCCCACCAGGTCGGCGCCCACGTCGGCGGCCTTGGTGAAGATGCCGCCGCCGACCCGCATGAACATGGCGAGCAGCGCGGCCCCGAAGCCGAAGCCCTCGAGCACCGACGGCGCCTGGGCCTTGTAGATGAGGACGACGGACGCGGCGCCGAGCAGGCCGAGGCCCACGACGCTCATGCCCACGAACCCGCCGGTCCGGAACGCGATGCGCGCGCCCTCTGCACGCCCACCCTCCTGCGACGCGGCGGCAGCCACCCGGACGTTGGCCCGCGTGGCCAACCACATGCCCAGGTACCCGATCGCCGCGGAGAACCCGGCGCCGACCAGGAAGAAGACCGACCGGCCCACCTTGACCCCGCTGTCCCCCGGCAGCAGGAAGAGCAGGGCGCAGACGACGACCGCGAAGAGGGCCAGGGTGCGGAACTGCCGGCTCAGGTACGCCGCAGCCCCTTCCTGGACCGCGCGCGCGATCTCGCGCATGGACTCGGTCCCCTCACCGGCCGCGAGCACCTGACGGCGCAGCACAACGGCGATGAGCAGGGACGCGACCGCAACGGCCGCGATGACACTGACGATCGTGATGCTCGTTGACCCGAGCTCGACCATGCATCCTCCTCGGACATCAGCGAGGCCCCCCTGACCGCGCCCGTCACGCAGCCCCGTTGCTGTGCGACCCGGTGAGTCTAGCCAGCAGATGTGACGTGGATCGCACCACCACGCGACGGTCGTGGGACGCGCTCGAACCACGTCACGATCACGCCGACGGGCGGCTCACGCGCTGAGGGCGGCCTCGACCGTCTCGTGCACCGTGAACACCTGCAGCAGCGCGGTGATGCGGAAGACCTTGAGCAGCCGCTCGGAGTCGATCACCAGCTGCAGCTGCCCGCCCGCGAGCCGGACCTTCTTCAGGGTGCCGACGAGCACGCCCAGGCCGGTCGAGTCCATGAAGGTGACCGCGCGCAGGTCGATGACCAGGTCGGTGCGGTCGCGGTCGAGAAGCTCCGCGAGCTGGTCGCGCATCGCGTCGGCGGACGACACGTCGATCTCGCCCTCGACCTCGACGACGGTCCGGGGACCGATGTCCCGGCTGGTCACACGCACATCCACGCGGGTCCCCTCTCTGGGGGCAGTCAATCAGAGAGGACGCCCCGCGACGAGGGCGGGTTACCCCGGCAACCGCTGTGCGTGGAGGAGGGCCGCCCGGTACTCGCTCGTCGTGCCGTCCGGGCGGGCCGCCTGCAGGACGTGGTCGCGCACGCCGAGGTCGCGCAGGGCCGCCTCGAGCCTGGCCACCTCGTCGGGGTGCAGGACGGTCGGGTCGACCGTCGTGCGCACCTGGAGGTCGACGCCCGAGTCGAGGGCGACCCGCAGCGAGGCGAACGCGGCGTCGGCGCTCGTCGTCGGCCCCCCGACCCGGGTGATCGCGCGGTAGAGGTGCGCCGGAGCCTTGATGTCGAGGCCCACCCAGTCGACGTGCGGCAGCACCGCGGCCAGCCGACGCGGGTAGATGCCGGCCGTGTGCAGACCGACCTGGAACCCCTCGTCACGGACGCGGCGCGCCGCGTCGGCCAGCCCCGACTGCCTCGTCGGCTCCCCGCCGGAGAACACGAGGCCGTCGAGCAGCCCGTGCCGCCGGTCGAGCAGGTCGAGGACGTCGCGCCACGGCACCTGCCCGGGCGCCCGCGGGTCGAGGATCGCGGAGTTGTGGCAGTACGTGCACCGCCACGGGCAACCCTGCAGGAAGGCCGTCGCGACGAGCCGGCCGGGCCAGTCGCACGACGACAACGGGACCAGCCCGGCGATCGCGAGGCCGTTCATACCAGCACGGCCTCCCGGAACGGTGTCCGCTCGGCATGCTCGCCCTGCTTGCCCACGTTGAACGAGCTGACCGGCCGGTGGTAGCCCATGACCCGCGTCCACACCTCGCAGACCACCGGCTCGGCCCCGGGGCACTCGTCGGCGCACCGCGGGCAGGTCGGCTGCTCGCCGGCCAGGTAGCCGTGCCGCGGGCAGATCGAGAACGTCGGCGTGACCGTGAGGTACGGCAGCCGGAAGCTCGACAGGGCTCGGCGGACCAGCGTCCGGCACGCGTCCGGGCTCGACAGCCGCTCCGCCATGTAGAGGTGCAGGACCGTGCCGCCGGTGTACTTGGTCTGCAGCTCGTCCTGCCGCGAGAGGGCCTCGAACGGGTCGTCGGTGTACCCGACCGGCAGCTGCGAGGAGTTCGTGTAGTACGGGTGGTCAGGCGTGCCGGCCTGCAGGATGCCGGGGTACCGGCGCAGGTCCTCCTTGGCGAACCGGTACGTCGCACCCTCGGCCGGCGTGGCCTCGAGGTTGTACAGGTGGCCGGTCGCCTCCTGCAGCTCCACCATCCGCGCCCGCACGTGGTCGAGCACCCGGACGACGAGGGCGTGGCCACGGTGGTCGACGATCCCGTAGCGGTCGCCCGTGAGGTTGCGGACCATCTCGTGCAGGCCGTTGACCCCGATCGTGGAGAAGTGGTTCTCGAGGGTGCCCAGGTAGCGGCGGGTGTACGGGAACAGGCCGTCGTCGATGAGCCGCTGGATGAGGGTCCGCTTGAGCTCGAGCGACGTGCACGCGAGGTCGATGAGCCGGTCGAGGCTGGACATCAGCCCGTCCTCGTCGTCCTTGTGCAGGTACCCGAGCCGGGCGCAGTTGATGGTCACCACGCCGATCGACCCCGTCTGCTCCGCGGACCCGAACAGCCCGTTGCCGCGCTTGAGCAGCTCGCGCAGGTCCAGCTGCAGGCGGCAGCACATCGACCGCACGTCGCCGGGGTTGAGCTCGGAGTTGAGGAAGTTCTGGAAGTACGGCAGCCCGTACTTGGCGGTCATCGCGAACAGGCGGTCGGCGTTCTCGCTGTGCCAGTCGAAGTCCTTGGTGACGTTGTAGGTGGGGATGGGGAACGTGAACACCCGGCCGGACGCGTCGCCGTCCGTCATCACCTCGATGTACGCCCGGTTGATGAGGTCCATCTCGTGCTGGAGCTCGCCGTACGTGAAGTCGCACGGCTCGTCGGCCACCAGCGGGACCTCGTCGCGCAGGTCGTCGGGGCACGTCCAGTCGAACGTGAGGTTGGTGAACGGCGTCTGGGTGCCCCAGCGGGACGGCACGTTGAGGTTGTAGACCAGCTCCTGGACGCCCTGCAGCACCTGCTCGTACGACAGGCCGTCCAGCCGCACGTACGGCGCCATGTAGGTGTCGAACGAGCTGAACGCCTGCGCGCCGGCCCACTCGTTCTGCATGGTGCCCAGGAAGTTGACCACCTGCCCGATCGCGGAGCTGAAGTGCCGGGGCGGCCGGGCGTCGACCTTGCCGGGGACGCCGTTGAGGCCCTCCTGCAGCAGCGTGCGCAGCGACCAGCCCGCGCAGTACCCGGACAGCATGTCGAGATCGTGGATGTGGAGGTCGCCGTCGCGGTGCGCGCGGCCGATCTCGTCCGGGTAGACGTGGCTGAGCCAGTAGTTGGCGACGACCTTGCCGCTGGTCTGCAGGATCAGCCCGCCGAGCGAGTACCCCTGGTTGGCGTTGGCGGCCACCCGCCAGTCGCTGCGGTCGAGGTACTCGTCGATCGACGATCCCACCTCGACGACCACTCGCTCGGACATGTCTGGGCACTCCTCGTCGTCGGGGATCGGGTGCGCCAGTTCTATGCCCGGGGTCGTCCGCGCCAGGGGGACCTACGTCCCGACTCCGGCCGCTGCGCCACGGGTGCCCGGCGTGTCGCTCGGAACGCCCCGACGCGCCCCCGGCGTGTCGCTCCGGCGGCCCCCGCGCGGCCCCGTCGTGCCGCTCCGGTCGTCGGCTCAGCCGCGGACGAAGCGGACCGGGTCCCCCGGTCGCAGCTGGCCGAGGAGGCCGATCGCGCGGCGGCGGACGACCGCGGCGACGGGGTAGCCGCCGGTCACCGGATGGTCGACGGAGAAGACGACCGGCTGCCCGTCCGGGGGCACCTGGACCGCCCCGACGACCAGGCCCTCCGACGGGAGCTCGTGGCCGGCGAACGTCGCCACCCGCGCGATCGCCGGCCCGTCGAGCCGCACCGCCACCCGGTTGGTCGCCGGCGTCACGTGGTAGTCGCCGGCACAGAGCCGCGTCAGGGCGTCGGCGAACCAGTCGGCGTGGGGACCGGGCACCACCGGGAGCTCGATCCGGCCCGGCCATGCCGCGACGGGGGCGACGTCGACCAGCGGCCAGCCCTCCGGCGCCGGTCCGACCGCCAGGACGTCCCCCGCCGATAGCGGGTCCGGCCCGAGGCCCGCGAGCTGGTCCGTGCTCCGCGAGCCCAGGACCATCGGCACGTCGATGCCGCCGCGCACCGCCACGTAGGTCCGCAGGCCCGCGGTGGCCATCCCGAGCCGCAGCTCGGCGCCGTCCCGCAGCTCGAGCACGGCCTCGTGCCCGACGGGGTGGCCGTCCACCCAGGCCGGCCCACGCGCGCCCGCGAGCGCCACGGTCTGGTCCCCGCGGACGCGCAGCCGCAGGCCGCCGACCAGCACCTCGAGACCAGCCGCCCCCTCGTCGTTGGCGACGAGCCGGTTGGCCAGCCGCAGCGCGCCGGGGTCCGCGGCCCCCGAGCGACCGACGCCGATGTGCGCCCAGCCGGGCCGTCCCAGGTCCTCCACCAGCGTGAGCACCCCGGGGTCGAGCACCTCGAGGGTCATGACGCCTCGAACCGCACGCGCGTGCCCGGCCGGAGCAGGGCCGGTGTCTCGCGCGCCACGTCGAAGAGCACGACGTCGCACCGGCCCAGCAGCCGCCACCCGCCCGGGGTCGCCGCCGGGTACACGGCGCTGAACTGGTCGGCGATCGCCACCGACCCCGCCGGGACGCGTTGCCGCGGGCTGTCGAGGCGCGGCACCCGCAGGACCGGGTCGAGGCCCGTGAGGTACGCGAAGCCGGGCATGAAGCCGCCGAACGCGACCGTGTACCGACCGCCCGCGTGCCGTGCGACCACCTCGTCCTGCGACAGCCCGGTCAGCCGCGCGACGTCGGCGAGGTCCGGGCCGTCGTACTCGACCCGCAGCACCACGTCGGCCCCGCCCTCGGTGCGTCCGGCTTCCGAACGCGCGTCCCACCACCGCTGCACCGGGAGCTCCTGCGCATCGGCCCCCTCGCGCACCCGCAGCAGCAGCGTCCGCGCGGCCGGGACCTGGTCGACGAGGGCGTCCGCCGCCGGATCCGTCCCCCGCGCGACCCGGATCGCGTCGTCCAGCGCGCGGACCTCGGCCAGGCCGGGCAGCTCGACCAGCACGGCGTCGTCCCCGTAGGGCAGCACCCGCAGGTCGCCCGCGCCGGTCATGCGCCGACGAACCGTTCGAGTCGCACGCCGCTCTGCTCGAGCGCCGCGCGCACCGCGACCGCCAGGACCGCGGCGCCCGGCGTGTCGGAGTGCACGCACACCGACTCCGGCCCGACCTTCACGTCCGTGCCGTCGACCGCCCGCACCACGCCCTCGACGGCCATCCGCACCACCCGGGCCGTGACCTCGTGGGCCGCCGTGACCACCGCGCCCGGCTCGGAGCGCGGCACCAGCGTCCCGTCGGCGCGATACCCGCGGTCGGCGAATGCCTCGGGGACAGCCCGCAGACCCCGGGCGGTCGCCGACGCCAGCACCGCGGACCCGGGCAGACCCACCACCGGCAGGTCCCCGACGGCCTCGACGACGGCGCGCGCCTGCGCCTCGTGGTGGACCACCGCGTTGTACAGAGCCCCGTGGGGCTTCACGTAGTCCACCCGCGTGCCGACGCCCTGCGCGATCCGCTGCAGGGTCGCCACCTGCTGCGCCACCTGAGCCCGCAGCACGTCGGGCGGCACGTCGAGGAACCGCCGCCCGAAGTGCTCGCGGTCGAGGTAGGACACGTGCGCGCCGACCGCCACGCCCCGAGCCGCGGCCGCCCGGCAGACGGCGGCCATGATCCGCTCGTCGCCCGCGTGAAACCCGCAGGCCACGTTCGCGCTGGTCACGACGTCGAGCAGCTGTGTGTCCAGACCGTCGACGCCGTGCTCCCAGGCGTCGAGCTCCTCGCCCAGGTCGCAGTTGAGGTCGATCCGTACGGCCATGCCCCCGATCCTGCCCGACGGCGGCCCGGTGCGAGGATGTGCCCGTGGTCGGAACCGGTGAGCTGCTCGACGTGCTGCTCGCCGCTGGACGCCGCGCCGACCGCATGACCCACGTGCGGCACATCCCCTCACGAGCCGGCACGCAGGCGGACTGGCCCTCCTGGGCCGATGCCGACCTGGTGCACGGGTACCGCTCGCTGGGCGTCGAGCGCCCCTGGCGGCACCAGGTCGAGGCTGCCGACGCCGCCTGGTCCGGTCGGCACACGGTCCTGGCGACGTCGACCGGCTCCGGCAAGTCCCTCGCGTTCTGGCTTCCCGCGCTGTCCACCACCCGCGCCGCGGCCGCCGGGGCCCTGCTCGATCCCGGCCGCATCGAGACCGTCGGGCGGCGGGCCACGACCCTGTACCTCTGCCCGACCAAGGCCCTCGCCGCCGACCAGCTCGCCGCCCTCGACCGCCTGCTCGTCGCCGGCCGTGCGCGCGACGTCCGGGTGGCCACCTGCGACGGCGACACGTCCCTCGACGAGCGCCGATGGGTCCAGGAGCACGCCGACGTCGTGCTCACCAACCCCGACTTCCTGCACTTCGCCCTGCTCCCGCAGCACCGGCGGTGGGCTCGGACGCTGGGGTCGCTGCGGTTCGTCGTGGTCGACGAGTGCCACGCGTTCCGCGGCGTCTTCGGCGCCCACGTCGGCCTCGTCCTGCGGCGGCTGCGCCGGCTCGCCGCCGCCTACGGCTCGACGCCGACCTTCCTGCTCGCCTCGGCGACCACGTCCGACCCGGCCGCGAGCGCCGCCCGGCTGATCGGCGTCGACGAGTCGGAGGTCACGGCCGTCACCGACGACGCGTCCCCCGCCGGCCGCAAGACGTTCGTGCTCTGGCAGCCGCCCGAGCTGCCCGGCACCGAGGCCCCGTGGTCGTCGCTGCTGCCGGAGGACGACCCGTGGGCCACCCCGCTCGCCCTGCCCGCGCACGTGACCCGCGCGCTCGACGACCCGAGCCGGCCCGCGCCCGACGACGTGTGGGGCCTGGCACCGCCCGGCGCCCCGTCGGACGACCCCGTCGTGCTGGCCGACCTGCTCGCGGCCGCCTTCCCCGGCTCCGAGGGCTCGGGTCCGGTGGGCACGGGCGAGCGCGTCGTCGCCGAACCCGCCGACCGTCCTCGCCGTACCGCGACCGCCGAGATCGCGGACCTCCTGGCCGACCTCACGGCCGCCGGCGCGCGCTCCCTCGCGTTCACCAGGTCCCGGCGCGGCGCCGAGTCCGTCGCCGCCACCACCCGCGCGCACCTCGAGGAGATCGACCCCACCCTGGCCCGCTCCGTCTCGGCCTACCGCGGCGGGTACCTGCCCGAGGAGCGCCGCGCGCTCGAGGCCGCGATCCGGTCCGGCTCGCTGCGTGCGCTCGCGACGACCAACGCTCTCGAGCTGGGCGTCGACATCTCGGGGCTCGACGCCGTGCTCATCGCAGGCTGGCCGGGCACCCGCGTGTCGCTCTGGCAGCAGGCGGGACGCGCCGGACGCGCCGGGACCGACGGGCTCGTGGTGCTGGTGGCCCGGGAGGACCCCCTCGATACGTTCCTGGTGCACCACGCCGAGGCGATCTTCGACGCACCCGTCGAGGCGACCGTCTTCGACACGACCAACCCCTACGTCCTGGCGCCGCACCTGTGCGCCGCCGCAGCGGAGCTCCCCGTGCGAGCCGAGGAGCTCGACCTGTTCGGCCCGCGCACGGCCGAGCTGCTGGGCGAGCTGGTGCAGCGCGGCACGCTGCGCCGGCGGCCGTCCGGCTGGTACTGGACGCACAACGAGTCGGCGAGCCGCCTGACCGACCTGCGCGGGTCCGGCGGCGACCCGGTGCGCGTGGTCGAGTCCGTGACCGGGCGGCTGCTCGGCACGGTCGACGCCGGGTCGGCCGACTCCACCGTCCACGACGGCGCCGTCTACGTGCACCAGGGCCTCACCTTCGTGGTCGACGAGCTCCGCCTCGAGGACGGCGTCGCGCTGGTGACCCGCCGGGACGTCGACTACGGCACCTGGGCGCGCTGGGTCACGACGACCGAGATCCAGTCCGTCGACGCCGAGGTGCCCTGGGGGCCGGTGACCTGGGGGTTCGGGTCGGTCGACGTCACCACGAAGGTCCTGGGCTACCAGCGCAAACGCATCCCCGACCTCCAGGTGCTCGGCAGCGAGGAGCTCGACCTGCCCGCCCGGACCCTGCGCACGACGGCCGTCTGGTGGACCGCGCCGGCGGAGGTGCTCCTGGCCGCCGGCGTCACGGTCGAGACCGCACCCGGAGCTCTGCACGCCGCCGAGCACGCGTCGATCGGCCTCCTGCCCCTGCTGGCCACCTGCGACCGGTGGGACCTCGGCGGCCTGTCCACCGCGTTGCACGTCGACACCGAGCAGGCGACCGTCTTCGTCCACGACGCCTACCCGGGCGGAGCCGGGTTCGCGGAGCGCGGCTTCACGCTCGGCGCGACCTGGCTGCGGGCCACCCGCGACGCGATCGCCGCCTGCCGCTGCCTCACCGGCTGCCCCGCCTGCGTGCAGTCCCCCAAGTGCGGCAACGCCAACAACCCCCTGGAGAAGGCCGCCGCGATCCGCCTGCTCGACGCCGTCCTCGCCCACGCCCCGACGCCCTGACTCTTCTCCGGGGCTCCCGACCCTGAGCGAGACCCCGCGGATCACCCGCGCGCCGACGCCGGTCCCGCGCGCGCGGCTGCCACGGCGTCCCCCGCGGGACCGGGCACGACCACCCGCACGGTCACGACGCCGCCACCCTCGTCGACGCACCCCGCGAGCCGTGCCCCGTTGCGCCCGACGACCTCGCCCGCGAGCTCGCACGGGTCGCCGGCGGCGTCGAGCAGACGGGAGGCCCCCGCGAGTGCGCCGAGGTCCGCCGCGGTCTGCGCCCGGCCACGGGCGAGCTGCGCGGAGCCCAGCAGCCCCAGCATCGCCGCCACGGACACCGCGGCACCCACGACCGCCAGCAGCAGCACCGTCCCCGAGCCACGGTCGGCAGCGCCGGGGCTCATGGCTCGGACCGTGCGACGGCTGTCGCGTGCGCCTGCAGCGGCGCCCCTCGCCAGGAACCCGACCCGACGGCGGACGAGACGACGACCGTCACCCAGCCGTCCGCGCGGCTCACGGCGACGGCCGCCCCGTCACCCGCCACCCGACGGGCCGTCGCGGCGACGACCGGGTCCGCCTCGCCGAGGGCAGCAGCCCGCGCACCGGCCCGCGCGCCGTCGGTGCACCGGGTCTGCGCGACCGCCGCCGCTCCGACCGTGAGCACCGCGACCAGCAGCAGCGCGACGGCGGGGAGCCCGACGGCGAGCTCGGCCGTGACGCTGCCGCGGTCGCGTCGACCCGCCGCCGCGCTCACAGCGAGAGCGCCTGCCGGATGATCCCCGTCAGCAGACCCCTCACCTCGTTCCCCTTGAGGATCACCACGAGGAGCCCGGCGAACCCGACCGCCGCGAGCGTCGCGATCGCGTACTCGGCGGTCGCCATCCCGGCCTCGGCCAGCTCCTCGCGCGCGTGCCGGCCCTGGGCGTGCCAGGCGAGCACCGTCCGCGGCAGGACCGGTCGGCGGCGGTGCGGTGCACGACCTGCGCCCCCGACGGGTGCGACCGGGCGCGGGGCCGGCCCGCTGCCCGGCGTCGGGTCGTCGTCGTGCGGGTCCTCGGGTCGTGTCCCGGTGGCGTCGATCGTCATGACCTCTCCTCTCGTCGTGCGCCGCTGACCGTCGGGCGCGACGCCAGCCTCGGTCGCGACGGCCCCGTCGGGGACGACCGGTCGGCGATCGGTGGATCCGCGGCCGGGAGGGCGGGCTGTGGACGGGTCGGAGGCGTCATCCGAGCAGGTCCCCGGCCAGGCTGAGCAGCATCGGCACCAGCCCGAGCAGCACGAACGCCGGCAGGAAGCACAGCCCGAGCGGGAGGACGAGGTGCACCCCGAGGGTCCCCGCGGCTGCCCGGGCGCGGGTGCGGCGCTCGCGGCGGAGCTGGTCGGCCCGCGCGCGCAGCGCCGGTCCCGGCGCGGACCCCGTGACCCAGCTCGCCTCCAGCGCCCCGACCACCTCGACCAGCGCCGCCTCCGCTCCCGACCATGCCGCGGACCACGGGGCGCCGAGGACCAGCGCCGTACCGCCGCGCGCGAGGACGGCGCCCTGGGCTCCCCCGACGGCCGCCCCGACCGCGGACAGCGCGCGAGGGATCGACACACCGGTCGCGATCGCGACGTCGAGCAGGTCCAGCAGCAGGACGGCATCGATGGCCGCCTCGGCACGCGGGCCTCGCCGTGCCGCCCGTCCGTCGCCGCGCCTCCTCTCGACCGCGCGTGAGCCGGCGGGACCCCGGCTCGCGCGGCGCGGCGATCCCCACCTCGGCACGGTCGCCCCGAGGACGGTCAGCGTCACGACGACGGCGAGCGCGGGCGGCGTCACGGGCGGGCAGCGCGGGCCAGGAGCGCCGAGGTCCACCACCGGCCCAGCAGGAGCGCCGTGACGCCGAGCACCGCCGCGGTGGTCCCGAGTCCTCCCGAGAGGACCACCGCGACCGGGTCCGCCCCGAGCAGGCCGCCCAGCACCAGCCCGAGCAGCGGCAGCCCCGCGAGGACCCGCGCGGTCGCCCGCGGTCCGGCCAGTGCGGCCCGGCGCTCCCCCTCTGCCTCCTCGTCGGCCGCCACGGCCGACGCGATCCTGTCCAGCACGCCGGCCAGGGGCGCCCCGAGGTCGTCGGACAACCGCGTCGCGGCGACCACCGCCCGCGCCCGCTGCAGGTCGCCCGGCCGGCGGCGGGACCGACGGGTCGCGAGGACGAGTGCGCCCACCGTGGGGACCGGGCCGGCCGTCGGGTCGCCGAGCACGCGGCTCCACGCACCGGCGGGGCTCGCGCCGGCCCGCAGCTGCGCGGAGGCGCCCAGCAGGACCGCGGAGAGGTCCCACGAGGGCGAGCGGTCGTCCGTGCGGGCCGCGCGGCCGGCCCGGGACCGGCTCCGCGCCGGCCGCCGGCCTACGACGCCGACCCCCGCGAGCAGGGCCAGCGCGACGAGCCCACCGACGACGACGCTCACCGCGCGACCCGGCCCACCTCGGGCAGCCCGAGCCGCTCCGCGAGCGCCGGCCACGCCGCTCCCGGCTCGGTCACGCCGGTCGGGTCGCAGCGCAGCGCGCACGCCACCTCGAGCGCACCCGACGCGTCCCGTCGCACGACGCCGACCTCCGCCAGGTACCGCCGACCCCGGTCCCCCGTCGCCCGCCGCAGGTGGAGCACCGCGTCGAACGCGCTCGAGGCCTGCGCGGCGACGGCGTCGCGCGTCATCCCCGCGAGGGCCGCCAGTGCCTCCAGCCGCGCGGGGACGTCGGCGGCGGCGTTGGCGTGCACGGTCGTGCAGCCGCCGTCGTGCCCGGTGTTCAGCGCGGTCAGCACCTCACGCACCTCGCCGCCCCGGCACTCGCCGAGCACGATCCGGTCGGGCCGCATGCGCAACGCGTGGCGGACCAGGTCGGCCAGGTCGACCCGGCCGGCGCCGTCGACGTTCGCCTGCCGGGCCAGCAGCCGGACCACGTGCGGGTGCGCCGGCGCCAGCTCCCCGGCCTCCTCGACGACGACGATGCGCTCGTCGTGCGGCACGAGCGTCAGGAGCGCCGCCAGGAGCGTCGTCTTCCCCGAGCCGGTCGCGCCGGAGACCAGCAGGTTGGCGCGCGTGGCCACGAGTGCCCGGACCACCGGCACCAGCGGCGGCGCGAGCATGCCGACCGCGACGAGCTGCTCGAGCGTGAACGCCCGGGACCGCACGGCCCGCAGGCTGATCAGGGCACCGGCGTCGGCCACGGGCGGGAGCACGGCGTGCAACCGGGTCCCGTCGGGCAGGCGGGCGTCGACGGCCGGCGAGGCGTCGTCGAGGCGCTGGCCACCGGCCGCCGCGAGCCGGACGGCGAGCGTCCGCACGTCGTCGGCCCCGCCGAGGTCCACACCGGTCAGCACGAGCCGTCCGCTTCGCTCGACCCACACCTCGCGCGGGCCGTTGACCAGCACGTCCGTCACCTCGGGATCGTCGAGGAGCGCCTGCAGCCGCCCGGCTCCGAAGAGCTCGTCCCGGACGGCCCGGGTGACCGACCCGAGGGCGCTGGAGCCCAGCACCGCGCCGGCCTCGCGCGCGGCGGCCTCCACGGCGGCGCCCACCCCGTCCGCGTCCCGCCCGACGCGCGCCCGGACCGCGTCGAGGAAGTCCGGTCCCACCGGCGTCACCGGCCGAGCTCCTTCTCGAGCGCGCCGACCAGCCGGGCGGCGGCACGCGCGCTGCGCCCTCCACCAGGCACGCCGCCACGCTCGAGCGCCGCGGCCAGGCTCCCGTCCGCCCGGAGCGTGCCGAGCGACGGGAGCCCGACAGCCTCCGACAGCTCCGCCGCACCGAGCCCGCCGGGCGCCGGACCGCGCACCACCAGCCACGTCGGCACCCCGACCAGCCGCGGTCGCATCGCGAGGATGCCGGCGGCCGTGCGCAGGTCCCGCGGCGCGACGACGAGCACGGCGTCGCACACGGCCGCGACCGACTCCCCGGCCACGACGGAGGCCCGGTCGAGGTCGAGCACGAGCGCGCCGACCGACCCCGTCAACGCGTGCAGGACGTCGGCCACGACCCCGGGCTCGGGCGCCCCCGGCCGCTCCCGGTCGGCGCTGAGCACCGCGCACGCCCCCCACCGCGGAAGCAGCGCGAGGACGTCGGCCCCGGCCACCTCTCCGCGCGCGTCCGCGAGGTCGGGCCAGCGCACCCCGTCGGCGGACTCGAGCCCCAGCAGCACGTCGATCCCGCCGGACGCGCGGTCCAGGTCCACCAGCGCGGTCGCGGTGCGGCGCGCGAGCTGCCGGGCGAGGGCCGCTGCCAGCGTCGACGCGCCGGCACCGCCGCGACCGGCCACCACACCGACGACCAGCGCGCGGCGCGGCGGCGTGGCGACCGACGGCCAGGCCGGAAGGCCGGGGTGGGCACCCTCGAGGGGGGTCATCGGGCGCACCTCTCCGTCCTGCCCGACCCGACCGTCGGCGCACGAGGAACCCTGCCGTCGGGCCTGCGGCGGCCGGCAGCCGAGGCCGCGATCGGTGCACGCAGCACGGATACGCGGGGGCTGTGGGCGTGTCGGCCCCGGCGGCTAGGCTCACGGCGAACCGCTCGTCACCCACCGGTGTCGCGCGCGCCCCGACGACCAGCGCCCCGGAGCAGCATGAGCGAGGAACCGACGCCCGACGCGCGCGAGGCCGCGTTCTTCGACCTGGACAAGACGATCATCGCGACCTCGTCGGCCACGGCCTTCTCGCGCCCGTTCCTCGCGGAGGGCCTGCTCACCCGGCGGTCCGTGGTGCGGACGGCCTATGCGCAGCTGCTCTACCTGGTCGGGGGTGCCGACGAGGACCAGACCGAACGCCTCCGCGCGCAGCTGTCCCGGATGGTCGCCGGCTGGGACGTGGCGCAGGTGTCCGCCATCGTCGCGGAGACCCTGCACGAGTCCATCGACCCGACCGTGTACGCCGAGGCCGTCGCGCTCATCGAGTCCCACCACGCGGCGGGCCGGGACGTGGTCGTGGTGTCGGCGTCGGGCGCCGAGGTGGTCGAGCCCATCGCCGCGATCCTGGGCGCCGACCGCGTCATCGCCACCCGCATGAACGTCGTCGACGGCCGCTACACCGGCGACATCGACTTCTACGCCTACGGGGAGAACAAGGCGTCGGCCATCCGGGAGCTCGCCGCGGTCGAGGGGTACGACCTGGACGCCAGCTTCGCCTACTCCGACTCGATCACGGACGCGCCGATGCTCGGCACGGTCGGCCACGCGTTCGCGGTGAACCCGGACCGCGCGCTGCGGCGCCTCGCGCTGGAACGCGGGTGGGGCACGCTCTCGTTCGTCCGGCCTGTGGCGCTGTTCCCGCGGCGCGCGCGCATCGCCACGGCGGGCGTCGTGACCCTCGTCGCGGTCGCCGTCGTCGTCACCTGGATCGCGGTCCGCAGGCACCGTCGCCGCGCCTGAGGCCGTCCCGCATCACGGACTCTCGTCCCAGCATCCGGCGCGCTCGAGGCGCTGGCCTGCGCAGTCATCCCCAGGGGTTTCGCTCGTCCGGCGTGTGCGGTACCAAGGAGTCACAACTGCATGACCGCGAGGGTACCCACGCGCAGGAGAGCCCACCTATGGGCAGGTCGACCGGGCTGGTCCCGTCGCGACCGACACCGGTGCACGCCTGATCACCTTCCGGTCGGCTGTTGGCGGCGGCGCCTCTCGAGGCGCCGTCGTTCGTCTGTCCCCGCCCTCAGGGCGGCGTCAGGGTGCCCGCACGCACCCCGTCGGCGATCGCGCGGGCCTCGTCGGCACCCGCCACCACCGCGTCCCCGTACGCGCGCAGCCAGGCGGCCACCCCCTCCGCGGACGCGGTCGCGAACCCCGCGGCGCCCCCGAGGTACGGGTTCAGCGCCGCCGCCCACGCGGACTCCGCGACGATCGAGCCGGTCGGGTCGAGCCCGCGGGAGGTGAGCAGCAGGCGCGCGACGGCCCGCGCCACCAGCCCGTTCCCGGCCCGGAACGGTCTCAGGGCCAGCAGCTCGGCATGCACGACGGCGCCGACGACCAGGGCCGGCACCCGGGAAGCGCGGACGGTCTCGTCGAGCAGGTCGAGCCGGGCGGCGAGCTCCTCGCCGGCCAGGGCCGACCCCAGGCCGGTGAGGTCCTGCGGCGGATCCGCGGCCCGCAGCCGTCCGAGGTCGGCGTCGTCGAGCCAGCCCTCGCCGGCGGCCACGTGCACCCGCACGAGCAGCTGCCGCAGGGGCGGTGGGGCGACCGCGCCGCGGACTCCCAGCTCGGGCATGAGGCTCTCGACGAGCGCGGTCGCGCGCAGGGCGCCGACGACCACCGGCGCGTGCCCGCCCTCGGTGGCCAGCGACCGGACCAGCGACAGCGGCACGCGCGCACCCTCGATGGCGCAGGACGCCTGGGTCGCCCGCAGCCCGGCCTCGGCCCGCACCTCCCGCCAGCGCCGCCGGTAGGCCTCGTGCCACCGCAGCTCCTCGCACGCGACGCGGGAACGCTCCACGGCGTCGGCGACCCCCGGCAGCTCCAGCAGCGGGGCGAGGGGGTCGGGCACGCGCCCACCCTACGAGAGAGGCCACAATGGCGAGATGGTGTCACCGAGCGTCTCCTCGTCCATCACGGCACGGCTGGAGGTGCAGGCCAGGCCGACCGCCGTCAGCGAGCTCACGACGGCGATCGAGAAGGCCGGCGGCATCGTCACCGCGCTCGACGTCACGGCCTCGGGCCACGAGCAGATGACCGTCGACGTCACGTGCGCCACGCGCGGCGAGCAGCACGCGGCCCAGATCGTGGAGGCCCTCAAGGAGCTGCACGGCGTCGTCGTCGACCGCGTCAGCGACCGCACGTTCCTGATGCACATCGGCGGGAAGCTGTCGATCGAGTCGAAGGTGCCGCTGCGCAACCGCGACGACCTGTCGATGGTCTACACGCCGGGCGTGGCGCGCGTGTGCGAGGCCATCGCGGCGCACCCCGAGGACGCGCGCCGGCTCACCATCAAGCGCAACACGATCGCCGTCGTCACCGACGGCACCGCGGTGCTGGGGCTCGGCAACATCGGTCCGCTGGCCAGCCTGCCGGTCATGGAGGGCAAGGCGGTCCTGTTCAAGCGGTTCGCCGGCATCGACGCGTTCCCCATCGCGCTCGACACCACGGACGTCGACCAGATCGTCGAGACCATCTGCGCGATCGCGCCGGTGTTCGCCGGCATCAACCTCGAGGACTTCTCGGCGCCGCGATGCTTCGAGATCGAGCGGCGGCTGCGCGAGCGTCTGGACATCCCGGTGTTCCACGACGACCAGCACGGCACCGCGATCGTCGTCGTCGCGGCGCTGACCAACGCGCTCAAGGTGGTCAAGAAGGACCTGGCCACCGTCCGGATCGTGCTCTCGGGCGCCGGCGCCGCGGGCACGGCAGTGCTCAAGCTGCTGCTGGCGGCGGGCGCCAAGGACGTCGTCGTCGCGGACATCGAGGGCGTCATCCGCGCGGACCGACCCGGGCTGGACGAGTCCCTGTTCTGGACCGCGAGCATGACCAACCCGCGCGGCATCACGGGGTCGATCCCGGACGCGCTCAAGGACGCCGACGTCTTCATCGGCGTCTCGGCGCCGGACGTCATCACGGGCCACGACGTCTCGACGATGGCGAAGGACGCGATCGTGTTCGCGCTCGCGAACCCGCGGCCCGAGGTGGACCCCGACGACGCCGCGCAGTACGCGGCCGTGGTCGGCACCGGCCGCTCCGACTTCGCCAACCAGATCAACAACGTGCTGGCGTTCCCCGGCGTGTTCCGCGGCCTGCTCGACGCCCAGTCCCACCGGATCACCAGCCGGATGCTGCTGGCCGCGGCCTACGCGCTGGCGTCGGTGGTCACGGACGACGAGCTCAACCCGACATACATCGTGCCCAGCGTCTTCAACCCCGAGGTCACCACCGTCGTCGCCGCCGCGGTGAGCAAGGCTGCGCTGACCCCGATCGAGGCCTAGACCCGCCGCGCCAGCTCGCCGGCCGCTCGCTGGGTCGCCCGGACGAGGTCCGCGGGGACCTGGCCGTCGTCGGCGAACGTGACCGCGAGCCCGGCGATCGGGAACCGGGTGCGGTCACGGACGGCCACGGCGACGGACGCGAACCCGGTGGTCACGTCGCCGTGCTCCTGCGCCCACCCGACGCGCCGGACCTCGGTGAGGACCGTCCGCAGCTCCGAGAGCCGCCGCGGGCCGACACCCGTCCGGTCGACGAATGCCTCTCGGCCCGGGAACAGGGCCCTGACCTGCGCCGACGGCAGGTCGGCGAGGATCGCGCGGCCGCTGGCGGTGAGGTGCGCGGGGAGCCGCACGCCGACGTCCGTCACCAGCACCGGCCGCCGGGCGGCCCGCTCCTCGACGACGTAGAGCACGTCGCGTCCGTGCAGGACCGCCAGGTGCGCGCTCTCCCCGACCTGGTCGACGAGCCGGGCGAGCACCGGTCGCGCCGCGCGCGCCAGGGGCGCCTGCCGGGAGTAGGCGGAGCCCAGCTCGAACGCGGCCAGGCCCAGCCCGTAGCGGCGCTCCTCGGGCAGGTGGACGACGAACCCGTGCTGCGTCAGGACGGCGAGCAGGTGGTACGTGCTCGAGCGCGGGAGGTCGAGGGCGGTCGCCAGCGCGGCGGCGGGCAGCGGGCCCGTCCGCGACAGGTGGCGGAGCAGCCGCAGGGTCGCGTCGGCGGCGGGGACGTCGCTCATGCAACGCACCTCCTCCGAGCAGCGTCTGGGATACCAGACGGTATCGCTCGCGACGACCTAGGAGCGCCCACCGGCACGCGGTGTCATGAACCATGAGCACCACTACTGCCACCGACACCGTCGTCGTCGGCACCGGACCGGTCTCGATCGCCGACGTCGTCGCGGTCGCTAGGCACGGCGCGGGTGTCCGCCTGTCCGACGAGGCCCTCGCGGCGATCGCCCGCGGCCGCGCGGTCGTCGACGAGCTCGCCGCCGACCCCCAGCCGCACTACGGCATCTCCACGGGCTTCGGCGCGCTGGCCACCCTGTCCATCCCCGCCGAGAAGCGCCGCGACCTCCAGCGGAGCCTCGTCCGCTCGCACGCCGCGAGCACCGGACCGGAGGTCGAGCGCGAGGTCGTCCGCGCCCTCATGCTGCTCCGACTCTCGACGCTCGCCACCGGCCACACCGGCGTCCGCCCGGAGACCGCGAGCGCGTACGCCGCGATGCTCGACGCAGGCATCACGCCCGTCGTGCGCGAGTACGGCTCGCTCGGCTGCTCGGGCGACCTCGCCCCGCTGGCGCACTGCGCGCTGGCGCTCATGGGTGAGGGCCAGGTCCGCGACTCCGCCGGCACGCTCATGACGGCCACGCAGGCAGGCATCGTGCCCGTGACGCTCACCGAGAAGGAGGGCCTCGCCCTCATCAACGGCACGGACGGCATGCTCGGCATGCTCGCGCTGGCGCTGCACGACCTCGACACGCTGCTGACCACGGCGGACGTCGCCGCGGCGATGAGCGTCGAGTCGCTGCTGGGCACGGACGCCGTGTTCGCGGCCGACCTCCAGGGCCTACGGCCGCACCCCGGCCAGGCCGCCTCCGCCGCGCACTTCCGTGCCGCCCTGCACGGCTCCGGGATCATGGCCAGCCACAAGACCCCGGACTGCACCCGCGTGCAGGACGCCTACTCGCTGCGCTGCGCGCCGCAGGTGCACGGGGCAGCCCGCGACACGATGGCCCACGCGCGCGCCGTCGCCGAGCGCGAGCTGGCCGCCGCCGTCGACAACCCCGTCATCACCGACGACGGCCGCGTCGAGTCCAACGGCAACTTCCACGGGGCGCCGGTCGGCTACGTGCTCGACTTCCTGGCGATCGCCGTCGCGGACGTCGCGAGCATGTCCGAGCGCCGCACCGACCGGTTCCTCGACGTGTCCCGCAACCACGGCCTGCCCGCGTTCCTCGCGCACGACCCCGGCGTCGACTCCGGCCTGATGATCGCGCAGTACACCGCGGCCGGGCTGGTCTCGGAGCTCAAGCGGCTCGCGGTGCCGGCGAGCGTCGACTCGATCCCGTCGTCCGCCATGCAGGAGGACCACGTGTCGATGGGCTGGCACGCGGCCCGCAAGCTGCGCCGGTCGATCGACGCCCTGACCCGCGTGCTCGGCATCGAGCTCCTCACGGCCGCTCGCGCGATGGACCTGCGTGCGCCGCTGCAGCCGTCACCGGTCACGGGCGCGGTGCGGGACCTGCTTCGTGCACGCGGCATCCCCGGCCCCGGACCCGACACCTACCTCTCCCCCGACCTCGAGACCGCCGCGGACGCCGTGCGGGACGGGGCCGTCGCCTCCCAGCTAGGAGCACGCTCATGACCGCCGGCCCCCGTCCCGTCCGTGCCCCGCGCGGCACCACCCTCACGGCCCGTAGCTGGCAGACCGAGGCACCGCTGCGGATGCTCATGAACAACCTGGACCCCGAGGTCGCCGAGCGCCCGGACGACCTGGTCGTCTACGGCGGGACCGGCAAGGCGGCCCGGTCGTGGGACGCGTACGACGCCATCGTGCGGACGCTGACCACGCTCGGCGACGACGAGACGCTGCTGGTCCAGTCGGGCAAGCCCGTCGGCGTGCTGCAGACCCACGAGTGGGCGCCGCGCGTGCTCATCGCCAACTCGAACCTGGTCGGCGACTGGGCCACCTGGCCGGAGTTCCGCCGGCTCGAGCAGCTCGGCCTGACCATGTACGGGCAGATGACCGCGGGCTCGTGGATCTACATCGGCACCCAGGGGATCCTGCAGGGCACCTACGAGACCCTGGCCGCCGTCGCGGCGAGCAAGTTCGGCGGCACGCTCGCCGGGACCCTGACCGTGACCGGCGGCTGCGGCGGGATGGGCGGCGCGCAGCCGCTCGCCGTGACGCTCAACGGTGGCGCGTGCCTCATCGTCGACGTCGACGGCGACCGCCTGCACCGCCGGGTCCGCGAGCGCTACCTGGACCGGGTGGCGACGAGCCTGGACGAGGCGATCGCGCTGGTCACCGAGGCTCGCACCGAGAAGCGGGCCCTGTCCGTCGGCGTCGTCGGCAACTGTGCGCAGGTGCTGCCCGAGCTGCTGCGTCGCGGCGTCGAGGTCGACGTCGTCACCGACCAGACGTCCGCGCACGACCCGCTGTCCTACCTGCCGGTGGGCGTCGAGGTGTCCGACTGGGCCGCCTACGCGGCCGCGAAGCCCGAGGAGTTCACCGACCGGGCTCGCGAGTCGATGGCCCGGCACGTCGAGGCGATGGTCGGGTTCATGGACGCCGGCGCCGAGGTGTTCGACTACGGCAACTCGATCCGCGACGAGGCCCGCCAGGGCGGCTACGACCGGGCGTTCGACTTCCCCGGGTTCGTCCCGGCGTACATCCGGCCGCTGTTCGCGGAGGGCAAGGGCCCGTTCCGGTGGGCCGCGCTGTCCGGCGACCCGCGCGACATCGCCGTCACCGACCAGGCCGTGCTCGACCTGTTCCCCGAGAACGACCACCTGCACCGCTGGATCCGCGCGGCACAGGACCGGGTCGCGTTCCAGGGTCTGCCGGCGCGGATCTGCTGGCTCGGGCACGGCGAGCGGGACCGCGCGGGGCTGCGGTTCAACGAGCTCGTGGCCTCGGGCGAGGTCAGCGCGCCGCTCGTCATCGGGCGTGACCACCTCGACGCCGGCTCCGTCGCGTCGCCGTACCGCGAGACCGAGGGGATGGCCGACGGGTCCGACGCCATCGCCGACTGGCCGCTTCTGAACGCGCTGGTGGCGTCCTCCTCGGGGGCCACCTGGGTGTCGATCCATCACGGCGGCGGCGTCGGCATGGGCCGCTCGATCCACGCCGGGCAGGTCTCGGTGGCCGACGGCACGGACCTGGCCGCCCGCAAGCTCGCGCGCGTGCTGTCCAACGACCCGGCCATGGGCGTGCTGCGGCACGTCGACGCGGGCTACCCGCGGGCCGACGAGGTCGCAGCCGCCCACGGGCTGCGGGTGCCGATGCGGGAGGGTGGCGCGTGACGTTCGCCAGCACGTGGTCGGACCTGTCGCAGGTCGGGCGCGCCGCCGACGGGGGCTACCGCCGGTTCGCGTGGACCCGCGAGGACCACGTCCTGCGCGAGTGGTTCGCGGGCGAGGCGGAGGCCCGCGGACTCTCCCTGACGACCGACCGCGCCGGCAACCAGTGGGCCTGGTGGGGCGACCCGGACGCGACCCCGGGGGTCGTCACCGGCAGCCACCTCGACTCGGTGCCCGGCGGCGGCGCGTTCGACGGCCCGCTGGGCGTGGTCAGCGGCTTCGCGGCCCTGGACGCGCTCCGTTCGCGCGGCTTCGAGCCGAGCAGGCCGCTCGGCATCGCGAACTTCGTCGACGAGGAGGGCGCGCGCTTCGGCGTCGCCTGCGCCGGATCGCGCCTGATCACCGGGGTCCTGGACCCCGACAAGGCCCGAGGCCTGCGCGACGCCGACGGGGTGTCGATGGCCGACGCGCTCCGCACGGCCGGCCGCGACCCGTCGCACCTGGGCCGCGACGACGAGACCCTGCGCCGCATCGCGTCCTTCGTCGAGCTGCACGTCGAGCAGGGCCGCGGTCTCGTGCACTCCGGCGACCCGGTCGGCGTCGGCCGCATGATCTGGCCGCACGGCCGCTGGCGGGTCGACCTGCGCGGCGAGGCCAACCACGCCGGCACCACCCCGCTGGCGGACCGCCGCGACCCGATGCTCGACCTCGCCGCGTTCATCGCGCACGTGCGGTCGGCTGCGCAGGACGCGGGCGCGCTCGCGACCGTCGGCAAGCTGCGCGTGGACCCGAACGGCGTCAACGCGATCCCGTCGCAGGTCACGGCCTGGCTGGACGTCCGCGCGGAGGACGAGTCGGCGGTCCGCGCGGTCCTGAGCGACCTGGCGGGATACGCGCCGACCGAGGAGTCGTGGACGCCGGTCACCCTGCTCGACGCTGACCTCGCCGACGTCGTCGCGGACGCCCTGGGCGGCGCGCCGCGCCTCGGCACCGGCGCCGGCCACGACGCCGGGATCCTTGCCGCCGCGGGCATCCCGACGGCCATGCTGTTCGTCCGCAACCCGTCCGGCATCTCGCACGCGCCTACGGAGGACGCCGACGAGACCGACTGCCTGGCGGGCATCGACGCGCTGACGGCGACGCTCGAACGGCTGCTGTCGTGACGACGTTCTGGGCGGCGCACGCCCAGCTCCCGGGCGGCCTCGCCGAGGACGTCCGGATCTCGGTCGCCGACGGTCGCATCACGAGCGTGTCCGCGGGCGTCCGCGCCCACCAGGACGACCACCGCCTCCCCGGCGTCGTCCTGCCCGGCTTCGCCAACACGCACTCCCACGCGTTCCACCGCGCGCTCCGCGGCCGGACCCACGACGGCGGCGGCACGTTCTGGACCTGGCGGGACCGGATGTACGCGCTGGCCGCGACCCTGACTCCGGACGCCTACCTCGACCTGGCCCGGGCGACGTACGCCGAGATGGTGCTCGCGGGCGTCACGGCCGTCGGCGAGTTCCACTACCTGCACCACGCCCCCGGCGGCACCCCGTACGACGACCCGAACGTCATGGCCGAGTCCTTGCGCACCGCCGCGCACGACGCGGGCCTGCGGATCACCCTGCTCGACACCGCCTACCTGACCGGCGGCATCGACGCGCCGCTCGAGGGAGCACAGCGACGGTTCGGCGACCACGACGCCGACGCCTGGGCCGCCCGGGTCGCCGCCATCCGCCCCGACGACACCCTGACGGTCGGCGCCGCGATCCACTCCGTCCGCGCGGTACCCCTCGACGCGATCCCGGCGATCGCGGCCCACGCGACCGGCCGCCCGCTGCACGTGCACCTCTCCGAGCAGCGCCTCGAGAACGAGCAGTCGCTGGCCACGTTCGGCGCCACCCCGACGCGGGTGCTGGAGGACGCGGGGGCGCTCGGCCCGGACACGACCGCGGTCCACGCCGTGCACGTCACGCCCGAGGACGTCGCGATCCTGGGCTCCACGCGGACCGGTATCTGCCTCTGCCCGTCCACCGAGCAGGACCTCGGCGACGGCATCGCCCCCGGCGACCTGCTCAGGAGCGCGGGGGCTCGGCTGTCCGTCGGCAGCGACCAGCACGTCCGCACCGACCTGCTCGCGGAGGCCCGGTCCGTCGAGATGCACGAGCGCCTCGCCGGCGAGAGCCGCGGCGTCTTCACCCCCGCTCAGCTCCTCGACCTGCTGACCGCCGGCGGGCACGCGAGCCTCGGCGACCCGACCGGCGGACGCCTCGAGCCCGGCGCCCGCGCGGACCTCGTGGCGGTGCGCACCGACACCCCGCGCGCGGCCGGTGCCGACCCGGCGCAGCTCGTCCTCGTCGCGGGCAGCGGCGACGTCGACACCGTGGTCATCGGCGGAGTCGTGCGTGTCGCGGCAGGGCAGCACGTCCTGGGCGACGTCGGCGCGATGCTGGGCACGGCGATCGCCGCCGCGTGGGAGGGGACCCGATGACGTCGCACCTGGTCACCGGCATCGGCGAGCTCACCACGCACGACGACCGGTTCGACGGCCCGCTGCTCGACGCCGCGCTGGTCGCCGAGGACGGTGTGGTCGCGTGGGTCGGGCACGCGCGTGACGCGCCCGCTGCCGACGACCGGACCGACGTCGGCGGCGCCGCCGTGATCCCCGGCTTCGTCGACAGCCACACCCACCTGGTCTTCGCGGGCGACCGGTCCGCCGAGTTCGAGGCCCGCATGGCCGGCACCCCGTACACGGGTGGCGGGATCGCGACGACGGTCGCGGCGACGCGCGAGGCCTCCGACGACGAGCTCCGCCGGCGCCTGCGCGCCCTGGTCGCGGAGGCCCGGGGCCAGGGCACGACGACCATCGAGATCAAGAGCGGCTACGGCCTGGACGTCGCCACGGAGGAGCGCCTGCTCCGCCTGGCCCGGGAGGTCACGACGGAGACCACGTTCCTCGGCGCGCACGTGGTCCCGCCGGGCATCGACCGCGCCGCCTACCTCGCCCTGGTGACCGGCCCGATGCTCGAGGCCTGCGCCCCGCACGCCCGCTGGGCCGACGTCTTCTGCGAGCCGGCGAGCCCGCACGCGTTCGACGGCGACGAGGCCCGCGAGGTGCTCGCCGCCGCCCGGAGGGCTGGTCTGGGCCTGCGGGTCCACGGCAACCAGCTCGGTCCCGGCCCCGGCGTGCAGCTCGCGGTCGAGCTCGGCGCCGCCAGCGTCGACCACTGCACGTTCCTGACGGACGCCGACGTCGCGGCCCTGGCCGGCAGCTCCACGGTCGCCACACTGCTGCCCGGCGTCGAGTTCTCCACCCGCTCGCCGTACCCGGACGCCCGCCGCCTGCTCGACGCGGGCGTCGTGGTCGCGCTGGCCACCGACTGCAACCCCGGCACGTGCTTCTCGACGTCGATGCCGCTGATGATCGCGCTGGCGGTCCGCGAGATGGGCATGACCATCGCCGAGGCCGTCCGGGCGGCCACGCTCGGCGGCGCGCACGCCCTGCGCCGCGACGACATCGGCCACCTGTCCGTGGGCGCTCGCGCCGACCTCGCGGTCCTCGACGCGCCGACCCACCGGCACCTGGCCTACCGACCGGGCGTCCCGATCGCGCGGGCGCTGACGCTCTAGCTGAAGACTTTGTCGCGCCCACCGTGACGAAGTCTTCAACTAGTGCGCTTCCGACCGCGAGCTCAGCCCAGACGGCGTGCTCGGAGCACCTCGTCGACGTGGTGGTGGCCCTGGCCGCTCGCCGGGACCGCCCGTGCGCGGCGCTCGTCGACCTCGATCGACCAGCCCTCGCCCAGCGCGTCGACCACGTCCTGGTGCGCGACGTAGTCCTCGGGGTCGTAGCCGCGGGCGATGGCCTCGTCGCGGTCGACGTCGGCGTGGTGCACCACGAGGAGGACGCCGCCCGGCGCGACGGCCGCGAGGAGGGCGCGCTCGGCGTCCTGCCCCGGCGTGCGCAGCAGCGCGGGGTACTGCACGGACACGAGGTCGAACGCGGCCGCGGGCAGCGCCGCCTCGACCAGCCCGGCGCGCACCCGCTCGACCTCGACGCCGGCGTCCCGCGCGTGCGCGGCCACGCGGTCGAGCGCCACCGCGGACACGTCGAGCGCGGTGACGCTCCACCCCCGGCGGGCGAGCCAGACGGCGTCGCCGCCCTCACCGCAGCCGACGTCGAGCACGCGGCCCGGGGCCAGGCCGGTGACCTCGGCGACCAGGGTGCCGTTCGGCTCCCCGCTCCAGACGCGCTTCGACGCGGAGTAGCGCTCGTCCCAGTCGACGCTCATGCCCTCACGCCCACGTCGCGCGCGCGTACTGCGGCTGCCACGCCGCGTCGTCGGCGGCCCCCAGCTCGTGCGCCGCGCGCAGCGGCCAGAACGGGTCCCGCAGGCCCTCGCGGCCCAGCAGGATCGCGTCGGCGGACCCGTCGGCCAGCACCGCCTCGGCCTGGGCCGGGTCGGTCAGCAGGCCGACGGCCGCGACGGGGACGCCCGACGTCTCGCGGACCTCGCGGGCGGCCGGGACCTGGTAGCCGGGGCCGACGGGGATCGACGCGGGCGCGTTCCCGCCGGTCGAGACGTCGACCAGGTCGACGCCGTGGCCGCCCAGCTCCTTGGCCACCTGGGCGACCTCCTCGACGGTGAGCCCGCCCTCGACCCAGTCGGTCGCGGACAGCCGCACGAACAGCGGCTTCTCGTCGGGCCATGCGGCGCGGACGGCGTCGGCGGTCTCGATCAGCAGCCGCGCGCGGTTCTCCAGCGGGCCTCCGTACTGGTCGTCGCGGTCGTTGGACAGCGGCGAGAGGAACTGGTGCAGCAGGTAGCCGTGGGCGGCGTGCAGCTCGACCACGTCGAACCCGGCGTGGTCGGCGCGGCGCGCGGCCGCGGCGAACGCGGCGGGGATGGCGGCGATCTCGTCGAGCGTCAGCGCGCGGGGGTCGGCATAGCCGGGGAACGCCGTCGCGGACGGGCCGACGGTGGCCCACCCGCCCTGGTCGAGCGGCACCGAGCCGCGCCCGCCCGAGAACGGGGAGTACGTCGAGGCCTTGCGGCCCGCGTGCGCCAGCTGGACCCCGATCTTGGTGCCGCGCTCGTGCACGAAGTCGGTGATGCGGCGCCACTCCGCCACGTGCAGGTCGTGCCAGAGGCCGGTGTCCTCCGGGGAGATGCGGCCCTCGGGGACGACCGCGGTGGCCTCGGCGATGAGCAGGCCGAACCCGCCGGACGCCCGCGAGCCCAGGTGCACCAGGTGCCAGTCGTTGGGGCTGCCGTCGACGGCGGAGTACTGGCACATCGGGGCCAGCCAGGCGCGGTTGGCGAACGTGGTGCCCCGAAGGGTGAGCGGCGAGAAGAGAAGGGTCACGTGCGGTCGCAACCGCGCAGGGCCGTCGTCGATTCCCGGGCCCTTGGGCCCGCGTCCGCCCGGAGCACGCGGGGGACGATTGTCGCGTGCTGAGCATCCCGGACACCGTCGACGCCCACGCGGCCGCCGCCCGCCACAAGGTCGAGCTGACCGCCACCCCCGGCCTGTACCTGGTCCGCACCATGCTGGCCGGCGCCTACATCGGCATCGGCGTGCTGATCATGGCGACCGCCGGCGGGCCGCTCGCCGTCGCGGGCTCCCCGTTCACGCCGCTGGTGCAGGGGCTCGTCTTCGGCGTCGCGCTGACCATCGTGGTGGTCGCGGGGGCGGAGCTGGCGACCTCCGCGATGATGATCCTCACGCAGGGCGCGTTGCGTGGCGCGATCGGCTGGGCGCGGGCGGGGCTGACGCTGCTCGCGTGCCTCGTCGGCAACCTGCTCGGCGCCGTGGTGTTCGCGTTCCTCGTGCACGTCTCCGGCGTGCTCGCGCCCGGCACGCCCGGCGGCACGGTCCTGGCGGGGATGGTCGAGCACAAGGCCCACGAGACGTCGGTGCAGCTGTTCGTGCGCGGCATCCTCTGCAACCTGCTGGTGTGCCTCGCGATCTGGTGCGCGGCCCGGCTGCGCAGCGAGGGCGCACGCATCGCCGTCGTGTTCGCCTGCGTGATGGTGTTCATCACCTCCGGCTTCGAGCACGTGGTGGCCAACATGACGACGTTCTCGCTCGGTCTGTACGGCGGCCTGCCGGGCGCGACGATCGCCGAGATGGCGCGGAACATCACGTTCGTGGGCCTCGGGAACATCGTCGGCGGCGCCGTCCTGGTGGGTGCGGCGTACGCGTACGGCACCCGCCCCCGCGACGAGCCGGCGGAGCCCGCTGCGGCCGCGCTGCCCGGCGTCGAGGAGCCGCTGGCAATACGGTGACGGGAACAGCGACGCCGACCGGCGCCGCACCAGCGTCGCGAGCCACAGGAGCACGCATGAGCACCTCCGACCCGCACCGCCCCGGCGGTCCCGACGAGGCATCGCCTGCCGACGAGTCCGCCGCGTCGATCGAACCGAGCTTCCCGGCCGCCGACGACACCCCCGCCCACGAGGTCGCGCCGACCGTCGAGACCCTGGACCCGGCATCGCCGATCGAGCCCGTCGAGACCGCCGACGAGCCCGCACCCGCCGCCGAGAAGACCGCGCCCGTCGCCGAGACCAAGCCCGTCGTGGAGACGAAGCCCGTCCCGGAGAGCGCGCCGGTCGTCGAGACGTCGCCCGTCGTCGAGACCGCGCCCGCCATCGGGACCGCGCCTGTGGTCGAGCCCGTCGCGGCGACCGAGCCCGCGGCGGTCGAGCCGCCCGCCAGCACCGGCACGCTGCCGGTCACCACGCCGGTCGAGCCGGCCCCGGACACCGGCCGCCACGCGGTCGTCCGCCCCGTACCGGTCCCGCCCGACGAGCCCTCCCCGGCCGTCGCCGCGGCGACTCCCGCTGAACCCGGCGAGCCCGTCGTCCCCGTCGCCGCCTACGGAGCGGCCGCGGCAGCCGAGACACCGGTCGCCGCGCCGGTGCCGTACGCGATGGATCCCGCGCCGGAGGCCACGGTGCCGGTCGCCCCGCGGATGGAGGGTGAGGACGACCGCCTCTTCCCCGACCCCAACGCCCCGCGGTCGACATCGGTCGGCTCGCACATCCTCGGGGTGCTGGTCGGGCTGATCCTGGCCCCGATCGGCGTCGCCGTGCTGCTGCTCGGCGAGTCGCGGATCCTGGCGGCCCAGGTGGGCGGCTGGGACGCGTCGACCGAGGTGCTCGGCATCGTGCTGGTCTCGCTCGGCCTGCTGCTCCTCGGCTGCGTGCTGCTGCTCGCCCTCTGGACCGCCGCGGTCCCGATCACGGGCGGCGCGCTCCTCACCCTGGCCGGCGTCGTCTACCTGTACGTGCCGTCGATCGCGCGCGAGCAGACCCTCAACGTCCTCACGTCGTCGGGCTGGCGGCTCACGGTCACGCAGGTGACCGTCGCGGGGACGTCCGGCATGGTCCTGGCCGTCGGCTTCCTGCTCCTGCTCGCCGGCCTGGTGGCGGCGTCGGCCCGTCGTCGTGGCGTGCACCTCGGGGAGTTCCGCGAGCGCCACCGCGTCTGAGCAAGGAGAGTGGGGGCGCCGGGTGTCCGGCTAGAGTGCGGACCCGGACCTCCGGGTCCACCTGCACCGACGTCGCTGCACAGGAGGTGGTCCTCGTGACCGACCAGCCCCACGAGCCCGGTCTCGAGAACCTGCTCACGGAGGACCGACGGTTCCCGCCGAGCACCGAGTTCGCCGGCCAGGCCAACGCCCAGCAGGGCCTCTACGCGTGGGCCAACGCCGACCGCCCGAGCTTCTGGGCGGACCAGGCGCGCGAGCTGCTCAGCTGGGAGAAGCCGTTCGAGGAGGTCCTCGACTGGTCGAAGGCCCCGTTCGCGCGCTGGTTCGCCGACGGCACGCTGAACGCGGCCTACAACGCGGTCGACCGGCACGTCGAGGCCGGGAACGGCGAGCGCGTCGCCCTGCACTTCGAGGGCGAGGGCGGCGACACCCGCACGCTCACGTACGCGGACCTGCAGCGGGAGGTCTCCAAGGCCGCCAACGCGTTCACCGCGCTGGGCGTCCGGACCGGCGACCGCGTGGCCATCTACCTGCCGCTGATCCCCGAGGCCGTCGTCACCATGCTGGCGTGCGCACGCATCGGCGCCCCGCACTCGGTGGTGTTCGGCGGCTTCTCGGCCGAGGCCCTGAGCACCCGGATCAACGACGCCGAGGCCAAGCTGGTCGTCACGGCGGACGGCGGCTACCGCCGCGGGGCGGCCAGCGCGCTCAAGCCCGCGGTCGACGAGGCGCTGACCAAGGGGACGCCGTCGGTCGAGCACGTGCTCGTCGTGAAGCGCACCGGGCAGGACGTCGCGTGGGACGAGTCCGTCGACGTGTGGTGGTCGGACGTCGTCGACACCGCGAGCGACCAGCACACCCCCGTCGCGGTCGAGGCCGAGCACCCGCTGTTCATCCTGTACACGTCGGGCACCACCGGGAAGCCCAAGGGCATCTTCCACACCACCGGCGGCTACCTCACGCAGGCGGCGTACACGCACCGGAACGTCTTCGACCTCAAGCCCGAGACCGACGTCTACTGGTGCACGGCCGACATCGGCTGGATCACCGGCCACACGTA
The DNA here is from genome assembly GCF_056403775.1 of Cellulomonas sp. P2_F12. NCBI lineage: Bacteria > Bacillati > Actinomycetota > Actinomycetes > Micrococcales > Cellulomonadaceae > Cellulomonas > Cellulomonas sp. P2_F12. The sequence continues at coordinate 63,851 of NZ_JBFUEV010000006.1, read as the reverse complement.
CGTCGTCTACGGCCCGCTCATCAACGGCGCCACGCAGGTGATCTACGAGGGCACGCCCGACACCCCGCACCGCGGCCGGTGGTGGGAGATCATCCAGAAGTACAAGGTCTCCATCCTGTACACCGCGCCCACCGCGATCCGTACGTGCATGAAGTGGGGCGAGGAGATCCCGAACCAGTTCGACCTGTCCAGCCTGCGCGTGCTCGGGTCGGTGGGTGAGCCCATCAACCCCGAGGCGTGGATGTGGTACCGCCGGGTCATCGGCGGGGACAGCGCGCCCATCGTCGACACGTGGTGGCAGACCGAGACCGGCGCCATCATGATCAGCCCGCTGCCGGGGGTCACCGAGACCAAGCCGGGGTCGGCGCAGGTGCCGCTCCCGGGCATCGCGGCAGACGTCGTCGACGACGAGGCGCACTCCGTCCCGAACGGCCACGGCGGGTACCTCGTGCTCACCGAGCCGTGGCCGTCGATGCTTCGCGGCATCTGGGGCGACCCGGACCGCTACGTCGACACCTACTGGTCCCGGTTCCAGGGCCTGTACTTCGCCGGCGACGGCGCCAAGAAGGACGAGGACGGCGACATCTGGCTGCTCGGCCGCGTCGACGACGTGATGAACGTGTCGGGCCACCGGCTGTCCACCACGGAGATCGAGTCCGCGCTGGTCAGCCACCCGTGGGTGGCCGAGGCCGCGGTCGTCGGGGCCGCCGACGAGACCACCGGGCAGGCGGTCGTGGCGTTCGTGATCCTGCGCGGCGACGCGGGCGGCGGCGACCAGGACGCGGACGCCGTGCAGACCGAGCTGCGCAACCACGTGGCCAAGGAGATCGGCCCGATCGCGAAGCCGCGCCAGATCCTCGTCGTCGCCGAGCTCCCCAAGACGCGGTCCGGCAAGATCATGCGGCGACTGCTGCGCGACGTCGCGGAGAACCGTCAGGTCGGCGACGCCACCACGCTGGCGGACTCCTCGGTCATGGACCTCATCGCTCAGGGTCTGTCCGCGCCGGGAGCGAAGCAGGAGGACTAGCGACCCGCTCGTCTGCCGAGGCTTCGGCGGCGGCGTTGGCCGGGCTCAGCGCGAGAGCGATGCACCCGGCCAACGCCAGCACCGTGCCGACGAGGGCCGCGGCGACCCACCCGTCGCGGACCTTGTCGCCGAGCACGGCGATGCCGACCGCGCCGGGGATCACCACCTCGAGGACGGACACGATCGAGGCGGCCGTGCCGACCGAGCCACGCTCGAGCGCGCGCAGGTAGGACAGGGCGCCGGCGATCGCGCACAGCACGATCGCGATGGCGATCGGCTGGAAGATCGTCGCGAGGAAGCCCTCGCTCTCGGTCGCCGCGCGCGCGGCGATCGCGGCGCCGGAGTACCCCAGGCCGCCGATGACCCCGAGCAGAACCGGCGGACCGGTCTTGTAGAACGCCGCGGTGAGCACCACGAGCGCGGCCGACGCGGCGATCATGATCGCGACGAACCCGTCGGGCGGGGCCACCGCGGGCTCCTCGCCGCCGGACAGCGACACGAGCACGAGCGCGCCGACGACGACGATCACGGCGACCCGGTCGATCGGCCGCATCCGGGTGCCCAGCACGAACCGCGCGAGGATGACGACGACGACCAGCGACGACGCGATGATCGCCTGCACGACGAACAGCGGCAGGCTGTCGAGGGCCGCGAGCGACAGGACCCACGCGAGCACGTCGACGGCGAAGGCCGCGATGACCAGCGGCTGCGTGACGACGGCCAGGCCCGCGGCCCTGCGGGTGGCGACCGCCTGCATGATCGTGCTGACCCCGTACGCGATCGAGGAGATGACCGCCGCGAGGATCGCGACGATCACGTGGCAGCCCCGATGCTCCCGAGGAAGCGTCCGATCACGGGGATCTCGGTGACCCCCTCCGCGCCGGCCAGCACGAGGGCCTGGGTCGCCATGTACTCGACGGAGTCGAGCACGACGTAGCGCGGCACCCAGCCGGGGTCGAACTTCTCGTTGAACGTGCTGAGCGTGCCCATCTGGGTTCCCTGCGAGAGCCGCTGGAGGATCGGCCGGGTCAGGGAGTCGACCCGCGAGCCGGTCTCGGGATCACCCTCGAGCACCTCCCGCATCATCGCGAAGTTGAGCCCGAGGCCCCGCTCCCCGCGACCGGCCAGGTGGGCGATGGTGGCGACGATGTTGGCGTCGATCAGGCCGTTGGGCAGCCCCTCGGTGTCGGTGCGCCGGCGCATCACGTCGAGCGACCAGCCGCCGATCTCGGTCGCGGGGACCCACTGGCAGAAGGCGTCGACGCGACCGGACGGGTCGCGCGTGAGCGAGAGCATGAGGCCGGTGTCGTCCGGCTGGAACAGTCGGGAGAGGGTCATCGAGAAGCCGCGCTCGGCCTCGCCCTGCCGGGACTCGTCGCTCATGGCCTCGATCGCGGCGTGCAGCTCGGGCTCGATCGTTGACGGGTCGTGGAACGTCGTCGTGTAGCCCGCGCGCGCGACGCGGTTCACCGCCTGGCGCAGGGACTTGTGCGGGCGACCCTCGAGCGAGAACGTCGGGCAGTCGACGATGGCCTCGTCGCCCAGGTAGACGGTGCGCAGCCCGCTGGCCTCGTAGTCCGGCAGCCAGTCGGCGGCGGCGCCGATCACCGTGACGGACCAGCCGAAGTTGTCGGCGTAGTCGAGGAACTCGGCCCAGGCCAGCAGCCGCTCCTCGCGCGGGCCGATCGGGTCGGGCGAGACCAGGCAGACGCCCCCGCGCACGGAGTGGGCCACGACGGAGGACCCGGTGAAGAACCAGTCCTTGTCGTCGCGCAGGGCGAAGTAGTCGAGGGTGCCGCTGCCGTACCGCTGCACCACCGCCCGGGCCCGCTCGCGCTCGTCGTGGTGGTCCTGCGGGCTCAGCCGGTGCGGTCGGCGGGGGGACAGGAGCGACCAGAGCATGACGACGACGGACGCCATGATCAGCAGGTACGTCACCGCCGCCAGCACCCGACCGAGACGGTCGATCTGCGCGTCCGACGCATCCACCGCGACCGCCCAGACGGCCAGCCCGAAGACGAGCACGACGACGAAGACGACCGCCGCGACCAGCGAGGTGATCGCCCAGCGGACCGCATGACGCGTCGGCAGCACGGGGAACGCCTTGCCCTGCGCCGCGAGCCACACGGCCCCCGCGGCGACCACGGTCGCGGAGATGAGGTCGGGACCCTTCGCCAGGTGGAGCACCACCGAGAACCCGAGCGTGACGATCGTCGCGATCCAGGCGAGCCGGTGACCTCGCCGGAGGCCGCGGGCGGTCAGCAGGAGGACCACCGACACGAGCACGAGGGTCGGCCGGGCCGTGTGGACCACGAGGCCGGGGAGCAGGTCGCGGACCAGCCCGAGCCGCTGCCAGAGCGGGTGCACGGCCGCCGAGAGCAGCCCGAGGAACGCGATGACCAGCACGACCCGGGACGCGATCTCCCGAACCCGGCCCCGCCGCCTCTGCTCCTCGATGGCGGATCGCGCAGTGCGGGGCAGGAGCACGCTGCTGGCCGTCATCCGCCTAGTGTGCCCGTTCTGCCCCTCAGGGCCGAGGTGGTGCGACGCTGTCCCCCACAGCTGTCGGTCAGGAGGAGGGCGTCGATGGTCGTCGCGGAGGACCCCCCGGGGAGCACCTTGCCGCCCGCCGTCCTGCGCGCGCTCGGGGGCGGTGGGGACTGGATCAGCAGCTGGTGGTCGGTCGTGGTCCTCGCTCTGCTGGCCGCCGTGGTGGTCGTGTGGGCGGTCCGCCGGCGTCGCGGCGACCGGTGGTCGTGGCCGATGTGGACCTGCGCCGCGCTCGGCGTGCTGGCCGCGCTCGGCATCAGCGCGAACATCGTCGTCGGCTACGTCCCGAACGTGGCCGCCGTGCGCGTGACGCTGTCAAGCTGGGGCGTCTGGGACCCGCCCGCGCCCCTCGCGCACGGCCGGGCCGGGGAGGGCGGCCGCGACGAGGGCCGGGTGGAGGCGATCCACATCCCGGCGCCCGCGGCGGACAGGATGCCCAGCAGCAGCCTGACGTGGATCTACACACCGCCGGGCTACGCGGACTCGTCGGCCCGCCTGCCCGTCGTCTACCTGGTGCACGGCAGCCCGGGCACGGGCGGCGACTGGTTCGCGGCGGGGAACGTCCCGTCCGTCATGGACGTGCTGCTGGAGCACCACCTGGTCGAGCCGATGATCGTCGTCGGCATGGACGTCAACGGCACCGGCCCGTCCGCGGAGGACACCGAGTGCCTCGACTCGACGACGGGCGGCTCCCAGGTCGAGACCTACATCTCCGCCACCGTCATCCCGTGGGTCGACGCCCAGTACCGAACGCTCGCCGGCTGGCAGCACCGGGCCATCGGCGGCTTCTCGTCGGGCGGCTTCTGCGCCCTCGACCAGGGGTTGCGGCACCCGTCCTCGTACGGCGCGATCCTCGCGCTCGACACCACCGGGGACCCCGGCACGGGCGGGACCGCGATGCTGGCGACGAAGGCGCAGTGGCAGCAGCACGACGTGACCGCATACGCGTCGACCGTCCCGCTGCCCCACCAGGTCGCCGTGTTCGTCGACCTCGCCGGCGCGGACCACGGGCAGCCGCGCAAGGACAGCACCGCGATCGCGAAGACGCTGGAGGCCCGCGGGCAGGAGGTCCTGCTGCGCGTGGAGCCGCACCTGGGCCACACCTGGAACTTCGCGCGGGCGGCGATCCCGTACGGGCTGGTGTTCGCCTCGGCGCACATCGCCGCCACGTCCTGACGGCACCGGGGTGTGAAGCGTTTCGGGACATGGAGAGCGCCTGCCCGACCTGGTTGTGTGACGTCGCACCCGCCCGTCGGCCGGCCGGCGGAACGGCGGGTGGGTGCATCCACGCTGGTCGACCGCCCGCTGCGCGCTCGACGCCCCAGACACCCACGGAACGAGGAAGTCCCATGAGGTCCCGCAGATCCCTGCTGTCCGGCGCCGCCCTGGCCGCCGCCGTCGTCGCGCTCGGTGCGACGTCGCTGATGTCCACGGCCGCGCAGGCCGCCACGCCGCCCGGCCTGCACGTGTCCGGCACGCAGCTGGTCGAGAAGGACGGCACCCCGTTCGTCGCCCGCGGCGTCAGCCACGCGCACACCTGGTACACGTCCCAGACGGCGACGGCGATCCCCGCCATCCGCGCGGCCGGCGCCAACGCCCTGCGCGTCGTGCTCTCCGACGGCACGCGCTGGACCAAGAACGACGCCACCGACGTCGCGAACATCATCAGCCTGTGCAAGGCGAACAAGCTGATCTGCATGCTCGAGGACCACGACACCACCGGCTACGGCGAGGAGGGCGCCGCGGCGAGCCTCGACACGGCCGCGAACTACTGGATCTCGCTGGCCTCCGTGCTCAAGGGCCAGGAGGACTACGTCCAGATCAACATCGGCAACGAGCCCTTCGGCAACAACGACACCGCCAACACCAAGTGGGCGGGCGACACGTCCGCGGCGATCAAGAAGCTGCGCGCCGCCGGCCTGCACCACAACATCGTGGTCGACGCCCCGGCCTGGGGTCAGGACTGGAAGAACATCATGCGCGACAGCGCGGCGACCGTCGCCGCCGCCGATCCCGACGCCAACACCCTCTTCTCCATCCACATGTACGGCGTGTACACGACCGCCTCGTCGATCACGACGTACCTCGACGCGTTCAGGTCCGCGGGCCTGCCCCTGATCATCGGTGAGTTCGGCTACCGGTCCAGCAGCGCCGACGTCGACGACGCCACCGTCATGGCCGAGGCCGTCAAGCGGAACATCGGCTACTACGGCTGGTCGTGGTCGGGCAACACCGACCCCGTGCTCGACATGGTGCTCGGCTTCAACCCCACCACCCTGTCGCCGTGGGGCCAGAAGGTGCTCAACGGGGTCAACGGCATCAAGGCCACGGCCGTGACCGCGAAGATCTACGGCGGCGTGCAGCCCACCACCCCGGCGCCGACGACCCCCGCACCCACGACCCCGGCACCGACCACGCCCGCCCCGACGACCCCCGCGCCCACGACCCCCGCACCGACCACCCCGGCGCCGGGCAAGACGTGCACGGCGTCGCTCGTCGTGAGCAACGTGTGGCCCGGCGGCTACCAGGCGGCCGTGACCGTCAAGGCCGGCACCGCGATGATCAGCGGCTGGACGACCAGGTTCGCCCTGCCAGTCGGCGGATCCGTGCAGAGCGGCTGGTCCGGCACCTACGCCCAGTCCGGCACCACGGTGACCGTGTCGAACGCGGCCTGGAACGGGCTGCTCGGGTCCGGCGCGAGCACCACCTACGGCTTCGTGGGGAGCGGCACCGCGCCGAGCCCGACGGCCGCGGTGTCCTGCACCGCGGCCTGATCGACCGACGAAGGGCCGGGTCGTGGGGACCCGGCCCTTCGTCGTCCGCCGCGGGCCCTCAGCCCTCCCAGAAGCCCCGGAGGTTGCGGGCGGCCTCACGGCCGGCGCGGTTGGCGCCGACGGTCGAGGCGCTCGGGCCGTAGCCGACCAGCTGGATGCGGTGATCGGCCACCACCTGGGTGCCGTCCATGACGATGCCCCCGCCGGGCGCGCGCAGGCCGAGGGGAGCCAGGTGGTCCAGGGATGCCCGGAAGCCGGTGCACCACAGGAGCGTGCGCGCCTCGACGCGGGCCGGTCCGCCCACCCAGCCGTCGCCGGGCTCGTCGGGGGCGTCCCACTCGACGCCGTCGGAGGTGATCCGGTCGAACATGGGGCGGGCACGCAGGACGCCGGCGGTGATCCCGACACGGTACGCGGGGGTCAGCGGCAGCCCGGTGACGCTCACGATGCTCTGCGGCGGCAGCCCGGCCCGGGTGCGCTCGTCCACCTGGGCGACGGCGTCGCGGCCGACCTCGGGGGTGAACGCCTCGTCGCGCCACTGGGGCGGCCGGCGGGTGACCCAGGTGGTCGTCGTGACCCGCGCGAGCAGGAGGCTCAGCTGCACGGCCGAGGTGCCGCCGCCGATCACCACGACGTGCCCGTCGGCCAGGTCCTCGGGGAGCTGGAAGTCGTGGGAGTGCAGCTGCCGGCCACGGAAGCCGCCGCGGCCGGGGTAGGCGGGCCAGAACGGCTTCTGCCACGTGCCGGACGCGTTGATGAGCCCGCGCGCCCGCCACACGACGGCCTCGCCGGACCGCTCGACGCTGCGGGACCGCACCAGCAGACGGTCCCCGTCCGAATCCACGCGCTCGACGCGGACGGGCCGCTGGACGTGGAGCTCGAAGGCCTCCTCGTACTGCGCGAAGTAGTACGGGACCGCGAACGCGGCGGGCTCGTCCAGGTCGGGGACCAGCAGGGGCATGCCGGGCAGGTCGTGCACGCCGTGCGCGTCGGCCATCGTCAGGCCCGGCCAGCGGTGCTGCCAGGCACCCCCGGCCTGCGGGGCGTCGTCGAGCACCACGAACGTCGCGTCCGCGTGCTCCCAGTGCGGCTCCCCGACGGCGACGAGGCCGGCGCGGCGCAGGTGGTAGGCCGCGGACAGTCCGGCCTGCCCGGCGCCGACGACCACGACGGTGACGTCGACGGGGTCCTGGCCGGCTCCCGGTCGACGCGCTCGCCGGGACCGACGGGTGTCCGGGGTCCCGCCGGTGGCTGTCGGGGGGCTCGGGGAGGGGTCCATGGCCCGACCAACGTACCCGCTCACCCGGGAGGGGCCACGGGCCCGGCCGCTCGCGTGGTGGGATGGGCCCATGGTCGACGACGTGTCCGCGCAGGTCATCGTGAGTGCGACGGCCGGTCCGCTCACCGCGGCGACCGCCGACGCCGTCCGCGCCCTGGCCGAGCGGGCCACCGCGGCGGACGGGGTGGCGCCGCTGTCCGAGCAGCCGCTGCTGTGGCTGACCGAGCCGGAGGCCCCGGTGATCCACCTGCGCGCCGAGGGACCGGACGGCCTGGTCGGGTACGCGCAGCTCGACACGGGGTCGCAGTCGTCGGTCAAGGCCGAGCTCGTCGTGGACCCGGAGCACCGTCGGGCCGGCGTCGGGCGGGCGCTGCTGTCCCGCGCGCTCTCCGAGACCAGGACCGTCCGGGACCGGGAGCTGCGGGTCTGGGCGCACGGCGACCTGCCGCCGGCACGCGCGTTCGCCGACGACGCGGGGATGACCGTCGTCCGCGAGCTGCTGCAGATGCGCCTGGACCTCACGACGCGGACCACCGTGGCACCGGTCCTGCCGCCCGAGGTCCGGGTGCGCCCGTTCGTGCCGGGCCAGGACGAGGACGCGTGGCGGCGCGTGAACTCCCGCGCGTTCGCGCACCACCCGGAGCAGGGCCGGATGACGTCGGCGGACCTGCGCGCCCGGGAGGCGGAGCCGTGGTTCGACCCCGCCGGGTTCCTGCTGGCGGAGCGCGACGGGATCCTGCTCGGGTCGGTGTGGACCAAGGTGCACGAGGGCGGCGAGCACGGCGACGAGCCCGTCGGCGAGATCTACGTCGTCGGCGTCGACCCCGACGCGCAGGGCCTGGGGCTGGGGCGCGCCCTGACCGCGCTGGGCCTCGACCACCTGGCAGGACGGGGCCTGCGGACGGCGATCCTGTACACCGGCGCCGAGAACACGGTCGCGGTGCACACGTACGAGCGGGCGGGCTTCGTGCGGTCCGCGGTGGACGTGATGTTCGGTTCCGATACCAAGAGTTCACCTGCGGGTGTCACGATGGGCGTATGACGGACGCCCCCGCTATCGAACCGTCCCTGGCGGCTCACATCGCCGAGCACATGGCGCAGGCCGAGATCGACGAGCAGCCGATCGCCGACCTGGAGCCGTTGCCGGACGACCGGTTCCTCGACCGGGAGCTCTCGTGGCTCGCCTTCAACCAGCGTGTGCTGGAGCTGGCCGAGGACCGCGACATCCCGCTGCTCGAGCGCGTCCGCTTCCTGGCGATCTTCGCGTCCAACCTCGACGAGTTCTTCATGGTCCGCGTGGCCGGCCTCAAGCGCCGCATCGCCACCGGGATCGCCGTGACCGCCGCCTCGGGCCAGTCCCCGCGCCAGGTCCTCGAGAACATCAGCGAGGAGGCCCACCGGCTCATGGCCCGCCACGCGGCGGTGTTCGCGGAGCAGGTGCAGCCCGAGCTGGCCAACGAGGGGATCACGCTGGTCCGCTGGGACGAGCTGGGCGAGAGCGAGCAGGACCGCCTGCGCAAGTTCTTCCGCCGCCAGATCTTCCCGGTGCTGACCCCCCTGGCGGTGGACCCGGCGCACCCGTTCCCGTACATCTCCGGGCTCTCGCTGAACCTCGCGGTCGTGGTGACCAACCCGACCACGGGCAAGGAGCACTTCGCGCGCGTCAAGGTGCCGCCGCTGCTCCCCCGGTTCATCGCGGTCGACGCGTCGGGCCGGCCGAGCGCCCCCGACGTGCAGGCCGCGTCGCCCGAGAAGGGCCCGATGTCGTTCGTGCCCGTCGAGGACGTCATCTCCGAGCACCTCGAGCACCTGTTCCCCGGCATGGTCGTCCAGGAGCACCACACGTTCCGGGTCACCCGCAACGAGGACGTGGAGGTCGAGGAGGACGACGCCGAGAACCTCCTCAAGGCCATGGAGAAGGAGCTGCTGCGCCGCCGGTTCGGCCCGCCCGTGCGGCTCGAGATCGCCGACAGCATCAGCCCGCGCATCCGCCACCTGCTCATCCGCGAGCTCGGCATGGCGGAGGACGAGGTCTACCAGCTGCCGGCCCCGCTGGACGCGACCGGGCTCAACCTCATCGCGGACCTCGACCGTGCCTCGCTGCAGTTCCCGCGGTTCGTGGCCTCCACGGCCCGCCAGCTAGCCGAGGTGGAGAGCGCGACGCCGGCGGACATGTTCGCCAAGATCCGCGAGCGCGACATCCTGCTGCACCACCCGTACGACTCGTTCTCGACCTCGGTGCAGACCTTCCTGCAGCAGGCCGCGGCCGACCCGCAGGTGCTCGCCATCAAGCAGACCCTGTACCGGACGTCGGGCGACTCCCCCATCATCGACGCCCTGATCGACGCCGCCGAGGCCGGCAAGCAGGTGCTGGCGCTGGTCGAGATCAAGGCCCGTTTCGACGAGCAGAACAACATCTCGTGGGCCCGCAAGCTCGAGCAGGCCGGCGTCCACGTGGTCTACGGCATCGTCGGCCTCAAGACGCACTGCAAGCTGTCGCTGATCGTGCGCCAGGAGGGCGAGGGGCTGCGCCGCTACTGCCACATCGGCACCGGCAACTACAACCCGAAGACCGCGCGGCTGTACACGGACCTCGGCCTGCTGACCAGCGACCTCGAGGTGGGGCAGGACCTCACGCGGCTGTTCAACCAGCTGTCCGGGTACGCGCCGAAGTCCCGGTTCCACCGCCTGCTCGTCGCGCCCCGCTCCGTGCGTGCCGGCCTGATCGAGCGCATCGACCGGGAGGCGGCCGCCGCGCGCGACGGTCACCCGGCGTGGATCAAGATCAAGGTCAACTCCATGGTCGACGAGGCGACGATCGACGCGCTGTACCGGGCGTCGCGTGCCGGCGTCTCCGTCGACCTGGTCATCCGGGGCATCTGCGCGCTGCGCCCCGGGGTGCCGGGCCTGTCGGAGAACATCCGGGTGCGCTCGATCCTCGGGCGCTTCCTCGAGCACTCCCGGATCTTCGCGTTCGCTGCGTCGGACCCGCCCGAGGACGCGAGCTTCGAGGGCCCCGAGATCTACATCGGCTCGGCCGACCTCATGCACCGCAACCTCGACCGCCGCGTGGAGGCCCTGGTCCGGATCTCCGACGCGGAACAGGTCAGCGAGCTGGTGGAGCTGTTCGACGAGTCGATGGACGACGGCACCTCGTCGTGGCACCTCGAGCCGGACGGCTCGTGGGTCCGGCACCACCTCGGCCCCGACGGACCGCTGGCGGACCTGCAGGCCGTGCTGATCAACCGGCAGCGGCGTCGGCCCGGTACCGCTCGGTGAGCCCCACCCAGGCGCCGGCCGTCGTCGAGGCGGCCGGGGCCATCGTGTGGCGCGTGCGCCTGGGGCGGCTTCAGGTCGCCCTGGTCCACCGGCCTCGGTACGACGACTGGTCCTGGCCCAAGGGCAAGGTCGACCCCGGCGAGACGATCCTCGCCGCGGCGACGCGCGAGGTGGCCGAGGAGACGGGTCACGACGTGGTCCTGGGCGTCCCCCTGCCGGGCCTCGAGTACTCCCTGTCCGACGGCCGCCGCAAGCGGGTGCACTACTGGGCCGCGCAGGTGGCCGGCCGGCCGGACGCCGCCGCCCTGCGCGCCCGGCCCCCGGTGCCCCCGGCGTCGACCAAGGAGATCGACCAGCTGCGCTGGTTCGACGTCGGCACCGCGGCCAAGAGGCTCACGCGCGACGACGACCGGGAGCCGCTGGTCTCGCTGGTCGAGGCCTACGACAAGGGCCGGCTGGACACGCGGGCCCTCGTGGTCGCGCGGCACGGGACGGCCCGCCGCCGGTCGACCTGGAAGGGCACCGAGCTCGACCGCCCCCTGACGCCGGAGGGCCACCGGCAGTCCCGCGCCCTCATCTCAGTCCTGTCGACCTTCGGCGTCGGCCGCGTGGTCACCAGCGCGTGGGCCCGGTGCGTCACGACGGTCGAGCCCTACGCCGCCGCCGCGCAGGTCGCGCCCGAGATCTCGAGCATCCTGACGGAGGCGCAGCACTCGACGTCGCCCGCGCGGGTGGCCGCCGAGGTGCTGGGGCTGCTGCAGTCGGCCGGCGACGTCGTGGTCTGCACCCACCGTCCGGTGCTGCCGACCGTCGTCGACGTCCTCGCCCAGCACGCCACCCGTCAGGTCGCCGACGCGCTGCCCACCGCGGACCCGTTCCTGCACCCCGCGCAGGTGCTCGTCGCGCACGTGGCGCAGACGCCGAAGGGCCCTCGCGTCGTGGCGACCGAGACGCACCGCCCGCACGAGGACTGACCCCCTGCGGTCAGAGGTCCGGCGGTCAGAGGTCAGGCCGTCAGGAACGTCAGGATCGGGTTGAGGACGTAGTAGACGCCGGCCGCCACGAGAGCGGCCGCGGGGATGGTCAGCACCCAGGCGTACACGATGTTCTTGGCGACGCCCCAGCGGACCGCGGACAGCCGCTTGGTGGCACCGACGCCCATGATCGCCGACGTGATGGTGTGCGTCGTGGAGATGGGGGCGTGCAGCCAGTAGGCGCTCGCGTACAGCACCGACGCGGCGACCGACTCGGCGACGAATCCGCGGGCCGGGTCGAGCTCGATGATCTTGCGGCCGAGCGTGCGCATGATGCGCCAGCCGCCCGAGTACGTGCCCAGCGAGATCGCCAGCGCGGACGACAGCTTGACCCACAGCGGGATGGTGTCACCGCTGTAGAACCCGCCCGCGACGAGGGCGAGCACGATGACACCCATGGTCTTCTGCGCGTCCTGCAGGCCGTGGCCGAGTGCCATCGCCGCCGCCGACGCGGTCTGCGCGACCCGGAAGCGCCGCATCGTGCGGGCCGGCGCGGAGTTCCGCACGAGCCACAGCACGCCCACCATCAGCAGGAACGCGAGGAAGAACCCGACGAACGGCGACAGCACCATCGGGATGACGACCTTGTCGAGGATCGCGTCCCAGTGCACGGTGACGCCCGAGGCGATCCCGACGCCCGTCAGTGCGCCGATCAGGGCGTGGGTCGACGACGAGGGCAGGCCGAGCCGCCACGTGATGAGGTTCCAGGTGATCGCGCCGATGAGCGCCGACAGCACGATGATCAGCGCCTCCTGGGAGGAGACGCCGCCGATGCTGATGATGTCCTCGGCGATGGTCGTGGCCACCTGGGTGCCCAGCAGCGCGCCGAGGAGGTTGAAGACGGCCGCCATGATGAGCGCGGCGCGGGGCGTGAGGGCCCGGGTGGACACCGACGTCGCGATCGCGTTCGCGGCGTCGTGGAACCCGTTGGTGTAGTCGAATCCGAGCGCGAACGCGACAACGATGATGACGAGCGCGAGTTCCACCGCGCTCAGGACTCCTTGAGCGCGATGGTCTCGACGGTGTTGGCCACCTTCTCGAACGCGTCCGCGGCGTCCTCGAGCTTCTCGACGATCTCCTTGACCTTCATGAGCTCGATCGGGTCGACGACCTCGTCGAACAGCTGCGCGAGGAGCTTGCGGTGGATCTTGTCGGCCTGGTTCTCGAGGCGGTTGACCTCGACCCAGTACTCGGACAGCGAGTCCATCGAGCGCAGACGGGGCATGGCCTCGGCCGTCAGCTCGGCCGCGCGCTGGAGCACCTGGACCTGGTCGGACACCCGCGGCGGCAGCTCGTCGACCTTGTACAGGACGATGAGGTCCGCGGCCTCCTCCATGAAGTCCATGCAGTCGTCGAGGCTCGAGGCGAGCATGTAGATGTCGTCGCGGTCGAACGGCGTGACGAACGTCTGGTTCAGGCGACGCATGATCGAGTGCGTCGCGTCGTCCGCCTCGTGCTCCGCGTCGGCGATCCGCTTGCCGATCTCCTTGCGGGTGGAGCGGTCGGCCCCGAGCATCTCGCCCAGCAGGTTCGCCCCGGTGACGAGGTGGACCGCCTGGGCGGCGAAGAGGTCGAAGAACGTGGTGTCGCGCGGGGTGAGGCGCAGGCGCACGGCAGGCTCCGGAGAAAGGGGTGGGAGGACGGGATCAGGCTAGGTCACGGTCAAGGGAATGCCTAACGCACGTCGACGTGCGCATGGACACATGGTGACAGCCGGATGACGTCTGTGGAGGCCCCTTGCTCGACCCCGAGACATGGGCGACGCCGGACCGCGGAGCGCCTCTCGGCGCGTGGCCGCTCGAAGCGGCTTGAGATGGAGCCCGGGGCTACCGCGGCCCGACGTCGAGATCGATCGTACGCCCGGAGGTCGGCCCAGCAACGGCGGCGGCCGGGTGACGCGCGGCCCCCAGCCGCCCGACCTGCGGATTCACCCCTGCGCGATCACTCGAGCCGGTCGGCCCGCCACAACGAGGCCGCGTGCTCGAGCTCCTCCGCCGTCCGTACCAGCGAGGCGGCGCCGCGCGTCAGCCGCACGGCACCCGTGGGGTCGACGTCGTCCAGGTGGTCGGCGTCGAACGCCGCGCCGGTGGCGAGCACCCGGCAGAACGCGGCCGCACGCTCGAGCGCGACGTCGAGCTCACCGGTGTAGACGCCCGAGAGCACCGCGTCGGCGACGGCGCGCACGTCCGCGGGTCCGGCCGTGTCCGCGACACCGGCGACCACGTCGTGCACGGGGGCCGCCGTGACACCCAGGCGGTAGCGGTCGGCGATCGTCGTGGGGTCGCGGCGCACCCACTCGCGCAGCACGTAGAGCCGCCACAGCGCCCCCGGCAGGGTGTCCGCCGGGCTCTCGGACCACAGGGCGGCGACGACGTCGAGGCCCTCGGTCTCGACCAGCGACACCAGCCGCGCGACGACGTCGGGGTCGGTGTTGGCCCGGCCCTGGTGCACCAGCGCCGCCGCGGTCGTGTGCGCCGCCTCGTTGCGCAGCGCCGGGTCGTACCCGCCGGGGAGCTCGTCGGCCGCGGCCGGATCGAGCATGGCGGGCCGTCGCGGTCGTCTGGCCCCGCCGTCGCCCCCGCCTGTGCCGTTCATCGCACGATGATCCCCCGGACACCGGCGTCAGGCCAGCACGCAGCGCCGTCTCTCGCCGGGCGACCCCTTCGACGTGCGCACCCACCGCGCCGGGGCCAAGGTGGGGTTGATCTCCCGGGAGCGGCCCGGGGGCGAGGGAGGTCAGGTCATGTCCCACGCGACAGGGTCGCCGCAGGGGTCGACGGGGGACGCGGCCGTGCCGCCGAACCCGTACAAGAACAAGGCGATCGCGCTGGCCATCGCCGCCGCGGTCGGCGGCTTCCTCTTCGGGTTCGACAGCTCGGTCATCAACGGCGCGGTCGACAGCATCCAGAGCACCTTCGACATCGGGTCGACGCTCACGGGCTTCGTCGTCGCGGTGGCCCTGCTCGGCTGCGCCTTCGGCGCGTGGCTCGGCGGCAAGCTGGCCGACCGCTGGGGCCGCACCAAGGTGATGTTCCTCGGCGCGGTCCTCTTCTTCATCTCCTCGATCCTCTCGGGTATCGCGTTCGGCGTCTGGGACCTGGTCCTGTGGCGCGTGATGGCCGGCATCGGCATCGGTATCGCGTCCGTCATCGCGCCGGCCTACATCGCCGAGATCGCGCCCGCCGCCATGCGTGGCCGCCTCGGCTCCCTGCAGCAGCTCGCCATCACGCTCGGCATCTTCGCCGCCCTGCTCTCCGACCAGCTGCTGCAGACGGCGGCGGGCGGCGCGTCCGAGGAGCTGTGGCTCGGGCTCGAGGCGTGGCGGTGGATGTTCATCGTCGCCGTGATCCCCGCGGCCGTGTACGGCATCCTCGCGCTGCGTATCCCGGAGTCGCCCCGCTACCTCATCGCCACGGGCAAGCGCGAGGACGCCAAGAAGGTGCTGGCGACGACGCTGGCCGAGGGCGACGACGTCGAGGCGCACGTCGTCCAGATCGAGAAGACCATCGCGGCCGACAAGAAGCTCAAGGCGCAGGCCAGCCTCAAGGGCCCGCGGTTCGGGCTGCTGCCCGTGGTGTGGGTCGGCATCCTGCTGTCGGTGTTCCAGCAGTTCGTCGGCATCAACGTGATCTTCTACTACTCGACGACGCTCTGGCAGGCGGTCGGGTTCGAGGAGAGCCAGTCGTTCATGGTCTCGACGATCACGTCGATCACCAACGTGCTGGTGACCTTCATCGCCATCGCGCTCATCGACAAGGTCGGCCGCCGACCGCTCCTGCTCACCGGTTCCCTCGGCATGGCGGTCACCCTCGGGATCATGGCCCTCGCGTTCACGCAGTCGTCGGGCACGGGCAAGGACGTCACGCTCGACGGGTCGTGGGGCGTCGTCGCCCTGATCGCCGCCAACCTGTTCGTCGTGTTCTTCGGCGCCACGTGGGGCCCGCTGGTCTGGGTGCTGCTGGGCGAGATGTTCCCCAACCGCATCCGCGCCGCGGCGCTCGGCGTCGCCGCCGCCGCGCAGTGGATCGCGAACTTCCTCATCACGGTGACGTTCCCGCCGCTGCTCGACAAGTTCGGCGCCTCGATCCCCTATCTGATGTACGCGATCTTCGCGACGTTGTCGTTCTTCTTCACGCTCTGGAAGGTGCCCGAGACCAAGGGCGTCGAGCTGGAGGACATGGAGGGCGTCAAGGTCGACCGCAGCCGTCGGGGTACGGCGACCCCCGCCTGACGGTCACACCGCGCGCGGCCGGGCTCCCCTCCACGGGCCCGGCCGCGTCGCTGTGCCGGGAACAGATCACGCGCTCAATTGCTTGAAGCAAGCATTAGTCGTATGGTTGCGTCGAGCAACAAAAGGAGTGCCATGTCGTCCGACCTGCCCGAGACGCCCCCGCAGACGCTGCTGCGGTCGATCGAGGCCTTCAGCCGCGCCTTGCGCGAGTCGTCCCTGGGGGTGGCCCGCGAGATCGGCTGCTCCAAGGGCACCCTGACGATCCTGCGGATCCTGCAGCGTCGCGGCACGCTCCAGGTGAGCGACATCGCGCACACGCTGCGCGTCGACATCTCCGTGGCCAGCCGCCACGTCAGCCAGCTGGTCGACGACGGGCTGGTCGAGCGCGCGGTCGACCACGGGGACCGGCGCGTCCGCACCGTCCGGCTGTCCCCCGCGGGCCTGTCGCTCGCGGTCGAGATCGGCGAGGCCCTCGACCGTCGCACGCACGAGGTGTTCCGCGACTGGACGACCCCCGAGCTCGACGCCGCGACCGCGACGCTCGACCGCCTCACGACGGCGGTCTCCGGGTTCGTCCCCGCCGAGGACGTCCTCACCCCCGCCTGATCCGGCCCCACCTGATCCACACAGATCCACACAGCCTGATCCACCCTGCGAGCACCACGAGAGCGAGCCATGTCCAGCACCACCACGCCCGTCGAACCCACCAGCACGGCCGAGACACCGGCACCGGCACCGGCACCCAAGATGAGCCACCGCGAGGTGCTCGAGTCGCTGTCGGGCATCCTGCTCGGGATGTTCGTCTCGATCCTCGCGACGAGCGTCGTCTCCTCGTCGCTGCCGCGGATCATCTCGGACCTGAACGGCACCCAGTCGGCCTTCACCTGGGTGGTCACCGCCACCCTGCTGACCACCACGATCTCCACGCCGATCTGGGGCAAGCTGGCCGACCTGGTCGACCGCAAGCTGCTCATCCAGCTCGCGCTGACCATCTCGGTGGTCTCCTCGGCGCTCGCCGGGTTCTCCCACACCACCGGCATGCTCATCGGCATGCGCGCCCTGCAGGGCATCGGCGCCGGCGGTCTGACCGCCCTGGGCACCATCCTGATCTCCGACATCATCAGCCCCCGCGAGCGCGGCAAGTACATGGGCCTCATGGGCGCCGTGATGGGCATCGGCATGGTCGGCGGCCCGCTGCTCGGCGGCGTCATCACCGACGGCCCGGGCTGGCGCTGGAACTTCTTCATCGGCCTGCCGTTCGCGGTCGCCGCGATCATCGTGCTGCAGCGCACCCTGCACCTGCCCCCGCGCAAGTCCCGCAAGGTGAAGATCGACTACGCCGGCGCGACGCTCATCTCGCTCGGCATCGCGACCCTGCTCCTGTGGATCACGTTCGCCGGCAGCTCGTTCGAGTGGGCCTCGTGGCAGACCGCCGTCATGGTCGGCGGCTCGCTCCTGCTGATCGCCGTCGCCATCTGGGTCGAGTCGCGCGCCGCCGAGCCGATCATCCCGCTGCACCTGTTCAAGAACCGCACGCTGGTCCTCGCGGTCGTCGCCAGCATCGCGGTCGGCGTCGCCCTGTTCGGCACCTCGGTGTTCCTCAGCCAGTACATGCAGCTCGCCCGCGGCAAGACGCCGACGCAGTCGGGCCTGCTCACCATCCCGATGATCGTCGGCCTGCTGGTCTCCTCGACCATCTCCGGCCAGATCATCAGCCGCACCGGCAAGTACAAGAAGTTCATGGTCGCCGGCGCCGTCCTGCTCACCTCGGGCCTCGGGCTCATGGGGACCATCCACTTCGACACGAGCTTCGCGCTGGTCGGCCTCTACCTGGTGATCATCGGCGCGGGCGTGGGCATGCTCATGCAGAACCTCGTGCTCGCCGTGCAGAACACCCTGGACGTCAAGGAGATCGGGTCCGGCACGTCGACGGTCGCGTTCTTCCGCACCCTCGGCGGCGCGCTCGGCGTGTCCGCGCTGGGCGTCGTGCTCTCCCACCGGGTGACCACGCTGATTGCCCGGGGCCTCACCGGCCTCGGCATCGACCCGGCCGCCATGGGCGCCAGCGGCGCGATCCCCGACCTGTCGACCCTCCCGGACAACATCCGCGGCGTCGTCGAGCAGGCCTTCGGCAACGCCATCGCGGACCTGTTCCTCGTGGCCGCGCCCGTCGCGCTGGTGTCGCTGATCGCCGTGCTGTTCCTCAAGGAGGTGCCGCTGGGCACCCGCTCGGGCATCGAGCAGCTGCTCGAGTCCGAGGGCGAGATGCTGGCGCCGGCCACGTCCGAGGCCGCCGTGAACGCGGAGCTCGACGCCCTCGAGGCCGAGCAGAAGGTCTCGACCCGGGACTGACCCCCGCCCGACAGCGCCCCACGACGACCGTCGCGGGGCGCTGTCGCGTTCAAGGCGGCCGGCCCCGATGCCGATGACCCGGGCAACCGTTCCGCTCGCGAGAGGCCCCGATGCCGTCGACCACCCCCGGCTGGTACCCGGACCCCGACCCGAACGCGAGCCCGGGCGGGCAACGCTGGCACGACGGCAACGCGTGGACCGCGCACGTGTCCGCCCACGCGGCACCCACAGAGCAGTTCTCACCGGTGTACTCCGCACCGAACGCTGTGGCGTCGTCGCCGGCCTACGGGCAGCCGGTGTATGGCACACCGCCTCCGGCGCAGAGGTCGGCGATGCCGTACGCACCCGCCGTCCCACTCGACGCGGATCGGCCTGGGGACGGGATGGCCGGGGGCCGCATCGTGGTCGGCTCGATGAGCAAGGAGCAGTTCAAGGCGCTCCCTCGTCGGGAACGGGTCGCCAAGAACCGCCCCGACATCGACCTGGCGCGCGGCCGGAACTCGCTGGCCTTCAACGGTGTCATCGCGGCGGCGATCAGCTTCGTCATCAGCGGGTACCTGGTCGTCGCCATCGCGGGGATCGTCTGGTCCGCCCGTGGTCTGAGGCGCGCCAACGCGTTCGAGGCACAGGGCTACCCGCCGCTGGGCCGCGGGCAGGCAACGACGGGCCTCGTGCTCGGCATCGTCAGCGCCGCACTCGGTGCGCTCTCGCTCGTGGTCAGGTTCAGCTCGCTGTAAGAGCCAGACGCGCCGCCCGACCCCTCCGACCGGGCGGCGCGTCTGAGCCTGTGGGCCCCCGCGTCAGTGCGCGCGGCGCGCCGCGGCGAGGTTCTCGTTCAGGCGACCCAGCTGTGAGGCCAGCGCCTCGATCTCGTCCTCGCTCCATCCCGAGAGCGCGCGGCGCAGGAACTCGCGACGGGCACCCTGCGCGGTCTCGAAGCGGTGCCGGCCCTCGTCGGTGAGCTCGAGCAGCTGTCCCCGGTAGTCGTCGGGGTCGGGCCGCCGGGACACCAGGCCCAACGACCCCAGCCGGGCGAGCTGCCGGGACATGGTGCCGCGACCGACGCCGATGTGCGTCGCCAGGTCGCTGGCCCGCACACCGGGGGTCGCGGCGATGAGCGCCAGGAGCGAGTACGCGGCGGGCTCGAGATCGGGGTGCACGTCCCGCGAGATCGACGCCGACGAGGCCTGGGCGCGGCGCAGGAGAAGGCCGAGCTCACGCTCGAGCTGCCGGAACTGTTCGTCGACCACGGTCACATCCTGCCGGGACCGGCACGAGAAACGCTGCATCGCCACCCGGGAGGGTGGGAGCGTTTCAGCAGATCACCGCGCGGATGGGGGTGTCAACACCCAGACGCCGTCAGCGGGACCAGGTGGTGCGCTGCCGGGCCACGTGGGCGATCGCCGCGATGCGCTGCGGGTCGAGCCGGACCGGCATCGCGCGGAACACCGCCTGGACGTCCTGGCGGGTGATGGCGAAGGCGTCGTGCTGGGGCTGGACCGTGCGCACCTCGAGGTCGCCCTGGACCACCACGACACCGCGCACGGTGATCGCCGCGCAGGCCGCCGCGAGCAGCGCGCCCTGGACACGCGTGGCCTCGAGCCGGGCGTCGCGCAGGTAGGACATGGACCGCCCGTCGACCTCGAGGGTGCGGCCCTCGACGACGACGTGCTGCCCGGGGTGCTTGCGCTCCGCGACCGTGAAGATGCCGGCGGGACCGATGAGCAGGTGCTCCACCAGGCTGCCCTGCCGGCCCAGGGGCACGTCGTGCACCACCTGCCAGCCCTCGTCGCCCAGGCGCTCGAGCCGGGTGCGCACCGAGCTGCCCCGCTCGCCGCGGATCGCGGCGAGGTCGATGGTGTCCCAGTCCGCGCCGCCGAGCCACGCCTGAAGCGCCGCCTCGTCCGCAGGAGCCAAGGAACCGGAGTTCTGCGTCGGCAGCGTCATGGCCAGCTCGGCCACGTCGGCACGCAGGTAGGCCTGGGCCGCGCGGCGCAGGCCGCTCTCGAAGTGGGGGTCGTCGACCACGACCTCGCCGGACTGCAGGTCGACCGATCCGACCCGGGCACCGGTCTCCTGCGTGACATAGAGACGGTCGGCGCCGTAACGCCTCCATCGCCGCACCGTCAGGACATCTTCCACGCAGGCATTATCGGCACGCGGTCGCACAGACTTCAGCCGTGTCGACCATCCGGACGTCACCCGTCCGGGGTGTCGGGCCCGGCGCGCCGGACGACACCCCGAACGGGCGCCCGATCAGGCGTCCGCGTCGAACGTCAGGCTGACGGAGTTCATGCAGAACCGGTCGCCCGTGGGGGTCTGCGGGGCGTCGTCGAACACGTGCCCGAGGTGCGAGCCGCACCTCGCGCAGCGCACCTCGGTGCGCACCATGCCCAGGCTGCGGTCGCTGATCAGCTCGACCCGGTCGCCGGCCAGCGGCGAGAAGAAGCTGGGCCAGCCGCAGTGCGAGTCGAACTTGGTGTCGGAGCGGAAGAGCTCGTTGCCGCACGCGCGACAGCGGTAGACACCCTCTCGCTTCTCGTCCAGCAGCTCGCCCGTCCACGCCCGCTCGGTCCCGGCCCGACGCAGGACCGCGAACTCCTGGGGCTGGAGCTCCAGGGCCCACTGCTCGTCGGTCTTGGTCACCTCGTACGTCATCGGATCCTCCAGAAAGATTGTCGGCGTCCGGTGCAACCGCGCACCGGCTGGGGACGTTCCCGACGCGCCGGGACGAATCTCTGACCTGGGGTGTCGCTCCTGGGCGGATGTACCGCATACTCTCGCCTCAGCGCGGACCCTCTCCCGACCCGTGCTCGCACCAGCTCGTGAGGTCCCACGTGCCAAGAGCCACCCGCCGTCGCTGGCCGCTGACCCGCTCGTTCGCGGTCATCAGCAGCGTGGCCATGGCCGTGCTCGGACTCGCCCTGGTCTGGGTGACGTGGAGCGTCATGGGGCAGCAGGCCATCAACGACGGCACCGCGACGGCGCAGACCGTGCAGACCTACGCGACGGCCTCCGTGCCGACCGACTCCTTCCTCGCGCCGGACGTGCTCACCGTCAGCGAGGCGCGGCAGGTCTCCGCCGCGACGGCCGGGTTCGGGGATCGGCTGGTCGAGCTGCGGCTCTGGGGCCTGGACGGCTCCCTCATCTACAGCTCCGCGCCGGGCACAACCTCGGGGTTCCCGGACGGCAACCGGCTCGACGCGGTGACCACCGGCGGGGCACCGGCGCCGGACGCGCGGGTCATCACCGACGTGCGGGGCGACGACGTCGCCGACACCGGCGGCACGGAGCGCCAGGTGCTCGACGTCTACGTGCCCGTGCGCGCCAACCAGACCGACACCACCGACGCCGCGGCGGGCAGCGACCCGAACGACATCGTCGGCGCCGCCGAGGTCATGCTCGACCACACCGCGGCCAGCACGGCGCTCGCCCGGGCCGTGCGCACGGTGTCGCTGGTGGTCGGCCTCGGCCTGCTGGCCCTGTGGCTCGTGCTCTTCCGGACCGTCTTCACCGCGTCGCGACGGCTGCAGGCCACCGCGCTGGAGAACGCCCGGCTCGCGCTGCTCGACTCGCTGACGGGCCTGCCCAACCGGCGCATGCTCGCCGAGCGGATGCGGCGGACCATCCTCGAGGCGGAGGAGACCGGCTCGCGCGTCGGCCTCATGCTGCTCGACATCGACCGGTTCAAGGACATCAACGACTCGCTCGGCCACGACCGCGGCGACGAGCTGCTGGAGCAGGTGGCCGAGAGGCTGCGCGGCGCGCTGCGCGACGAGGACATCGTGGCCCGCCTGGGTGGCGACGAGTTCGCGATCCTGCTGCCCGACGTGCGCTCCGTCGCCAACGCCGAGCGCCTGGCCCGCCGGGTGCGCGGCCTGTTCGTGCCGCCGTTCATGCTGGGCGAGCTGCCGCTGCACGTGGACACGTCCGTGGGCGTCGCGTGCCTGCCCGACCACGCCACCGACCCGTCGTCGCTGATGCGCACCGCGGACGTCGCCATGTACGCCGCCAAGCACCACCGCACGGGTGTCTCGGTCTACTCGGCCGACGAGGACGACTCGTCGCCGGCCCGCCTGGTGCTGCTGGGCGACCTGCACCGCGCGCTGACCCCCGCGCCGGACGCGCCGCGCGAGCTGCGGATGCACTACCAGCCGAAGATCGAGCTGGAGACGGGCCGGACGGTCGGGCTCGAGGCGCTGATGCGCTGGGTCCACCCGACCCGCGGGGTCCTGCCGCCCACCACGTTCATCCCGTTGGCCGAGCAGTCCGGCCTCATCCACGACGTCACGCGCTACGCCCTCACCGAGTGCGTGACGCAGCTGGCGGCCTGGCGCGAGGAGGGCCGGGCCACGCCGGTCGCCGTGAACCTCTCGGCGCACGACGTCACGACGGCCGCCGTGGTCGACCTCATCGAGTCGCTCCTCGAGGAGCACGCCGTGCCGCCCGACCTGCTCGAGGTCGAGATCACCGAGACGGCGCTGGTGGCCGACCCCTCCCGGGTGGTGCCCGTGCTCGAG
This sequence comes from Cellulomonas sp. P2_F12, assembly GCF_056403775.1. Classification (NCBI taxonomy): domain Bacteria; kingdom Bacillati; phylum Actinomycetota; class Actinomycetes; order Micrococcales; family Cellulomonadaceae; genus Cellulomonas; species Cellulomonas sp. P2_F12. The sequence goes on along the minus strand of NZ_JBFUEV010000006.1, from coordinate 40,805 downwards.
CGGCTCGGTGCGCTCGGGATCCGGGTGGCCATCGACGACTTCGGCATCGGGAACACCTCGATCTCGCAGCTCCGGGACCTGCCGGTCGACGAGCTGAAGATCGACCGCCTGTTCGTCGCGGACCTGGGCGTGGGCGGCCGGGAGGGTTCCGAGGTCGTCGTACAGGCGATGGTCGACCTCGCCCACTCGTTCGACCTGCGGGTGGTCGCCGAGGGCGTCGAGGACGAGGCCACGGCCGTCATCCTGCGCCGGCTCGGCGTCGACCAGGCCCAGGGATTCCTCTACTCGCAGGCCGTGCCCGCGGCCGACCTGCCGCTGACGCAGTCGGTCCCGCGGCCCCGCCGCGGACGGGGCAGCCGGGGCAGCGTGGCGGTCGCCACCCCGCGCGTGAGCACGCGCCACGTCCGTCCGCCACGGACGCCCGGCGCAGAGAACACGAACGGGTGAGTATCGTGCGTTCGGCTCAAGTCGGGCCACGAGGTGTCGATGCAACAGTTTCGACTCTCGGCCCAAGGAGGGTTTCCTCATGATGGACGACCTGCTGCAGGAGATGATCGACCCGGCCCCCGTGCACCGCGACGCGCCCCGCGGTCGTCGGCTCTGGACCACGGTCGCGATCGTCGGCCTCGCCGCCATCGGCGCCACGACCCTCACGACGTCCGCCCTCTTCTCCGACAACGACGCGACGTCGGCCGACATCCAGACCGGCACCGTCGACCTCGTCATCGGGGACGGCACCACGTTCGCCTTCACGCCGCAGAACCTCGCGCCCGGCGACGCCACCTTTGCGCCGCTGCAGGTCAGCAGCAGCGGCTCGCTCGAGCTCCGCTACTCCATCTCGTACCAGGCGGAGATCGCACCCTCGGCCCCGGGACTGCTGGACCCCGCGCTCCTCGACGACACGGGCGCCCCGGTGGCGACCGACGGCGACCTGCGTGACGTGCTCGAGCTCACCGTCTTCGACCTGCCGGCAGCCCAGTGCAACGACCTGGGCACGACCGGGCAGACCCCGCTCAACGCAGCCAGCACGGTCACCCCGTGGCCGGGGACCCTCACCCCGCTGGTCGGCAGCAACGTGCAGGGCTTCCAGGACGGCGACCGCGTCCTGTCCGTCGCCGACCCGACCGAGTGGATCTGCGCGCGCGTCGACTTCCCGACGTCGGCCGGCAACGCGTACCAGGCCGGCGGTGTCACGCTCGACCTGATCTTCAACGCCGAGCAGACGGCCAACAACCCCTGATCTGATGGCTTCCTGGTCTGACGGGCAACGAGATGCCCCCGCCGTCGACCGACGCGCGCCGCGCGTGCTCGGTCGGCGGCGTTCTCGTGCCCCGAAGCCCACGTGGCGTCGGCTCCTCGGCGTCGCGCTCTGGACGGTCATCATCGTGTGCGGGACGGCCTACGTCGCCTCGCTGGCGGTCCCCCTGTGGTTCCAGGTGCACCACCAGCGCCTGCTCATCGTGACGTCCGGGTCGATGGCGCCGAAGTTCGACGCGGGCGACGCCGTCGTGCTCCGGGCGATCTCCGACGAGTCCGACCTCAAGGTGGGCCAGATCATCTCGTTCTGGCCCATGGGCTCGAACGAGCTGGTCACGCACCGGATCGTGGCGCTGCGCAAGCTGCCGGAGCTCGAGGCCGACGAGGCCACCGGGAAGATGGTCCCGAAGCTCGACGCCGACGGGAACCCCAAGACGAAGTCGTACGTGGTCACCAAGGGCGACGCCAACCGGGACGCGGACGTCAACGCGACGCCGATCACCCGGATCCGCGGCGTGCAGCTGGCCGTGCACAGGGGCTGGGGCTGGGTGCTGCAGTGGGCCGGGTCCCCGCAAGGACGCGCGGCGATGCTGGTCCCTCCGCTCGTCGCGCTCGCTACGCTCGAGCTGCTGGCGATCGGCGACGGGCGCCGGGCCAGGCGTGACCGTCCCGCGCCCGACGGGACCGACAGGAGGGTCGATGAGCTCCTCCTCGACTGAGCGCCCGAACGGCAAGGGCGAGCGCCGCGGGTTCCTCACCGTCGACCGCGGCGGCCTGGTCCGCCTCGGGGTCGTGCTCGCGTTCGCCGTGGCGGCGCTGCTCAGCCCGCTGGTGGGCTCGACGTCCGCCCAGTACACGGACACGACCGAGGTCTCGATCACGTTCTCGGTCGTGCCCGCGCCCTAACCGCGCCGACCCCGTGGGAGCCGGCGCGGCCGGTGTCAGGACCGCACGCCCCGCGCCGACAGCAGCACCGCGTCGGGGTCGTAGACCATCGACAGGGTCTGCAGGCGACGCGCCACCTCGGGCGTGAACACCCGATCGGCCCACTGCGGTCCCGCGGTGTCGGTGAAGTTGGGCAGCCCGCCCTCCCGCATCCACGGCTCCATCCCCGCGTGCACCCGCGCGGTGTCCCGGGTCACGATCTGCGCGACCTCCGGGATCATCACCCCGAGCGTGAACAGGGAGAACGCCGCGTCGCGGTGCGCGAAGGCGCTGGGCGTCCCGCGGTCGTCGCGGACCTTGCCGCCCAGCTGACGCACCTCGACCATGGCCTGCGCGCACTGCGCGTCCGGGCCGACCAGCTCGAGCAGCCGGTCGGCGGCGTCGAGGTCGAACGACTCCAGCAGGCTGTGGTGCTCGTGCAGGGGCATCGGGTCGATCGGGTCCGTGTGCACGTCGCCCAGGGCGGCGTACGGCATGTCCCGCACGGTGTCGATGAGCGGCGTGGCGAGGCAGCGGATCGCGCGGACCATCTCCTCGCCGACGGCCGGGTCGCCGGTCCAGGCGAACCGCACGGAGACCGAGGTCTTCCCGCGCAGCGGCTCGGGGAAGATCGGCAGGTCGGGCAGGCGCATGACGGCGATCGAGGTGGTCCCCTCCTCCGGCAGCAGCTCGCACCACTGGCTCCATGTCCGGACCACCGCGTCGGCGTCGGCCCCGTCGAACCACAGGGCACCCGCGTACAGCGACGCCTGCTCCAGCAGGTCGATCTCGACCGCGGTGACGATGCCCAGCGTGCCCTTGCCACCGCGCAGGCCCCAGAACAGGTCCGGGTGGCTGGTGGCGGTGACGCGGCGCGCGACGCCGTCGCCGGTGACGACCTCGAACGCCCGGACCGTGTCCGAGGCGAGGCCGTGGGTGCGGGCGACCGGGCCGAGGCCCCCGCCCGTGAGGTAGCCGACGACGCCCACGTCCGGCGACGACCCGGCCAGGCCGGCGAGCCCGTGCGGCGCACAGGCCTCGAGGACGGCCGCCCACCTCACGCCGGCGCCGATGCGCGCCCAGCGCTCCTCGGCGTGCACGGTCACCTCGTCGAGGGCGACGGTGCTCACCAGGATCGCGTCCTCCATGGTCTCCGTGGCACCGTGGCCGGTGCTCTGGACGGCGACGCGGAGGCCGGCGGTGGCGGCGAGGCGCAGCGTGTGGCTGACGTCGTCCGGGCCCCGCGCGGCGACGACGGCCGCGGGGCGGATCGCCTTGGTGATGTTGCTGGTGCCCGTGAGGGCGGCGTACGCCTCGGTGCCGGGCAGGTGCACCGGGACACCGGAGTCGGCGAGCGCCTGCACGGCCGCTGCGGTGGCGGGACGGTAGTCCGCACCGATCGGCGAGCTGAGGATGGTCATGGTCGAGCCCTTTCCTGTCCGCGCCGTCGTTCGGCGCACGGGCAGAAGGGGACCGGCCGCAGCCGCCTGATACATCCGGAGATGTCCGAAGTGACGGGCGGGTACGTCAGCCCGGCGGGGTGGCGGGCAGCGTGAGGGTGAACGTCGTGCCCTCGGCCAGGGTGCTGGTGATCTCGAGCCGCCCGCCGTGCGCGTCGACGACCGCCTTCGTGATGGACAGGCCGAGGCCCACGCCGGGGATGGCCCGACGGGTGGCCGACGACGCCCGGAAGAACCGCGTGGTGAGATGCGCGAGCTCGTCGGGCGGGATGCCGATGCCGGTGTCGGCGACCACGATCACGGCGCCGGAGCCAACTCCCTCGCCCTCCGGCGCGACGCCGATCCGGACGGTGCCACCGGACGGCGTGAACTTGATCGCGTTGGAGACCAGGTTGTCGACCGCCTGCGCGAGGCGGACCGGGTCGGCGTCGAGCACGGTCGGCGCCACGGACGGGACGAGCGTGACGCCCGCCGCCTCGGCCGCGGGGGCCGCCGCCGCGACCGAGGCCCGCACGATGTCGGCGGCGTCGATGCGCTGCGGCGAGATCGCGAAGCGCCCGGCGTCCACCTGCGCGCTGAGCAGCAGGTCCCCGACCAGCCGCAGCTGGCGCCGGGCGTTGCGCTCGATCACCGTGAGGTACTCGCGCTGCTCGTCGGTCAGCGGGTCGGTGCCGTCGGTGAGCAGCTCGAGGTAGCCCAGCACGGAGGTCAGCGGCGTGCGCAGCTCGTGGCTGACCAGGCTGACGAACTCGTCCTGCAGCCGCGCGGCCTCGCGCTCGGAGGTGACGTCGGTGGCGACCACGACGTACCCGATGGTCGCCCCGTCCGCCTCGGTGCGCCGGGTCACGGCCAGCCGGACCGTCATCCGCACGCCGTCGCGCGCGACGTACGTCCAGTCGCGGACCTCGGGCCGCCCGGCCAGCGCGGGGGCCACCAGGGCGTCGACGAGCACCTGCGGGTTGTCGGCGGCCGAGTCGTCGTCGAACAGGAGCGCGCGGCGGGCCTCCAGCTCGTCGCGGTCGTGGAACTCGGTCAGGCGCATCCGGCCCACGACCTCGCCCTGCCCGTAGCCGAGAAGCCTCTCGGCGCCCGCGTTGAAGACCTCCACCCGGCCCGTCGCATCGGTCGCGATGATGGCCTGCTCGGTGGCGGAGTCGATCACCGAGACCAGCTGGTCCCTCGCGGCCCGGCGCGAGTCGGCCACCCGGGCGAGCTCGACGGCGTCGGCGCGGGCCTGGTCCAGCAGGACGGCCTGGTCCATCTGCAGCGACAGCAGCGCCTGGCTGCGGGCCCGCAGCCGGTCGGTGATCTCGTGCACGGTGATCGCGACGAGGGTCGCGGCGAGCGTGACGAAGACCGTCCGGATCAGGGTGTCGCTGCTGAACGACTGCTCGCCGATCAGGACCGAGGAGGCGACGACGCCCGCGACGCCGATCGACGCGAGCGCGACGCGTCTCTTGCCGGGCAGCGCCGCGAGGGCGATGACGGGGAGGAACGCGAGCGTCGTGTACGGGGACCCGCTCCCGCCGGTGCCCGCCCGCAGCAGCGCGACGGCGACGAACTGCAGCATCGGCAGCACGTCCTGCGCGCCGTCCGGCCACTCGCTCCACGGCAGCAGCCGGGCGGCGAGCGTCAGCGCGACGACCAGGCCGGCGGCGAGCGCGACCTCCAGCCCGCTGGTCATCCTCTCGTCCGGCAGGAACAGGAGCGTGAGCAGGGCGAACGCGAACAGCCCGACGAACGGCAGCTGACGCTCGACGACACCGCCCTCCGGGCCGAGGTGCCGGGCCAGGCGCCGCAGGTAGCGCGAGCCGGAGGCGATGAGGTTCTCGGGCTCGTCGGCCCAGAGGCTGGTCACGGAGCGTCCCCGAGGGCCCGGGTCAGCGCGCCCTCCACGCCCTCGCGCGTGAACGGCTTCGGCAGCCAGGCCTCGACCGGCGGGTAGTCGTCGGCGTCGAGCACGGAGGTGACGACGATCGGGAGCCCGGGGCGGCGCACGCGCAGCACGTCGACCAGCTCCCAGCCGCCCATGCCCGGCAGCCGGAGGTCGACGAACGCGACGTCCACGGCGAGGTTCTGCTCGTCGCCCAGCGCCTCCTCGGCGCTCTTGGTGGCGACGACGTCGCAGCCGAGCCGGCGCAGGTGCCGGCTGATCAGGGCGAGCTCGTCGGGCTCGTCGTCGACGACCAGCGCCCGGGGGCTCACGCGACGACCCCGTGCAGCAGCAGCGCCGCGACGGTGATCGCCACGGACACCAGGCCGACAACGACCAGCAGCCGGCGCTCCGACCGCCGGTTGGACCGGATCTCGTCCTCGAGGGCGTCGGGCGTCAGCGTCGCCCATCGGCGGGACTCGTCGCTCATCCCATCACCCGTCCTGTCTTCTCGGTCTTGTCCCACACGGCCGCCGCGCCCCGCCACTGCTTCACGTACGCGTCCAGCGTGATCGCGCACAGCACCGGACCGAACCCCACCACGTAGAGCAGAGGCAGCGCGAGCCACCGCACCGGGCGCGCCCGCTCGAGCTGCTTGACCAGCCACGCGAGGACCATCGCCAGCACCGACCAGGAGTAGAGGGTCAGCGTCCAGACCTCCCGGCCCGTCGCGCTCATCTCCAGCCCCAGCAGCTCCGGGATGCGGACCTCCCAGAGCCCGGGGAACCAGGCCGCGCTCATGACGACGAGCGCCCCGAGCCCCGGGAACGCGAGCCCCTGGAACCACGACCGGCGGGCGGTCTCCCGGTCGAGCATCAGGGTCGTGGCGGTGATGAACACGTACGCGACGACGGCCACCCACCAGAAGCCCTCGAACACCGCCGCGGCCGTGACCCCGTCGGTGAAGTACAGCCCGACCAGGCCGACGGCGGCGAACACCATGGCCACCGGGAGCAGGTAGATGGCGAACCAGATGATCCCGAAGTCGAGGTTGCCCAGGTGGTGGGTCCGGGACGGTCGGAACCAGACCTTGCGGAAGTTGCGGGTGATCTGCACGTTCCCGCGCGCCCAGCGGACCCGCTGCTTCCACAGGGCGGTCACGCTGTCCGGCTCCTCGGCGAGCACCACGGAGGCCGGCTCGAACACCACGCGCCGCCCGTTGAGCTGCGTGAGGAAGGTGGTGTACGTGTCCTCGGCGAGCGTGGACGTGTCCACCCGGCCGCCGACCGCCTCGAGGTTGGCTCGCGAGTGGAGCTGGGCGCCGCCGGCGAGGCACGCCATCGCGCCCATGACGTTCTGCGCCCGACGGGCGGCCGCCTGGGCGGTCACGTACTCGTAGCCGATGAACCGCGCGACGCTGCCCGGCCTGCTGCTGCCCTCGCGGATGAACGCGGTGACCGCGCCGACCTTCTCGTCGGCCAGGTGGCGCGTCATCCGGCGCAGCGAGTCGGGCCGGTAGATGACGTCGGCGTCCATGATGAGCAGCGCCTGCATCCAGTCGTCCGCGAGCGCGGACCGGATGCCGTGGTTGAGCGTGTGGGCCTTGCCCTGGCCGCCCTGCTCGCGGCGCAGGTGCACGATCCGGTCGTCGTACTGCGCCGCCTTGGCGCGGACCACGTCGGGGGTGTCGTCGGTGCTCGCGTCGTCGACGACGAACACCTTGAGCCGGTCCGGCGGGTACTCCAGGCCCATCAGCCGGTCCAGCGACGCGGCCAGCACGGCGCCCTCGTTCCAGGCGGGCACGATGACGACCACGCGGGGCAGGTGCGGTGCCGCGAGCCGCAGGTGGTTGCGGAAGGCGTGCACCGGCACCAGCAGGTACTGGTAGAGGCCGGCCAGCACCGGGATGGCCCCGATGCCGACGAGCGCGACCAGGACGGCGACCAGGGCGGCGCGCCCGACGTCGCTCATCCGCGCACCCAGCTGTAGACGCCGACGTCGGCCGCGTCGTGCGCGTCCGTCGACGCGACCAGCTGGACGCCGTGCGCCCGCAGCCGCTCCGTGGTGCGCGGGCCGGGGCAGTGCCACTTCTCGTTGACCTCGACGAGCGTCCCGGTCGCGACCGCCGCCTCCGCGAGCGCGTCGAGCAGCTGGTCCGGGACGTCGTCCTCGGTCAGGCCGATCTTCGGGAGGATCGAGAACGGGTGCGCCAGCTGGGCCCGGCCCACCGCGTGCAGGGCGCGGATCGTCGCGGTGACCAGCATCTCGACCACGTCGGCCGGGGCGAGTCCGGCGTCGATCCGCTCGCGCGTGGCGCGCGGGCTCCACGGGCCGTCCGGGCCGGGGACCTGGTGGTCGGCCAGCAGCACGCGGTCCGCGCCGTGGGCGGTGCCGAGGGCGGCGAGCACCTCCGGCGGGGCGTCGACCGCGCCGGACGCGTCGAGGAGCTTGGCCTCGACGCCGGACAGGACCGTGAGCCCCTCGAGCCGCGGCAGGGCGCGGACCACCGCGAGGAACTCGGGGACGTAGGTCGCCGAGACGCGGACGTGGTCGACCATCCGGATCTCGCGCAGGTGCCGGCGCTGCGCGGCCGCGAGGTTCTCGGCCGGGGTGCTGACGGCGTCGTCGGAGAAGGTCGAGTGGACGTGGTGGTCGCCGTCGGTCGACGGGCTCATCGTGGGGGCAGGACGTCGGCGATCGGCAGGAAGACGTCCTCGAGGTAGCGCACGTTCGCGATCTCCTGGAAGTCGACGTGGTCGGGGACGGGCCGGCCGAGCACCGCGTCGAGCGTGAGCGACGGCATGTCCACGCCCGCCGCGATCGTCAGCGGCATCGCGCCGGGGAACCGGGGGTTGACCTCGAGCAGCGCGGGACGGCCGTCGACGTCGCGCTTGAGCTGCACGTTCGCCACGGTCGTCAGCCCGACGGCACGCGCGACCGCCGACGCCGTCTCGATGAGCTCCTCGTCGTGGACCGTGACCCCCGCGACGGCGACGCCCGAGTCCACCCGCAGGCGCGCGCGAGGCACGGCGGCGATGACCGTGCCGTCGAGGCCGGCCAGGACGTCGACCGAGTACTCGTCGCCCGGCAGCAGCTCCTGGACCAGGAGGTCCTCGTCGGCGTCGTGCACCGCGTCGAGCTCGGCCTGCGAGCCAACCAGCCGGACCCCGCGCGAGCCGGCGCCGCGGCGTGGCTTGACGATGACCGGGAAGTCCCAGCCGGAGACGGCCTGCGGCGTGCCGACCAGCTCGGTGCGCGGCACCCGGACGGTCCGGGCGCACGCGCGGGCCAGCGCGAGCTTGTCGAGGCAGGTCTCCAGCGTGGCCAGCGCCGGCGAGGCAAGGATCGCGCCCAGGTCGTCGCGGACCGCCGCGAGCAGCGGAAGCTCCACGTCCACCGTCGGGAAGACCACGTCGATGCGGTCGTCGCGGACGATCTGGCGCACGACGTCGACGAAGTCGTCGGCCTTGCCGGCGGGCACGAGCCGCCGGTGCGCGGCGTCGACCAGGTAGAGCGCGCTGGCCCAGCGGTCCATGTCGGCGGCGATCACCTCGACGTCGCCGCGGCGCAGCAACGAGCGGATCACCGCGACCCCGGCCGGTCCCCCGGCGCCAGTGACCAGGACCCTCATGCGTGACCTCCGTGCTCGTCGATCGTGGCGGCGTCCTCGACGGCGACCACGCCGGCCGCCCGTGCCTTGCCGCTGAGCATCGCCGCGGCGCGCACCATCTCCAGCGGCTCGACGTACTGCCCGGTGCCGAAGCGCGACCAGTACCGCGCGGTCGCGCGAACCAGGTCCGGCTCCATGTAGTCGCGGTGCGACTGCGAGGAGAACGCCGCGAGCATCTGCAGCTTCGCCTCCATGAAGCCGTCGACCGGCACGAAGCGGCTCGGTCGGAAGTCGATGGTCGAGGAGGGGCTCTGGAAGCAGGCGAGCGACGGGACCTTGCGCGCGGCCACGTCGACGGCCTGCCGCACGGCCCGGTGGTCCTGGTGCCGGTCGTGCTCGCTGTGCGTGTAGACGATGGTCGGCCCGACCTCGCGGATGAGGTCCTCGATGGTCGTGATGAGGCCGCCCGCGGGATCGAGCCGGGTGTCCTCGTAGTCGTGCAGGTAGAGCCGGGCGCCGATGATCGCGGCCGACGAGAGCGCCTCGTGCCGGCGGGACTGCACGTCGCCTCCGATGGCCCCGCTGGACAGCGTGAGGATGACGACGGTGTCCCCGGCCGCGCGGTGCGAGGCGAGGGTGGCGCCGACGCCGATCTCGACGTCGTCCGGGTGAGCCCCGACGGCCAGCACGGTCTCGGTGGCGCCGGCGGCGTCGCGCTTGACGCGACCCTCGAGGGCGAGCGCGGAGATCCGCTCGAGCAGGGTCGCCGCGCCGACGGGCTTGACCAGGAACTCGTCGGCGTCGCGGCGCAGCGCCTCGACGGCGTAGTCGACGCTGGCGAAGGCCGTCATGACCGCGACGGGCGTCCCGGCGGCGCGCGAGCGCAGCTCCCCCAGCAGCTCGAGGCCGCTCATGCCGGGCATCTGGATGTCGGTCAGCACCACGTCGAACTGGTGTGCCGCCACCTCGGCCAGCGCGGACATCGGCTCGTGGACCACCGTCACGTCCATGCCGCCGCGCCGCTCCAGCACCGTGCGCACGTACTGCGCCGTGTCGGCGTCGTCCTCGACGACCAGGACCCTGATCTGCTCGTTCGTCACGCGTGTGTTGCCCTCCGTCGCCGGCCGGTGCTCCCACGGTATAGGTAGGGATGGGACCGCCGCGCACCGGGGAATAGGTGCTGGCCTCCCCCTGTTGAGCGGCAAGTACATGCAAACGCATGGACCTCTTCACTTAGCGAGGCGCGAGATGCAGTTCGGGATCTTCACCGTCGGCGACGTCACCACCGATCCGACGACCGGCCGGACGCCGGACGACACGGAGCGGGTGCGCAACATGCTCACCATCGCCCAGCACGCCGACCAGGCGGGCCTGGACGTCTTCGCGACGGGCGAGCACCACAACCCGCCGTTCGTCCCGTCGTCGCCCACCACCATGCTGGGCTACCTGGCGGGCACGACGAAGAACATCATCCTGTCCACCGCGACGACCCTGATCACGACCAACGACCCGGTGCGCCTGGCCGAGGAGTACGCGATGCTCCAGGTCATCTCCGACGGGCGCATGGACCTCATGATGGGCCGCGGCAACACCGGCCCCGTGTACCCGTGGTTCGGTCAGGACATCCGCCAGGGCATCCCGCTGGCCATCGAGAACTACGCGCTGCTGCGCCGCCTCTGGGAGGAGGACGTCGTGGACTGGCAGGGCAAGTTCCGCGGCCCGCTGCAGGGCTTCACCTCGACCCCGCGCCCCCTCGACGGCGTCCCGCCGTTCGTCTGGCACGGCTCGATCCGCAGCCCCGAGATCGCCGAGCAGGCCGCGTACTACGGTGACGGCTTCCTGCACAACGCGATCTTCTGGCCGCTGGAGCACGCCGCGCAGATGGTCAACTTCTACCGCCAGCGCTACGAGCACTACGGGCACGGCCAGGCCGACCAGGCCATCGTCGGGCTCGGCGGCCAGGTGTACATGCGCAAGAACTCGCAGGACGCCGTCAAGGAGTTCCGGCCCTACTTCGACAACGCGCCCGTCTACGGGCACGGTCCGTCGATGGAGGACTTCATGCGCGACACCCCGCTGACCGTGGGCAGCCCGCAGGAGGTCATCGACCGGTACGGGAAGTTCCGCGAGCAGGTCGGGCACTACCAGCGCCAGATGTTCCTGATGGACCACGCGGGTCTCCCGCTGAAGACCGTGCTGGAGCAGATCGACATCCTCGCGACGGAGGTCGTCCCGGTGCTGCGCGCCGAGGCCGAGTCCGCCCGTCCCGCGCACGTGCCGGCTGACCCGCCGTCGCACGCCTCGCGTGTCGCCGCCGCCAAGGCGGCAGGTACGGTGCACGAGCAGATCGTTGCCGAGGACACCTTCACGGGCCTGCGGGCCGAGGACTCGCTGTCCTCATGACATCTTCTCCGTCTTCTTCAGGAAGGGACGTGCGATGAGCGAGCGCTCGATCGTCGTCATCTCGGCCGGGCTGTCCCAGCCCTCGTCGACGCGCCTGCTGGCCGACCGGCTGGCCGACGCGACCGTCACCGAGCTCGCCGCCCGCGGCATCACCGCGCGCGTCGAGACCGTGGAGCTGCGCGACGTCGCCCACGAGGTGGTCAACATGACCCTCTCGGGCTTCGCCTCCGGCCCGCTGAAGGACGTCATCGAGAAGGTCACGGCCGCCGACGGCGTCATCGCCGTCACGCCGATCTTCTCGGCGTCGTACTCCGGGCTGTTCAAGTCGTTCGTCGACATCCTCGACAAGGACGCCCTCGTCGGGCGGCCCGTGCTCGTGGGCGCGACGGGCGGCACCGGGCGGCACTCGCTCGCGCTCGAGTACGCGCTGCGGCCGCTGTTCGCCTACCTGCGGGCCGACGTCGCCGGCACGGCCGTGTTCGCGGCCACCGACGACTGGGCCGACGGCGGCGGCGACGACGTCAACCCGCTGCCGAACCGGATCCGGCGGGCCGGCCGCGAGCTGGCCGAGATGGTGGCCGACCGGGAGCCGTCCGCGCCCGTGGGGCTGTACGACGCCGTCCCGTCGTTCGACCAGCTGCTCGGCGGCGCCTAGGCGCTCTCACGACGAAGGGGCCCGACAGATGTCGGGCCCCTTCGTCTTTGCGTGTGCTGGGGTTACTGCGGGCTCAGAGTGAATGCGGACCCGGTCGAGGCCGGCTCCACGTCGAGACGCTGGTCCGCGAGCGTCAGGGACGCCTCGTGGTCGACGTAGACGCGGGTCGACCCGTCCGTCACCACGTCGTCGCCCGGGAGGGGCTCCGGGACGAGCGCGAGCTCGAAGCCGCCCGCCTCCTGCTGGGCGATCCGGAGACCGCCGGTGTCGTCGGGCAGACCGGCCTTCGTCGTGAGCGTGTGCACGGCGTCGCGGGCGCTGTCAGTCAGGGTGAGCACGATGGCTCTCCTTCCGTTGCCGGGGGCGCCACCCCTCGCGGGGCGGCTCGTCGGACGTCTCCACCGTCCCCATGGGCGCGGGGGCGGCGCAACTCGGGGTCCGCTGGGTGAGACCCGTGCGTCCGTTCCCGTCGGGCGGTCGCCGGGGCGGCACATCGGCCCTAGGCTCCGCTCCCGCGTGTCGTGGGTGGTGGTTCGTTCGCCGGTTGCCGGTCGCTTCGCTAGCGTCGACCGCATGCCGATCCCGCTGTGGGTCACGCGCGTCAACCGGCGTTTCACCAACCCCATGATGGAGCGCTTCTCCGACTGGCTCCCGCCGCTCGCGACCCTCCACCACGTCGGCCGCCGCAGCGGTCGCCGGTTCCGCACACCGGTCTTCGCCTTCACGACGCCGCGGGGCATCGTGATCGCGCTGACCTACGGGCCGGACGTCCAGTGGCTGCAGAACATCGAGGCCGGCGGCGAGGCGCGCCTGGTCCGGCGGGGGCAGGCGTTCGTGCTCAGCGACCCGCAGCGGCTGCACGGCCCGGACGGGGCCCGATGGATGCCGCCGGTGATCCGTGCCGCGCTCGCCCTCATGGACGTGGACGAGTTCGTCATGCTGGACGCGGCGCCGGTCCGGGCGGCGGCGCGGCGGTCGTCGTCGGCACGCGTCGAGGAGGAGTAGCCATGGTGCGCGAGGGATATCCGGCGGGGAGCGTCGACGAGTACCTAGACCTGGTCCCGGCGGCTCAGGGTGCCGCGCTGCGGGTGGTCCGCGACAGGCTCGTGGCCCTCGTGCCCGACGCGGAGCAGGTGATCTCGTACCAGGTGCCGACGATCCGGTACCGCGGCGCGGGGCTCGTCGCACTGTCCGTCGCCAAGACGCACTGCAGCCTGCACCTCATGAGCCCGCCGCTGGCCCGGTCGCTGGCCGGGACGCTCGACGAGGGGAAGCTCGCGGGCGCGACGCTGCAGTTCGACGCGGCGACGCCGCTGTCGGAGGAGACCCTGCGACTGATCGCGACGCGGCGCATGGCCGAGGTCGACGCCCGCCTCGACGCCTGAGCGCGTCAGACGATTCCACGACGGCTGCCGTCGATCCCCGACGACACCGTCGTCCCCGCCCACAGGTCCGGGTTCGTGCAGCCCTCGGCGCAGTGCATGCCGCACGTCGGGCAGACCCAGAGCGTGTGGTGCCGGTCGACCGTGCACCCGCAGGTGACGAACCGTTCCGACGGGCGACCCGGACCGTTCGTCGTCCACCGATGGCCCGCCGGGCAGCTCGCAGGCGGCACCCGCACCCAGCCGCGTGGCGTGCGCTGCCACTTCGACCAGTCGATGTCGCGGACCATCGAACAAGTGTACGAAGAAATTGCCGACGGCGCGTCGCCGTCGGTGCGTTTGTGCTGGTCAGGGGTGAATGTCAGTGGTCGGTCGTACAGTTGTTCTATGCCCGGATCGGGCGGTTCGGGCAACCGGAGGAGGCGCGATGACGGCGGTGATCGAGGACGTTCTGTCCGAGCTCTTCCCGGCCGACGACCGTGTCGGTGCACGCACCGCGCCGCCAGGAGACGCCCGCAGCTCGCGTCGTCGCCCCAACTCCGCCGCTGCGGCAACCGCCACCGCCCCGGCGACCGCGCCGGCTCCGTCGCGCCCGAGCCTCGACACGCTCATTGACACCCCTGCTGCGCCCGCCACGTCGCCCACCGCCCCGACCGGCGGTGCGCGCGTGGCTGCAGCGTCATCGGGCTCGGCCACCCCAGCGCCCGCGCCAGGGTCTGCGCCCGGGTTGGTGTGGGCGGATTCGGGTCATGGTGCCCGGCTTGGCGTGGCACCCGCGCCGGATCGTGGCGCGCGGGTGATCGACCTGGCCGACGTCGAGGCGTACCCGCTACCGGATGTCCGGCTAGAGGACCTGGTCGCGATGCTGACCGCGGTCCCCGTCGCCGACGTCTCCGGAGCCGCGCTGGTCAACGCGGTCGCACTGTCCCAGCAGTCGCTGAACATGCTGCAGGCCGTGCAGGCGAGGTTCGTGCGCGAGCTTGAGGCACGCACCCCGGACCCGTTGCGGCACGTCCCCGACGAGCTGGCATGCGCCCTGGTCTGCACCCGGCGGTCCGCGGAGATGCTGTTCCTACGCGCCTGGGGCACCGCCCAGCACCCCGCCCTGGGCGACGCGTGGGCGGCCGGGGCGATCGAGGCCCGCAAGATCGACGTGATCCTGGACGAGGTCGCCAAGGGCGGTACCGGTCTGGACCCGGACGCGGTGCGGGCCGTGGTCGGCGACGCCCTCGAGCGCGCCGCCGAGTTGACCGCGCCGCAGCTGACCCGGCACGTGCGCGCCACCCTGATCGCCCTCAACCCCGACCTGGTCGAGAGGCGGCGCCTCGCCGAACGTGACCGCCGCGGCATCGACCTCATCCTGGCCCCCGACGCGATGGCCCGCCTGGTCGCCTACCTACCCGCCGCCGAAGCGACGGCGGCGTTCACCGCGATCGACGCCCTGGCCGGACACGCCGCCCTCGACGGGGACCAGCGCACCGTGGACCAGCGGCGGGCGGACGCGTTCAGTGACGTGTTCACCGCCATCCTCGACCGCCAGACCACCCCGGACGGCACCCCGCTGCCGCGTAAGCACGGGCAGAGGGTCGCCGTGCAACTGTCCGTGGCCGCCACCACGCTGCTCGGCCTGGACGACGCGCCTGGGTTCCTCGGGTCGTACGGGCCGGTGCCGGCGCAGGTCGCCCGCGAGCTCGCCCAGGACGGCACCTGGCGCGCCGTCCTGACCGACACCACCGGGCAGGTCTGCGCCGTGGGCACGACGTCGTACCGCCCCGGGGCGGATCTGACCCGGACCGTGCAAGCCCGGGACGTGACCTGCACCTTCCCCGGCTGCCGCCAACCCGCCACCCGCTGCGAACTCGACCACCGCATCCCCTATGACCACGACCGCGCCGCACAGGACCGGCCGCATCCGGGCCACGACCCGGGCCAGCGGCAAGTGCACGACCTGCAGACGTGCGAGGCGAACCTGCACGCGTTGTGCAAACACCACCACCAAGCCAAGACCGAAGGCTGGTGGAACGTCACCTACAACCCCGCCACCGGCGTCTCCACCTGGACCGACCGACACGGACTGACCTACGCCCGCCACCCCGCCCGCATCCACACCACCCCCGACCTCCTCACCCACCGACCACCACCACTCCCACCCGTCCCACTCGGCGACCCACCCTTCTGACCCGACCAACCAGCCGACAGGGAGGATGGAGCCGTGGACGAGAACGACGCGCGGAGGTCAGCGCTCGCGCTGCCCGAGGTGTCGGAGCGGCAGAGCTGGGGACGGGCCGCGTGGTTCCATCGCAACCTGGTCGCGAGGATGTGGGACGACGACCGCCTGACGGTGCGCGTCGAGGACGACGGGGAGCGGCTCGCGCTGGTGGAGCAGGAGCCGGACCTGTACTCGACGACCGATCACCACGCCGGGACCAACCTCGTGCTGATCACCCTCGACGTCGTCGACCCTGCGACCCTGAGCGCGCACCTCGGCGAGTCGTGGTGGTGGGCGGCTCCCCCCGTGCTGCGCCGGCGGTACGCGGACCTCGGGCCACCGATCGGGCCGGACGGGCCTGACAGGTCGGACGGTGCCTGACGGGGCCGGACGGGTCAGCTGCCGGCCGGTCGCGGGCCGTACATGATCAGGGCGACGCCGAGCAGGCAGACGAGCGCGCCGGCGATGTCCCAGCGGTCGGGCTTGAAGTCGTCGGCGACCATCCCCCACGCCAACGAGCCGACCACGAAGACCCCGCCGTAGGCCGCGAGGATGCGACCGAAGTGGGCGTCGGGCTGCAGGGTCGCCACGAAGCCGTACAGCCCCAGGGCGACGACCCCCGCGCCGATCCAGGCCCAGCCGCGGTGCTCGCGGACGCCCTGCCAGATGAGCCACGCACCGCCGATCTCGAGGAACGCGGCGGCGACGAACAGCACGATCGACCGGGTGACGGTCATGGGTCCTCCTGGCAGCTCGGGTGGCCGAAAACTACCCCGTGACCAGGTCCGGGGTGCGCGCGGATGCGCGAGCGGCGAATCTCGGCAGCACCTCTTCGCCCACCCGGTACGCCTCCTCGACGTGCGGCCAGCCGGACAGGATGAACTCGTCGAACCCGACAGCGGCGAGCTCGTGCAGACGGTCGGCGATCTCGTCGTGGCTCCCGACCAGCGCGGTCCCGGCCCCCTCGCGGAGCAGGCCGATGCCGGCCCAGAGGTTGGGGGCGACCTGCTGCTCGCGGGCCTCGAGACCGAGCCCGCGGGTCAGCTCGGTCATCCGTGCCTGACCGACGGACTCCATGGTCCCGAAGCGCGCCTGGGCGGCCGCGCGGGCGTCGGGGTCCATCCCGGCGAGCAGGCGGTCGGCCTCGGCCCACGCCTCGTCGGCCGTGTCCCGCGCGATGACGTGGAGGCGGACGCCGAACCGCGGGGTGCGTCCGAGGAGCGCAGCGGCGGCGCGCACGCGGGTGAGCCGCTCGACCAGCGCCGGGACGGGCTCGCCCCAGGCCAGGTAGACGTCGGCGTACCGGGCGGCGACCGCCTCGGCGGCGGGCGAGGCTCCGCCGAAGTACACGGGAGGCCGGGGCGCCTCGAGCGACGGGAACCCGCCGCCGACGACGTCGTAGTGCGGGCCGTGGTGGTCGAGCGGAGACGACCCCCACAGCCCGCGGAACACCGACAGGAACTCGCCGGTCCGGGTGTAGCGCTCGTCGTGGCTCAGGGTGTCGCCGTACGCGCGCTGCTCGGCCGGGTCGCCGCCCGTGACGATGTTGACCGCGAGCCGCCCACCGGACAGCCGCTGGAAGCTCGCGGCCTGCTGGGCGGCGAGCGTCGGCAGCAGGAACCCGGGGCGGAACGCGACGAGGAACCGCAGCCGCTCGGTGAGCGGGAGCAGGGCCGCCGTGGTGATCCACGCGTCCTCGCAGGCCGCGCCGGTCGGTGTCAGCACGGCGTCGAAACCGGACTGCTCGGCCGCGCGCGCGATCTGCCCGAGGTAGGCCAGCGACGCCGGCCGGGTCAGCACTCGCTTCGCGACGCCCGCGGCGGCCACGACGTTCGCGACGTGCCGGCCGTCGCCGTTGGTGGGGAGGAACCAGTGGAAGGAGCTCATGTCAGCCTGTCTCGGGGGTCGGCAGGTGGGGCGTCCGGAGTCTGCGAACCACGAGCCCGCCGAGCAAGGCCGGGGCTCGGTCGTCTCACGGGCCGGATGCCGGACCGGTCGCGCAGCGCGACGCCACCGGGCGACGACGCACGAGCGGGCCGGCGGGCGCCTAGGGTCGGAGCAGGCGACGACGGAACAGAGGCATCTCATGGGCGGCACCGAGCCGGGCTGGGTCCGGCACGCGATCTGGTGGCACGTCTACCCGCTGGGCGCGGTCGGGTCGTACCCCGCGCAGCCCGCGCCGGGGCCCGACGAGCACCGCCTGCGCAGGCTGGTCGCGTGGCTGGACCACGTCGTCGCACTGGGTGCCTCGGGGATCGCGCTCGGGCCGGTGTTCGCCTCGAGCACCCACGGGTACGACACCGTCGACCACCTGCGAATCGACCCGCGCCTGGGCGACGACGAGGACTTCGACGAGCTCGTCGCGCAGGCTCACGACCGCGGCCTGAAGGTGCTGCTGGACGGGGTCTTCAACCACGTCGGGCGGGACTCGGCGATCGCGCGCCGGTCGGTCGACGCGCTCGAGGGCCGGTCCGACGACGAGGTCTGGCTGGCGCGGGACGCCGACGGCGGCTTCATCGGCTTCGAGGGCCACGACGCCCTGGTCACGCTGGACCACGGGCACCCGAGCGTCGTCGACTACGTCGTCCGCGTGATGACCCACTGGCTGGCCCGGGGCGCGGACGGCTGGCGGCTCGACGCGGCCTACGCGGTGCCGACGAGCTTCTGGGCGCAGGCGCTCCCCCGCGTCCGCGCCGAGCACCCCGAGGCGTGGTTCGTCGCGGAGGTCATCCACGGCGACTACCCCGCGTTCGTGCAGGACTCGACCGTCGACTCGCTCACGCAGTACGAGCTGTGGAAGGCGGTCTGGAGCTCCCTGAACGAGAGGAACCTCTGGGAGCTGGCCTGGTCGCTGACCCGGCACGACGAGTTCCTCGAGACGTTCGCGCCCCAGACGTTCGTCGGCAACCACGACACGACGCGCATCGCGAGCATGGTCGAGGACCCCCGCCACCGGCCCCACGCGGTCGTCGTCCTCTGCACGGTCGGCGGCACGCCGACGGTCTACGCGGGCGACGAGCTCGGCTTCACGGGCGTGAAGGAGGAGCGCGAGGGTGGCGACGACGCCGTCCGGCCGGAGCTCGCGGCGGACGGCCCGGGCCTCGGCGAGAATGCGGTCCTGCGGCTGCACCAGGACCTCATCGGACTGCGACGTCGGCACCCGTGGCTGCACCGGGCGCGCACCACCCAGGTCACGCTGGCCAACACGACGTTCGTGTACGAGGTCCGCGACGGCGACGACGCGCTCGTCGTCGCGCTGAACCTCGACGACCAACCGCTCGCCCGGCCGGCGGGCGAGGTGCTGGCTTGCGACGACGAGTCGCGCCAGAGGGACGACATCGCGCCGCACGGATGGGCGGTCGTCCAGCCGCAGTGAGGACGCGAGGAGGGCGGCGTACCGGTACCCAGCCGGCACGCCGCCCTCCTCTCTCTCACCGCACCCCCGGCGGCGGTCCTGCTACCAGGGCGACGGCGCCGGCGGTGCGATCACCGGCGGGCGGTCGTCGCAGGTGATGGTGTTCGGCAGCTCCCACGGCGCGAACCAGGGGCCGGTGGTGCCCCCGCCGTCGTTGCCGCCGAGGTCGACGGACGACCACTCGGACCCGGCCGGCGTGAAGTGGAACGTCCCGCAGTTGTTGATGCCGACGGCACCGACGTTGCGCGCGTCCACGTTCTCGAAGGTGGCCGACCCGGCGGCCCGCGCACTGAGCACCGAGGTGCCGGTCCCGTCGACGCGGATGTCCTTGAAGTGGACGTTGGTCACCGAGTAGAGGTCCTTCACCGGCCAGTCGGCGACGACCATGATCGCGTTGTAGGTGTTGTCGAGGAAGTGGTCGCCGACCACCTGGAGATCGGCGTCGATGGACTTCTCGAGCGCGTAGAACCAGATCGCCCCGAGCCCGATGTTCCAGTTGAGCTCGAACGTGCCGGCGCGGACGGTCGTGTTGTCGGTGATCCAGAGGTGCCCGGTGAAGGCCTCGGCGCCGAACCGGGACCCGACCTGGATGCCGCTGCCCTCGCGGAGCGGGTCGGCGATCAGGTTGCCGACGACCGTGTTGTCGGTGCCGCCGTAGATGGCGACGCCGTTGGCGAGCGTCGGCGTCTGGACCGTGTTGTGGTCGAACGTGTTGCCGGAGTTGGTGGTGTGCTCCGCCCACATCGCGAGCCCGTCGTCGCCGGTGTTCCGCACGACGTTGTTCGAGGCGGACGAGTTGGTGACGCCCGTGTGGAAGTTCAGGCCGTCGGCGATCTGGTCGACGATGACGCTGTTCTTCACGACGAGGTTGTTCATCGGGCCGTCCACCCACACGCCGACCTTGGTGTGCTGGATGTAGAGGCCGTCGATCGTCGAGTCGCTCAGCGCGCCGCCGATGCCGTTGACCTGGTCGGTGTCGATGCGCTCCCGCACGTCGCCCTGGATGGCGAAGCCGGACAGGTGCACGTTGTGGCTGCCGCCGACCGACGCGTCCTTGCCGTAGAACCCGACGCCGGTGTGCACGGAGCCGTCGGGGGCGGGCGACGCGAGGGCGACCTCGTGGCCCTTGATGATCGTGTACCAGGACCCCGCGCCCTCGATCGTCACGTCGTCGACGACGATGTGACGGTTCACCTGGTAGACGCCCGGGGGCACGTAGACGGGCAGGTGCTTGGCCTTGCCGTACGCGATCGCCTTGTCGAACGCGTCGGCCGAGTCCTTCTTCCCGAACGGGTCGGCGCCGAACAGCAGGACGTTCGCGGCCTTGAGCCGGACGTGCGGCAGGCCGACCGCCTCGGAGTCGAGGAGGTCGATGACGGTCCAGGCGGCCGCGGTGCCGACGGGCGCCGTCAGACGGACCTTGGCGCCCGCGGGGTAGGTGCGGCCGAGGAGCAGTCGCTGCTCGTCGTAGAAGTGCATCGGCCGGAACGGCGTCGTGACGGTGGGGGTCGGCGTGGTCGCCGCCGGCACGCAGCCGCACTCGGTGATCCACCAGTCCGGGTGGAGCAGCCCGGCGTTCGGGTCGTTGCTGAACGGGTACTGGTTGTAGAGGTAGGAGTACTGCGAGGTCAGCGTCACGGACCGCTTGCCGGTTCCGTCGACCGTGACGTCGAGCGGTGCCGTGATGCCGCCGCCCGTGGCGGAGTCGGGGAGCGAGTACCGGACCGTGAGCGCGTTCGCGGCCTTCGGCAGCGTGAACTCGACGTACTGGCCCGGCTGCAGCTTCACCGCCGAGCGGCCCGACGCCTCCGCGGGCAGGGTGTACGGCGTCCGGTCGGGACCGATGATGCTGCCGGTGGTCGCGGCCTTCTCCGCCTCCTGCTCGAGGAAGCCGACGGCGGCCCCGCGGCCGGAGACCAGCGACGGGTCGAGGGCGGCCCTCGTGACGGGGGTCGGCGTCGGTGCCGGGGTCCCTCCGTGCGCCGAGGCCGCGCCCGCGGTGCCGACGACGACGCCCAGCGCGACGGCGAGCGTGAGGGCCGAGACGAGTGGACGGGCGGACCGTCGTGATGCAGGCCGGATGACTGTGTTCCTCACGGGAGCGCCTCCTTGCGCAGCCGGGACGGTGCCGGGGTGACACAAGTGGCCCGACGCCGCGTGGACGGGACACACCGTACGTACTGGACAAACGGGTGGACAAGATCGAATCGGATAAAGCAAGAACTTACGTGCGACGACGCAAAACACGACCGACGAAGAAGCATCCACACCCTGGAAGCGCAGCAGGAAGCCGAAGCAACGACCCGGACGGAGCAACGCGGGCTCCACAGAGACACGGAGGAGACTCACGCGTCGAGGTGCGTGACCTCGTCCCACACCGCCGCCCACGACCCCTGCGGGCCGTCGCACACCTGCACGAGCCCGCCCTGCTCCTCGTTGTCCACGTCGAGTCCGTCGTCGATCGACGCCACCGCACGGCAGCCGACCGCCCAGCCGGGCGGCCCGTCGTACCCGACCAGCACGAACGGGCCGGCGTCCCCGGCCGGCGGACCCCAGGCGGCGTACCCGTTGTGCCCGCTGAACACCGGCACGTCGGACCCGTACCACTCGAGCGCGCCGGCCTCGCCGTAGTTCCCGGTCACGACGAGCGCGGCGCCGCTGTCGTCGACCGCGCCCGACACCGTCGCCACGAGGGCCGGCCAGCCGATCATCTCGCTCTGGTCGTCGTTGAGGTCGGCGTAGAACGACTGCCCGAACGCCTGCGCCGGCAGCAGCGGCAGCGCGGTCGGCCACGCGATCAGCGCGCTGAGCCCCAGGACGACCCCGGCGACGACGAGCCCGCGGCGATTCCGACGCTCCTCGAGCCCGCACGCGCCCGCCGCCAGGAGCACGGGCACCGCGCCCACCACGTAGTACGCCTTGCCGCCGGTGAGGGCGAAGACGACCAGCAGCACGAGGAACGCCCAGGCCAACGGCCTCGCCCGGACCAGCGACGGAACCCGCAGCAGCCGGACCAGGCCGTAGATCCAGAGGATCGCGGCCACCGGGGAGAACTGGACGAGCAGCAGCCCGACGAACTCGAGGCGCGGGCCGATCCCGGAGTACTCGTCGCGGATGTCGGCGGCCAACGTCAGCTGCGGCCACCCGTGCGCCGCCTGCCAGAGCAGGTTCGGCAGCCAGATCAGCAGCGCGAGCCCGGCGCCGCCCCAGGCCCACGGCGAGCGCAGGTGGTGCCGGACCTCAGGGGTGAGCGCGGTGCCGACCGCGATCCCGACCAGCAGGAACGCGACCAGGTTCTTGTCCAGCAGCGCGACCCCGGCCAGCAGCCCGACCACCAGCCAGCCGCGGGGCCGGTCGCGGGAGAGCGTGCGCAGGACGACGTACACGATCGCGACCCAGAACAGGGTGTCGATCGTGGTGGTCGACAGGATGTGGCCGAGCGTCACGACGACGACCCCGGTGCCGGTGGCGACGACCGTGAGCAGCTGCGCGCCGGTCCGGCCCCCGAGCTCCCTGGCGGTCAGCGCGGCGAGCACGACGACGCCGGCCGCCGCGAGCGCGCTGGGCAGGTGGAGCGCCACGAGCGAGCCGGGGGCGGCGAGGTCCGCGAGGTGCGCGATCAGCGGGGTCAGCGGCGGCTGGTCGGGGTAACCCCACGCGAGCCGGCGCCCGGCGGCGACGAAGTAGAGCTCGTCCCGGTGCGGGCCGTACCGCCCGGACAGCGCGACGAGCACCGCGAGCAGCACGCCCGCGGCCCCGAGCACCCCGGGCCAGGCCACAGCCGGGAGTGCGCCGCGACGCCGGCCGACGTCGGCGACGACCACCCGGCGAGCGTAGCGAAGGGCTACTGCAGCACCGAGACCTCGGCGGAGGCGTTCGACCAGCCCAGCAGGAGGCCCTGGAACATCTGCACGTCCGTGACGCCCTTCGGGTACGGGATGCTGCCCACCTCGTCGCCGGTCTCGAAGTCGTAGGCGAGGAGCCGGCCCCCGTCAGCGACGCCCGACGACGACGTGGTCGGCACCAGCACGTGCCGACCGTCGGTGGCCAGCGAGCCGCCCAGCCCGAGGGTCGCCGCCGTCTCCCAGTCGACGTGCCCCGTGCGGCCGTCGACCGCGACGAGCGAGCTCGCCGTGCTCAGGTACACGCGGCCGCGGACGACGAGCGCGCCGTACCCGGGCTGGATGTCGGCGGTCCAGCGTTCGTGCCCGCTCTCGCGGTCCCACGCGTGCAGCTCCCCCAGGGCCGTGAGGACCAGGCCCGGGACGCTGCCGTCGTCGACGGTCGTCTCCAGCAGCCGCCCGTCGAGGACCCGGTCGCCGGCCGGGTCGCCGTCGGCGCTCAGGAGCGTCGTCGTCTCCGCGTCGCCGGAGCTCCCGTAGTCGGTCATGACGAGGTCGCCGGTCACGGGGTCGACGCCGTAGCCGCCCCCGCCGTCGACCGTGCTCAGGCCGCCGCGGACGACGTCGCCCGCCGGCGACAGGAGCGTGAGTGCGGGTCCGTCGGCGAACGCGAGGACGTCGCCCGCGGTGAAGAAGGACCAGAAGTGCTCGGTCGTCGCGTCGACGACCGCCTCGGGGTCGACGACGAGCGGCTCCGTGTGACGCCACCGCTCGGCCCCGGTGCGCGCGTCGTGCGCGACGATCTCGACCCCCCGCTCGGCGTCGCGGTGCCCGACGACCACGAGCCCGGCGAGCACGGCGAGCTGCGTGTCCTGCTCGACCGGCCACTGCACCACGACGTGGCCGTCGTGGGTGTCGAGCACCATCACGCGGGTGCTCGTGGCCGCGACCAGCTCCTGGGCGCCGTCGTCGGCGATCCGCAGGAACCCGTCGGTGGCCAGGCACGCGGCGAACGTCGACACCTCCCCCGCGGGCGAGCCCGCCACGCACGTCCCGCCGTAGGACGTGCTCGCGGGCACCACGCGCCCCCGGACGGGGCCGACCAGCGGCGTGGACCACACGGTCGCGCCGGTGCGCGGGTCGACGGCGGTGAACGCCTGCGAGCCGTCATCGGCGAGCACCAGGCTGGCCGACCCCTCGGGGGTCTCGATGCCGCCGAACAGGGAGCCGGCCTCGTCCTGCGAGATCGTCCGGACGATCGAGAGCCGGTCGCCGAGCGGCGGCACCACGCCCGGCACGGCGGCGAGCCGGGCGACGGCGACGGCCTCGCGGTGGTCGACGACGCCCTGCACCGCGGCCAGGCTGACCACCACCACGGCCGCGGCGCCGGCGGCCCACCAGCGCCAGCGGCGACCCCCGCCGGCGACGTTGTCGGTCGGTTCCTCGCGGCCGGCACCGTCCACCAGCTCGACCGGCTGCATCCCCGCGCCGCGCGTCATCGTCGTCAGCCCAGGACCACGAGGCGGCTGTCGTCGCCCCAGCCGAGCAGCAGGTGTCCCACCGCGATGCTGGAGCGCAGACCGTCGGGGAACGGGACCCGCCACACGTCGTGCCCGTCGTCGAGCGCGAGCGCCACCAGCTCGCTGCGCGGCCCGCCGACCACCGGCTGGTCCGCGACCACCAGGTTCTGCCCGTCGGTGACCAGGAAGCCGGGGACGTTGCCCTCGGTCGTCGACCCGCGCCAGGCCACCTCACCCGTCCGCCCGTCGAGCGCGACGACCCCCGACTGCGTGCTCAGGTACACCCGACCCCCCAGCACCATGGCGTTCACCGACGCGACGACGTCCGACTTCCACCGGGCGTCCCCCGTGACGGCGTCCCACGCGCGCAGCGAGGAGTCGGACGTGAGGACCAGGTCCGGCAGGCTGCCGTCGTCGACCGAGAGCGGGAGCAGGCCGCCCGGTAGCTCGACGTCGGCACGGCCCACCTGCACCAGGGTCGAGCGCAGCGCCCCGGAGCCGGTGCTCGACAGCAGGGCGAGGCGGTGGTCCACGGGGTCGACCACGACGTCGGCGTCGCCGGGCTGGCTCGCGCGCAGCAGCCGGCCCGACGGGGACAGGAGCGCCGCCGTCCAGCCGGGGACCGAGACCGCGACGACGCCGTCGGCCCCGAACAGCCGGGCGTCCCCGGCGAACGAGCGGCGGTCGGCACCGGGCACGGGCGGGCTGTACCGCCACAGGACCGCGCCGGTCAGCAGGTCGCGGCCCGCCACCCCGGTGTCCGGGCTGCTCACCACGGCGATCCCCGGCAGCACGGCCAGGGCGGTGGCCCCCGGCGCCGACGTGTCTGCGACGACCTGCCCGTCCGCCGTGCTCAGCACGACCACCCGGGTGCTCGTCGCCGGCTTGCGGGTCTCGACGCCCTCGTCCCCCACCTGCACGAAGCCGTCGCTCACCAGGCAGGCGGCCTGCCGGGGTTCCGCGGAGCCGTCCGGCACGGCGACGCACATGCCCGCCGCCGTGCGGTCGAGCGACCGGGCCCGGACGGGGTCCGGTCCGAGCAGCGGCGTCGAGAACCGCTGCCGACCCGTGCGCTGATCGACGCCGACGAACGCCTGCGAGCCGTCGGCGGCCAGGGCCAGCCCGAGCACGGCCCCGTGGGCGGCGATGCCCTGCAGGATCACGGCCTCCGTCGAGGCGTCGGGCCGCCACAGGACGCCGACGTCCGCGCCGACCGGTCGCACGACGCCCGGCGTCGCCAGCAGGCGTTCCTGCGCCGCCCGCTCCCGGGTGTCGAGCACCGACTGGGTCACCGCCAGGGCGCCGACGAGCAGGGCGACACCGCCGACGGCGCCCCACCAGAGCCCGCGCCGCCGGGCAGGGGGCAGCGCGACGGGTTCGGGGAGGGCCACCGCCTCGTCCAGCTCGACGTGCTGCATCGCGCCGCGCGCCATGGCCGCACGCTAACCCCGCCCGGCGGCGCGGGCGCGTCCGGAGCGGGTGAGACTCACGGGCTGCCCAGCACCTCCGGCGGGCGGCGCGACGGCGGCGTCGTTGAGGAGCTCGACCTGCTCCACGTGACGCCGCGGTCCCATCCCGCGACGGTACTCGCGGGGTTGCTACCCGAGCAGCCTGGCCTGGAGGTACGCCCGCTCGGCATCGTTCGTCGTCCGCGTGAGCGCCTCGCGGTAGGAGTCGGCGGCCTCGTCGGCGCGGCCCTGGCGACGCAGCAGGTCGGCCCGGACCGCCGCGACCAGGGGGTGGTCGTCGGCCGTGGCGAGGGCGTCGAGACCCGCCTGCGGACCGTGGACCATGGCGACGGCCACGGCCCGGTTGACCTGCACGGCCGGCGACGGGAGCAGCGCGACGAGCTCGTCGTACAGCCGCAGGATCCGCGGCCAGTCGGTGCCGTCGGCCGTCTCGGCGGTCGCATGGCACGCCGCGATCATCGCCTGCAGCTGGTACGGACCGACGCGCTCCGGCCGCAGCGCCCGCCGCAGCTCGGCCAGGCCGGTCTCGATCGCC
Organism: Cellulomonas sp. P2_F12; assembly: GCF_056403775.1. Classification (NCBI taxonomy): domain Bacteria; kingdom Bacillati; phylum Actinomycetota; class Actinomycetes; order Micrococcales; family Cellulomonadaceae; genus Cellulomonas; species Cellulomonas sp. P2_F12. The sequence goes on along the minus strand of NZ_JBFUEV010000006.1, from coordinate 14,251 downwards.
TCCGAGTCCCACGCCGACCGGTCCTGCTCCTCGAGGGGCACCAGCACCCCGTCGGCGTCCGTGCGGGCGGCGGCGCGCGCGTGCTGGAGCAGCAGGAGGGCGTGCAGTCCGGCGGCCTCCGGGTCGTCGGGGTCGAGCGCCGTCAGCAGCCGCGCGAGGTCGAGCGCCTCGTGGCAGAGGTCGACGCGGACCAGGTGCGGCCCCGCGGTCGCCGCGTACCCCTCGGTGAACACCAGGTACAGCACGGCCAGCACCGCCGGGGTCCGCTCGGGCAGCTGGGCGGCCGACGGCACCCGGTACGGGATGCCCGCGACGGCGATCTTGTGCTTGGTGCGGACCAGCCGCTTGGCCATCGTGGCCTCGGGCACCCCGAACAGCCGCGCGATCTCGGCCGTCGTGAGCCCGCAGAGGGTCCGCAGCGCCAGCTCGACCCGCGACGACAGGGCGAGGGCCGGGTGGCAGGCCGTGAACAGCAGCCGGAGGCGTTCGTCGGCGATCCCGCTGTCCATCGCGTCGAGGTCCGGCGCGTCCACGTCCGGGTCGACGGGCTCCTCGACGAGGGCGCGGAGCTTCTCCGCGCCGACGCGCTCCCGCCGGATCCGGTCGATCGCGCGGTGGCGGGCCGTCGTGGTGAGCCACGCGCGCGGCACGTCGGGGATGCCGTCGCGCCGCCACGTCTGCAGCGCGGTGGCGAACGCGTCCTGCGTGCACTCCTCGGCCAGGTCCCAGTCGCCGGTCAGCCGGATGAGCGTCGCGACGAGCCGCCCCCAGTCCCGCGCGAACGTGTCCGCGAGGACGCGCTCGACGTCGTCGGGCATGGTCAGTGCACCCGTACGGGCCGGACCTCGACCTGCCCGAACGCCGCCGCCGGGTGGGCGGCCGCGATCGCGACGGCCTCGTCCAGGTCCGCGCAGTCGACGAGCGCGAGCCCGCCCACCTGCTCGCGGCCCTCGGCGAACGGGCCGTCGGTCAGCAGGACCTCCCCGTCCCGCCGGCGCACGGTGGTCGCCGTCCCGCTCTCGTGCAGCCCGACGTGGGCCCGCAGGACGCCGCGCCGCTCGAGATCGGAGATCCACGCGTCGAACGAGCCGGGCGCGCCGTCCCGCATGCGGGCCTGCGCGGCCTCCTCGTCGGCGCTGATGAGCAACAGGTACTCCATGACGGTTCCTTCCGTGGTGAGGGTTCTCGCCCTGGACGAACGGGCCGCACCACGAAGGACAGTGTCCATCGGCGGCTCCCTGCTTCGTCCTGGTGGTGACCCACCCACCGAAGGAGAACCATGCAGACCCTCGACTCGGCCGACGGCACCACGATCGCCTACGAGCGCGCCGGCGACGGCCCCCCGATCGTGTTCGCCACCGGCGCGTTCAACGACCACACCACCTGCGCGGAGCTGGCCGCCCTCCTTGCCGACGACCACACCGTGCTCACCTACGACCGCCGCGCGCGCGGCCGCAGCGGGGACACCGCGCCGTACGCGATCGAGCGGGAGATCGAGGACCTCGCCGCGCTGGTCGACCTGGTCGGCGGGAGCGCCGCGGTCTTCGGCTTCTCCTCCGGGGGCAACCTCGCCCTCGCCGCCGCGGCCGCGGGCGTCCCGGTCACGCACCTCGCGCTGTACGAGGCACCGTTCGCCCTCGGCGGCATGCCCGCCCGGCCCGCGGACCTGCCCGGCCGGCTCACCGACCTGATGGCGCAGCACCGACCCGACGACGCCGTCGCGCTCTTCCAGACCGAGGGCGTCGGCATCCCCGCGCCGATGGTCGAGCAGTTCCGCGCCTCGCCGGGCTGGCCGTCGCTCGTCGCGATCGCGCAGAGCACGGTCTACGACGCGACGATCACGTCGACCCTCGGCGTCCCGACCCCGGCGATGGCCGACGTCCCGGTGCCCACCGTCGTGATCACGGGCGCCGAGACCTGGCCGGGCCTGCCGGAGTCCGCGGCCGCGCTGGCCGCCCTGCTCCCCCACGCCCGCCACGTCGTCGTCCCCGGGGGCGCGAACCACGGCATCCCGGCGGAGGCCACCGCGGCGGTCGTGCGCGAGCTGCTGCGCTGATCACCAGCGGTGCGCGACGTCCACCACCAGGCGCGACGACGTGCCCGGCCCGGCGAGCGTGAACACGCGGAACGGCAACCGCGCCCGCACGCCCAGCCCGACGCTGGTGTACCCCTCGAAGGTGCCCGCGAAGACCACCTGCCGGAACGTCCGGTACCCGGTCACGTTCCGCAGCTCGAGCGGGTTCGCCGGCGCGAAGGTGTAGCCCGGGTCGTTCACCGTGATCTCGAGGGCGGCGCCGCCGCGGGTCGGGATCACCGCACCCGAGCCGTCCTGCGTCACCTGCGGCACGTACCGCGCGGTGTACCCGCCGACGCCGCCGGCCACGTCGATCACCAGCCGGTCGTAGCAGGTGTGCCGCCCGGTCCGGACGTCGACCACGGGCGCCTGCGACAACCCCGGCGCCGACTTCTCCAGCGAGCCCCAGACCAGGCCGCAGTAGGGCGCCGCCGTGGCCGACGACGCCGGGACCAGCAGGAACGCGCCCACCAGCAGCACGATCGACCAGAATGCACGCCTCATCGCACGACCTCCTCGTCGCGCGGGCATCGCCGACGGATGTCCGATCCTCCAGGTTACGTCCGTGGAGCCATGACATAACGGGTGATTTCGGCCTGCACTAGATCTCCGGGACGCACACCCCGCGGCCGAGTGCGGCGAGCCCGGTCAGGTCGCCCGATCCCAGCTCGGTGACACCCTGCTGCGCCTCGGGGTACATGATCTGGGTCGCGTCCTCGACGTGCTGGAGCCCGACCAGGTGCCCGAACTCGTGCAGGACGATCGATCCCGCCACGGCGTCACCGCCGGGCTCGGACATGACCTCGGTGAGCTGCGGTCCGTCCAGCGTCACTGCGCCCGTCACGTACACCTTGCCGCGCCCGTCGACACTCATCGGCATGCTGCCTCCGACGCCTGCCACATACCCCGCCAGATCGGCCGTCTCGTCCGGCGACGACCAGCTGACCAGCACCGGCACCCACCGATCGCCGTACCGGTCCTCTTGGTAGAACTGTCGCGTCGCCGAGGGCCGCTCGTCGGTCGACCCGTCGTCGACGAACCGGAGCCCGGTGGCGAGCGAGATGCGCGCGACGGCGTCGGCCACGAGCGCAGCACCGTTGGCCGGTGCGCCGTCCGGCCGCGTCACGTAGTGGATCGGCCGGCACGGGTCGTAGGCGACCGGCGTCCCGCCGTCGACCTGGGTCGCGACGAAGGCGAACGACGTCCCGGTGACAACCGAGGCCGCCGGAGAACCCAGGGGGCTCGCAGCCTCCTCGCGCCCCGGCGTCGGGAGTCCGGGGACACGAGCGGGGGGAGCGCTGGAGATGCCCAGAGCCACGAGCGCCTGGGTCGGCCCGCCGACCTGCACCACCCACGACGCGATCACGAGGGCGACCACGAGGACCGCGGCCGCGGCTGAGCCGCGTCCCGTCGACGCCCGGCCGGCGTCGTGGACGGCTCTCGACCGCCGCCGATCACGACTGCGGCGTCCCGCCCTGGGAGCAGTCCCCCCGAGGACCGGCGGACCCGATCGCCAGACGTCGCGCTGCTGGGGCACCCGCCCCGCTGCCTCGTCGATCACCCACTGCGGCACTCGGCCGGTCGGAGATCGGGGAAGGTCGTCCGGAGCCTGACGGACTCCCGTGCGTTCGTGGTCCAAGGACACCCCTCGTCTCGGGGGCCTGTCGACGGGCCCTCGAGCCCATCGGCAGGTGACAGGGGCAACTGAAGCCCGGGCAGAGAGAAGCCCGGCCGCCGGGGAGAGGACCGGCGGCCGGGCTCGGGCGATCGGGCTACTTCAGCCCGTCGGACAGCGCGGTCATGAGCTCGCCGTTCGTGGTGTCGCCGGACAGCTCCCAGGCGAACGCGCCGCCCAGGCCCTTGCTCGTGGCCCACGCCATCTTGCTGGTGAGGGTGGCCGGGGTGTCGTAGCTCCACCACTCCGAGCCGCACGTGGCGTACGCGGTGCCGCCGACGGTGCCCGTGGCCGGGCACTTCGTCTTGAGCACCTTGTAGTCCTCGATGCCGGCCTCGTAGGTGCCGGGCGCGGCGCCCGTCGCCGAACCGCCGGGCGCGGTCTGCGTGACCCCGGTCCAGCCGCGGCCGTAGAAGCCGACGCCCAGCAGGATCTTGTTCGCCGGGATGCCCTTGCCGATCAGCTTGTTGATCGCGTCCTCGGCGTCGAAGCCCTGCTGCGGGATGCCCGCGTAGGACGTCAGGGGCGAGTGGGGCGCGGTCGGGCCGGTCGGGTTGAACGCGCCGAAGTAGTCGTACGTCATCGGCATGATCCAGTCGAGCTTCTGCGCCCCGCTGGCGTAGTCGGCGAGGTCGATCTTGCCGCCGGCCGAGCCGTCGGCGGTGATCGCCGCCGTGACCAGCCTGCTGCTGCCGAACTTGGCGCGGAGCGCGGAGACGACGGTGTTGAACGCGGCCGGGCCGCTGGAGTCGCACTGCAGGCCGCAGGCGTTCGGGTACTCCCAGTCGACGTCGATGCCGTCGAAGACGCCGGCCCACCGCGGGTCGTTGACCAGGTTGTAGCAGGAGGTGGCGAACGCCGTCGGGTTGGCCGCGGCCTGCGTGAAGCCGGCCGACCAGGTCCAGCCGCCGAACGACCAGACCACCTTGAGGCCGGGGTGCATGGCCTTGAGCTTCTTGAGCTGGTTGAAGTTGCCGCGCAGCGGCTGGTCCCACGTGTCGGCGACGCCGTCGACGGAGTCCGCCGCGGTGTACGCCTTGTCGTAGTCGGCGTACGAGTCACCGATCGAGCACTGCCCGTTGGAGGTGTTGCCGAACGCGTAGACGATCGTGCTCAGCTTCGCTGCTGCGCCGCTCGTCTCGATGTTCTTGACGTGGTAGCTGCGGCCGTACACGCCCCACTCGGTGAAGTAGGCGACGACCTTCTTGCCGCCCGGCGGCGGGGGCGTGGTCGTCGTCGGGGTCGGCGTGGGAGTGGGGGTCGGCGTGCTGGTGGGCGTGCTCGTCGGGGTGCCCCCGGTACAGGCGACGCCGTTGATGCTGCACGCCGTCGGCGTCGCGAACGGACCCGTGGCGATGTAGCCCCACGTCTGCGAGCCGCCGGGTGCGAGGTTGGCGGCCCAGCTCTTGTTCACGGCCTTGTAGTGGTTGCCGGTCCTCGTGACGTCGGCGTCCCACGAGCTGCTGACCGTGTCGCCGGCCGGCAGGTCGAACTCGAGGGTCCAGGCGGCCACGGCGGCGGTCCCCGAGTTGGTGACCTTGACGTTGACCTGGTGGCCGCTGCCCCAGTCTCCGGCGGACGTGAACGTCGCCGAGATCGTGCCCGCGGCGAACGCCGGCTGGGTCACCACCATCGCGGCGACCAGGGCCGCCAGCGCTGCCAGGACGGTGGCCACCAGCACGGGACGTCGTCGTCCCCCGGGCCTCTGAGCGGAGTGTCGTGCGAGAGCCATCGTCGGTCCCCTGTTCATCGTCGGAGCGTCGAATATGTAAGGAGTGTGTACTAATGGTTCACAACGGACGCTAACAAGAGTCACAGGGTGGAGTCAATGGCCGCAGTCCGACCGTGACCGCGTCGACAGGAATGCGACATTCTCGGAATGCGCTCGCCGCGACAACGCGGAGCGCCGCTCGGTGGTGCACTCGACATGACCGGCTGGCGGCGAGTTTCTGCAGGTGAGAGCTCCGAACGACCGCTCGACCGACGCCGGGCCGCCCATCGCGGCGCCGACCAAGAATGCCGAGTGCCGCCTGCGTCCAGCCGTATTTCTCGCAGGGCTGAGGAATGTCCGGCATGCCGCGCGAACCCGGCGAGGTTGAGAGGAGAGCGGGTGTCCGTGCGACGGAGGCGGCTGCTCCTTCCGGGTGGAGCGTGCGCGTGTCGCTCGGCATCCGTGGCGGGAGGCGCGCACGATGGACGACAACCGGAGCGAAGGGGCGACGGACATGACGGTCGTCGATCAGCAGCACCGCCAGCACGAGGTCGATCCCGCGCTGGAGGAGCGGGTACGGCGCGAGCTCGCGGGTGCCCCGTGGTTCCGGCTCGCGGCGGCCACCAGTCGGGCGCACCACGAGTACGACGAGGCCCTGCGCCGGCACGACGAGGCCGCCGCTCAGCTGGCGCGCGACCGGCACACGGTGCTCGAGCGCCTGCTCGCCGACGAGGCGGCCCACCGGCACCACGGCTGACCAGGGCGGCGACCGGTCGGCGCCGCGCTCCGGCGGTAGCGTGACCGGCATGACCGACGGGCAGTCCGCGCCGGACCGGCGCACCGCCCGCGAGCTGGCCGGGGCGGTGCTGAGGGACGTCGGTCGCACGGTCGCCCGCGCCGACCTCGCCATCGCCTACTGCGCCGCCGTGACGATCGTGACGCTGCTGGTCCACCTGCAGCCCGAGGAGCGCACCGAGGAGATCCTCGCCCGGGTCAGCGGCAACCTGAACAACCTCCGTGCCGAGCCGCTGCTGTCGATGCTCGGCAGCGCGTTCGTCGTCGAGAGCGTGGCGGGGCTCCTGCTCGTCGTGCAGCTGCTCGTCGTCCTCGCCTACCTGCAGCAGTTCGTCGGGCGGCTGGCCTCCCTGGTGGTCGGCCTGGCGGGGCACGTCGGGGCCGGGCTGATCGTCGCGGCGGGTCTGGCCACCGGGATCTTCCACGGCTTCGTGGACGAGAGCGTCGCCGAGGCCACCGACGTCGGCGTCAGCTACGTGATGGCCGCCGCGATGGGCTTCCTGACGCTCGCCGTGCCGACGCGCTGGCGCTGGTGGTACCTGGGCGCGACGGCGGCCTTCTGGCTCGTGCCGGGCGCGATCAACCGGACGTTCACCGATGCCGGCCACGCGGCCGCGCTGACCATCGGGCTCCTGCTCGCGGTGGTCGCCGGTCGGGCGGTCCGGGCCGACCGGCTGGCGCGCCCGCAGCCCTGATCAGACCTCGCCGGGCAGCGCCGTCCGGATCACGATGCGCGTCCACGCCCCGATGAACAGCCGGTCGCCGTCCTCGATCTCGCGCCGTTGCCCCGGGGGGATCGGGGTGGTCGGCAGCGGGTCGCCCGCGCGGCTCACGTAGGTGCCGTTGGCCGACTGCAGGTCCTCGACCCACCAGCGCTGGCCGTCCGTGTTGAGCTGGCAGTGCCGCCGCGAGACCCCGGAGTCGGTCCCGCAGTCGACCGCGGGGTGGATGTTGCGGGACACCGAGGGGCGGCCGACGAGCACGCTGCGCTCACGCAGGGGCACCAGCCCGGGCAGGCCGGCCGACGGCATCGGGTCCTCGGGCTGCTGCGCGGCGTACCAGTCGGGGTCCACCCAGATCTCGGCGACCCACGACTCGGGACCGTCGGGCGCGGGGGTCGGCAGAGCGGCAGCGGGCGCCGGGTCGGGCTCGACGACGGCCGACGGCGCGGCGGGGGCGACCACAGGCGCGGCGACGACCGGCGCGGGGTCGGCGACGGCCGGCGCGGGGTCGGCACCCGCCGGCAGCGACCCCGTCGTGAAGTCGTAGCCGCACGTCTCGCAGAAGAGGGCGAGCGACGACGCCGGGGCGCCGCAGTGCGGGCACGTCGTGGTCGTGGCGACCACGGGCGTCGGCGCGGACGCCGGCGGGGCGGCGTTCTCGATCGGCGAGCCGCAGATGTCGCAGTAGTCGGTCGAGGTGGACTGATGACCGTTGGGGCAGGTGACGGTGCTCACCGGCGGACCCGGGTGGTCTTGGTGGAGGCGGTGTCGAGCGCCATCTCGTCGAGCTTGTCCGCGTTGCGCTTGAGGCGCACGGTGCCCTTCTCCTCGTCGTCGACGTCGACCACCCTGCGCAGCTTGGAGGTCGCCTCCTCGTTGCCCGTCTCCGCGGCCAGCTGCACCGCGCGACCGAGCTTCACGGTGGCCGTCGCCTCGTCCCCGGCCGCCTTCGCCGCCAGGCCCTCCTGGATCGCCGACGCGAGCTCGGCCTGCCCGGTGTAGTGCGCGACCTCGGGGTTGATGCGGGCGGTCAGCGAGCTGTCGTCGGACCAGCGGGCCTTGACCAGTCCCGAGGCGAGCACCTCTCCCCCGACCGCGATCTGCACGCGCGCGGCCAGCTGCTCGGAGCCGACGGGCTTCGACGGCACCCGGACGGCCACGTGGTAGTCGCGGGACTCGTCGCCCCAGGACCCGGTCGGGTACGAGCCCGTGAGGGCGTTGACCTCGGTGCGCCGCGCCGTGAGGTCCTCGACGGTCGGGGCCACGCGACGCACGAACAGCACCTGCGCACCCTGCGGCGCCCACACGCGCAGCTCGGCGTCGGCGACGCCCTTGGACATCGACTCGTTCACCAGCGCCTTGAAGTCCTCGGCGATGTCGGCGGGCTTGCGGATGAGGTCGACGGTGCCCAGCAGCGCGGTCGCGATCTCGCGGAGCTCGGCCACCTCCCAGCTCGACCCGACGCCGCGGGCGTCGCACTGGAAATGGCCCGTGACGGCATAGATCGCCTTCGACAGCTCGCCGCGCGGCTCGGACTCGTTGCGCCCGTCCGTCAGCAGGATCGCGTGCTTCTGGGCGGCCTGCGGGACCATCGCGAAGATCGCGTCGGCCAGGCGCAGCCATGTGCTCATCGCCGTGCCGCCCGAGGGCCGCATGTACGAGATGGCGCGCTTGGCCTCCTCGCGCGCACCGGGCTCCATCTGCACGATCGCGACCGGGGCGTTCGGGTACGGGAACGCGCGGTTGGCCACGTGGCTGCCGCCGATGACCGCGAACCAGGTGCCGTCGACGATCTGGTCGACCGCGACCTGCGCCGCGTGCTTGGCCGCCTCGATGTTCGGGCCGCTCATCGAGCCGGACGTGTCGATGATGACGATCTCGGCGACCTCGCCCGTGCTGGAGGCCGCGGTGCCCGCGCCGGAGCTGGTCACCGTGACGATCGCGTGCACGTCGGTGGCGCCGTCGGAGAGGAACTCGTTCTGGAACACCTCGGTGCGGAAGTCGGCCACTATGGCTCCTTGCTCAGGCTGCCGGTTCGGTCTGGACAGTATCGAAGGGTTGCTCGACGCGGGCCAACGCGGCCGTGATGTTGTCGTGGCCGCCCTGCTCGTTCGCCCAGCGCACCAGCTCGCCGGCGATCGCGTCGGGCGCGGGGCCGTGGGCGGCCACGGCGCGGTGCAGCAGGTCGGCGACGTCGGCCGCCTCCGAGCAGTAGTTCCACAGGCCGTCGGAGCAGACGAGCACCCAGCCGGCCCCTTGCGCGTGGGTGGTCCCGGTGCTCGGCACCACGGTCTCGGCGTCGGCCCCCAGCCAGCGGGTGATGGCGTGCCCCTCGGGCGAGGCCTCCGCGCGGGCCCGGGGCACGCCGCGGGCGATCATCTCGTTCGCGGCCGAGTCGTCGACGCTCACCTGCAGCGCGTCCCCCGCGTCGGGCACCCAGTACACCCGCGAGTCCCCGAGCCAGCCGGCGACGACCGTCGGCCCGTCGACCACCGCGGCGACGAAGGTGCACGACGGCGGCTCGGCGCGCGCGGCCATGTCCCCGATCGCGTCCGCGATGCCCTGGTCGGCCGCGGCGGCCGCCTTGTCCAGCAGCGCCGACCAGGCGCCGACCGTGCCGTCGGCCGACCCCGTCACCAGCACGTCCCGCGCCGCGCGCGCCGCGGCCAGGCTGGCGATGTCCGAGTCCGCGACCGAGGAGACCCCGTCGCAGACCACGAGCACCGCGAACCCCCCGGCGACGGCAAGAGCCATCGCGTCCTCGTTGCGGGTGTGCCGCACGCCGCGGTCGCACACCCCGCCGACCGTCGGGGACGGCAGCTCGCTCCAGTGGTCGCGCTCGCTCGCCGCCGGCTCGCCGCACAGCTCGCAGTACCCGTCCGCGGCGATCGTGCCGCCGCACGCGCGGCAGACGGGGCCCGCCGCAGCCGCCTCGGGGGCGGCGACGACCGGGGCCGGGGCCGGCGGGCCGGCGAGGAGGGAACCGCACTGCTCGCAGAACAGCGCGCCGTCGCCCGCGACCGTGCCGCAGGACGGGCAGGTCACCACGTGGTCCACCGACGCACGCCGTTGGCCTGGTCCACCAGCTCGATCCGTTCGTCGTGGCTCTCGGCCAGGGCAGCTGACTCCCGCAGCGCCGCCTCGAGGGCGTCCCGCAGGCCCTGCTCCTGCGCCGGGACACCATCCAGCTGGACGGTGCGCGACGGCCCGTCCTTGAGGACGGTCGCCAGCGCGTTCCCGAGGACGTCGACGCGCAGCGAGGTCCGCGCACGGGCGTCGATGGCGACGCCGTGCACGCTCGCCAGCGCGGCCGACAGGGCGCCGAGGTCACGGGCGGACGCGGCCAGGAGCCGGGCGCGCATCATGCGGGCCTCGACGTAGGAGCTGCGGGTGGCCGTGACCAGGTCCAGCGCCGCCAGGGCACCGGCCGTGTCGCCGCGCGCGCTGCGGATCCGGGCCAGGCCGAACGCGGCCGGGGCGGTGTAGTTCGCGTCCGAGCGGGCGCAGATGACGTACAGCGACTCAGCGATGTCGGGCTCGGCGCTCTCCTCGCACGCGGTGGCCAGCGCGAGCTTGGGCGCCAGCTCGCCGGGCACCTGCCCGTAGACGGCGTTGAACGACGCGCGCGCCGCCACCGGGTCCCCGGCGGCCAGCTGCGCCAGCCCGCCCAGCCACGCCGCGCGCCACTCCCACGGGTCGTCCGCCAGGACCTGCGCGAGCGTCTGGTCGAGCACGTCCTGCCGACCAGCCTCGATCGCCGCGGCCGCCCGTCGCAGGCGGACCTCGACGGTGTCCTCGGGGGCGTCCGCGAGCGCGGCGATCCGCTGCTCGGGGTCGTTGACGTTGACCCCCGCCAGCCAGCTCGCGGCCGGGTCGCTCGGGTCGACCTTGAGCGCCGGCAGCTGGTCCCAGGCCAGCGGGTGACCGGCCTCGTCCGACGTCGGCGCCTCGAACAGCACCGACGCCGCCGAGTGCAGCGCGGGGCTGCCCGGGCCGCGGTCGGTGGCGACGACCTCGCGCAGCACGCCGAGCGTCTGCGCGCGCAGCTCGTCGACCGACGCGAACCGGTCGGACGGGTCCAGCGCGCAGGCCTTGGCCAGCAGCCGGTAGAACGAGTCGTAGGTCTGGAAGACGGCGGTGTCCGCCACGGGCGGCAGGGACGCCACGTAGGCACTGGTGTTGCCACGGAAGTCCAGGACCAGCGTGGCCAGCGTGCGACCGATCGTGTAGATGTCGGACGCCACGGACGGTCCGACCTCGGGCACCTCGGGGGCCTGGTAGCCCACGGTGCCGAAGATCGCCGACTGCAGGTCGTCGATCCGCCGGACGCCGCCGAGGTCGATGAGCTTGACCGCGTCGCCCTGCTGGATGACGTTGTCGGGCTTGAAGTCGCAGAACAGCAGGCCGACGTCGTGCAGGTACGCGAACGCGGGCAGGATCTCGAGGACGAAGGCGAGCGCCTGGTCCACCGGCAGCGGCGTGTTGACGCCCGCCGCGGCGTCGCGGCGGTCCTGCAGGATCTGCTTGAGCGACCGGCCGCCGACGTACTCCATGACGGTGTAGCCCGCGCCCTCGTGCATCGCGAAGTTGTAGATCTCGACGATGAGGGGGTGCTCGACCTCGGCGAGGAACTGCCGCTCCGAGATCGCGGCCGCGTACGCGTCGGGGTCCCCGGAGTTGAGCAGACCCTTGAGCACCACCCACCGGCCCGAGACGTTGCGGTCGCGCGCCAGGTAGATCCAGCCGAGCCCGCCGTGCGCCAGGCAGCCGACGACCTCGTACTGGCCGCCGACGAGGTCGCCCGGGTTCAGCGCCGGCGTGAAGTCGAAGTGCGTGCCGCACTTGGGGCAGAACCCCGCGGTCCGGCCGGGGACGCCGTCGCGCGACCGGCCGACCTCGGCGCCGCAGCTCGGGCAGAACCGCTTGCGCTCCTCGACCTCGGGCACGGCCATGACGGCCTGCAGCGGGTCCTGGACCGGCGCGGGCGGCACGGTGGTGAGCCCGGCACCCAGGCGCGCGCCGCGCAGCCGGGTCGACGACGTCCCGACGCGACGCGTGGGCCGCGAGCCCATCGCCACGGTGCGCGCGGAGCCGAGCGCGGCCGTGGCCAGGCGGCTGGAGCTGGTGCGCCCGGTGCGGGTGGACCGTTCGCCGCCCACGTCGGCGCCGCTGTCCGGCGCCGCCTGCGCGACGCCCGTCCCGAGCAGGGAGGTCGCCGACGCGGCCGCGGGGGCCGACGTCGCCGCCTGCGGCGAGCCGCAGACGTTGCACCAGCCGTCCTCGTAGGTGCCGGTGCAGCCGGGTTCGGCGCAGGGGAGCTGGGCGGTGGTCGTCATCGGGTCCGTCCCTCCTGACCTGCCGGGGGCAGGTCGCGGATGAGGTACTCGTACTGCTCCACGAGGAAGCGGGTCATCGTGATGTCGCAGGGGGTCTGGGCGACGACGGCACGGGCCTCGTCGTACCCGGACCGGACCGTCGGCGAGGCGCTGCGGCCGTTGGCGTCGGCGGCGGCGCGCGCGCCCTCGAGCCGGTAGCGGAGCTCGGCACGCTCGCGCAGGGGCGCGCTGTAGGCGTCGGCGACGGCGTCGAACGCACGGCCCACCGCCGCGAGCCGGTCGACGAACGCGTCCAGCTCCGTGCGGGTCGACGGGACCGCGCCGAGCCTCGAGACGTCCGGCACGGCGAGCTTGGGCGGGTGCGCGATCTCGCGCCGGCACCGGTCCGCCAGCTCGTGCAAGGTCGGCTCGCGGTTCTCCAGCGCGACCATGGTGGCCTGGGCGTCGGCCCGGCCCTTCTCGAGCGTGCGCCGCTGCGACACCTGCACGATGAGGTCGCGCTCCGCGAGGGCCGCGCGGGCCTCGAGCTCGGCGAGCGGTCCGCTGATGTCGGCGCCGCGGGCCGCCTGGGTCACCAGCTTCTGCTCGCGCACCCGCAGGGCGGCGACCAGCCCGGCGGCGGTCGTGTCGACGCCGGCGAGGTCCTCGCACCGGACCAGCCCGGCCCGCAGGCCGCGCAGCCGCGCCGCCTGGTCGGCGGTGTCCGGGTCGAACGACAGGCGTGCCCGGACCTGGGAGATCATCGCGTCGCAGAGCGTCACGGCCTCGACCAGCGAGACCAGCGCGGCGCCCAGCCCGGAGTCGAGCCGACCCCAGACCAGCTGCGACATCTTCTCGCGGGCCACCGCGTCGGCCCGGCCGGAGTCCCACACCTCGACCAGCTCGTCGGTGCGCGTCCGGATGGCCTGCCACATGGTCAGCGCGAGCAGCACGTCGTCGGTGTAGCTCTCGGAGGCAGGCGAGGCCTGCGCCGCGACGTCCAGCCGGTCGAGCTCGGTCCGGCGGTGCGCCAGCCACGCCTCGAGCCCGCTGAGGTACGCGAGGAGCTGGGGTGCCGGGATCGGCTCGCCCAGCCGCCCGGGTGCCTCGGGTGCGTCGGGTCCGCTCACGGGACCCGGCCGTACAGCGAGGTCGGCGGGGTGGGCGCCGGGCCCAGCGCGTGCAGCCAGCGGTCGTAGTTCGTGGCCCAGGTGCCGTCCGCCTTCATCTGGTCCAGCACGCCGTTGACGAACCGCACCAGGTCGACCTGGTCCGCCGCCACGCCGATGCCGTAGGGCTCGTCGCTGAACGCGTCGCCGACCACCTTGGCGTACGGGTCCTGGGCCGCGAACCCGGCGAGGATCGTGTCGTCACCGGTGATGGCGTCGACCTTGCCCTGCTGGAACAGCACCAGGCAGCCGGTGTGCGTCGGGGCGCTCACCGACGTGACGTCCGGGTAGGTGGTCTGCAGCCGCTCGAGGGTCGTCGTGCCGTCCGGTGCGCAGACCCGCTTCCCGGCGAGGTCGTCGATGCCCGTCGCGGCCGAGTCCCGCGTGACCAGCACCTTCTGCCCGGCGTGCAGGTACTCGGCGGAGAAGGCGATGGAGCCCCAGCGCTCGCAGTTCATGGTGAACGTGCGGGCCACCAGGTCGACCTCGTGGTTGGTCAGCACGTCGAGCCGCTGTGCCGAGGTGATCACGCGGAACTGCAGGCGGTTCGGGTCGCCGTCGAAGATCGCCGCCGAGATCGCGTGCAGGACGTCGATGTCGAAGCCCTCGATCTGGCCCGACAGGGGGTTGCGCGCGCCCATCAGCAGCGTGTCGGCGGAGACCCCGACGACGAGCGCGCCGCGGGACCGGATGGCGTCCACGGTCGGCGCGGCGCCGCCGTCGGGCGCGTACGAGGTCGTGGCGTCGTCGCACTCGGCCGCGGCGGGGGCGGCGGCCGTGGCCGTGGCGG
>NZ_JBFUEV010000005.1:0-223889 GCF_056403775.1 Cellulomonas sp. P2_F12 | reverse complement strand
GAGCTGGCCCGGGTGCTGCCGGCCGCCCAGTTCCGGGTGCTGACCCGCCGCTGGGCCGCGCACGCCGACCCCGGCGCCGACGAACGCGGCTACGTCGAAGCCTCCGACCGGGAGTTCTTGACCCTGGCCCAGACGATGGACGGGTGCCACCTGCGCGGGTTCCTGACCGCCGAGCACGGGCACGCCCTGCAAGCCGCCCTGGACGCGATGACCACCAAGTCCGCCGACCAGGCCGGTCACCCCGCGAGCCGGCGCCGGGCGGGGGCGTTGCTGAACCTGACCCGCCTGGTTCTGGACCGCGACCTGACCGGCACGACCGGCACCCACCGCCCGCACATCACCGCCGTGGTCGACCTGGACACCCTGCACCGCGCCCTGAACCGCGCCCCCGGCACCCGGGCGGGCGACGACCAGTCGCCAACCGGATCGCCACCAGCCGGAGACATCGGGTCACCGCCACCACCAGCCCGCACCGCACCACCGCGCCCGATCGGACCGGGCGCGGACCTGGAGCGGTTCGCGGTCGCCGAGCTGGTCGGCACCGGACCCATCCCGGACACCGTGCTCGCCCGACTCGCGTGCGACTCCGCGATCACCCGGGTCGTGTTCGGACCGACCTCCCAGGTCCTGAACGTCGGACGCACCGAACGCACCTACACCGGGCCCAAACGCCGCGCCATCATCGCCCGCGACCACCACTGCCAATACCCCGGCTGCGACGCCCCACCCGCCATGTCCGAGATCCACCACACCCAGCACTGGCACCGCGACAACGGCACCACCGACGTCCGCACCGGCTGCCTGCTGTGCTGGCACCACCACGAGATCGTCCACGACCGCGGCATCGAGATCACCCACCACCCCACCGGCCCATGGCACTTCACCGACCGCCACGGCCAACCACTCCACCAAGCCACCCAAGACCGAGGCGGGTAGACAGGTCCGGCCCTACTCGGGCCCCCGTCCGTCGTGGATGCCGTGTGGGGGCTGGTCGCCGGCTGGGCAGGGCCGTCGGCGGTCTTCGCGCATTCGCTGCTGCGGCCGTCCCGCGTGTCTGCGAGCATCCGCAGGGTGAGCGAGTCGATCAGCTGCGTGTTCTGCCGGATCGTGAGCGGCGAGCTGGCAGCCAGCCGCGTGGCGGAGTCGCCGACCACGCTCGCCTTCATGGACGTCGACCCCGTGACGCCGGGTCATGTCCTGGTGATCCCGAAGGCGCACCTGCCCGCTCTGGCAGACCTGCCGGACGCGGTCGCCACAGAGATGCTCGCCGTGGCCAGGAGCGTCGCCGCGGCGCTACGGCACAGCCAGCTCCGCAGCGACGGGATCAACCTCTTCTACGCCGACGGCGAGGCGGCCTTCCAAGAGGTCTTCCACGCGCACCTGCACGTCTTTCCGCGCTGGCAAGGCGACGGGTTCACGATCGGCGCCCGGTGGGGATCGAACCCCGCGCGAGCAGAGCTCGACGTGAACGCGAACGTCATCAGGGCCGCGATGGCGGAGGTGCCCGGGGACCCGAACGGCGCGGCGCGCTAGTCGCGGAACGTCTCGATCTGGGCGCCCAGCTCCACGAGGCGGTCCTGCAGCTGCTCGTAGCCGCGGGCGATGATGTCGACGTCGCGCAGGACGGACGTGCCCTTGGCGGCCAGCATCGCGAGCAGGATGACGACCGCGGGGCGCAGGGCCGGCGGGCACGAGACCTCGGCCCCCGACCAGTGGGTGGGGCCGGTGACCTGCAGGCGGTGGGCGTCGAGAAGCCGGACGTCGGCGCCGAGGCGGGTGAGGTCGGTGAGGTGGATGGCCCGCCCCTCGTACACCCAGTCGTGGATCAGCGTGGTGCCCTCGGCGCAGGCCGCGATCGCCGCGAAGAACGGCAGGTTGTCGATGTTCAGCCCCGGGAACGGCATGGGGTGGATCTTGTCGATCGGCGCGCGCAGGTCGCTCGGGTGCACGGTGACGTCGACGAGCCGGGTGCGGCCGTTGGCGGCGGCGTACTCGTCGGAGAGCGTGTAGCGCAGCCCCATCTCGGCCAGCGTCGCCAGCTCGATCTCCATGAACTCGATCGGCACGCGGCCGACCGTGATCTCCGAGCCGGTCACGATCCCCGCGGTGAGCAGGCTCATCGCCTCGACCGGGTCCTCGGAGACGGCGTACTCGACGTCGGCGTCGATCTCGGCGACGCCGTGGACCCGCAGGGTCGTGGTGCCGATGCCGTCGATCCGGACGCCGAGCAGCTCCAGGTAGAAGCACAGGTCCTGGACCATGTAGTTGGGGCTGGCGTTGCGGATGGTGGTGACGCCCTCGCGCCGGGCGGCCGCCATGATGACGTTCTCGGTGACGGTGTCGCCGCGCTCGGTGAGCACCACCGCGAGGTCCCTGGCGCCGCCGCGGCTGACCAGGCCGTGGTAGTCGCCGGCGGTCGCGGTGACCTCGAGCCCGAACGGGCGCAGGCCGATGAGGTGCGGCTCGACGGTCCGCGTCCCCAGGTCGCAGCCGCCCGCATACGGCAGCCGGAACTCGTCCTCGAGGCCCAGCAGCGGGCCGAGGAACATGATGATCGACCGCGTGCGGCGCGCCGCGTCGACGTCGATCGCGTCGAGCTGCAGGTGCTCGGGCACCACGATCTCCAGGTCGCGGCCGTCCGTGGACCAGACGGCGCGGACGCCGACCGAGCGCAGGACCTCGACGATCCGGTCGACCTCGACGATCCGGGCGACGTTGCGCAGCCGGGTGGTGCCGCGGTTGAGCAGGGACGCGCACAGCAGCGCGACAGCGCCGTTCTTGCTGGTGTTGACGTCGATCCGGCCGCTCAGGGTCTGGCCGCCCTGCACGCGCAGGTGGGTCCGCTGCGGTCCGCCGAGCGTCACGATGGGGGAGTCCAGCGCCGCGCCGATCCGGGTGAGCATCTCGAGGCTGACGTTCTGGGCGCCCTGCTCGATGCGGTGGATCGCCGACTGGCTGGTGGCCAAGCGCTCCGCCAGCTGGGCCTGCGTCAGCCCGCGGTGCTGCCGGGCTGAGCGGACGAGGGAGCCGACGTGCGCGAGCTGGTCCTCCATGACGATCGGGAGGGAACCAGTGCTGGTCGGGACCGGGGTGGTCGTCGTGGTCATGGGGATGACGCTAACTCATGGATGAGATATCGCCACTGTGATCCGCGCCATCGAATCGGTCAGACCCGGCGCGACGGCCTCTCGGCGAACTCAGCCGCGATATGACGAGGCTCTCACCAGAGCGTGCCGACGGGCTCCCGAGTGGGCCAGACGTCGGACGCGCCCGGGCCGTCGAAGCCCTGCTCAGCGCGCCAGGCGTTGAACCCCTCGGCCCACGCCTGGTACGCGGTCGACTGGTACTCGTGCAGCGTGTCCAGGTCGAGCGAGGCCAGGTGCGGGAAGCGCCCGACGATGCGCTCGAGCACGTCGAGGGTGGCGACGACGTCGACGTCGGCGGTGTGCAGGTTGCCCGACTCCACCACGTGGTAGTAGCCGCACAGGTCGACGAGCTTGCGCTTGCCGCGGCGGAACTGGTCCTCGGCGCGGTCGAGCACGAGCGGGTCGATCACCGGACGGGCGTCGCTGCACAGGCGGTCGGGCAGGGTCTTGAGGCGGTGGCGCCGCAGCTCCGCGTCGAGCAGGCAGAGGTCGAACGCCGCGTTGTAGGCGACGACGGGCACACCGCCGCGGAAGGCCTCCGCCAGCTCGGTCGCGATCTCCTCGAGCGCCTCGCGCGGCGGGCGGCCGTGCTCCCGGGCGTGGTCGGTGCTCACGCCGTGGATGGCGGCGGCGGCCTCGGGGATCTCGACGCCGGGGTTGATGAGCCAGCTGCGGACGTGCGTGCCCGCCTCGTCGCGACGCACGAGCGCGGCGGTGACGATGCGGTCGTTGTCGACGTCGACACCCGTGGTCTCGGTGTCGAAGCCGAGCAGTGGCCCGTCTGTCCAGCTCATCGTGTCCCGCTCTCGTCCTTCGGTCCTGTCGTGCGTGGCCAGGATGACATCGGGCACTGACACGGGCGGGGAGGGCAGCCCGCGTGCCGCAGATCGGACACCCGCTGCGTCGGCGCAGGACCTGGCCCCGGTAGCCTGGTCCGGTGAGCAACGAGATCGAGATCGGCCGCGGCAAGCGCGGACGTCGGGCCTACTCCTTCGACGACGTCGCGGTCGTCCCGTCGAGGCGGACCCGCGACCCCGAGGAGGTCTCGGTCGGCTGGCAGATCGACGCCTACCACTTCGACCTGCCGATCATCGCGGCGCCGATGGACTCGGTGATGAGCCCGGCCACCGCCGTCGCGCTCGGGCAGGCCGGCGGGCTCGGGGTGCTCGACCTCGAGGGGCTGTGGACGCGCTACGAGGACCCGGTGCCGCTGCTCGCGGAGATCGCGACCTTCGACAGCGCGCGCGCCACGGCCCGGATGCAGGAGATCTACGAGGCTCCCATCCAGCCCGAGCTGATCACGGCCCGCCTCAAGGAGATCCGCGCCGCCGGCGTCACGGTGGCCGGCGCGCTCTCGCCGCAGCGCACCAACGAGTTCTGGCGCACGGTCGTCGACGCCGGTGTCGACCTTTTCGTCATCCGCGGCACGACGGTGTCCGCCGAGCACGTCTCGGGACGCGCCGAGCCCCTCAACCTCAAGCGGTTCATCTACGAGCTGGACGTCCCCGTGATCGTCGGCGGGGCCTCGACCTACACCGCGGCACTGCAC
Source organism: Cellulomonas sp. P2_F12 (assembly GCF_056403775.1). NCBI lineage: Bacteria > Bacillati > Actinomycetota > Actinomycetes > Micrococcales > Cellulomonadaceae > Cellulomonas > Cellulomonas sp. P2_F12. The sequence continues at coordinate 219,194 of NZ_JBFUEV010000005.1, read as the reverse complement.
CTCATGCGCACGGGCGCGGCGGGCGTGCTCGTCGGGTTCGGCGGCGGCGCCGCGCACACCACGCGCCTCTCGCTCGGCATCCACGCGCCGATGGCCTCGGCCGTGGCCGACGTCGCGGCGGCACGGCGGGACTACCTCGACGAGTCCGGCGGGCGGTACGTGCACGTCATCGCCGACGGGGGTGTCGGGCGGTCCGGCGACCTGGTGAAGGCGGTCGCGTGCGGCGCGGACGCGGTCATGCTCGGCGCGGCGCTGGCGCGGGCCACCGAGGCCCCCGGCCGCGGCTGGCACTGGGGCCCCGAGGCGCACCACCCGCAGCTGCCCCGCGGGGAGCGCGTCGAGGTGGGCACCGCCGGCTCGCTCGAGCAGATCCTGTTCGGCCCGGGCCACACCGCCGACGGCACCCTCAACCTCATCGGCGCCCTCAAGCGCGCGATGGCCACCACGGGCTACTCGGACCTCAAGGAGTTCCAGCGCGTCGAGGTCGTCGTCAGCCCGTACCAGCCGCACTGACCCGCACCACCACCGATGCCCGGAGGCGCCCTCAAATGGGCGCACCCGGGCGTCTTTGCGTGTCCGTTTGTCGATGAATATCGCGGCCCCGACCAGCCGCGATGTCCATATCAACATCTGTTTGGCGCCGAATTTGTCCGAATGGCTTGACATCGCCGAGTGGCGAGGAGCACTCTGGAGCCACTGGACGCCGACGACAGGGTCGGCGCAGCGGACGACGGAGTCGATGTGTACGCACCGGAGCGGCACCAACAGATCCTCGCCACGGCACGCGCCGACGGCAGGGTCGACGTCAACCGGTTGGCCGAGGAGCTGGACGTCACTCCCGAGACCATCCGTCGGGACCTCACGGTCCTCGAGCGCCACGGCCTCGTGCGCCGGGTGCACGGGGGAGCCATCCCCGTCGAGCGGCTGGGCTTCGAGCCCGGCATCGCCGACCGCGAGGCGAAGTTCGCGGGGGAGAAGGAGCGGATCGCCAAGGCGGCGCTCGACGAGCTCCCCGACGGCGGCGCGGTCATCCTCGACGCCGGCACCACGACGGTCCGCCTCGCCGAGCTGATCCCGCTCGACCGTGAGCTCACCGTGGTCACCCACGCCCTGCCCGTCGCGATGGTGCTCGCCATGCGGCCCGGCATCACCCTGCACCTCGTCGGCGGCACCGTCCGCGGCCGGACGCTGGCGGCGGTGGGCACGTGGGCCGAGCGGGAGCTGGCCGACATCCACGCGGACGTCGCGTTCCTGGGCACCAACGGACTGAGCGTCGAGCACGGCCTGACCACCCCCGACCTGGCGGAGGCCGCGGTGAAGCGGGCGCTGGTCGCCAACGCCCGCCGGACGGTCGTCCTCACCGACCACTCGAAGATCGGCCGCGTCGAGTTCGCCCACGTGGTCCCGCTCAGCGCGATCGACACCGTGATCACGGACAGCGGCGCGGAGCCCGAGCTCGTCGACGAGCTCGAGACCGCCGGCCCCCGGGTGGTGACCGCATGATCGTCACCCTGACCCCCAACCCGAGCCTGGACCGGGCGCTCGAGCTCGACCGGCTCGAGCTGGGCGAGGTCAACCGCGCCGACCGCGCCCACGTCCACCCCGGCGGCAAGGGCATCAACGTCTCCCGCGTGCTGGTGCGTCACGGCATCGAGTCCGTCGCCGTGCTGCCCACGGGCGGCGCGGACGGCCGCCGGCTGGTCGAGCTGCTCGACGAGCACGACGTCCCCGCGGTGGCGGTGCCGGTCCACGGCGACACCCGCACCAACCTCACGCTGGTCGAGCGCGGCGGCGCCACCACCAAGGTCAACGCCCCCGGCCCGAAGCTGACGCCCGACGAGGTCGACGCGCTGCTGGCCGCCGTCGAGGTGCAGCTGGCGACGCGCCCGCGGGCCCTGGTCGGCGCCGGGAGCCTGCCGCTCGGCGCGGGCGAGACGTTCTTCGTCCAGCTGGCCGGCCTCGCCGCCCGGTACGCCGTGCCGTTCGCGCTCGACACCTCGGGCGTACCGCTGGCCCGGGCGGTCCGCTCCGGCGGGCTGACGCTGGTCAAGCCCAACGACGAGGAGCTCGCCGAGCTGGTCGGTCGGGAGCTGATCACCGTCGGCGACGTCGTCGACGCCTCGCACGAGGTCCTCGCCGCCGGCAACCGGGCCGTCCTGGTCAGCCTCGGGGCGCACGGGGCGATGCTCGTCGTCGCCGACGACGTCTGGTGGGCCGGCGGCATGCCCGTCGTCCCCCTGTCCACGGTCGGCGCCGGCGACTCGACGCTTGCCGGCTTCCTCGCCGCCGACGGATCCGGCGGCGACCGCCTCCGGACCGCGGTCGCCTTCGGTCGGGCGGCCGTGCTGCTCCCCGGCACCGCCGTGCCCGATCCCACCGACATCGACCTGGACGCCGTCCGGGTCGTGCACAAGCCCGATCCCCGACTCGCACTGAAGGAGCTGTGACGTGAGCACCCCTCTGATCACCCCGGACCTGGTCGCCGTCGACCTGGTCGCCACGGACCGCGACGACGCGACCCGCCAGCTGATCGACCTCCTGTTCGCGGCCGGCCGCGTGACCGACGCCGCCGGGTTCCACGCCGACGTGCGGGCCCGCGAGGCGCAGATGGCCACGGGCATGCCCGGAGGGATCGGCCTGCCGCACGCCCGGTCGAGCTTCGTCACCGCCCCCAGCCTGGCGGTCGGCAAGGTCGCCGCCGGGGTCGACTTCGGTGCCCCCGACGGTCCCGCGACCCTGATCTTCCTCATCGCCGCCCCCACCGAGGGGGACGGCGACCACCTCAAGATCCTCGCGGCGCTCGCCCGCCGCCTGGTCCACGAGTCCTTCCGCACCTCGCTCAAGGACGCAGGCGACGCAGCAACGGTCGCCGACATCGTCACCCGAGAGGTCGTCCCCTCATGAAGTTCGTCGCCGTCTCCAGCTGCCCGACGGGCATCGCGCACACGTACATGGCCGCCGAGGCCCTCGAGCAGTCCGGCAAGGCCGCCGGGCACGAGGTCCACGTCGAGACCCAGGGCGCCGCGGGCTCCACCCCGCTCGACCCGGCGATCATCGCCGCGGCCGACGGCGTCATCTACGCCGCCGACCTCGAGGTCAAGGACAAGCAGCGCTTCGCCGGCAAGCCGTTCGTCGACGTCGGCGTGAAGAAGGCGGTGCACGACGCCCCCGGCGTCATCGCCGCGGCGGTCGCCGCGGTCGAGGCGGGGGTCCCCGCGGGTGCCCCTGCCGCACCGACGGGCCTCGCGACGAAGGTCGACAGGAACGCGGGCGTCGGCACGAGGATCCGCCAGTGGTTGATGACGGGTGTCTCGTACATGATCCCGTTCGTCGCCGCCGGCGGGATCCTGATCGCGCTGGGCTTCATGGTCGCCCAGTTCGCGGGGGGCAGTGACGGCGTCGTCGCCGTGACAGCCGTCCCGCTGACGCACCTGCTGAACGACTTCTCCGTCACCAGCGGCATGGACTGGGCCGCGCTCCTGTTCCAGATCGGGGCGCTCGCGTTCGGCTTCCTCGTGCCGATCCTGTCCGGATTCATCGCGTACGCCATCGCCGACCGGCCCGGGCTCGTCCCCGGCATCGTCGGTGGTGCGGTGTCCGTGGCCGTCGGCGCCGGCTTCCTGGGTGGCCTGGTCACCGGCTTCCTGGCCGGGTTCCTGGCGCTGTGGATCAGCCGCTGGAAGGTGCCGAAGGGCGTGCGCGGCGTGATGCCGGTGGTGGTCATCCCGCTGCTGTCGACCTTCGTCGTCGGGCTCATCATGATCGTGCTCATCGGGCAGCCGATCGCGAGCCTGATGAACGGGCTGAGCAGCTGGCTGAACGGGCTGTCGGGCTCCAACCTCGTCCTGCTCGGCGCCCTGCTCGGCGCGATGATGGGCTTCGACCTCGGCGGTCCGATCAACAAGGTCGCCTACACGTTCGCGGTGACGGGACTGGCCACCCAGGGCCTGGCCACCGACGCGGTGCAGTACCGGATCATGGCCACGGTCATGGCGGCCGGCATGGTCGCACCCCTGGCCATGGCGCTGGCGACGTTCGTCCGCAAGCAGCTGTTCACGCACGCCGAGCGGGAGAACGGCAAGGCGGCCGTGCTCCTCGGCCTCTCCTTCATCTCGGAGGGCGCGATCCCGTTCGCCGCCGCCGACCCGTGGCGCGTGATCGTCTCCTCGCTCGTCGGCTCCAGCGTGACCGGTGCCCTCGTCATGTCGGTCGGCTCCGCCCAGCGTGCTCCCCACGGTGGCATCTGGGTGCTGCCGCTCATCTCGAGCCCCCTCGGGTTCCTCATGGCGGTCGCGGTCGGCACCGTCATCTCCGCGGGGCTGGTGATCGCCCTCAAGAGCGCCCGCACCAACGAGTTCGTCCAGGCCGAGCAGGAGGCGGACGCCCAGGCGCTCGTCGCCGCCGCAGCCTGACCCGTCCCTCGCCCGGCATCGTCGCCGGCCCCAGATCGGAGATCGTCATGCCTTCTCGCACCGTCGTCGTCGCCTCCCGCGTCGGCCTGCACGCCCGCCCCGCGATGCTCTTCACCCAGGCCGTCGCCGAGACCGGGCTGCCGGTCACCATCGCCCGCCCGGGCGGCGAGCCGGTCGACGCCGGCAGCATCCTGTTCGTCATGTCGCTCGGAGTCCCCAGCGGCGAGGAGGTCACGCTCTCCGCCGAGGGGGACGGCGCCGACGCGGCGCTCGACGGCCTGGTCGACCTGCTGGCCACCGACCTGGACGCGGAGGAGGCGTCATGACCGCCCCCGCAGTCGGCGCCCCGCACGTGCTCCAGGGCGTCGGCGTCGGGCGACGGGCGATCGTCGGACCCGTCGCGCAGGTGCGGCCCGCGCCCCACGTCGAGCCCGACGCGCCCCTGCTGGTCGACGGCGTCCCGGCCGACACCGCGACCGCGCACGCCGTGGTCGAGTCCGCCTTCACCGAGGTGGCCGTGGCGCTTCGGGAGCAGTCGGCGCGGTCCACGGGCACGGTGAAGGACGTCCTCGCGGCGACGGCGCAGATGGCCGACGACAAGGCGCTGCGCAGCGGCGTCCTCACGCGCATCGATGCGGGCGAGCCGGTGGTCAGCGCGATCGACGGCGTCGTCGAGATGTTCGCGACGATGTTCCAGCAGGCCGGCGGCTACCTCGCCGAGCGGGTCACCGACCTGCGCTCGGTGCGGGACCGCGTCGTGGCGAAGGCGATGGGGCTGCCGGCGCCCGGGGTGCCGTCCCTGGACCGGCCCTCGGTGGTCGTCGCGAAGGACCTGGCGCCGGCCGACACCGCCGCGCTGGACCTGGCCAACGTGCTCGCGATCGTCACGGAGCTGGGCGGCCCGACCGGCCACACCGCGATCATCGCCGGGCAGCTGGGACTGCCGTGCATCGTGCGCGTGGCCGGCGCGACCGGTCTGGCCGACGGGACCGTCGTGGCGGTCGACGCGGGGGACGGCACCCTGACCGTCGACCCGGACGACGAGCTGCGCGCCGAGCTCGACCGTCGGGCCGCCGTGGAGACGGCGCTGGAGTCGGACACCGACCCCGGCGGCACCGCGGACGGGCACGCGGTGGCGCTGCTGGCCAACATCGGGACGGCGGAGGATGCCGCGCGCGTCTCCGGCGGCGCGGTCGAGGGCGTCGGCCTGTTCCGCACCGAGGTGCTGTTCCTGGAGAGCACCACGGCCCCGACGCACGACGCGCAGGCGGCGGTCTACGCGAAGGTGCTGCGCTCGTTCGGCGACCGCAAGGTCGTGGTCCGCACGCTCGACGCAGGCGCCGACAAGCCCTTGGCCTTCGCCACCCAGCCGGACGAGGAGAACCCCGCCCTGGGCGTCCGTGGGTACCGGCTCGTGCGCACCCACCCCGAGCTGCTCGACACCCAGCTCGGCGCGCTGGCCACGGCGCAGGCCGAGACCGGGACGACGCCGTGGGTCATGGCGCCGATGATCGCGACCGCCGCGGAGGCCCGCGCGTTCGCGACCCGGGCGCGCGACGCCGGCGTCGCCACCGTGGGCGTGATGATCGAGGTGCCCGCGGCGGCCCTGCGCGCCGACGAGATCCTCGCCGAGGTCGACTTCGTCTCCCTGGGCACCAACGACCTGGCCCAGTACACGATGGCCACCGACCGCCTCCGTGGCGAGCTGGCGGACCTGCTGGACCCGTGGCAGCCCGCCGTGCTCGACCTGGTCGACGCCACGGCGCAGGCCGGCCGGCGGGCGCGCAAGCCCGTCGGGGTGTGCGGCGAGTCGGCGTCGGACCCCGTGCTCGCGCTGGTGCTCGTGGGGCTCGGGGTGACCAGCCTGTCGATGTCGGCGGGTGCCGTCCCCGCGGTCCGGTACGCGCTGCGGCACCACACGACCGCGGAGTGCGCGACCATGGCGGCCGCCGCGCTCGCGGCTCCGTCGGCGGCCGAGGGGCGGGCGGCGGTCATCGGCCTGCTGCACGCGGACGTGGCCCAGACCCTGGGCGTGTAGGCGCGACTCGCGCGGGGGCCGCGGCGGCCGGTTTTCCCCAGCCGCCGCGCGTACCCTCGCCTCTATGGCGCACGACCCGGGACACACAGAGCTGCACGACCCCGAGACCGACCCGCTCGCGACGTACGTGCTCGAGCCGGACGACGTCCGCCCGCTGCTGAGGCGCGTCGTCGCGTCGCCCGGCGCGGCCGTGTTCACGTCGCACGCGCCGTTCACGGGCGGGCCGATCGCCGCGATCCCGCTGTCCACGCCGGACGACGTCGCGCGCGCCGCCAAGGTGGCCCGGGCCGCCCAGCGGCTGTGGGCCGCGCGTCCTCTGCGGGACCGGACCGCCGTCCTGTCCCGCGTGCACGACCTCGTGCTCGAGCGCCAGAGCGACGTGCTCGACCTCATCCAGATCGAGGCCGGCAAGGCGCGGGTCTCGGCGTTCGAGGAGGTCTGCGACATCGCCAACGTGTCGCGGCACTACGCCGTGCGCGCCGGCCGCTACCTCGCCGCCCGCCGGGTCCCGAGCCTGATCCCCGGCCTGACGACCACGCGCGTGCTGCGGCACCCCGTCGGCGTCGTCGGGATCATCGCGCCCTGGAACTTCCCGCTGACCCTCACGATCGGCGACGTCCTGCCCGCGCTGGTCGCCGGCAACGCCGTCATCCTGCGGCCCGACCCGCAGACCGCGCTCACGTCGCTGTGGGCCGCGGAGCTGCTGGAGGAGGCCGGGCTCCCCGACGGGCTGCTCCAGGTCGTCGTGGGCGACGGTCCGACGGTCGGCGCCGCGGTCATCGAGCACGTCGACCACGTCAGCTTCACCGGGTCGACCCGCACGGGCCGGATCGTGGCCGCGCAGGCGGGGCAGCGGCTGGTGCCGGCCACCCTCGAGCTGGGCGGCAAGAACCCGATGTACGTGGCCGAGGACGTCGACGTCGAGGTCGCCGCCGAGGGCGCGGTGCGGGCGTGCTTCGTCGGCACCGGCCAGGTCTGCGTGAGCATCGAGCGGATCTACGTGCACGAGGACGTGGCCGAGGCATTCACCGCGGCCTTCGTCCGGCGCACGCGCGCACTGCGGCTCGGGTCCGGTCTCGACTACCGGTCCGACGTCGGCTCGCTGACGTCGGCGTCGCAGCTGGCCACCGTGGTCGAGCACGTCGAGGACGCCGTCGGGCACGGCGCGACCGTGCTGGCGGGCGGGGTGCACCGCAGCGACCTGGGCCCCTGGTTCTACGAGCCCACGATCCTGACGGACGTCCCGAACGAGGCGCGGCTGGCCCGCGAGGAGACGTTCGGCCCGGTGGTGGCCATCTACCGGGTGGCCTCCGACGACGAGGCGATCGCCGCCATGAACGACACCGAGTTCGGGCTCAACGCCAGCGTGTGGACCGCGGACACCCGCCGCGGCGCGGCGCTCGCGGCGCGTGTGCGGTCCGGGTCCGTGAACGTCAACGAGGGCTACGTCGCGACGTGGGGTGCCGTCGGCGCCCCGCAGGGCGGGGTCGGCGCGTCGGGCATCGGCAGCCGGCACGGGCGCGAGGGCCTGTGGGAGACCACCCGGTTGCAGACGGTGGCCGTCCAGCACGGCGTGCACGGCATCCTCGGCGGGCCGGGCGTCGGCCTGCACCGGCTCTTCGACCTGGGGACCGAGACGTGGCCGCGGGTCTACACCGGGGCGCTGCGGGCGATGAAGGCGTTCCGCCTGCCGTAGCCCGTCAGGCGTGGCCCGCCGCGGCCGGCGCCGGGTCCGACTCGTCGCTGGTGCCCTCGAACCCGGCTGCCTCGATCGTGGCGACCGCCTGGCGCGCGATCGCGAGCTCCTCGTTGGTCGGCACGACCATGACGAGGGTGCTGGTCCAGTCTGGGGAGATGATCGTCGGCTCCTTCTTGCGCCCCGCGTTGCGCTCCGGGTCGACCGCGATCCCCAGGGCCTCGAGCCCCTCGAGCGCGCGGGCGCGGACGATGTCGTCGTTCTCGCCGACGCCGGCGGTGAACGTGATGACGTCGACCCGGCCCAGGACCGCGTGGTACGCGCCGATGTACTTGCGCAGCCGGTGCAGGTACACGTCGAGCGCCAGCGTGGCGCCCTCGTCGCCGGCCTCGACGAGCTTGTGCAGCTCGCGGAAGTCGTTCTCGCCCGAGAGGCCCTTGAGCCCCGAGCGGCGGTTCAGCAGGTCGTCGACGTCGTCGACCGACAGCCCCGCGTTGCGCTGCAGGTGGATCAGCACGGCCGCGTCGATGTCGCCGGACCGGGTGCCCATGACCAGTCCCTCCAGCGGCGTCATGCCCATCGACGTCTCGACGGCGACGCCCCCGCGGACGGCCGACGCCGAGGCGCCGTTGCCCAGGTGCAGCACGATCTGGTTCAGCTCCTCGGGCCGCCGGCCCAGCACGCGCGCGACCTTGCCGGACACGTACTGGTGCGACGTCCCGTGGAACCCGTACCGCCGGACCCCGTACGCCTCGGCGACCTCCCGGTCGATCGCGTACGTCGCGGCGGCGTCGGGCAGGGTGCGGAAGAACGCGGTGTCGAAGACGACGACGTGCGGCACGTCGGGCAGGAGCTCGCGCGCCACCTGGATGCCCGTGAGGTTGGGCGGGTTGTGCAGCGGAGCCAGCGGCGACAGCGCGTCGATCTGCGCGATGACGGCGTCGTCCACGATCACGGGCGCGCCGAACACCGAGCCGCCGTGCACGACCCGGTGGCCGACGGCGACCACGTGCGCCTGCGTGAGGTCGGGCCCGACCTCGTCGAAGAGCGCCAGCACCGCCCGCAGGCCCGCGCCGTGGTCGGCGACCGGGTCGGAGCGCTCGGTCGTGCTGCCGCCGTAGGTGTGCCGGACCGAGCCCTCGTCCTCGCCGATCCGCTCGACGATGCCGGACGCGATCGCCTCGCCGGCGACCGGGTCGACCAGCTGGTACTTGATGGACGACGAGCCCGAGTTCACGACGAGCACGCTGCCGTGCGCGCCGAGCACGTCGGCCCCGGTGTGCGGGCTGGTGGGGTTCACGAGGGCTCCTCCGCTTGCGCCTGGATGGCCGTGATCGCGACCGTGTTGACGATGTCCTGCACCAGCGCGCCGCGCGACAGGTCGTTGACCGGCTTGCGCAGGCCCTGCAGGACGGGGCCGATGGCGACGGCGCCGGCGGAGCGCTGCACGGCCTTGTAGGTGTTGTTGCCGGTGTTGAGGTCGGGGAACACGAACACGGTCGCCCGCCCGGCCACCGCCGAGTCCGGCATCTTTGTCTTGGCCACGGAGGCGTCGACGGCGGCGTCGTACTGGATGGGGCCTTCCACGGACAGGTCGGGTCGGCGCTCGCGGACCAGCGCGGTCGCGGCCCGGACCTTCTCCACGTCGGCGCCCGAGCCGGACTCGCCCGTGGAGTAGGACAGCATCGCGATCCGCGGCTCGATGCCGAACTGCGCCGCGGTGCCGGCCGACGAGATCGCGATGTCCGCCAGCTGCTCGGCCGTCGGGTCCGGGATCACCGCACAGTCGGCGTAGACCAGCACCCGGTCCTCGAGGCACATGAGGAACGCGCTCGACACGCTGGAGACGCCGGGCGCCGTCTTGATGATCTCGAACGACGGCTTGATGGTGTGCGCGGTGGTGTGTGCCGCCCCGGAGACCATGCCGTCGGCCAGCCCGAGCTGGACCATCATCGTGCCGAAGTACGAGACCGACGTGACGATCTCCCGCGCCCGTTCGACGGTCATGCCCTTGTGCTTGCGCATCTCGGTGTACTCGACGGCGAAGCGCTCGAGCAGGTCGTTGGCGTGCGGGTCGATGATCGACGCGGCGTCCAGGTCCAGGCCCAGCTCGGTCGCACGGGCCCGGATGGCCGGCTCCTCGCCCAGGATCGTGATGTCGGCGACGCCGCGCTGCAGCAGGGTCGACGCCGCGCGCAGGATCCGGTCGTCGCCGCCCTCGGGCAGCACCACGTGCTTGCGGTCGGCGCGCGCCCGGTCCAGCAGCGCGAACTCGAACATGAGCGGCGTGACCACCTCGGGCCGCTCGACGTCCAGCGCGGCCAGCACCGCCGCGCCGTCGACGTGCTGCTCGAACAGCGACAGCGCGGTGTCGACCTTGCGCTGCGAGTCCGCGGTCAGGCTCCCGTGCGTGTCCGCCGCCGCGCTCGCGGACCGGAACGTGCCCAGCTCGGTGCTGATGATGGGCAGCCTGCTGCCCAGGCCCTCGACCAGCCGCGCGATCAGGGGAGCCGGCCGGAAGCCGCCGTTGAGGATGATCCCCGCGAGCGACGGGAAGCCCTCGGCCTGGTGCGCGACCAGCAGCCCGAGCAGCACGTCCGAGCGGTCGCCGGGGGTGATGACGACCGCGCCGTCGGCGAGCCGGCCCAGCAGGTGCTCCACGGACATCGCCCCGACCAGCACGTCGAGGACCTCGCGCGACAGCAACGACTCGTCGCCCGCGATGAGCGTGCCGTGCACGGCGTCGGTCAGCTGCCGGACCGTCGGCGCGGTGAGCAGCGGGTTCTCGGGGACGGCCCACGCGGGCAGCCCGGTCCCGGCCCGGAGGGCGTCCCGGACGCCGCTCACCGTGCCGGGCGCGCACCGGTTGGCGACGACCGCGATCACCTGGGCGTGGTTCGCCGTCATCTCGGTGACCACGACGTCCGCCACCTGCGCGACGACCGCGGGCTTGCGATGGCCCCCGTTGATCACCAGCACCACGGGTGCGCCCAGGTTGGCCGCGATCCGGGCGTTGTACGCCAGCTCCGTCGGGCCCGCCACGTCGGTGTAGTCGGTGCCGACGACCACGACCGCGTCGCAGCGCCGCTCGACGTGGTGGTACCGCGACACGATCTGCGCGAGCGCCTGCTCGGGGTCGTCGAGGACCTGCTGGTACGTCACCCCGACGCACTCGTCGTAGGTCAGGTCGACGCCGTCGTGCTGCAGCAGCAGCTCGAGGACGTAGTCGCGCACGTCCGTCGAGCGGGCGACCGGACGGAACACCCCCACCCGCTTGACGGTGCGAGCGAGGAGGTCGACCAGCCCGAGCGCGATCATGGACTTGCCGGAGTCCCCCTCGGGGGAGGTCACGTAGATGCTGCGGGCCACGGTGGGCTTCTCCTGAACGATGGACGGTCGAACGGTGCCGTGGGGCGACGTCGCCCCACGGCCTGCGTCCTGCTACTCGTTGTCGCCGCCCGTCGCGATCGTGGCGGCCACCTGCCCCTCGTCCGCAGCGTCCTGCGCGTCGGGCCACACCCAGTCGCGGACCTCGGGCAGGTCGTCGCCGTGCGCACGCGTGTACTCGCGGGCCCGCAGCCGCTCGTCGACCATCTTCTGCCGCAGGTTGGCCTGGGCCGTGCGCAGGTGCGGCACGTTGTCGATGACGTCGATGACGAGGTGGAAGCGGTCGAGGTCGTTGAGCATGACCATGTCGAACGGCGTCGTCGTCGTGCCCTCCTCCTTGTACCCGCGCACGTGGATGTTGTTGTGGCCGTGCCGGCGGTAGGTGAGCCGGTGGATCAGCCACGGGTACCCGTGGTAGGCGAAGATCACCGGCTTGTCCTCGGTGAAGAGCCCGTCGAACTGCGCGTCCGACAGCCCGTGCGGGTGCTCCCGCGCGTCCTGCAGCCGCATGAGGTCGACCACGTTGATCACGCGCACCTTGAGGTCCGGCAGCTCGCGCCGCAGGATGTCCGCCGCCGCCAGGACCTCGAGCGTGGGCACGTCTCCCGCGCAGCCCAGGACGACGTCGGGCTTGTCGCCCGGCACCTCCGTGCCCGCCCAGTCCCAGATGCCCAGGCCGCGCGTGCAGTGCGCGATCGCCTGGTCCATGGTCAGGAAGTTGGGCGCCGGCTGCTTGCCCGCGACGACGACGTTGACGTACTGCCGGCTGCGCAGGCAGTGGTCGTACGTCGACAGGAGCGTGTTGGCGTCCGGCGGCAGGTACACCCGGATGACGTCGGCCTTCTTGTTGACCACGTGGTCGATGAACCCGGGGTCCTGGTGGCTGAACCCGTTGTGGTCCTGGCGCCAGACGTGGCTGGACAGCAGGTAGTTCAGGCTCGCGATGGGCCGGCGCCACGGGATGTCGTTGGTGACCTTCAGCCACTTGGCGTGCTGGTTGAACATCGAGTCGATGATGTGGATGAACGCCTCGTAGCAGTTGAACAGCCCGTGGCGGCCGGTCAGCAGGTACCCCTCGAGCCAGCCCTGGCACTGGTGCTCGCTGAGCATCTCGAGCACCCGGCCCGCGCGGGCCAGGTGCTCGTCGACCTCGGGCCCGAAGAAGTCCGCGTTCCACTGCTTGTCCGTCACCGCGAACACCGACTGCAGCCGGTTCGACGCCGTCTCGTCCGGCCCGAAGATCCGGAAGTTGTCGGGGTTGAGCCGGATCACGTCGGTCAGCCAGTCGCCCAGCACGCGCGGGGCCTCGCTGATCGAGCCGGCTGGCACCGGGACGTCGACCGCGTACTTGCGGAAGTCCGGCAGGCGCAGGTCCTTGAGCAGCGCGCCGCCGTTCGCGTTCGGGTTGTCGCTCATCCGCAGGTGACCCGCGGGCGCGAGCTCCCGGATGTCGTCGTGCAGGCGGCCGCCGTCGTCGAACAGCTCGTTGACCCGGTACGACTCCAGCCACTGGCGCAGCACGTCGAGGTGCTCCGGGGTGTCCCGCGCGTTGGCCAGCGGCACCTGGTGGGCGCGCCACGAGCCCGTGGTCTTCTTGCCGTCGATGTAGTCGGGCCCGGTCCAGCCCTTGGGGGTGCGGAACACGATCATGGGCCACTGCGGTCGCTGCTCGTTGCCCGCGTGGGCGCTGCGCTTGATCTCCGCGATCTCGTCGAGCACCTCGTCCAGCAGCGTCGCGAAGCGGCGGTGGATGTCCTCGTGCGTCTCGTCGTCGAAGCCCGCGACGAACATGTGCGGCTTGTGCCCGTAGCCCACCATGAGCGACTCGAGCTCGTGGTCGCTGATGCGCGCCAGCACGGTGGGGTTCGCGATCTTGTAGCCGTTGAGGTGCAGGATCGGCAGGACGACCCCGTCATTCTCCGGGTTGACGAACTTGTTGGAGTGCCAGCTGGTGGCCAGCGGGCCGGTCTCGGCCTCGCCGTCGCCGACGACCGTCGCGACCAGCAGGTCCGGGTTGTCGAACGCCGCGCCGTACGCGTGGCTGAGGGCGTAGCCCAGCTCCCCGCCCTCGTGGATCGACCCCGGCGTCTCGGGGGCCACGTGGCTGGGGATGCCGCCGGGGAACGAGAACTGCCGGAAGAGCCGGTGGATGCCCTCGGCGTCCTCGGTGATGTCCGAGTAGTACTCGGAGTACGTGCCGTCGAGGTAGGCGCTGGCGACCAGTCCCGGACCGCCGTGGCCGGGGCCGGTCACGTAGATCGTCGACTGCTCGCGCTCCTTGATCGCGCGGTTGAGGTGCGCGTAGAGGAAGTTGAGGCCCGGCGTGGTGCCCCAGTGGCCGAGCAGGCGCGGCTTCACGTGGTCGCGGGTCAGCGGCTCACGCAGCAGCGGGTTGTCCAGCAGGTAGATCTGGCCGACGGAGAGGTAGTTCGCGGCCCGCCACCACTGGTCGATCCGGGCCAGGGTCTCGGAGTCGATCGCCTCCCCGCTCCCGGTCCGCCACGTGCTGCTTGCCGACGTCGTCGTGGTCATGCGCGCTCCCCAGTCGTCCTCCCGGCGGTCTCCGCCGGTCCGGTGCCAGCCTTGCGTCGGGCTCTCGTGCCGCCGGGGGACCTTGGTCCTCCGGCCCGTGCACGGGCCTGTTGTCATACAACCGCACTCCGACGTCGGGTGCAGCATTCTGTGGGAGAACGCACGCGGAACGTCCGATGACGCTGCCCGGGGACGGGTGTGCAGGTCAGCGGGGCTGTGCGCGGCTCCGCGGGCGGTTCTGCCCGTTCCGGCCGGGGGTGCGCTGCGGGGTACCGTGAGGCGTGACCGAGCAGAGCCCCGCAGCCGTCGCGCGCGAGCGCGCCGCGGGGTCCGGTGCCCGCCCGGAGCCGGGCGCGCCGGCCACCTCCGCTCCCGCCGGTTCTGCCGCCGGCCCGGCCCCCGCGTCGCCACCGGCTCCTGCCCCCGAGCCGGCCGCCGCTGCGCCGACCCGGCCGGCGCCCGCCTGGGAGCAGGCGACCCGTCGACCCCCGACGACGATGCTCCGAGCGGCCGTCCGACCGCGCATGGTCCTGCTCCTGGTCCTCCTGCTCGCCGCGGCGGCCCTCTGCGCCCGCCTGGGCGTGTGGCAGCTGGACCGCGCGCAGGTGCACGGCGCGGCCGCGGCGGCCCGGCACACCGCCGAGCTTGTCGCCGCACCCGCCGTCCCGCTCGCGGACACCCTGGCGCCGCAGACGTCGTTCACCGGCGACCTGGTCGGCCGCAAGGTCGCCGTGACCGGCGCCTACGACGCCGCCGGCCAGCTGCTGGTGACCGGGCGCGCGCACGACGGCGAGACCGGGTTCCTCGTCCTCACGCCGCTGCGGACCAACGACGGCGCCGTGCTGCCCGTGGTCCGTGGCTGGGTGGCGACGCCCGCCGACGCCGACCAGCCGCCCGCCGGGAGCGTCGACGTCACCGGCTACCTGCAGGCGTCCGAGGAGGCCGCGGACGGCATCGCCGACGGGCGCACCGACGGCATCAGCTCCGCCGAGCTGCTCAACTCCTGGGGCGGCCCGATCTACACCGGGTACCTCGTCGTCGCGTCGTCCGACCCCGCGCAGGCGTCGACCGTGCTGCTCCTCGACCCCCCGACCAAGCCCGGGTCCGGCCTGAACATCCAGAACCTCGCGTACGCCGCGCAGTGGTGGATCTTCGGCGCCTTCGCGGTGCTGCTGTGGCTGCGGCTGGTCCGCGACGAGGCCCGGGGCTCGGGAGCGGAGCCGGAACCGGAACCGGAACCGGAGCCCGGCGTGGGCGGCGCTGCGCCGGCCTGACGGCAGCGGTTGGGGGGAGCAACGCGCGCCCGGTGCTCCCGGCACGGCTCGCCCCGGGTGGGCGTCGGTTCAGCCCATCGGTGGTCGGCGGCGCAGCTCCTTGACCGCGCGGCGCTTCTGCTCGCCCTGCACCCGGCGCACCTGCGACCCGCGGCTCGGGCGCGTGGCTCGTCGGGTCGGGCCCGGGGGAGCGAGCGCGTCGTCGAGCAGGGCGTGCACCCGGGTCAGCGCGGCCTCGCGGTTGCGCAGCTGCGACCGGTACTCCTGGGCGCTCACGGTCAGCAGCTCACCGCGCAGCCGGGAGGCCAGCCGGGCGAGCACGCGGTCCTGCTGGGTCGGGCTGGTCCACGCGATCCGGGCCAGGTCGACGGTCAGCTCGACTCGCGAGTCGGTCGTGTTGACCGACTGGCCACCCGGGCCGCTCGATCTCGAGAAGCGCCACGCGAGGGCGTCGTCCGGGACGACGACGCCCCCGCGCAGCGTGAGTGGATCGCTCATGTCAGTCGTGCTGCCACGAGTGCCACAGGGCGGCGTAGTCGCCGCCTGCGGCCACCAGCTCGTCGTGCGGGCCGATCTCGGTGATGCGGCCGGCGTCGACCACCGCGACGCGATCCGCGTCGTGGGCCGTGTGCAGACGGTGCGCGATGGCGACCACCGTGCGGCCGGCGAGCACCGCCGACAGGGACTTCTCGAGGTGGCGGGCGGCCCGCGGGTCCATCAGCGAGGTGGCCTCGTCGAGCACCAGCGTGTGCGGGTCCAGCAGCACCAGACGGGCGAGCGCGATCTGCTGCGCCTGGGCAGGCGTCAGCGGTGCGCCGCCGGAGCCGACCTCGGTGGCCAGCCCGTCGGGCAGCGCCTGCACCCACTCCCACGCGTCGACCGCCCGCAGCGCCCGCTCGAGGGCCGCCGGGTCGGCGTCCTCCTGCGCGAGCCGCAGGTTGTCCGCGACCGTGCCGACGAACACGTGGTGCTCCTGGGTGACCAGGGCGACGTGCCCGCGCAGCTCCTCCAGCGGCAGGTCGACCAGCGACACGCCGCCGACGGTCACCGTGCCGCCCGAGGGCGGGTGGATGCCCGCGAGCATGCGCCCGAGCGTGGACTTGCCCGCCCCCGACGGACCGACGACTGCCAGCCGCTCGCCGGCGGCCAGGTCGAGGTCGATCCCGTGCAGCACGTTGTGGCCCTCGCGGTACGCGTACTGCAGGTCCCGGGCGGCGATGTCCTCGTCGACCGGGGTGCCCTCACGCGTGGTGCGGTCCGGCTCGACCAGCTGCACGCCGACGATCCGGGCGAGCGACGTGGCCGCCACCTGGATCTCGTCGATCCAGAAGATCAGCTCCCACACCGGCCCGGTGACCTGGTACGTGTACATCACGATCGTGGTGACCGCGCCGACCGTGACCTGCCCCTGCGAGGCCAGGTACCCGCCCCAGAACAGGACGGCGGCCGGCGCGAGCACGAACGCGCCGTCGATGCCCGGGAACAGGATCGTGCGCAGCCGCAGGGTCGCCTTCTCGGCGGCGAACGCCTCGCGCAGGTCGTCGTCCACCCGGGCCATCCGGCGCCGGCCGAGCCGCAGGGCGTCGACCGTGCGGGCGCCCTCGACGGACTCGGTGATCGTGCCGTTGAGGGTGGCGTACGCGGCCGACTCGCGCTGGTACGCCGGGGTCGCGCGCTTGAGGTACCAGCGGACGAGGATCACCAGGGTCGGGACGCCGATGAACATCGCGATCGAGACCAGCGGCGAGATGAACAGGCAGGCGGCGACCGTCAGCGTGATGGTGACGACCGCGACGATCACCCGCGGGACGCCGAAGCGCACCGCGTGCTGCAGCTTGTTCACGTCGTTGGTCGTGCGCGCGACCAGGTCACCGGTCCCGGCCCGCTCGACGGTGGACAGCGGCAGCGACGTGACCTTCTCGATGAACTCCTCGCGCAGCTCGGCGAACACCTCCTCGCCGAACACCATCGACGCGCGCTGCGCGAAGCGGATGAGCACCGTCTGCGCGAGCACGGCGACGGCACCGATCGCGATGAGCGTGTTGATGTAGCCGGCCGTGGTGCCGTCGTTCACGGCGTCGACCAGCAGGCCGAGGATCCACGGACCGGCCAGGCCCGCGGTCGCGGCGAGCGTGTGCAGCACCGCGATGACGGTCAGCGGACGGCGGTGCTTGCGCATCAGGAGGCCGGTGTAGGCCCGCACGGTCGCCGAGTCGGCGATGGGGAGCTTCATGACTGTCCTCCGTTCGTCTGCTGTGCCATCAGCTCGCGGTGGAGCTGCTCGTCGTCCGCCAGGTCCTCGACCGCGCGGTTCTCCAGCGACTCCTCGTCCATGTGCCGTCCGACCACCGCCCGGTAGGCGCGCGCGACCTCGAGGTCGTCGACGCCGTGCGCGAGCAGGTCGTCGTGCGTCCCGCGGGCGCGGATGACGCCGTCCTGCACGAACGCGACCTCGTCCACGTGGTCGAGGACCAGCGGGCTCGCGGTCACGACGAGCGTGGTGCGGCCCCGCCGGACCTCGGCGAGCCGCGCCGCGATCCGCGCCTCGGTGTGGGCGTCGACCGCGCTGGTCGGCTCCACGAGCACGAGGATCTCCGGGTCGATGAGCAGCGCCCGGGCGAGCGCCACGCGCTGGCGCTGGCCGCCCGACAGCGACCGGCCCTTCTCGGGCAGCTCGCCGGCCAGGCCGTCGGGGACCGAGTCGAGCACGTCGTGCGCGTCGGCCGTCGCGATCACCCGCAGCAGGTCGTCCTGCGTCGCGCCCCCGCGGACGTCGAGCTCGTGCTCGAGCGCGCCGGAGAACAGGTGCGGCGTCGCCTCGGCGACGACGATGCGCTGGCGCACCGCGTCCTTGTCCAGCTCCGAGAGCAGCACCCCGCCGAGCCGGACCGGGGTGTCCTTCTCCGCCTCGTCGTCGAACCGGCCCAACCGCGTCGCGATGCGCGCCGACTCGTCCGGGTCCGCGCTGACCAGCGCGACGACCCGGCCGGGCTCGAGCCGCAGCGCGCTGACCTCGTCGACGAGCGGCACGTGCGCGTCCGGCACGGTGGCCGTGCCGTCGGTCGCGCCCGTCGCCGGGACGACCCGCAGCACCTTGACCACCTTGGTCGCGCCGATGTGCGCGCGCGTCGCGGCCTGCAGCATCTGCGTGGCGTTCTGGACCGGCCACGACAGGAACGCCGCGAACCCGTACGTGGAGACCAGCTGCCCCGGTGTGATGGTGCCCGCCAGCGCCATGTGCGCACCGAGGTAGATGAGGACCACGACGAACGTGCCGGGCAGCAGCACCTGCAGGGCGTCCAGCACCGACTGCGTCTTGGCGACCTCGACCCCGCGGCGCCGCGTCTCCTGGGACTGCTCGCGGTAGCGGCCGGTGAACACGCCCTCGCCGCCGATGCCGCGCAGGATGCGCAGGCCCGAGACCGTGTCCGCCCCGAGCGTGGTCAGGCGGCCCGAGGCCTCGCGCTGCGCGGCCTGCCGCCGGGACAGCGGCTTGACCAGCAGACCGAGGATCGCGGCGACGGTGGGCAGGCCCAGGATCACCACGAGGCCGAGCGGCACGGACACGCGGAGCATGAGAACGGCGGCGACCCCGTAGGCGACCAGGCTGCCGAGGAAGTGGGCGGCGAGCGCGTAGACCTCCCCGATCCGCAGCGCGTCGTTGGCGACGGCCGACACGACCTCGCCCGTCGGCAGCTCCGAGGTGATCGCGTGGCCCGAGCGCGACACCGTCTTGCCGACCAGCTGCGAGGACGTGAACGCCGCACGCAGCCAGTTCGCGATGTCGTAGCGGTGCCCGATGGCCGACGTCGTGATGACCACCGCGCCCAGGGCGAGCAGCGTGCCGCACGCCCGCCAGAGCTCGGGCCCGAAGCCGTGCGCCAGACCGTCGTCGATCGCGTTGCCGACGACGTACGGGGTGAACGCCTGCGCGGCGAACATGACGATGCCCAGCCCGACCGCGGTCAGGAGGATCCCCCACTGCCGGCGGGCCAGCCACCAGAGCAGCGCCGTGGGCCCGCTCAGAGGCGGGGTGCCAGGGTCGTCGAGCGGGAGGGAACGCATGAGGAGCAACGTTACGGGGCGGTACCGACACTCCTCGAACCGTTTTCCACGGCCCCCGGGGGACGAGGCGGAGGAACGGACCGGACGGACGGACACAGGACGGACGAGGTCCCCGCGCCGACTACCCTGAGGGCGTGACGCAGACGCCTGACCCGGCCGCCACCACCCACCGCCCCGTGCTCGTCGTCGACTTCGGCGCCCAGTACGCCCAGCTGATCGCGCGACGCGTGCGCGAGGCCAGCGTGTACTCCGAGATCGTGCCGCACACGGCGTCGGTCGCGGACCTGCTGGCCAAGGACCCCGCGGCGATCATCCTGTCCGGCGGCCCGTCCTCGGTGTACGCCACGGGCGCCCCGTTCGTCGACCCGGCCCTGTTCGAGGCCGGCGTCCCGGTGCTCGGCATCTGCTACGGGTTCCAGGCGATGGCCGCCGCGCTCGGCGGGACCGTCGCGCAGACCGGCCAGCGAGAGTACGGAGGGACGGCCGTCGAGGTCACGTCCGCCGGGACCGTGCTGGCGGGCAGCCCGGACTCGCAGACCGTCTGGATGAGCCACGGCGACGCGGTGCACGCCGCGCCCGAGGGCTTCGAGGTGCTCGCGACGTCGTCGGGAAGCCCGGTCGCCGCGTTCGAGGACCGGGCCCGCCGCCTGTACGGCGTGCAGTGGCACCCCGAGGTCAAGCACTCGCCGCTGGGCCAGAAGGCGCTCGAGAACTTCCTGTACGAGGGCGCCGGGCTGACGCCCGACTGGAACGCGGGGAACGTCGTCGCGGAGCAGGTCGAGAAGATCCGCGCGCAGGTGGGCACCTCGCGCGTGATCTGCGGGCTCTCCGGGGGCGTCGACTCCTCCGTGGCGGCCGCCCTCGTGCAGAAGGCCGTCGGCAGCCAGCTGACCTGCGTGTTCGTCGACCACGGGCTGCTTCGGTCCGGCGAGGCCGAGCAGGTGGAGAAGGACTTCGTCGCCGCCACGGGCGTCCAGCTCAAGGTCGTCGACGCGCGCGAGCGGTTCCTGCACGCGCTCGCCGGGCACACCGACCCCGAGACCAAGCGCAAGATCATCGGCCGCGAGTTCATCCGGGTGTTCGAGGACGCGGCGCGGGAGATCGTGGCCGGGAGCGACGAGGAGGTCGAGTTCCTCGTGCAGGGCACTCTGTACCCCGACGTCGTCGAGTCCGGCGGCGGCGAGGGCGCGGCCAACATCAAGTCGCACCACAACGTCGGCGGGCTTCCCGACGACCTGCAGTTCGAGCTGGTCGAGCCGCTGCGCACCCTGTTCAAGGACGAGGTCCGCGCGGTCGGCCTGGAGCTCGGCGTGCCCGAGGGCATCGTCTGGCGCCAGCCGTTCCCGGGCCCCGGCCTGGGCATCCGGATCATCGGCGAGGTCACCGCCGAGCGCCTCGACATCCTGCGGGCCGCCGACGTGATCGCCCGCGAGGAGCTGACCCGCGCCGGTCTGGACCGCGACATCTGGCAGTGCCCCGTGGTGCTGCTGGCGGACGTGCGGTCGGTGGGCGTGCAGGGCGACGGGCGGACCTACGGGCACCCGGTCGTGCTGCGGCCGGTGTCGTCGGAGGACGCCATGACCGCCGACTGGACCCGCCTGCCGTACGACGTGCTGGCGACGATCTCGACCCGGATCACCAACGAGGTGCCCGAGGTCAACCGCGTGGTGCTCGACGTGACGAGCAAGCCGCCGGGCACGATCGAGTGGGAGTGACCTCGGTGACGAACGACGAAGGAGCAGCACGCGTGAGCGAGACGGTGACCGGCGTGGACCCCTGGGTGCGCAAGGCCGCGGGGGCCACCAAGCGCTACCGCGTGCTGGCGTGGATCACCGGCACGATGCTGCTGCTGCTCTGCCTCGAGCTGATCCTCAAGTACGTGTTCCACGCGGGCGGCGTCGATGCGTCGGGCCACCCGAACCCCGTGATCGGCGCGTGGGTCGCCTATGCGCACGGCTGGATCTACGTCGTGTACCTGGTCACCGTGTTCGACCTCTGGTCGAAGATGCGCTGGCGGCTGGGGCGCCTGGCGACGATGGCCGCCGCGGGCGTCGTGCCCGTCATGTCGTTCATCCTCGAGCGCAAGGTGCACGCTCAGGCGCTCGCGCGGATCGAGGCCGCGGGTGGCGCACGCGGGTGACGTGGCCCGGATCGTGAACGCTCGTCCAGTTCGCGTGATTAGGGTGTGCGCGTGCTGATCGTCCATGTGTCCGACTGTTACGCGCCGCGGACCGGCGGGATCGAGTCGCAGGTCGGTGACCTCGCGGCGCGCCAGGTCCTGGCCGGCCACGACGTGCACGTGCTCACCGCCACGCTCGGCGAGGGTGGCGAGCGCGGGGGCGTCGTCGACGTCGAGAACGGCGTGCAGGTGCACCGGCTCGGTGCGCGCCTCCCGTTCGACCTGCCCGTGAACCCCGTCGGCCCCCGGCTGATGCGCGAGGCGTTCGAGTCCCTGCGGCCGGACGTCGTCCACGTCCACGCCGGGGTGCTGTCGCCCTTCGCCTACGACGGCGCGCGGATCGCGCTCGACGCCGGCCTGCCGACCGCGATCACGTGGCACTGCATGCTCGACGGCGTCGTCGGCACCCTGCGGACCCTGGTCCGCCACACGCACTGGCAGCGCACGCCGGCCGCGCTCTCCGCCGTCAGCCACGCCGCCGCCGAACGGGTGGAGCAGGTGTTCGGCGCCGAGGTGACCGTCATGCCCAACGGTCTGGACCTGGACCTCTGGGCACCCAAGAGCTTCTCGGAAGGCCGCGGGCGTCCGGGGGAGCACGGACCCCTCCGGCTGGTCTCCACGATGCGTCTCGCTCCCCGCAAGCGGGCCGTCCCGCTGGTCGAGCTGGTGGGGAAGGCCGCTCGTCGGCTGCCGCCGGACCGTCTGCGCCTGTCGATCATCGGCGCCGGCCCGGCGCAGGGTCGGGTGGCGTCCGCGGTGGCGGGGCAGGGGCTGCAGCACCTGGTGGAGCTGCGCGGCCGGCTGACCCGGCCGCAGGTCAGGGCCGCGTACGCCGACGCCGACGTGTTCCTCGCCCCGGCCGAGCTCGAGGCCTTCGGGATCGCCGCCCTCGAGGCCCGCACCGCCGGGCTCGCGATCGTCGCGCGCCGGGGCACGGGGATCGCCGAGTTCGTCGAGGACGGCATCGACGGGCTGCTCGTCGCCGACGACGCCGAGATGACCGAGGCGATCGTGCACCTCGCCCGCGACGGGCGCCTGCTCGAGGGGATGCTCACGCACAACCGCGCGGTCCGCCCGGCGTTCGGCTGGGACGACGTGCTCGGAGCCGCGGAGGCCGAGTACGCCCGCGCACGGGCGGCGCGCGCACTCGCCCGAGAGTTCTGACAAATCACCCTCTTTCTCCCCTAGAGTCGCTGGTGTTGGGCGCTTTAGTCATGGGCCGCTCGCGGCCCGCCGGGTCCTGGGGTTCGGGCCCGTCCTGTGGGGGTTCGGAAGGGGAAACATGGCTACGACAACAGGCAGCCCGAAGACAGTCCGAGTGCTCGGGCTGATCACGATCATCTTCGGGATCATCTTCATCATCGCGGGCGGCGTGACGTGGGGGGCGGTCTCCAGCAACCTGGCGGCCGAGAAGATCACGGTGTCCGACGACGCCCAGGCCTTCGGCGGTCAGCTGGTCGACACGCCGTGGGAGGCCTGGTTCCAGGCGGACATCATCAACACGCACGCGCTCGAGGCGTCGGGCGGCAAGACGTACGCCGAGCTGCCCCAGGACGACCCGACCCGGCAGACCGTCATGACGGCATCGTTCCTGCGAGCCTCGCTGTTCACCTCGGTCGTCGCCTTCGGCGTCGCGCTGCTGGTGGTCGGCATCGGGGTCGTGCTGATCCTCATCGGCTGGGCCCTGCGGAAGGCTGCAGTCCTCAACGGAGGGGTGGTGACCGAGCCGGTCGCCCCGGCGAAGGCCTACCCCGACCCGATCCCGACCGCCACTCCGACGGCACCCGCGGCGCCGACGACGACGTCGACCCCGCTGCCGCCGCCCTCGGGACCCACGGCCTGACACGACCGGACGCGACGTCCGAGCCCTGGGCTCGGACGTCGCGTTCGTCGTCTGTGGTGCGTTCAGCGGCGAGCGGCCCGCGCCCCGCTGACGATCGAGCCGACGAGCAGCGCCGTGCCCGCGACCGCGAGCAGCAGGATCATCGCGAGCTGGAGGTCGATGGCGACCCCGGCGGCCCACGCGAGCAGCCCCACGCCGATCGCCGCGATGACGAGTCCCCAGACCACCGTGCCGACGCGGAGCCGACGGCGGGGCGGGTCGACCGGTGCCGGCTGGACGACCGGGGCGTCGTCGCTCGGCACGTACGCGTCGGTGGGGTTCGTCGGCGCGTACCCGGCCGTCGCCGGCGGCGCGTAGAGGGCGCCGATCGGGGACGTGTACGCGGCGGGCTGCGGTGAGCCGACCGGCTCCGTGGCCGCGACGCGCGGGTCCTCGGTGACCGGGAGAGCCGCAGTCTCGTCGGTCGGCGTGGCCTGGACGACCGGTGCCTCGTCTGCCGCGGCGACCTCGATCACAGCGGCGGCGTCGTCGGCCGGCGCCTCCGTGATGGGGAGGACCGTGGTGTCGTCGGCGGACTGCGTGTCCGTGACCGGGAGGACGGAGGTGTCGTCGGCGGCCGGCGCCTCCGTGACGGGGAGGACCACGGTCTCGTCGGCCGACGGCGTCTCCGTGACGGGCAGCGGCGTCGTCTCGTCGGTGCCGGAGCCGGCGCCCGACTTCTTCTCGGTGGCCATCAGTTCTCCTCGGTGATCGTGACGGTGCCGGCGCCGACCTGGACCTGCAGCGCGAGCTGCGGGCCGCCGTCGTCGAGCGCGCCGGTCGTGAAGGTACGGGGGTTGAGGCCGACGCCGTCGGCGCTCTTGTGCTCGCCGTCGACGTCCCAGGTGACGGTGCCGGCGCCGTTGTCGACGTCGGCCGAGACGCTGGCGTCGGACGGCACGAGGACGGTGAGGTCGCCGGCCGCGAGGGAGATCGGGACCGCGAGGGTGGTGGACGTCATGGGGACGTCGGACAGGTCGATCGTCACGTCGCCGAAGCCCATCGAGTAGCCGGCCGCGGCGTCGGTGCGGGAGGTCACGACGATGTCGCCGCTCGCGGCGAAGTCGTGCCGACCGTCCGAGGTCCAGATCCAGTGGTTGTTCTGCACCGCGCCGAGGGGCACGGCCACCAGGATGCCGATGACCGCGAGCCCGCCCAGGCCTCCGCTGGTCCGGCCGCGCAGGCCGGCCACGATGATGCCGAGGCCGCAGAGCACGATGCCGATGCCCAGCGCGGTCAGCCCGACCGGGCCGTCGAAGCTGCCGGAGCGCTCGGCGACCATGAGGACCGCGAGGCTGAGCAGGCTGAGCGCGACGACCACACCGACCGTGCCGGCGCCCGCGCCCGGGGTGCGGGGGCGCGGAGGACGCGGGTGGTTCTGCGGGCGCGGCGTGCGGACGGGAGGCGGGGGCGGGGTCGGCGACGACTGCCAGCCCTGGGCGGGCGGTGCTCCGTACGTGGTGGTGGTGGGAGTCGGCGGGTAGGTCGCGGCGGGCGAGGTCGGTGGGTACGTCGCGGCGGGCGGGTAGGTCGCTGCCGGCGGGTACGTCGCCGCGGGAGCCGGGGTCGCGGAGGTGGTCGCGGACGCCGGCGGCACGGGCGCGCCGTACGGGCCGGGGGCCACCGGCGGGCGCGGTCGGGACGGCTGCTGGTTGGCCACGACGATGATCAGCACGACGAGGCCGGCGACGAACGTGAGCCACAGGAGTCCCTGCACCCAGCCGGGAGGCCCCCAGAAGAAGAACCAGTTGTCCCCGCGGCCGAACCCGACGATGACGAACGCCAGGGCGCCGAGCAGCGCGATGTCGAACCGGCCGAGGATCATCTCCTCGACGTGGATGCGCCCGTCGCGGCGCTCGGGCAGCAGCGCCCAGGCGGCGCCGTAGGCGACCAGGCCGAGGCCGCCCAGCAGGAGCGTCGCGGCGAAGATCCCGCGGACCAGCAGGGGGTCGAGGCCGAACCGGTCGGCCAGCCCGGCGCTGACTCCGCCGACCCAGCGGTCGTCGGAACGCGTGATGCCGAGGCGTCGGATGCCGGCGAAGAAGCTGTTCGACGTGTACGTCGGGCTCTGCGGCGGGGCCGTGGGGTCGGGTGCCGGCTCGGTGCCGGCGGGAGTGCTCGTGTCCATGCCTCGATCCTGGTCGCCCGGGTGGCCGCGCGGCATCGGGTGGTCCCCTGAGCGCACCCTGAACCTGTCGGTGCGCACCCCTGAACGGACCCCGGACCGCACCCCGGAGAGCCTGCGGGCGTGTGACGATCGGACCGTGACCCCGACCGAACCCCTGCTCGCCCGCCGACGGCTGCCGCTGCGCCGTCCCGCGCGCGGGCGCTGGTTCGGTGGCGTCGCGCTCGGGCTGGCGGCCCACCTCGACCTGCCGGTCGGGCTGGTGCGGCTGGCGTTCGTCGTCCTGACGCCGATCGCGGGCGTCGGACCCCTGCTCTACGTGTTCTGGTGGCTGGCGGTGCCCGCGGGCGACCCCGCGGACGCGGCGCAGGAGGTGCGGCCGAGCACGCTGACCCGGCTGGCCCGCCGGCAGGCGCTCGTCGAGCCGGGACGCCGCATCCCCGTGACCGACATCGCGATCGGCGGCCTGCTGGTCGTCGCCGCGGCGCTGCTCATCGCGGTCCGCTCCGGGGCCGACGTGCAGGTGGACTGGCTGCTGCCGGCGGCGATCGTGCTCGCCGGCCTCTGGCTGGCGTGGAGCCAGCTGGACGCCGTGCAGCGCGGACGGCTGCGGGACCGCGCCGGGGGGCGGACACCCGTGAGCGTGCTGCGCGTGGCCGGCGGGATCCTGCTGGCCGGCGTGGGCGTGCTGCTGTTCGTCGGGCTGGCGTCGGGCGAGGGCGTCGACACGGCCACGCTCGCGCAGTCGATCGTCGCGGCGGTCATCATGCTCGGCGGCGTCGCGCTGGTGCTGACGCCCTGGTGGCTTCGGCTGGTCCGGGAGCTCGGCGACGAGCGCGCGGCCCGGGCGCGGGAGTCCGAGCGGGCCGACATCGCCGCCCACCTGCACGACTCGGTGCTGCAGACCCTGGCCCTCATCCGGTCGCGGTCCGACGACTCCGCCGAGGTGGCGCGCATGGCTCGTGCGCAGGAGCGCGAGCTGCGGGAGTGGCTCTACGACGACCGCCCCGCCCCGGGCACGTCGGTGGCGGCGGCCCTGCGCGGGATCGTCGCGGAGGTCGAGGACTCCCGGTCCGGGCCGTCCGGCGACCCGGTGGCGGTCGAGTCGGTGGTCGTCGGAGACCGCGTGCCCGACGCCGACACCGAGGCGCTGCTGCAGGCCACGCGCGAGGCGCTGGTCAACGCGGTCGTGCACGGGCGCCCGCCGGTGTCGCTGTACCTCGAGGTGGGGTCGAGCGAGGTCGAGGTGTTCGTGCGCGATCATGGCGACGGGTTCGACCTCGACGAGGTGGGCACCGACCGGTTCGGGGTGCGCGAGTCGATCATCGGGCGGGTGCGTCGTCGTGGCGGCACCGCGTCCGTGACCAGCAGCCCCGAGCGTGGGACCGAGGTGCACCTGGTGGTGCCGATCCGGACGCCGGACGAACAAGGAGCGCAGTCATGAGCGAGACGGTCGACGTGGTGCTCGTGGACGACCACCACATGTTCCGCACGGGCGTGAAGGCGTCGCTCGACGCGGGCGTCCGCGTGGTGGGCGAGGCGGACACGGTCGACGACGCGATCCGGCTGGTCCACGAGCTGAAGCCCCCGGTGGTGCTGCTCGACGTGCACCTGCCCGGCGGCGACGGCGGGGGCGGCGCGGAGGTGATCAAGGCCTGCACCGACCTCCTGGGCGAGACCCGGTTCCTCGCGCTCTCGGTGTCCGACGCCTCCGAGGACGTGGTCGCCGTGATCCGCGCCGGCGCCCGCGGGTACGTGACCAAGGCCATCGACGGCACGGACCTGTCCGACGCCGTCCGCCGGGTGGCCGGTGGCGACGCGGTGTTCTCGCCGCGGCTGGCCGGCTTCGTGCTCGACGCGTTCGGTGCGGCGGCGGGCGACGTGGCCATCGGCGACGACGAGCTCGACCGGCTGTCCGCGCGCGAGCGCGAGGTCATGCGGCTCATCGCGCGCGGGTACTCGTACCGCGAGGTGGCCACCGAGCTGTTCATCTCGATCAAGACCGTCGAGACCCACGTCTCCGCGGTGCTGCGCAAGCTCCAGCTGTCGAGCCGGCACGAGCTGACCCGCTGGGCGGCGGCCCGGCGCCTGCTGTGACGGCGCAGCTGCGCGTCGCCGCGTACGCCGTGATCGTCGACGACGGTCGCGTCCTGCTCGCGCACTGGGTCGAGGGCGGGCAGTCCGGGTGGACGTTGCCGGGCGGCGGCATCGACCCCGGCGAGGACCCGGCCGACGCGGCCGTGCGCGAGGTGCTGGAGGAGACCGGCTACGACGCGGTCCTCGACGACCTGCTGGGCATCGACTCGCTGGTCATCCCCGCGAGCGACCGTCTGGACCCGTCCGCGGGGGACCTGCACGCGCTGCGGATCGTCTACCGCGCGCACGTCGTCGGCGGGGAGCTGCGCGACGAGGTCGACGGCTCGACGGACACCGCGGACTGGATCGACCTCGCCGACGTGGCCGCGCTCGACCGGGTGTCGCTGGTCGACGCCGGGCTCCGGCTGGCGGGGCACTAGCGGCCCATGGGGGAGGATCGGGGGGTGCCCGGCGACCGACTCATGCGCATCCACGGCCCGGAGTTCGAGGCCATGGCCGCCCGGGTCCTGCAGGTCACGGAGCTCACCTCGCGCCTGAACGTCCTGCCGTTCGACGACGAGGCGGGCAAGGCCGCGCTGCTCGAGCAGATCCTGGGCCGGCCGCTGCCCGCGCGGCTCACGATCTACCCGCCGTTCTACACGGACCACGGGCTGCACCTCGACCTGGCCGAGCGCGTGTTCATCAACCAGGGCTGCACGTTCCTGGACTATGCCGGGATCCGGATCGCCGAGCGCGTGATGATCGGTCCGAAGGTCACGTTCATCACCGGCGGCCACCCGGTCGACCCCGCCGAGCGCAGGCTGTACCTGACGGGCGCCCCGATCGACGTGGCGGAGAACGTGTGGATCGGGGCGGGGGCGACGATCCTGCCCGGGGTCAGCATCGGGCGTGACGCCGTGATCGCCGCCGGGGCGGTCGTGGCCGACGACGTGCCGGCGGCCAGCCTGGTGGCCGGCCCGAAGGCCACCGTGCGTCGTCGCTGGTGAGGGTTGTACGGTAGCGACATACCGCGCGGTCGGTATGCAACGGCAGTTCTCGACGAAGGGATCTCCTGTGACCGACCCCCGCACCGCCCTGGTGACCGGCGGCGCCCGCGGCATCGGCGCCGCGACCGCGCAACGGCTCGCCTCCGACGGGTTCCGCGTGGCCGTCCTCGACCTGCGCGAGCAGGACTGCGCCGCGACCGTCGACGCCATCCGCGCGGCGGGCGGTGACGCGTTGGCGGTCGGTGCCGACGTCGGCGACACCGACGCCGCCGCGGCCGCCGTCGCGCGTGTCGTCGACGAGCTCGGCGCCCCCACCGTGCTGGTGAACAACGCCGGGATCCTGCGCGACAACCTGCTGTTCAAGATGACCGAGGACGACTGGGACTCGGTGGTCTCCGTACACCTGCGCGGCGCGTTCCTCATGAGCCGCGAGGTGCAGAAGCACCAGGTCGCGGCGGGGTGGGGGCGGATCGTCAACCTGTCGAGCACGTCGGCGCTGGGCAACCGCGGGCAGGCCAACTACGCGGCCGCCAAGGCCGGGCTGCAGGGGTTCACCAAGGCGCTGGCCATCGAGCTGGGTCGCTTCGGGATCACGACGAACGCCGTGGCGCCGGGCTTCATCGCGACCGACATGATCCGGCAGACCGCCGAGCGCATGCACCTGACGTACGAGCAGTTCGTCGAGGCGGTGGCCAAGGACATCCCGGTGGGGCGGGTGGGCCGGCCGGAGGACATCGCGAACGCCGTCTCGTTCTTCTGCTCCGAGGCCGCGAGCTTCGTCAACGGCCAGGTCCTGTACGTGGCGGGCGGCCCGAAGGCGTGATCGCCGTCGCGTCGCCGGGCGCCCTGGTCGACGTCGTCGGGCGGTCGGTCACCGCCGAGCGCTGGTTCGCGATCGACCAGGCCCGGATCGACGCCTTCGCCGCCGCCAGCGACGACCACCAGTGGATCCACGTCGACCCGGACCGGGCCGCGCAGGGGCCGTTCGGCGCGACCATCGCCCACGGGTACCTCACGCTGGCCCTGATCCCGTCGCTGACCGACGGGCTGGTCGAGGTCGGCGGGACCGGGCTGGTGGTGAACTACGGGCTGGACCGGGTCCGGTTCCTGCAGCCGGTCACGGTCGGGTCGCGCGTCCGGGCGTCGATGGAGGTCCGGTCGGCCGAACCGACGCCGCAGGGCGTCCGGGCGGGCTACACGGTCACGGTCGAGATCGAGGGCGCGGCCAGGCCGGCGCTGATCGCGGAGACGGTGGTCCTGTACGTCGCGGCCTGACCGTACTCCGGACGGTCAGACGAACGCCGCGATGCCCGTGATGGCGCGCCCCACGATGAGGTGGTTCATGTCCTTGGTGCCCTCGAACGAGTAGACGGCCTCGGCGTCGGCCATGTACCGCGCGACGCCGTGGTCGAGCTGGATGCCGTTGCCGCCGAGCGTCTCCCGGCACAGGGCGACGGTCTCCCGCATCGCGGTCGTCGTGTACGCCTTGGCCAGCGCGGAGTGCTCGTCGCCCTGCCGGCCCTGGTCGCCCAGCTGGGACGCCCGGACGCACAGCGCGATGCTCGCGGTGATGTTGCCCAGGCAGCGGGCGAGCCTGTCCTGCACCAGCTGGAACGACGCGATCGGCTTGCCGAACTGCTCGCGCGCGAGCGCGTACGCCACGGTGGCCTCGTACGCGCCGATGGCCACGCCGACCGCCTGCCAGGCCACCTCGGCCCGGGTCAGCCGGAGCACGGTCGCGACGTCGCGGAACGAGTGGATGTTCGGCAGCCGGTCCGCCTCGGACACCTCGACCCCGTCGAGCAGGATGTCGGCGTTCTGCACGGACCGCAGCGCCTGCTTGCGCTCGATCTTCGTCGCGCTGAACCCGGGGGTGCCGCTGCGGACGAGGAAGCCCTTGACCTGGTCGTCGGCGGTGTCGCGCGCCCAGATGACGGTGAAGTCCGCGAACGTGGCGTTGCCGATCCAGCGCTTGGCGCCGTTGATCACCCATGTGTCGCCGGTGCGGTGCGCGGTGGTGCGCAGGCCGCGGGCGGTGTCGGAACCGGACAAGGGCTCGGTGAGGCCGAAGGCGCCCACCAGCTCGCCGCGGCTCATCGGCGGGAGCAGCTCGGCGCGCTGCTCGAGCGAGCCGCCGACGCCGATCGCGCCCATGGTCAGCCCGTTCTGCACGCCGATGAACGTCGAGAAGCCGGCGTCCACCCGTGAGAGCTCGAGGGCGACCCAGCCGCGGTAGACGGCGCTGTTCTCGAACCGGACCGTCTCCGGCCACATCGGCCCGAGCAGGCCGAGCTCCCCGACCCGCGGGATCAGGTGCACGGGGAACTCGGCGCGCTCCCAGCAGTCGTCGGCGATCGGCCGGACCTCGGTCTCCAGGAACTCCCGGATCGCCATGACGTGCTCGTTCTCGACCGGCGTCAGGACGTCCTGGAACGAGTAGAAGTCGCTGGTCAGCAGCGCGCGGGGGAGGGCGGTCTTCGGCGCGTCAGCGCTTCGGGCAACAGTCATGCGAGGAGCTCCGCTCGTCGATCGGCACCGATGACGTTCCGAGTCTGCATCATTCTGCGAGATGTTGCATGCCCCTCGGCGGCGAGGAGTAGGTTGCCGCCATGTCGAACCCCGGCGTCGCTGCGGACCGTTCGGTCGGGCTCGGCCGCGTCGGCACGCTGGTCGCGCCGTCCTGGCTCTCGCAACGTCTCGAGGACGGCGAGCACGCGGAGGCCGTGCGGGCGTTCCGGGCGGCCCGCGAGACGTTCATCGAGGGCGCGCGGATCGACATGGGCCGCCTCGCGACGAGCCTCGGCGTGGACCGGACCTCGCTGTTCCGCTGGGTGGGCAACCGCGACGTGCTGCTGTCCGAGGTCCTCTGGTCGCTCGCCGTCCCCACGCTCGAGCAGGCGGAGGCGGCGACGCGCGGGTCGCACGGGGCCGAGCGGGTGGCCGGGGTGCTCACGCACTTCGCCCAGGACCTCATCACCGCCGGCTACTTCCGTGGCTTCCTGCAGCGCGAGCCGGCGCGAGCGCTGCGGTTGCTCACGACGAAGGACAGTGAGATCCAGCGCCGCTACGTGGCCGTGGTCGAGGCTCTGGTCCGCGAGGAGCTGGGCGAGCAGCCGTTCGGCCGCCCGGTGAGCCCGCACGACCTGGCGTACCTGCTCGTCCGCGTCTCGGAGTCGTTCACCTACGCCGACCTGATCAACGGCGACCGGCCCAGCGCGGAACGGGCGCGGGCGGCGTTCGAGCTCGTGCTGCGCCCCTGACCTCCCCGCGCCGGGGGACCGCCGAGAAGCGCGCGAGCGGATCCGGTAGCGTACCGACCGGGCGGTATGCCGCCCGCGGAAGGTGGTCGACGATGACCGAACGGATGCCGGACCCGCCGGGGCTCGACGTCGCGCGGCTCGAGGCCTGGCTGCGCCGCGAGCACCCCGACCTGCTGGGCGAGGGGACGTTGTCCGCGCGGGTCATCGCCGGCGGCCGCAGCAACCTCACCTACCGGGTCGACGGCGGGGTCCGGCCGCTGGTGGTCCGCCGCCCGCCGCTGGGCCACGTGCAGACCACGGCGCACGACATGGCCCGGGAGCACCGCGTCCTCTCCGCGCTGGCGGGCTCGCGGGTGCCCGTACCCCGAACCGTCGCGCTGGTCGACGACCCGAGCGCGGGGACCGGCACCGTCTTCTCCGTGATGGACCTGGTGGACGGGATCGTGCTGGCGGACCCCGCCCAGAACGCCGCCTTCACCCCCGAGCAGCTGCGCGCGGTGAGCCTCGAGCTGGCGACGCTGCTGGCCGAGCTGCACGCGATCGACCCGTCGCAGGTCGCGCTCGCGGACTTGGGCCGGGCGGACGGGTTTCTCGACCGGCAGCTCCGGCGATGGCGGACGCAGCTGGACGGCTCGCGCTCGCGGCCGGCCCAGAGCCTCGACCACCTGCAGGAACGCCTGGCCGAGCGGGTGCCGACGACGCAGCGCAGCAGCATCGTGCACGGCGACTACCGGCTGGACAACGCGCTGGTGGGAGGCCCGGGGCCGCACGTCACGGCGATCCTCGACTGGGAGATGGCGACCCTCGGCGACTCCGCGGTGGACCTCGGCATGCTCGGGCTCTACTGGACCATCCGCCGGCTCAGCGACGCGGTCCCCAGCGCGGTCGACCCCGCCGCCGGCTACCCGGAGTTCGAGGAGCTGGTCGACGCCTACAGCGCCCGGCTCGGCACCAGCGTCCCGGAGCTCGGCTGGTACCGGGCCTTCGCCGCCTACAAGCTCGCGGTCATCCTCGAGGGCATCCACGTCCGGTTCCTCGCGGGCGAGACGGTCGGGGACGGCTTCGAGCAGATCGGCGCCCTGGTGGCCCCGCTCGCTGACGAGGGCCTCGCCAGGCTGGCGGGGGCGCGCTGATGGACTTCGCCCCCGACGCCGTCACGGTCGACCACGTCGCGCGCACCCGACGGTTCCTCGACGAGCTCGTCCATCCCGCCGAGCCGGTGCTCGAGGACCAGCTGGCCGCGACGCCCGACGAGTGGGGGACCCGGCCGATCGTGCGCGACCTGCAGGCCGCGGCGAGGGAGCGCGGGCTCTGGAACCTCTTCCGGCCGGGCGTCCTGACCACGCTGCAGTACGCCCCCGTGGCCGAGCTGACCGGCCGCAGCCCCCGTCTCGCGCCGGTCGCCCTCAACTGCGCCGCGCCCGACACCGGCAACATGGAGCTCCTGCACGAGTTCGGCACGCCCGCGCAGAAGGAGCAGTGGCTGGAGCCGCTGCTCGACGCCGAGATCCGGTCCGCGTTCTGCATGACCGAGCCGGACGTGGCGTCGTCGGACGCCTCGCAGATCGCCACCCGGATCGTGCGGGACGGCGACGAGTACGTCATCACGGGCCGCAAGTGGTGGTCGACCGGCGCGATGAACCCGGAGTGCGCGCTGCTGGTGGTCATGGGCGCGACGGACCCCTCGGCGGAGCGTCGTCGTCGGCAGAGCATGGTGCTGGTGCCGCGGGACGCCCCGGGCGTGACGATCGTGCGTCCGCTGACGGTGTTCGGGTACGACGACCGCGACCACGGCGGTCACGCGGAGATCCTGTTCGAGGACGTGCGCGTGCCGGTGACCAGCATCGTCGCGGGGGAGGGCGAGGGGTTCGCCGTGGCGCAGGCGCGGCTGGGGCCGGGCCGGGTCCATCACTGCATGCGGGCGCTCGGCATGGCGGAGCGGGCGATGGACCTGGTGGTCGAGCGCGCGACGTCCCGCACCGCCTTCGGGAAGCGGCTGGCCGACCAGGGCGTCGTGCGCGAGTGGGTGGCGGAGTCCCGGGTCCAGATCGAGGCCCTGCGCCTGCTGGTGCTCAAGACCGCGTGGCTCATGGACACGGTCGGCAACCGCGCCGCGACGACCGAGATCCAGGCGATCAAGATCGCGGTACCGCGGGCCGTGCAGCAGATCCTCGACCGCGCGATCCAGCTGTTCGGCGCCGCCGGCCTGTCCGGCGACCAGCCGTTGGCGGAGATGTTCGCCGCCGCCCGGGCCCTCCGCCTGGCGGACGGACCGGACGAGGTCCACCTCGCCTCCCTCGGGCGAGCGCAGCTCGACACGACGAAGGGAAAGTGAACCGACATGACGTACGACGAAGCCCTCGACGGAGCGGGCTACGGGAGCATGTCCGTCGCGGCGATCCTCGCCGAGACCGCCCACAGCCGGCCCGAGCGCACGGCGTTCCTCATGGGGGACCAGGTGGTGCGGTACGGCGAGCTCTGGGAGCAGACCCGCGCCTACGCCGGGGCCCTGCGCGCCCGGGGCATCGTGCCCGGCGACCGCGTCGCGATGATCGTCCCCAACGTGCCCGACTTCGCGCGCGTCTACTACGGCGTCCTCGCGCTCGGTGCGGTCGTCGTGCCGGTGCACCTGCTGTTCAAGGCCGAGGAGATCGCTTTCGTCCTGCGCGACTCGGGCGCGAGGCTGCTGGTGGCCGCGGCCCCGATGCTCGCCGAGGCCGGCCCGGCGGCCGCGTCGGTGGGGATCCCGCTGCTCACGGTCCTCGTCCCGGACGGGATGGAGGTGCCGTTCCCGCGGCTCGAGGACGAGGCCGCCGCGACGGAGCCCATCGACTGGTACGCGTCCGTGCACCCGATCAGCGCGGCGACGATTCTGTACACCAGCGGCACCACGGCCCGGCCCAAGGGCGCGGTCGGCTCGCACATGGCGATCATCGAGCAGGTCAACGTGGCCCTGATCGACACGTTCGACATGAAGCGGGACGACATCGTGTTCGGCGGGCTGCCGCTGTTCCACACGTTCGGCCAGGTCTGCGTGATGAACACGGCGTTCCGCGTGGGGGCCGCTGTCGTGCTGCTGCCCAAGTTCGACCCGGACCAGGCGCTCGCGCAGATGGTGACGCACCGGGCGACGGTCTTCACGGCGGTGCCGACGATGTACATCGGCCTCCTGCAGGCGGCGGCGCGCAGCACTGCGCGGCCCCCGCTGCGCTACGCGGTGTCGGGCGGCGCGGCCCTGCCGGTCGCGGTGCTCGAGGCGTTCTCGCGCGAGTTCTCCGCCGAGGTGCACGAGGGGTACGGGCTGACGGAGACGTCGCCGGCGGTGTCGTTCAACTACGTCGGCGAGCCCATCCGGCCCGGCACCGTCGGCCGTCCGCTCTGGGGTGTCGACATCGAGATCGCCGACGCCGACGTCGACGACCGCATCGTGCCGCTGCCGCTGGGCGAGCTGGGCGAGATCTGGTGCGCGGTCATGCCCTGTTCAAGGGCTACCTCAACAACCCCGAGGCGTCGGCGGCTGCGGTGGTCGACGGGTGGTTCCGCACCGGTGACCTGGGCACCAAGGACGCCGACGACGTCATCACGATCGTCGACCGCAAGAAGGACATGATCGTCCGCAACGGCTACAACGTGTACCCGAGCGAGGTCGAGGACGTGATGATGCGGCACCCCGCGATCGCGTTCGCGGCGGTGTTCGGGATCGCCGACGAGGCTCGCGGCCAGGAGGTCCACGCGGCCGTGGTGCTGCTCGACGGGCACACCGCGACCCCCGACGAGATCGTGGCGTTCGTGCGCGAGCGGGTCGCCGCGTACAAGTTCCCGCGCGTGGTGCACCTGGTCGACGCCCTGCCCCTGGGCGGCAGCGGGAAGGTGCTCAAGCGCGAGCTCGTGGCCCAGTTCTCGACGGCGCCCGCGCAGGCCTGAGGGAACCGGTCGTTCAGGAGTGCGGGATGCCCGCGATCATGCCGCCGTCGACCACCAGCTCGGTGCCCGTCGTGTAGGCGGAGTCGTCGCTCGCCAGGAACACCACGGTGCCCGCGACGTCCTGCGGCAGCGCGGGCCGGCCCAGCGGGATCGGCACGGCGGTGGGGTCGAGCCGCGCCGTCATCGGCGTCTGCACGAAGCCCGGGTGCACCGAGTTGACGCGGATCCCGTCGGGTCCCAGCTCGACCGCGAGCGACTTGGTCAGGCCCCGCACGCCGAACTTCGACGCGACGTAGCCGTGCAGGTGCGCACCGCCGCGCATGCCCTCGACCGACGAGATGTTGATGATCGAGCCCCGACCCGCTGCCTTCATCGTCGGCACCACGGCCTGCGCGCCCAGGAACACGCCGGTGAGGTTCACGGCGATGACCGCGTCCCACTTGGCCTTCGGGTAGTGGTCGATCGGCCCCGCGTTCGCGATGCCCGCGTTGTTGACCAGCACGTCGACCGCGCCGAAGGCGGCGAGCGTCCCCGCGACGACGGACGCCCAGCTCTCCTCGGAGGTCACGTCGAGGTGGGCCGCGAGGGCGCGGTCGCCCAGCTCGGCGGCCAGCGCCGCGGCGTCGTCGTCGCGCAGGTCGGCGAGCACGACGCTCGCGCCGGCGGCGTGCAGGGCCCGCGCGAACGCGGACCCGAGCCCGCCCGCGGCACCGGTGACGATCGAGACGCGACCGTCGAGCCTGCTGTCCATGCGACTCCCTCCCGGGGGGCTCAGGTGGCCGTGATGCCGTCGAGGAACAGGTCCGTCAGCTGCTCGGCGAGGACCGTCTTGTCCTCGGCGCCGTCGGGGGAGTACCAGGTCGACAGGTAGTGCACGTCGGCGAAGAAGTGCGCGACGAGCACCGCGCGCGGGATGTCCGTGCGGTACAGGCCC
The DNA here is from genome assembly GCF_056403775.1 of Cellulomonas sp. P2_F12. Lineage (NCBI taxonomy): Bacteria > Bacillati > Actinomycetota > Actinomycetes > Micrococcales > Cellulomonadaceae > Cellulomonas > Cellulomonas sp. P2_F12. The sequence continues at coordinate 182,403 of NZ_JBFUEV010000005.1, read as the reverse complement.
TCGTGCTGCCCGCGCTCGAGAAGGCCGGCGAACACGTCGTGGTACTGGCGGCGGCGGCGCGTGACCTCCTTCTGGCGGGGCTCGGAGAGCATGTGCACGCTGCGGAAGAACACGGTGCCCTCGGGCAGGAAGTCGATCGAGGTCTCGACGACGTCGACGCACACGTCGTGCAGCGTCTGAGCCGTCGGGGCGCCGCGGGCGATGATCTCGTCGAGGTGGTCGGTCTGCAGCGAGAGCATCCGCTCGTACACCGAGAAGAGCAGCTCGTCCTTCGAGTCGAAGTAGTGGTACATCGCGCCCTTGGTGACGCCGGCGGCCTCGACGATCTGCTGCACCGAGGTGTTCGCGTACCCCTGGGCGGCGAACAGCTCGACCGCGGCGCGCGTGATGTCGTCGACGACGCTGGACGTGGCCATGGGTGCTCCTTCGGTCAGCCGACCGCGACGACGCTCGCGCCGCCGTCGATGGTGAGGGTGTGGCCCGTGATCCAGGCGGCGTCGTCGGACAGCAGGAACGCGACCGGGCCGGCGACGTCCTCCGGCTCCCCGATCCGGCCCAGCGGGTAGGCCGCCGCGAGGGCCGCCTCGCGCTCGCCCGCGTACAGCGCCTGCGCCAGCCGCGTGCGAACCACGGCGGGGGCGACCGCGTTGACGCGGACGGCCGGCGCGAGCTCGACGGCCAGCTGCTGCGTGAGGTTGATGAGCGCGGCCTTGGAGACCCCGTAGACCGCCACGCCTGGGCTGGCCGACAGGCCGGCGACCGAGGCGGTGTTGACGATCGAGCGGCTCAGGCCGGCCGCGACGGCCGCCCGGGTCCAGTCGAGGGCGGCGACCACGTTGACCTCGAGGATCTTGCGGACCACGGAGCTCTCGATCGCGAGCGCCGGACCGAACGCCGGGTTGATGCCCGCGTTGTTGACCAGGTGGTCCAGGCGCCCGAACCGGCTCTGGACCAGGGCGAGCACCTCGGCCCGGTGGAGCTCGTCGTCGGCCTTGCCCGCGACGCCCACCGCGCGGCCCGGCTCGATCGCGTCCAGCCGCTCGACGGCATCCTGCAGCGACTCCGGCTTGCGCCCCGTGATCACGACGATGCCGCCCTCGGCGACCAGCCGTTCCGCGACCGCCAGGCCGATCCCGCGGCTGGCACCGGTGATCAGGGCGACCCTGCCCTCGAACCTGCGCACGTCCACCCCCGATACCGACTGTTCGGTATGTCGCCAGACAGTACCGCAAGCCCTCCGCGGATTTATCTGACTGGGCGTCATCTAGGGTGGCCGCATGGACCTCGTCTACAACCTCCTCGTCGTGCTCCACCTGATCGGCTGGGCCATCGTGCTCGGCGGCACCCTGGTCAACCTGCGGACCCCGAAGATCGCGACCGGCGTCCTGCACGGGATCCTCACCGCGCTCGTGACGGGCATCCTGCTGGCCGGCATCGCGTCGGCCGGGCTCGCCGGGCACGACCCGGACCCCGCGAAGCTCGCCGTCAAGCTCGTCGTCGCCCTCGTCGTCACCGCCCTGGTGATCGTGGGGGTGCGCAAGCCCGCGCGCGTGACCAGCGGGTACCTCGGGGCGATCGCCGGGCTCGTCGTGGTCAACGTCGCCGTCGCGGTGCTCTGGCACTGAGGCTACTGTCCAGCGCGTGGACCACATCGGCGACCTCCTGACCGGTCTCGTCGTGCTCGTCGGGCTGGTCGGGGTCGTCGTCCAGGTGCTGCCGGGCGGGCTGCTGGTCGCCGGTGCCGTGATCGTGTGGGGCGTCCTGACCGGCGGGGTCGCCGGGTGGACGGTCGTCGCGATCGCCGTGGTGGTCACCGCCATCGCGTTCGTCGCCAAGTACCTGCTGGCGGGCCGTCACCTCAAGCGGGCGGGGGTGCCGTCCTCGACGCTGGTCTGGGGCGGGGTCGCGGGCGTGGTCGGGTTCTTCGTGATCCCCGTCGTCGGCCTGTTCGTGGGCTTCGTGCTCGGCATCTTCCTGGTCGAGTGGCTGCGGTCGCGGGCCGCCCAGCCGGCGTGGCGGGCCACGGTCGCCGCCCTGCAGGCCACCGGGCTGACCATCCTGGTCGAGCTCGCCGCGGCCCTCGTCAGCACGGGCGCCTGGCTGACCGCGCTGGCTGCCACCTGAGCCCGGCGCGTCCACAGCGAGGTCAGCCACGCGCCCGTGATGTCGGCGGCGGCGCCTATCCTGGGGGAGCCATGACGTCGCTCTTCGAGAACCTCTCCCTGCCCCTGCCCGGCGTCCCCGCGGACGCCGCCTCGACCGAGAACCGCGCCCGCCGGCAGGCGCAGGCCGATGCCCTGGTCGTCGGCCTGAACCCCCAGCAGCGCGAGGCCGTGCTGCACCAGGGCGGCCCCCTGCTCATCGTCGCCGGCGCCGGCTCGGGAAAGACGCGGGTGCTCACGCACCGGATCGCGTACCTGCTGGCCACGGGTCGGGCGCGCGCGGGCGAGGTCATCGCCATCACGTTCACCAACAAGGCCGCAGCCGAGATGCGCGAGCGCGTCGAGCACCTGGTGGGCCCCGCGGCCGGGCGCATGTGGGTGTCCACGTTCCACTCGGCGTGCGTGCGGATCCTGCGGCGGGAGGCGGCGACCCTGGGACTGCGGTCCAGCTTCTCCATCTACGACTCGGCGGACTCGCAGCGGCTGCTCACGCTCGTCGCGCGCGAGCTCGACCTGGACCCCAAGCGCTATCCGGCCAAGGCGCTCGCGTCGAAGATCTCCTCGCTCAAGGACGAGCTGGTGGACCCGGAGACGTTCGCGGCGACCTCGGGCGGTGGCGCCGCCAACGACTTCGACTCGGTGCTGGCGCAGGTCTACACGCGCTACCAGGCCCGGCTCAAGCAGGCTCACGCCCTCGACTTCGACGACCTGATCATGACGACCGTGCACCTGCTGCAGGGGTTCCCTGCCGTGGCCGAGCACTACCGGCGCCGGTTCCGTCACGTGCTGGTCGACGAGTACCAGGACACGAACCACGCGCAGTACGTGCTGGTCCGGGAGCTGGTCGGGTCCTCGCGGGGGATCGTCGACGACTCGACGGACATGGAGCTGCCCCGCGGCGAGCTCACGGTGGTAGGCGACGCCGACCAGTCGATCTACGCGTTCCGCGGCGCCTCGATCCGCAACATCCTCGAGTTCGAGGTCGACTACCCGGACGCGCGGACCATCAAGCTCGAGCAGAACTACCGGTCGACGCAGAACATCCTCTCGGCCGCCAACGCGGTGATCAGCCGCAACCCGGGGCGGGAGGGCAAGCGCCTCTGGACCGACTCGGGCGCCGGCGCGCAGATCGTGGCCTATGTGGCGGACACCGAGCACGAGGAGGCGCGGTTCGTCGCCGGGGAGATCGACCGCCTGGGTGACTCCGACGGTGTGCGTCCCGGCGACGTCGCCATCTTCTACCGCGCGAACGCGCAGTCCCGGGCGCTGGAGGAGGTGCTCATCCGCGTCGGGCTGCCCTACAAGGTGGTCGGCGGCACGCGGTTCTACGAGCGCCGCGAGGTCAAGGACGCGGTCGCGTACCTGCGGGCCATCGACAACCCCGACGACGACGTCAGCGTGCGCCGCATCCTCAACGTCCCCAAGCGCGGCCTGGGCGACCGGTCCGAGTCGATGGTCGCGGCGTTCGCCGAGCGCGAGCGCATCTCGTTCGGCGCAGCCCTCGACCGGCTCGACGAGGTGCCGGGCCTCGGCACCCGCGCGATCACCGGGCTCTCCGCGTTCGCCCGGATGATGGCCGACCTGCGGGCGCTGTCCGACGGCGCGGCCGGCCCTGCCGAGGTGCTCGGCGCGGTGCTCGACCGGTCGGGCTACCTCGCGGAGCTGCGCGCGAGCGACGACCCGCAGGACGCCTCCCGGGTGGAGAACCTGGCCGAGCTGCACGCGGTGGCCTCCGAGTTCGAGCAGACCGACCCGGAGGGCGACCTCGCCGACTTCCTCGAGCGCGTGTCCCTGGTGGCGGACTCCGACCAGATCCCCGACGACGACGGCGGCGACGAGGACGGCGAGGCGAAGCCCGACCCCGGCGTGGTCACGCTGATGACGCTGCACACCGCCAAGGGCCTCGAGTTCCCGGTCGTGTTCCTCACCGGCATGGAGGACGGCACGTTCCCGCACCTGCGCTCGCTGTCCGACGCCGACCAGCTGGCCGAGGAGCGGCGGCTGGCGTACGTCGGCCTGACCCGGGCCCGCGAGCGGCTGTACATCTCGCGCGCGGCGGTCCGGACGGCGTGGGGGGTGCCCAACGAGTTCCCGGCCAGCCGGTTCCTCGACGACCTGCCGGACGAGCTCATCGACTGGCGGCGGCGCGAGTCGTCGACCCAGCAGCTGCGCAGCTCCTACGGCTCGGGCTACGGCTCGTCCGGAAGCAGCGGCGGTGGATACCGCTCGGCGCCACGGGTCGAGACCCGCAAGGCGCTGCCGTCGACGGGCGCGACGTTCGGGTCGGCCACGCCGCGGCCGGACTCCGCGATCCCGCAGCTGACGGTCGGCGACCGGGTCACGCACGACTCGTACGGGCTCGGCACGGTGGTCGCGCTCGAGGGCGCCGGCCCGAACGCCGTGGCCAAGGTCGACTTCGGCACCGACGGCACCAAGCGGCTGCTGCTGCGGTTCTCGCCGGTCACCAAGCTCTGAGGCGCGTCCCCCCGCGGGGCGGGGGCGTGCGTGCCGCCCGGGCGGGCGGCCGGGTGCCGGGTCTCGGCGGCCCACGCGCGCGTCCGCAGCGCGCGGGCCAGCGAGACGCCGCCGGTCACGATCAGCCGACCGGGACGTCGGCCCACGCGGCCGCGACGGCGTCGCGCACGGCGTCCGGCCCCACACCGACCGAGGCGAGCACCTGGAACGCGGTCGTGTCGTCCAGCCGCGCGGCCGAGAGCAGCAGGTGACCGGTGTCGAGCCGGCGGTGCTTGAACCGGACCGCCTCGCGCAGCGCGATCTCGAGCATCTTCTTCGCGGCGGCGTCGAAGGGTCGGTGGCCGGCCTTGCTGCTCGGTGCCTGCGCGACCTCGTCGAGCGCGCCCGGGCCGAACGAGGCCTCGACCTGAGCCCGGACGGCATCGAGGTCGATGCCGACGCCGGCCAGCGCGGCGGCGTCGATGGTGCCCGCGGGCAGGGCGCGGACCGTGGCGAGCAGCGCGGCGTGATCGACGCCGAGCCGCCGCAGTGCACGGGCCGCCACCGTGTCGGGGGTGTGGACGGCGCCGAGCAGCAGGTGCTCGGTGCCGATGCGGTCGGCGCCGAGGCTGCGCGCCTCGTCCTGGGCGTGGACGACCGCGTCGCGGGCGTCGCTGGCGAACCTCTCGAACATCAGTCGAACCTCTTTCCGTACTTCTTGTGGACCGCCTGGCGGGAGACCCCGAGCGCGGCGGCGACCTGCTGCCAGGACCACCCCAGCCCTCGGGCGCGCTCGACGTGCAGGGCCTCCAGCCGGTCGGCCAGCGCCCGCAGCGCGCGGACGGCCCGGAGGCCCTCGGCGGGCTCGGCGGCACTGGCGGCCGCGGTCATCAGCTCATCGGACATAGCCGTCAACCTACGTTGACAGATAGCCGCTTGTCAACCCAAGTTGACGCGCGAATCCACCGCCCAACGTCCGAGGAGGTATGGGTCAGGGGCCCTACCTGCGCGGACGTCCGGGCCTCAGGGCGCGGAACGTCCGAGGAAGTACGGGTCAGGGGCCGTACTTGCGCGGACGTCCCGGGTGGGGGCTGGCGCGCGGGTGGGTCAGTCCGTGGGGAGGGGGTGGGGGTGGTGGACGTCGCGGTTGTCGATGACGACCGACGCGCGGGACGCCGGGCGGCAGGAGGCGAGGTAGGTGCGCTGGCCCTCGACGTACCGGGCGTTGGCGGGGTGGTGCGGATCCGGCGGGCAGCCGTCCCGGACGGCCATGCGGGCGAAGGTCTCGGCGAAGTCGACGTCGAGGTACACCGAGAAGTCCCACCAGGCGGCGAGCTCGTCGCGGTGCAGGAAGATCCCGTCGACCACGAGCACGGTGCGGTCCGTGCCGGACTCGCGCGGCAGGTGCAGCGCCTGGTCGGTGGTGACGTCGCGGACGGCCCGGCGGAAGCGGCGGCTGCCGCCGGGCGCGAACGGCTCGAGGACGTCCCGGCGCAGGGCGTCGTAGTCGTACGAGTCCGCCCAGAAGCCCTCGGGGGAGTGCCGGCCCCGGCGGTAGCGCTCGTCGCGGGGCCGGTGGAAGCCGTCGACGCCCACCCGGACGACGTGCCTGCCGCCGCGGCGCAGCTCCGCGGCGAGCTCGTCGGCGAACGTGGTCTTGCCGGCCCCGTCCATGCCGTCGACGCCGACCAGCACCGGCCTGCCGAGCGCGCGCGGGTCGGGCACGCGGGCGGCCACCCCGCGCAGCACGGCGAGGCGCGCGACCGACGCCGTGGGCGCGGTGTCCGAGGGGGCGCTCACCGCGGCCGACGGGCGGGGCGGCGGGACTGGTCGACAGCTGCGGCGATGTGCGGCACCGGGTCCATGCGGGGAAGGTAGCGGACCGGAACGCTTCAGGGGGAGGGGTCGGGGCGAGGAAGGGTCGCGTACGCCACATCTCTCGATGTGAAGAGATCTCCGCCCGGCCGCTACCATCGACCGGGGCGTTTCGGCCGCACAGAGGCCGTCGAACGCCGGTGATGAGAGGACCCAGACCAGGTGGACCTGTTCGAGTACCAGGCGCGTGACATCTTCGAGAAGCACGGCGTGCCCGTCCTGGGCGGCGTCGTCGCCACGACTCCCGAGGAGGCCCGCGCCGGCGCGGAGCAGCTGCTCGGTGGCCAGGACGGCGTCGTCGTCGTGAAGGCCCAGGTCAAGGTCGGCGGCCGCGGCAAGGCGGGCGGCGTCAAGCTCGCCCGCAGCGCGGACGACGCGGCCGAGAAGGCCTCCGAGATCCTCGGCATGGACATCAAGGGCCACACGGTCCACCGCGTGATGATCGCGCAGGGCGCGAAGATCGCGACGGAGTTCTACTTCTCCCTCCTGCTCGACCGCGCGGAGCGTCGCTACCTGGCGATGTGCTCCGTCGAGGGCGGCATGGAGATCGAGCAGCTCGCGGTGGAGCGTCCCGACGCACTCGCGAAGGTCGCCGTCGACCCGCGCACCGGCATCGACCAGGAGAAGGCCGACGAGATCGTCGCCGCCGCCGGGTTCAGCGCCGAGCTGGCGCCCAAGGTCGCCGCGGTGCTGCAGACGCTGTGGGCGGTCTACCAGAACGAGGACGCCACGCTGGTCGAGGTCAACCCGCTGGTGCTGACCGAGGACGGCGACATCGTCGCGCTCGACGGCAAGGTCACGCTGGACGAGAACGCCGGCTTCCGGCACCCGGAGCACGCCGAGCTCGAGGACGCGGCCGCGGCCGACCCGCTCGAGGCGCGCGCCAAGGAGAAGGACCTCAACTACGTCAAGCTCGACGGCGAGGTCGGCATCATCGGCAACGGCGCGGGGCTCGTCATGAGCACGCTCGACGTCGTCGCGTACGCCGGTGAGGCGCACGGCGGCGTGAAGCCGGCCAACTTCCTCGACATCGGCGGCGGCGCGAGCGCCGAGGTCATGGCCGCCGGCCTGGACATCATCCTCACGGACCCGCAGGTCAAGTCGGTGTTCGTCAACGTGTTCGGCGGCATCACGGCGTGCGACGCCGTCGCCAACGGCATCGTCGCGGCCCTCGAGATCCTCGGCGACGAGGCCTCCAAGCCGCTGGTCGTGCGCCTGGACGGCAACAACGTGCTCGAGGGTCGCCGGATCCTCGCCGACGCCGGTCACCCGCTGGTCACGATCGCGGACACGATGGACGGCGGCGCCGACAAGGCGGCCGAGCTCGCCCACGCCGCCGCCTGAACCCCTGACGTAGAGAGAAGCAGACACCACCATGGCGATCTTCCTGACCGAGGCATCCAAGGTCATCGTCCAGGGCATGACGGGCTCCGAGGGCCAGAAGCACACGTCCCGCATGCTCGCGTCCGGCACGGCCGTCGTCGGCGGCGTGAACCCGCGCAAGGCGGGGACCACCGTCGCGTTCGGTGAGACCGAGGTCCCCGTCTTCGGCTCCGTCGCCGAGGCGATGGACGAGACCGGCGCCGACGTCTCCGTGATCTTCGTGCCGCCGGCCCACACCAAGGCCGCGGTCGTCGAGGCGATCGAGGCGGGCATCCCGCTGGTCGTCATCATCACCGAGGGCGTCCCGGTGGCCGACACCGCCGAGTTCTTCGCGCTCGCGCTGGACAAGGGCGTGCGGCTCATCGGCCCCAACTGCCCCGGCCTGATCAGCCCCGGGAAGTCGAACGTCGGCATCATCCCGGCGGACATCTCGGGCCCGGGCCGCGTCGGCCTGGTCTCGAAGTCCGGCACGCTGACCTACCAGATGATGTACGAGCTGCGGGACTTCGGGTTCTCGACGGCCATCGGCATCGGCGGCGACCCGATCATCGGCACCACGCACATCGACGCGCTCGCGGCGTTCGAGGCGGACCCGGAGACCGAGGTCATCGTGATGATCGGTGAGATCGGCGGCGACGCCGAGGAGCGCGCGGCGGCCTACATCGCCGAGCACGTCACCAAGCCCGTCGTCGGCTACGTCGCCGGCTTCACGGCCCCCGAGGGCAAGACCATGGGCCACGCCGGCGCCATCGTCTCCGGCTCCTCGGGCACCGCCCAGGCCAAGAAGGAGGCCCTCGAGGCCGCGGGCGTCAAGGTCGGCAAGACGCCGTCCGAGACGGCCGCGCTCGCGCGAGAGCTGCTCTCCTAGCCCGTCCGAGAGGCGCCGACCCCGCGGGGTCGGCGCCTCTCGCGTACCCGGCGCCGACGCGCCGGGCCGGGTACGCCGGACGGGTGGATGCGGCGGCGACCATGGCACGGTGAGCTCCACCGGTCCCCGCACAGGCGGCACGCCCGTCCTCGACCGCCGACGACGCCGTGCGCCGGCCGACGACGCGGCACCCGCGTTCTTCACGTCCGCGCTCGACGGCGCCCCCCGGTGGGTCGCCGGCGTGCTGTCCGCGCTGCAGGCCGCGGTGCTCTCGATCCTGGTCCTCGCGCTGCCCGCCGTCGCCGCGTACGTCGCGACCTCCGCGGACCCGTCGAACAGCGGCGTCGGCTGGTTCCGGTCGGTCGGCGTGGGGTCGTCGCTGTGGCTGCTCGGGCACGGCGTCCCGGCTCAGGTCGGCGCGGTCACCGTGTCGCTGGTGCCGCTGGGCGTGACGATCCTCGCGGTCTTCGTCTGCTACGCGTCCGCGCGCCGCTCGGGCCTGGTCACCTGGTCGGCCTACGGCGCCGGGGTGGGCACGTACACGCTGGTCACGGTGCTGGTGGCCTTGCTGGACGGGGTGTCCGACGCCGGCCTGGCCCGCGCGGCCGTGGGCGGTGCGCTCGTCTCCGCGGTCGGGCTCGGCGCCGGCCTGCTGGCCCGGCCCGAGGCGCCCACGCTGCGCGCCCTGACCCGGCCGGGCTGGACGCGGTGCCCGGCGCCGCTGCGAACCGGGGCCGCGGGCGGAGTTCTCGCCACGGCCGCCCTGGTGGCGCTCGCCGCGGCGGTCGCCACGCTCTGGGTCGTCGCGGGACGGGCCACGATCGGGGACGTCGTGCGGGGCCTCGGCCTGGACGCCGTCGGCGGCGTGGTGATGGCGATCGCCGAGCTGGCGTACCTGCCCAACCTGGTCGTGTGGGCGCTCGCCTGGCTGAGCGGTGCCGGGTTCGCCGTCGGGTCCGGTACGCACTTCGCGCCCGACGGGGTGATCGGAGGGCCGCTGCCCGCGGTGCCGATGCTCGGCGCCCTCCCGGCGCCGGACGTCGTCGGACCAGCCACGAGCGTGGTGCCGCTGGTGCTGGTCCTGGTGGGCGCGCTGGTCGGCTGGTACGTGCATCGCCGACTGGTCACGCAGCGGTGGTGGGAGGCGATGTCGGCGTGCGCCACCGCCGCGGTGACCACGGGGGTCGTCGTCGCGCTGCTGGTCACCGTCGCGAGCGGGGGCGTCGGGCCGGACCGGCTCGCCGACGTCGGCGCGCAGGGTGGGATCGTCGGGCTCCTGGCAGCGGCCGGGGTGCTCGTCGGGTCGCTGCTCGTAGCGCTGCCCGGGGACCGGCCGCTGCGGGCGCAGGTGCGCCACGCGTTCCGCGTCGCACTCCGTCGTGACGAGTCGGCGCTGGGTCCCGACGACGTCGCGCTCCGTCCGGACGAGGCCGACGTCCCGGACTAGGAGCCGGTGCTCCGCTTCTGCAACGAGTCCCGCAGGTCGTCGAGGTCCTTGAGGTACTGCGCGTTGCAGGCGTTCTTCGCGGTGATCGTCAGGGCGCCCTGCAGGCACTCCTGCTTGGCCTGCGAGACGGGCCACACCGCCAGCTGCACCGCGAGGAGCAGCGACCACGAGAGCGCGATGACGACGCCGACCCCGATCATGGGCGTGACCCCGCGGGACCGCGCCCGGCTCGACACGACGAGCGCCCAGACGCCGACGACCAGCGCCGCGAGGGCGAACACCAGGGCGGACGCCTGCCACGGCAGCGGGAGCGTGGCGACCAGCACCGACGACAGCACGAGCACCCCGAACAGGCGCGTCAGGCGCAGGGCGCGCGCCGCCAGCTCGGGGTCGGGCGGGGCGCTGTCGGGAGCGGACGGGCGCACCGGACCGACGACGGGTGCGGGCGGCGGCCACGGGTGCTGAGCAGGCGGCGCGTCCACCCGGTCGCCGTCCGGCGTGCGCGGGCGGTCCTCGGGGGGCGCGTACGGGTTGCTCACCCGAGCATTCTCGCCCACGAACCTGGAGCCGCGGACGGAGCGTCCGTCGGGCGCGGATAGGGTCACTGCGTGACTCAGGAGACCCCCCGTCGCCCCGACCCGGCCACCCGCGGCTCCGGCCGGCTCGTCGTGCTCGTGTCCGGGACCGGCTCGAACCTCGCCGCGCTCCTCGAGGCCCACGGCGACGCCGCCTACGGTGCGCGCGTGGTGGCGGTGGTCGCGGACCGCGCCGGGATCCTGGCGCTCGACATCGCGCGCGAGGCCGGGATCCCGACCGCGGTCGTCTCGCTCAGGGACTTCGACGACCGTGCCGCCTGGGACGCCGCACTTGCCGAGACGGTCGCGGTGTTCTCCCCGGACCTCGTCGTCTGCGCGGGGTTCATGAAGCTGTTCGGTGCCACGTTCCTCGGCCGGTTCGGCGGTCGGATCGTCAACACGCACCCCGCGCTGCTGCCATCGTTCCCGGGCGCGCACGGCGTGCGGGACGCGCTCGCGTACGGCGTGAAGGTGACTGGCTGCACGGTGATGGTGGTCGACGAGGGCGTCGACACCGGACCGATCCTCGCGCAGGCCACGGTGGCCGTGGAGGTCGACGACGACGAGGCCACCCTGCACGAGCGCATCAAGGCGGTCGAGCGGACGCTCCTGGTCGACTGGGTCGGGCGCATCGCCCGCGACGGACTGCGGGTCGAGGGCAGGCGCGCGATCGTCGGCTGACGCCCGCTAGACTCGGCCCCGGTCGTGACTGGCGCAGGTGGGTTCAACCACCGGGAAGCGGCCGCAGTGCCCCGCCACGCACCGCCCGCCTGGGTGCTTGGGTCCGCCCTTAGCCGACCCTTGTACCCCCGGGAGCCGCCATGTCCTCCACCGAGAACCAGCGACCTGTCCGTCGCGCGCTCGTCAGCGTCTACGACAAGACCGGCCTGACGGAGCTCGCCGCCGCCCTGCACGCCGCCGGCGTCGAGCTGGTCTCCACCGGCTCGACGGCCTCGACGATCGCCGCCACGGGCGTCCCCGTCACGCGCGTCGAGGACCTCACCGGCTTCCCCGAGTGCCTGGACGGGCGCGTCAAGACGCTGCACCCGCGCGTCCACGCCGGCGTGCTGGCCGACACGCGCCGCCCCGAGCACCTCGCGCAGCTCGAGGAGCTCGGTATCGCGCCGTTCGAGCTGGTGGTCGTCAACCTCTACCCGTTCACGGCGACGGTCGCGTCCGGCGCCGGGCCCGACGAGTGCGTCGAGCAGATCGACATCGGCGGCCCGTCGATGGTGCGCGCGGCCGCGAAGAACCACCCCAGCGTCGCGGTCGTCGTCGACCCGGCCCGGTACGACGAGGTCGTCGCGGCGGTCGGTGCCGGCGGCTTCACGCTCGCCGCGCGGCGCCTGCTCGCCGCCGACGCCTTCGCGCACACGGCGTCCTACGACGCCGCCGTGGCCAGCTGGTTCGCGTCCGAGTACGCGCCCGACGACGAGGCGACCGACTCCGGCTTCCCGGCGTTCACGGGCTCCACCTGGGTGCGCGGCGAGGTGCTGCGCTACGGCGAGAACCCGCACCAGCAGGCGGCCCTGTACCTCACGCCCGACGGCGTCGCGGGGCGGGGGCTGGCCGGTGCCGAGCAGCTGCACGGCAAGGCGATGAGCTACAACAACTACGTGGACGCCGACGCCGCCTGGCGGGCCGCGCACGACCACACCGCCCCGGCGGTCGCCATCATCAAGCACGCCAACCCCTGCGGCATCGCGGTCGGGGCGGACGTCGCCGACGCCCACGCCAAGGCCCACGCGTGCGACCCGGTCTCGGCCTTCGGCGGGGTCATCGCGACCAACCGGACCCTCACGGCCGCCGCCGCCGAGCAGATCGCCCCGGTGTTCACCGAGGTGGTCGTCGCGCCCGACTTCGAGCCCGAGGCGCTCGAGATCCTCGCGCGCAAGAAGAACATCCGCCTGCTCAAGGTCACCCCGACCGAGGGCGTGCGCACCGAGCGCCGCGCGGTGAGCGGCGGGCTGCTGGTCCAGGAGCTCGACCAGGTCGACGCACCCGGCGACGACCCGGCCGCCTGGACCCTCGCGTCGGGCACGCCGGCCGACGAGGCCACCCTGGCGGACCTCGTGTTCGCCTGGCGCGCCGTCCGGGCCGTGAAGTCCAACGCGATCCTGCTGGCCGACGACGGCGCCTCGGTGGGCGTCGGCATGGGCCAGGTCAACCGGGTGGACTCGTGCCGGCTCGCGGTCGAGCGGGCCAACACCGGGGACGTCGAGCGGGCGCGCGGGGCCGTCGCGGCCTCGGACGCGTTCTTCCCGTTCGCGGACGGCGCGCAGGTGCTCATCGACGCCGGCGTGCGGGCCATCGTGCAGCCGGGCGGCTCGGTCCGCGACGAGGAGGTCGTCGCGGCCGCGGCGGCCGCCGGCGTGACGCTGTACCTCACCGGGACGCGGCACTTCGCCCACTGACCGTCCTCAGACGAGGGCGGCCTCGCGCAGCGCACGCCCGGGGTCCCGGGCGACCGCTCGGTCGAGCCGAGGCAGCCGCGCGCCGGTGAACAGCCGGCGCGCGGCACCCACGTCGCGGGGGCGGTCGACGGTGAGGATCGCGGCGACCTCCTCGGTGCCCCGGCGGAACCAGAGGGCGGCCCAGCCCTCGCCCGCGGGGTCGCCGCGGAGCACGACCTCGTCGTCGGGATGCGGGTGCCCGAACAGCGCCAGCTCGTGCCCGAGCTGGGTGGAGAAGACGTAGGGCGCGACGTCGAGCGCGTCCTGCGGCGCGCCGAGCAGGTCGGCGACGAGGGCGGCCGGACCGCGCAGCGCGCCGTCCCAGTGGCCGCCGGGGACCCAGCCGTGCCGGGGCGAGCGGCGCAGGGCCACGTCGCCGACGGCCCGGACGGTCCGGACGTCCGCCGGCGCGCCGATCACCGCTTGGTGCTCGTCGACCCGCAGCGACCCGTCGGCCTCGCGCGGGAGCGCGCCGGCCAGCCAGTCCGTGGTCGGACGGGCGCCCACGGCCGCCAGCACGACGTCGGCGGGGATCAGCTTGCCGTCGGCGAGGAGCACGCCGTTGGTGCCCACCTCGACGACGTGCTCGCCGGTCAGCAGCCGCACGCCGGCCGCGGCGTACCAGGGGGCGGTGAGCTCGCCGACGGCCGGCCCCAGCGCGCCGGCCAGGGGAGCGCCCGTGGCCTCGAGGACGACGACGTCGACGCCCGCCGCCGCGGCGACCCCGGCCACCTCCGCGCCGATCCACCCGGCGCCGATCACCACCAGGGCCGTGCCGGGCGCCAAGGCCTCGCGCAGGCGCCGGGCGTCCGCGGCGGTGTGCAGCGTCAGGGCGGCCTCCCACCCGGGAGGCCGGACGGCGTGCGCGCCGGTCGCCACCACGAGCGTGTCGGCCGTGAACGAGCCGTCCGCGGTCTGCACCTCGGGCCGGCCACCCGCGAAGGAGAGGCCCCGCGCCGGGGTGCTCAGGTGGACCTCGTCGGCCATCGCGAGCAGGTCCACGCCGATCTCGTCGGTCAGCCACGTGGGCTCCGGCCGGTCGAGCAGGTGCTTGGACAAGGGCGGCCGGTCGTACGGCGCGATCCCCTCGGCGCCGAGCACGACGACCCGCCCGTCGAAACCGCGTTCCCGCAGGCCGGCGACGGTCTGGGTCGCCGCGAGGCCCGCGCCGACCACGAGCACCTCCCGGACGCGCGACGTGTCCAGGGGCTCGTGGTCCGTCCGGGCGATCACCACGCAACGGTAGTCTCCCGTCGGGAGGCAAGGACGGATGGCGGAGGAGCGGATGAGCGGGGGAGCCGGGGTTCGGCGCGTGGGTTCCGCGCGCCCCGACGCCGTCGACCCCGTGCTCGAACCCGTCGGTGCCGCGCCCGCACCCGAGCCCGCGGCCAGCCAGGCCCGACCGGTCGAGCCGGTCGAGGCCGCCGTCCCGGTCGACGCCGTCCCGGTCGACGCTGTGCCGGTCGACGCCGCGCCCGTCGACGCTGCGCCGGTCGACGCCGCGCCCGTCGAGCCCTCGCTCCACACGGGCCCGATCCCGGTCGAGGAGGCGCCCCTGGACCCGCGCGTCATCGCTCGCGCCTCGCTCGACGCGGCGCGCAACGCCTCGCTCTGGTGGTCCAGCTCGGGGATCGTCGTCGCGACGCTCGTCGCCCTCGTCGTCGGCACCCGCGCCGGTGCGTTCGTGCTGGCCGCCGTCGCCCTGGCGTGCGCCGTGGTGCGCGGGGTGCTCCCGTCGCCGGGGCCGGTCGCGCTCTCCGTGCGGGCCAAGGCGATCGACGTCGCCGTGCTCGTGCTGCTGGGCGTCGGGCTCGCCGTGCTCGCGCAGATCCTGCCCAACGGCTGACCGCACGACGAAGGCCCGGGACCAGCTGGTCCCGGGCCTTCGCGCGTGCGGTCAGCGGGAGCGGGTCAGCGCTCCGTCACCACGAGGACGTCGTCGGTCGTGACGTAGGCGTCGTCCTCCTCGAGCAGGTTGTCCTCGGCCGGCTCGGCCGCGAACGCGCGGTAGACCAGGCCGGCCAGCGCGGCGCCGACCAGCGGGGCCACCCAGAACAGCCAGAGCTGGCTCAGCGCCCAGCTCTCGGAGAAGAGCGCCGTGGCGGTCGAGCGGGCCGGGTTCAGCGACGCGTTGGTGACTGGCAGGGCGACGAGGATCAGCACGGCGAGCCCCAGGCCGATGGCGAACGGCGCCTGCTTGTTGGCGGAGCGACGGTCGGTCGCGCCGAGGATGATGCCGACGAACACCGCGGTCACGACGATCTCGACCAGCAGCGCGATGACCAGCGAGAACTCGACCTGGCCGCTGGAGAGCTTGGACAGGGGCGAGTGCGCGCCGTACCCGTTGGAGACGCTCGAGTAGAACGACTTCGCCGTGGCGCTGCCGCTGGTGTCGATGAGCGCCGGCAGCTTCGACGGGATGGTGATGAAGAGGATCGCCGCCGCGAGGATGCCACCGACCAGCTGGGCGAGCCAGTAGGGCAGGACGTCCTTCCACGCCGTCCGGCCGCCGATGGCGGCACCGAGCGTCACGGCCGGGTTGAAGTGGCCGCCCGAGATGTGGCCGACGGCGATGGCGCCCGCGAGCACCGCGATGCCGAAGCCGAGGGCCACGGCGAGCGTGCCGCCGACGCCGCTGAAGCTGGAGTACAGCGCGATGCCGACGCCCACCAGGACGAGCGTGAAGGTGCCGAACGCCTCGGCGCCGAGCCGGGCGACCAGGCCCGAGCCGGTGACGACGACGGTGCCGGCGGGGACGACGTACGCGTCGAGCTCCTCGACGACGACGTCCTCGTCCTCCTCCTCGACCTCATCGGCTGCCGCGGGGAGGGGCGCCGTGGGCGCCGCGGGCTCGACGGGCGCTGCGGGAGCGGCGGCGGGTGCGGCCGCGGCGGGCTCGGGGGTGCCGGCGACCGTGGTCTCGTCGGGCTCCGGGGAGCCGGCGGCCTTGTCGGGGGTGTCCTGTGACATGTCGATCCTGTCGTGAGTAACCGTCGATGAAAGGGGCTGGTGCGCGGGGAGCCTGCCACGTCCGGCTGTGCGGTCGTGGCGACGCGACGATCGGCGCCATGCCCCTGGTGGTGCCAGCATGCCAGTAGCGGTGCCATCGGTCACGGTGCACACCCGGCCTGTGGCCGACCAGCACAGATCTCTCGACGTCGAGTAATCTTGTCCGCGGACCCGCGCCGGCACACCCGCAAGACCCGTGCCGTGCCCCCACCCGTCCCCATCACAGGAGATACCCGCATGGCGAAGATCAAGGTTGTCGGCCCGGTCGTCGAGCTCGACGGCGACGAGATGACGCGCATCATCTGGCAGTTCATCAAGGACCGGCTGATCCACCCCTACCTCGACATCGACCTGCGCTACTACGACCTGTCGATCCAGAACCGGGACGCCACCGACGACCAGGTGACCATCGACGCCGCCCACGCCATCAAGGAGCACGGCGTCGGCGTCAAGTGCGCGACGATCACGCCCGACGAGGCCCGCGTCGAGGAGTTCGGCCTGAAGAAGATGTGGGTGTCGCCCAACGGCACCATCCGCAACATCCTCGGCGGCGTCGTCTTCCGCGAGCCGATCATCATCTCCAACATCCCGCGCCTGGTGCCGGGCTGGAACAAGCCGATCATCATCGGCCGTCACGCGTTCGGCGACCAGTACCGCGCGACCAACTTCAAGGTCCCCGGCGCCGGCACGCTGACCATGACCTACACGCCCGCGGACGGCTCCGAGCCGATCACGCAGCAGGTCGTCACGTACCCCGACGGCGGCGGCGTCGCCATGGGCATGTACAACTTCAACGACTCGATCCGCGACTTCGCCCGCGCCTCGTTCGCGTACGGCCTGCAGCGCGGCTACCCGGTCTACCTGTCGACCAAGAACACGATCCTCAAGGCCTACGACGGCTCGTTCAAGGACATCTTCCAGGAGGTGTTCGACGCCGAGTACGCCGCGCAGTTCGCCGAGGCCGGCCTCACCTACGAGCACCGCCTCATCGACGACATGGTCGCGGCGGCCATGAAGTGGGAGGGCGGCTACGTCTGGGCGTGCAAGAACTACGACGGCGACGTGCAGTCCGACACCGTGGCCCAGGGCTTCGGCTCGCTCGGCCTGATGACGTCGGTGCTCATGACCCCCGACGGCAAGACCGTCGAGGCCGAGGCGGCGCACGGCACGGTCACGCGCCACTACCGCCAGCACCAGGCCGGCAAGCCGACGTCGACCAACCCGATCGCGTCGATCTTCGCCTGGACCGGTGGCCTCAAGCACCGCGGCAAGCTGGACAGCACGCCCGAGGTCACGCAGTTCGCCGAGACCCTCGAGCAGGTCGTCGTCGAGACCGTCGAGAGCGGCGCCATGACCAAGGACCTCGCGTCGCTGGTCGGCCCGGACCAGGCGTGGCAGACCACCGAGGAGTTCCTGGCGACCCTCGACGCCAACCTGGCGGCCAAGCTCGCCTGAGCACCCGCCTCGTCAGTAGAGGCGACGGCGCCCGTCCTCTTCTGAGGGTGGGCGCCGTCGGTCGTCTGCGGGGTAGCGTGAGGGCGCCGTCGTCGTCGACCGAAGGAGCCCGTTCCGTGGCCAGCTCGCCCGTCACCGTCACCGTCACCGGAGCCGCCGGGCAGATCGGCTACGCGCTGCTCTTCCGGATCGCCTCCGGGCAGCTGCTCGGCGCCGACACCCCCGTCCGCCTGCGGCTCCTCGAGATCCCGCAGGCCGTGAAGGCCGCCGAGGGCACGGCGATGGAGCTGGATGACTGCGCGTTCACCACGCTGGACAGCGTCGAGATCTACGACGACGCGACGGCGGCCTTCGACGGCGTCAACGTGGCGCTGCTCGTCGGCGCCCGGCCCCGCACCGCCGGCATGGAGCGCGGCGACCTGCTCTCGGCCAACGGGGGCATCTTCAAGCCCCAGGGGCAGGCGATCAACGCCGGCGCGGCCGAGGACGTCCGGGTCCTCGTCGTGGGCAACCCGGCCAACACGAACGCGTTCATCGCCTCGTCGCACGCCCCCGACGTGCCGGCGCACCGCTTCACGGCGATGACCCGCCTGGACCACAACCGGGCGGTCTCGCAGCTGGCGACGAAGACCGGCGCGAAGGTCGGGGACATCGAGCGGCTGACCATCTGGGGCAACCACTCCGCCACGCAGTACCCGGACCTGTCGCACGCGACCGTGGGCGGCCGCCCGGCGCTCGACGTCGTCGGCGACGACGCCTGGGTCCGCGACACGTTCATCCCCACCGTGGCCAAGCGCGGCGCCGCCATCATCGAGGCCCGCGGCGCGTCGTCGGCGGCCTCGGCGGCCAACGCGGCCATCGACCACGTGTACTCCTGGGTGCACGGCACGCCCGCCGGGGACTGGACGTCGGCAGGCATCGTCTCGGACGGCTCGTACGGGGTGCCCGCCGGCCTCATCTCCTCGTTCCCGGTGACGTCGTCCGGCGGCGAGTGGGAGATCGTGCCGGACCTGTCGATCGACGAGTTCTCGCGCGGCCGCATCGACGCGTCCGTCGCGGAGCTGGTCGAGGAGCGCGACGCCGTGAGGGCGCTCGGCCTGGTCTGACGGTGTGGGCCGAGGAGGTCACGGTCCGGCGCCCGGGCACCGGCCTCGGCGCGTTCCTGGGCTGGGTGCTGCTCGGCGCGGGCATCGGCCTCGGCCTCGGCGCCGTGCTGGTGGCCGGGCTGGTGGTCGCGCTCGCGCTGCTGGCGGTCGCCGGCGTGCTCGTCGCGCGTCAGGGGCTGCGGCCCGCCCAGCTGGGCGTGATCACCGGCCTCGGGGCGCTGCCGCTGACGATCGCCTGGCTGAACCGGCACGGGCCCGGGGAGTACTGCACCAGGACCGCGAGCGGGACCGAGTGCGTCGCGCAGTGGAGCCCGTGGCCGTTCGCGCTGGTCGGGCTCGCGCTGGTCGTCGTCGGGGTGGCCTTGTTCGTGCGCACACGGCGGGGTTGAGGTGCGCCTCGCGATCCGGGTCCGGCCCGGGGCCTCGCGCACGGCCGTCGGTGGCGTGCACGCCGACCGGCTCGTGGTGGCGGTGAGTGCGCGGGCGGTCGACGGGGCGGCCACGGAGGCGGCGCTGGACGCGCTCGCGGCCGCCCTCGGGGTGCGACCCCGCCACGTCACCCTGGTGTCCGGCGCGACGAGCCGCGACAAGCTGGTGGACGTCGACGCGGACGAGGCGCTGGTGCGGGTGCGGGTCGCGGAGCTGCGCGGGGACTAGACCAGGGACCGGACGACCGCGGCGAGGGCCGCGGGGTCGTCGTGCTGGACGAAGTGGCCGACGCCGGGCAGCACGAGGACCTCGACGCCGAGCATGTCGTGCAGGGCCCGGGCGGCCTCGTGCCGTGCGGGCGGCGACAGCTCTCCGACGGTGACGACGACCCGCCCCTGCCCGGGCAGGAGCGGCGCCGGCTCGAAGCGCCGGAACATCGCGAGGTCCCGCGCGACCGCGCCGGGGTCGGCCGGAGCCATCGTGGGCCGCCACGACGGTCCGTACAGGGCCGTGCCGAAGCCCGGGATGCCATCGGCGGCGTAGCCGGCGACCACGTGGTCGAGCAGGCCGGGCACGAGCGACCCGACGGCGGGCTCGTGCAGGACGGCACCCGCCAGGACCTGGGAGGACGCCAGCGCGAGCCCGAGCGTCGCGCCTCCGCTGACGCCGACGACGACGCAACCGGCCGGGTCGAGCGCGGCCAGCTCGACCGCCAGCTCGCCGCTGCTCGGCCGGTCGGGCGCGACGACCTCGAGCCCGTCGGCGCGCAGGAGGCGGGCCAGCGGCGCCCAGACCTGCGACGTCGTCGCGGCTCCGTGCACCAGGAGCACGCGGGAAGTCGGCATGGCGTGAGCGTAGGCGGCCCGGGGAGTGCTCCCGCAGGTCAGACACGTAAGCGTTACGTGTGTCGTCAGTGTCCGAAACATCACACTCCTAGTCTCCGAGCATGGATACACGCTCGGATACCGCTCTGGATACGGAGCGAGACCGCCTGCCTCGGAGCCGTCGATGACCTCCGACGCCGTCGCCCGCGCCAGCAGCCGGGTGGGCAAGCCCGCCGCCCTGCTCGAGGTGCGCAGCCTGTCCAAGCGCTTCGGTGAGGTGCAGGCCAACTGGGACGTGGACCTGACGGTCCTGCCGGGCACCGTGCACGGCCTCATCGGCGAGAACGGTGCCGGCAAGAGCACGTTGCTCAAGATGATCTACGGCGTCTACACGCCCGACGAGGGGCGCATGTTCGTCGACGGGGCGCCGGTCGCGCCGGGCAGCCCGGCGGACGCGCGGGCGCTCGGCATCGGCATGGTGTTCCAGGACCTGCGGCTCGTCCCGGCGCTCAGCGTCGCGGAGAACATCGCGCTCGCGCTGCCGGACGGCCCCAGGCTGCGGCTCCCTCAGCTGTCGGCGCGCATCACCGAGGCGTCCGAGGCCTACGGGCTGGCGGTCGACCCGTCGGTCAAGGTCCGGCACCTGTCCATCGGCGAGCGGCAGCGGGCCGAGATCCTCAAGGTGCTGATGACGGGTGCCCGCCTGGTCATCCTGGACGAGCCCACCAGCGTGCTGGCGCCGCAGGAGGTCGAGTCGCTGTTCGGCACGGTCGCGCAGCTGCGGGACCGGGGTCTCGGTGTCGTCCTGGTGACGCACAAGCTGGGCGAGGTCCGGGCGATCGCCGACCAGGTCACGGTGCTCCGCGGCGGGCAGGTGATCCTCAACGCGGAGGACCCGGGGAACTTCTCGGACGCGGAGCTGGTCGAGGCGATGGTGGGCCGGCGCGTGCCGCCGCTGGCCGTCGAGCGCGTCGCGGTCCCCGAGCGGGGCCGGGCGGTGCTGGAGCTGCAGGGTGCCACGGCGCTCGGTGACCGCGGGCACGTGGCGCTCAAGGGCGTCGACCTCGAGGTGCACCCGGGGGAGCTGGTCGGCGTGGCCGGTGTCGCGGGGAGCGGTCAGAAGGAGCTGTGCGAGGTCGCCCTCGGGCTCCGGCCCGTGACCCACGGCTCGGTCCGGGTGGGGGACTCGGCGGACGGGCTCACCGCGCGGACCGCGATCGACGGCGGCGCGGTCGCGGTGCCGGAGGACCCGGTGGCGGACTCGGTGGTCCCCGGGCTGACCGTGCTGGATCACATGGTGCTCGACGGCCGCCGGGCGCCCCGCAAGGGGTTCGGCATCGACTGGCAGGCCGTGGGGGCGCGGACCGCGGTGCTCGACGAGCGCGTCGGCCTGCACATGGCCCCGACCAAGCGGACGCTCTCGGCGCTGTCGGGCGGCAACATCCAGCGCGTCCTGCTCACCCGCGAGCTCGGCCAGGACGCGTCGCTCGTGGTCGCCGCCTACCCGAGCCGGGGGCTCGACGTGGCGAACACGCGGCGCACGCAGGAGCTGCTGCTCGAGCACCGGGCCCGCGGGGCCGCCGTGCTCATGGTCTCGGAGGACCTCGACGAGCTGATCTCCGTGGCCGACCGGATCGCCGTCATGCACGACGGGCACCTGGTGGGCGTCGTCGACACCGCCGGTGCGGACCGGATGTCCATCGGACGACTGATGCTCGGAGGCGTCGCATGAGCCAGGACGTGACGAAGGAGGCCCCGCCGGCCCCGGCGCCGCCACCGGCCGCGGCGGAGGTGAACGACCCGCAGGCGCGGCTCAAGAGCGGCGGCTACACGCTGCTGCGCTGGGTGGGCGCGCTCATCGCCGGGCTGGTCGTCTTCGGGGCGTTCGTGCTGGCCAACGGGGCGGACCCGATCGCCGTCTACGCCGACATCTGGAGCTCGACCCTGACCCAGTCGGGCCAGTTCCAGCAGATCATCCTGCGGGCGGCGCCCATCGCGCTGGCCGGGCTCGCGGTCGTCGTGCCGGCCCGCGCCGGGCTCGTGAACGTCGGCGGCGAGGGCCAGCTGATCATCGGCGGCATCGCGTCGGCGGCCGTCGCGCTGTGGCTCACGCCGATCGCCTCGCCGTGGCTGGTGATGCTGCTCATGATCCTCGCGGCGATGGTCGCCGGGGCGGCGTGGGCGGGAATCGCGGCCGCCATGCGGATCGTCGTCAAGGTCAACGAGGCGGTCACCACGCTGCTGCTCAACTACGTCGCGCTGTACTCGATGCTCTTCCTCATCCTCGGCCCGTGGAAGGACCCGGCGGCGCTGGGGCAGTCCACCAGCGTCGAGCTGAACGACGCGATGAAGCTCCCGGTGTTCGCCGGCACGGCGATCCACGTGGGGGTCGCGCTGGCGGTGATGGCGGCGCTCGGCGTGTGGTTCGCGCTGAGCCGCACGACGTGGGGCTTCCGGCTGGCGGTCGTCGGCGGCAACTCCGAGGCCGCCCGCCGCGCGGGACTGCCCGTGGTCACGCTGCTGCTCACGGCGCTGCTCATCGGCGGCGCCCTGGCCGGCCTGGCGGGCTACATCCAGTTCGCGGGGATGGAGTACAAGCTGCGCCCGACGTTCGGCCTGACCATCGGGTACGTCGCGTTCCTGGCCAGCTGGCTCTCGCGGCACAAGCCGTTGCCGCTGCTCCTGGCGTCGCTGGTGCTGGCGGCCATCGCGGTGTCCGGCAACAGCCTGCAGATCGGTTCCGGCCTCCCGGCCGCGACCGTCAACATCCTCATGGGTCTGGTGCTGCTGGCAGTCCTCGGCTGGACCGGCCCGCGGAAGGTGACGTCGTGATCATCGACATCCTGGCGGGGGCGGTCCGCGGCGGCACGTCCATCATGTACGCGGGCCTGGGGGAGACCGTCTCCGAGCGCGGCGGCGTCATCAACCTCGGGACCGAGGGCGCGATGCTGCTGGGTGCGCTGGGCGGGTACGCGGTCACCGCGCAGACCGGGAGCCCGTGGATCGGGGTGCTCGGCGGCGCGCTGGCCGGCGCCCTGCTCAGCCTCGTGCACGCTCTCCTCGTGGTGAGCCGGGGCGCCAACCAGTTCGCCAGCGGGCTGACGCTCTACTTCCTCGCCCTCGGCATCACGTCGCTGTTCGGCGTCAGCTACGTCAGCCGCCAGATCAACGCGTTCACGCCGGTGCCCGTGCCGGGCCTGAGCGAGATCCCGGGGCTCGGGCCGATCCTGTTCGACCACGACCCGCTGGTGTACCTCGCGTACGTCGCCGCGCCCGTCATCTGGTGGGTCCTGTTCCGCACGCGGGTCGGGCTGCTGGTCCGGACGGCCGGGGAGCGCAAGGAGGCTCTCGAGGTGAACGGCTACAGCGTCAAGGCCGTCCGGTACGGCGCGACGATCGTCGGCGGGGCGCTCGCGGGCGTCGGCGGTGCGCACATCTCGATCGCCTACGCCAACAGCTGGTTCGAGAACATGATCGCCGGCCGCGGGTTCATCGCCGTCGCGCTGGTGATCTTCGCGATGTGGAACCCGATCCGCATCATGGCCGGCGCCTACCTGTTCGGCGCCGCGCTGTCGCTGGCCTCGGTGCTGCAGACCTCCGGCATCGCCGTGAACCAGTTCGCGCTGAACGCGGTCCCGTTCGTCCTCACGCTCGTCGTCCTGGCCATCCTGGGCCGCCGCACGATGCTCGCGGCCCCGGACGAGCTGCTCAAGGTGTTCGACAACAGCCGCACCACCTGACCCTCCCCCTCCCTGCAGGACCTCCGGAAGGATCACCATGCGCATCTCCCGAACAGCTCGCGTCGCGCTCGTCGCGGCGGTGCTGGCGGTGCTCGCCGCGTGCAGCCCCGCCGCCTCGTCGCCCACCTCCGCCGGCTCGGGGCCGGCATCCGACTCGGCCCCCGGCGCGGGTGCCACGACGGTCGGCGTCATCGCCGTCGGGCCCAAGGACGACTTCGGCTACAACCAGGCCGTCTACCAGGGCGTCGAGGCTCTGCGGGAGAAGTTCCCGGACATCAAGGTCCTCGACGCGTACAACATCCCCGAGGACGACACGGCCGCGACGACGATGGAGAGCATGGTCGCGCAGGGGGCGACCATCCTCTTCGCCACCAGCTACGGCCACCTCGACGCGGCCAAGGAGGTCGCGGCGGCCCACCCGGACGTCGTCGTCGTCCACCAGGGCGGCCTGATCGACCCCGTCCCGGCCAACATGGGCTCGTACTTCGGCAGCGTCTACGAGCCGGTGTACCTGGCGGGCATCGCGGCGGGTGCGGCGACGAAGACCGGCAAGCTCGGCTACGTCTACGCCATCCCGATCCCGCAGACCCTGGCCAACATCAACGCCTTCACGCTGGGCGCGCAGTCGGTGCGTCCCGACGTGGACGTGACCGCGGTCTCGACGACCAGCTGGTGCGACCCGGCCACGCAGGCCGACCGCGTGGCGTCGCTGCTCAGCTCGGGCGTCGACGTGGTGACCCAGCACCAGGACTGCACCAAGACGATCATCGAGGCGACCGAGGCCGCCGGCGCGTACACGGTCGGCTACCACGCGGACGCCTCGTCGCTGGCGCCGAAGGGCTGGCTCACGGGCTCCGAGTGGAACTGGGGACCGCTCTACTCGGACATCGTCCAGACCGCGATCGACGGTGACTTCACCGGCAGCGAGTACAACGCCAACTACCGGGCCAACATGGCCGGCGGCGCCAACCCGTTCGTGGCCTCCCCGTTCGGGCCGAGCGTCACGGACGACACGAAGGCGCTGATCGCGGCCGCGACCACCAAGATCGAGGGCGGGTGGAGCCCGTTCACCGGCCCGATCACAGCGCAGGACGGCACCGTCAAGGTCGAGGCCGGGGTGACCCCGCCGATCGAGACCATCGAGCAGATGGACTACTTCGTCCAGGGCGTCACCGGCACCCTCTCCTGACCGTCGCCGGGGCCGGTCCTCGCGGCCGGCCCCGGCCACCACCCTGGGAGACCCCCATGCACGTCACCGGCACCACGCCGTACCCCTGGCCGTTCGACGGCGACCTCGGCGGCCCGGGCACGGCCCTGCTCGTCGTCCTGCCCGTCGGCGTCGACCCGCCCGCCGCGATCGACCCCCTGGCCGAGGCGGTCCGCGGCGTCGGGGGCCGCGTCATCGTCGTGCGGACCACCGCGCCCGCGCCCGGCACCGACCGGCCGCCCGGCATCCCGGGGGAGGCGGCCACGGGGGTCGCCGACCTCGACCTCGCCGCGGGTGGGGTCGACGGGTTCTACGCCAGCGACCTCGACCTCGTGCTGCGGACCGGCCGGGTCCGGCGCCTGCTGTTCGCCGGCGTGGGGCTGGAGACCTGCGTGCACTCGACGATGCGCGACGCGAACGACCGCGGGTACGAGTGCCTCCTCGTGCTCGACGCCTGCGTGCCGATCGATCCCGACCTCGTGGCCGCCTCGGTGTCCAGCATCGAGATGTCGGGCGGCATCTTCGGCGCGGTGGGCACCGTTGCCTCCGTCATCGACGCCCTCGCCACACCCGTCCTCGCGCTGACCTCAGGAGACCTGTGATGACCGACCAGCTGACCACCGCGACCGCCACCTTCGGCCCGGTCGAGGCCGACCCGTACGCGTGGCCGTACGACGGCACGTTCTCCGCCGCGACCACCGCGATCCTCAACATCGACTGGCAGCGGGACTTCTGCGGTCCGGGCGGCTACGTCGACGCGATGGGCTACGA
This sequence comes from Cellulomonas sp. P2_F12, assembly GCF_056403775.1. Taxonomy (NCBI): domain Bacteria; kingdom Bacillati; phylum Actinomycetota; class Actinomycetes; order Micrococcales; family Cellulomonadaceae; genus Cellulomonas; species Cellulomonas sp. P2_F12. Next base: position 156,645 of record NZ_JBFUEV010000005.1, on the reverse strand, counting down.
CCTCGAGCTGACCCGCGCCGGCCTGGCGCCGACCGCGGCGATGCTGGCGGTGGCGCGCGAGCTGGGGTTCCACATCCTGCACACCCGCGAGGGCCACCGCCCGGACCTCTCGGACCTGCCGGCCAACAAGCTGTGGCGCTCGCGGCGGATCGACGCCGGAATCGGGGACGTCGGGCCGTGCGGCCGGATCCTCACCCGGGGGGAGCCGGGCTGGGAGATCGTGCCCGAGGTCGCGCCGTGGCCGGGGGAGCTCGTCATCGACAAGCCGGGCAAGGGCTCGTTCTACGCCACCGACCTCGACCTGATCCTGCGCAGCCGGGGTATCACGCACATCATCCTCACCGGCATCACGACCGACGTCTGCGTGCACACCACCATGCGCGACGCCAACGACCGGGGCTACGAGTGCCTGCTGCTGTCCGACTGCACGGGCGCGACCGACTACGGCAACTACCTCGCGGCGCTGAAGATGGTGACGATGCAGGGCGGTGTGTTCGGCGCCGTCGCGGACTCGGCGGCCCTGCTGGCCTCGCTGGCGAACCCGCTCCCGGCCTGATCGCGAGCGGGCGGCGCCCGCCCGTTCTCTCCGATCCCTGCAAGATTCTCCCGATTCTCTTGCTGCAAGTTGCTGCAAGCGGATACGGTCGGCGACACCTGCCCCACACATCGACGTGCGGGGAGACGAAGGAGTCGCCATGTCGCCCGCCGACGCCCCCGTCCGCCATCCCTCTCGCGTCCTGGCCGCGCTGACCGCCCTCGCGGTCGCGGGGATCGGGCTCGCCGCCGCCGTCGCTCCCACCCCCGCGCAGGCCGCCGACCGCACGGTCGCCCTGGTGGGGGACCTGCAGACCGAGCTCGGGTGCGCGAGCGACTGGCAGCCCGACTGCACGCAGTCCGAGCTCGCCCCGACGTCGACGGCGGGGGTGTACTCCGCGGACTTCACGGTCCCCGCCGGCACCTACGGCTACAAGGTCGCGATCAACGACTCGTGGGACGAGGCGTACGGCAAGAACGGCGGCGCCGACAACATCCCCCTGGTCGTCGACGGACCCTCGAGCCTGCGGTTCACGTACGACGACACCACGCACCGGATCGCGGTCACCCCACTGGACCTGGGCGCGGGCTACACGCCGGCGGACGACGCCCTCGTCGCGGCCCCCGTGCGCGACCCCGGCGCCGACCAGCAGTTCTACTTCGTCATGACGGACCGGTTCGCCGACGGGGACACGTCGAACGACACCGGCGGCCTCACGGGCGACCGCCTGACCACGGGCTTCGACCCCACGGACAAGGGCTTCTACGAGGGCGGCGACCTGGCCGGGCTGCAGAGCAAGCTCGACTACATCCAGGGCCTCGGCACCACGGCGATCTGGCTGACCCCCTCGTTCAAGAACAAGCCCGTGCAGGGCACCGGCGCCAACGCCTCCGCCGGGTACCACGGGTACTGGATCACGGACTTCACGCAGATCGACCCGCACCTGGGCACCAACGCCGAGCTGCAGACGCTGATCGCCGACGCCCACGCGCGCGGCATCAAGGTCTACTTCGACATCATCGCGAACCACACCGCCGACGTGATCTCGTACGCCCAGAACGAGTACACGTACATCGACCAGGCGACCAAGCCGTACAAGGACGCCAGCGGCACGGTCTTCGACCCGCACACCTACGCGGGCACCGACAGCTTCCCGACGATGGACCCGGCGACCAGCTTCCCGTACACGCCGGTGATCGCCCCCGCGGACGCGAACGTCAAGGTCCCGGCCTGGCTGAACGACCCGACGCTGTACCACAACCGCGGCGACTCGACGTACTCCGGGGAGTCGACGACGTACGGCGACTTCTCCGGCCTGGACGACCTGATGACCGAGAACCCGACCGTGGTGAACGGGTTCGTGGACGTCTACGACCAGTGGGTCGACCTGGGCGTCGACGGCTTCCGCATCGACACCGCCAAGCACGTCAACTTCGAGTTCTGGCAGAAGTTCACGACGGCGGTCCGGGCGCACGCGTCCTCCGTCGGCAACCCGGACTTCTTCATGTTCGGTGAGGTGTACGACGCCGACCCGGCCAAGCTCTCCCCGTACCTGCGGGACAGCGACATGAACGCGGTCCTCGACTTCACGTTCCAGGCGGCGGCCAGCGGCTACTCCAACGGCTCGTCCTCGGCGTCCGCCCTGAGGTCGCTGTACGCGGGCGACGACATGTATACGACGCCGACGACCAACGCCCAGGCTCTGCCCACGTTCCTCGGCAACCACGACATGGGGCGCATCGGGCACTTCGTCGGCAACGCCGCCAGCCCGGAGCAGCGCTCGGAGCTGGCGCACTCGCTGATGTACCTCACGCGCGGCCAGCCGGTCGTCTACTACGGCGACGAGCAGGGCTTCGTCGGCGCCGGGGACGGCACGGACAAGGACGCGCGGCAGTCGATGTTCGCCACGCAGGTGCCGGAGTACGCCAACCAGAACCTGCTCGACGGCACGCTCGCCGGCTCGGTCGACCGGTACGACACCGGCTCCGCGCTGTACCAGCACATCGCGGAGCTCGCGGCTCTGCGCAGCAGCTCGCGCGCGCTGCAGGACGGCGCGCAGATCGAGCGGTACGCCAGCGGCGCGGTCTACGCGTTCTCCCGGGTCGACGCGACCGAGAAGATCGAGCACCTCGTCGCGACGAACAACGGCGCCACCCCGGCCACGGTCACCATCGACACCCTCACCCCCGGGGCCACGTTCGCCCCGCTGTACGGGACGGCGACCGGCGTGACCGCGGCCGCGGACGGGAAGGTCTCGGTGACGGTCCCCGCCCTGAGCGCGATCGTGCTCAAGGCCGGGACCACGGTCGGCGCCCCCGCGACCGCCGGCAGCATCAGCGTCACGGTGCCGTCCGCGGGCGCCGGCCTCTCCGGGCTGGTGCCCGTGAGCGCCGACGTGGCCGACGACGTCTGGAGCCAGACGTCGTTCGCCTACCGGGTGCTCGGCGACACGACCTGGACGCCTCTCGGCACGTCGGAGACGACGTCGCCCCGCGTGTACCACCAGGTCACGGGCCTGCCCGACGGCGCGATCGTGGAGTACCGCGCCGTGACGGTGGACGCCGCGGGTCACAGGTCGGCCGCGTCGACCTTCGCCGGCGTCGGCGGCGCGATCGACGGCGTGGTGCCGGACACGGGCCCGGTGCCGCCGACGTCGGTCTCCGTGCCCGGCAGCCACAACAGCGAGCTGGGCTGCGCGGGCGACTGGCAGCCGGCCTGCGACGCGATCCAGCTGACCGCGCGCCCGGACGGCATCTGGTCCGGCACGTTCACGCTGCCGGTCGGCAACTACGAGTACAAGGTCGCGATCAACGGCAGCTGGGACGAGAACTACGGCAAGGGCGGCGTGAACAACGGCGCGAACGTCCTGTTCTCGGTGACGACCGCCGGCCCGGTGACGTTCTACTACGACCCGGTGACGCACTACTTCTCGTCGACCGCGCAGGGCCCGATCCTCACGGTCCCGGGCTCCGTCAACAGCGAGCTGGGCTGCCCCGGCGACTGGCAGCCGGACTGCATGAAGACCTGGCTCCAGGACCTGGACGGCGACGGGACGTACACGTTCACCGCGGAGGTGCCTGCCGGCAGCTACGAGGTCAAGGTCGCGCACAACCTCGGATGGGACGAGAACTACGGCGCCGGCGGCGTCGCGGGCGGCGCGAACATCCCGTTCACCGCGCCCGGCGGCAAGCCCGTGACCTTCTCGTACGTCCTGGCGACGCACGTCCTCACCATCCAGGTGACGGACCCGCCGTTGCCGGGTGCGGGCCTGCAGCAGGCGCTGTGGATCGACCGTGGCACCATCGCGTGGCCGTCCGACTGGGCTGCTGACCCGGCCACCTCGACGTTCGCGCTGCACAGCTCCGCCGTCGGCGGGATGTCGGTGCAGGACGGCGCGCTCGTCGGCGACGACGGCGTCCCCGTGCCGCTGACGTACGACCCGACCGGCCTCACCGCGGCCCAGCTGGCCCGGTTCCCCGCGCTCGCGACGGGGTACCTGGCGCTGCACGTCGGGGACGACGCCCAGGCTGCGGACCTCCTCCGTGGCGCGCTGCTGGTCACCCAGCAGGCAGCCGACGGCACGTACCAGGCCGCGACAGGGGTGCAGATCCCGGGCGTGCTGGACGACCTGTACGCGGCGAAGGCGGGCAAGCGCGCGCTGGGTGCCACCTGGAGCAAGAGCGGCGTCCCGTCGCTCGCGGTGTGGGCGCCGACGGCGCAGAAGGTCGACCTGCTGCTCTGGACCGGCTCGGCCACCGCGGACCCGCAGCGGGTCACGGCCACGCGCCAGACCGACGGCTCGTGGACGGTCGCCGGCGCGAAGTCGTGGGCCGGTGCGCAGTACCTCTGGGAGGTCACGGTCTACGCGCCGACCACCGACAAGGTCGAGGTCAACCAGGTCACCGACCCCTACTCGGTCGCGCTGACCACCAACTCGACCCGCTCGGTCCTGGTCGACCTCGCCGACAAGGCCTTCCGGCCGTCGCAGTGGGAGAAGACGAAGCAGCCGGTGGTGCGGCCCGTGGACCAGACGATCTACGAGCTGCACGTGCGGGACTTCTCGATCAACGACACGACGGTCCCCGCCGCGAAGCGGGGCACCTACCTCGCGTTCGCGACGAACGGCGCCGGGCGCACGCACCTGCGTGAGCTGCAGAAGGCGGGGCTGACCACGATCCACCTGCTCCCGACCTTCGACATCGCGTCGATCCAGGAGGACCGCGCCCTGCAGAAGACGCCGGACTGCGACCTCGCGTCGTACGCCCCGGACTCCGAGCAGCAGCAGGCCTGCGTGACGGCCGTGGCCGACGCGGACGGCTTCAACTGGGGGTACGACCCGCTCCACTGGTCGGCGCCCGAGGGCTCGTACGCGGTGAACCCCGAGGGCGGGGCGCGCGTGGCCGAGTTCCGGACGATGGTCGGTGCCCTGCACTCCGACGGCCTGCAGGTGGTCCTCGACCAGGTGTTCAACCACACCACCGCGAGCGGGCAGTCGCCGCAGTCGATCCTCGACCGCGTCGTGCCCGGCTACTACCAGCGGTTGACCGCCACGGGCACGGTCGAGAACTCGACCTGCTGCCAGAACGTGGCGACCGAGCACCTCATGGCGCAGAAGGCCATGGTCGACTCGGTGGTGACGTGGGCCCGCGACTACAAGGTCGACGGCTTCCGGTTCGACCTCATGGGCCACCACTCGGTGGACACCATGAAGGCCGTGCGCGCGGGGCTGGACGCGCTGACCCCCAAGAAGGACGGGGTCGACGGGTCGAAGGTCTACCTCTACGGCGAGGGCTGGAACTTCGGCGAGGTGATGGACAACGCGCTGTTCACGCAGGCCACGCAGGGCCAGCTGGGTGGCACGGGCATCGGCACCTTCTCCGACCGGCTGCGCGACGCCGTCCGCGGCGGAGGTCCGTTCGACGCCAACCCGCACATCCAGGGCTTCGGCTCCGGCGGCGGCACCGACCCGAACGGGGACCCGATCAACGGCACGGAGGCCCAACAGCTGGCCCGGGCGGCGCACGACGGCGACCTGGTCCGGCTCGGCATGGCCGGCAACCTGCGGGACTTCGCGTTCGAGACGAGCGCGGGGACGGTCCAGAAGGGGTCGGAGATCGACTACAACGGCCAGCCGGCCGGGTACGCCGACTCCCCGGAGGAGGTCATCACCTACGTCGACGCGCACGACAACGAGACCCTGTGGGACTCGCTCACCTACAAGCTGCCGACGGACACCCCGATGGCGGACCGGGTGCGCATGAACACGGTCTCGCTGGCGACGACGGCCCTGGCCCAGACCCCGTCGTTCTGGCACGCGGGCGCCGACCTGCTGCGCAGCAAGTCGCTCGACCGCAACAGCTTCAACTCGGGCGACTGGTTCAACAGCCTCGACCTGTCCGGCCAGGACAACGGCTTCGGCCGCGGTCTGCCGCCGAAGGCCGACAACGTGGACAAGTGGCCCTACCAGCAGCCGCTGCTGGCCGACCCGGCCCTCAAGCCGACGCCGGCCGACATCGCGACCGCGTCCAAGGCCGCCGACGACCTGCTGCGGCTGCGCTTCTCGACGCCGCTGTTCCGGCTCGGGTCCGCCCAGCTGATCGAGCAGAAGGTCGGCTTCCCGGGCTCCGGTCCGGACGCCGACCCCGGGGTGGTCGTCATGACCATCGACGACGCGCCCGGCTGGGACGCGACGACGAGGACGTGGGCCAAGGACGTGGACAAGAAGCTCGACGGGGTGCTGGTGGTGGTCAACGCGTCCGACGAGGCGACCACCCAGACCGTGTCCTCGCTGAGCGGCCACAAGCTGACCCTGTCGCCGGTCCAGGCCAAGGGCAGCGACCCGGTGGTCAAGGGCACCAGCTGGGACAAGGCCGGCGGCACCGTGACCGTCCCGCCCCGCACCGTCGCGGTGCTGGTGGAGAACCACGCGAGCGGCCACCACGGTGGCGGCTGGTGGCACTCGTTCCGCGGGTGGTGGGCCTCGCACGTGGCGTGAGCCGACGAGCCGCCGCAGCGGCAACCGGTGAGGGCGAAGGGCCTCGCGACCTCGGTCGCGGGGCCCTTCGGCGTCTCGTGACGTGGACCACTGTCTTCGTGGCGCGAAGCCAAGAGCGCGGGGATACGTCCTGAAGGTGACCTGTTAGCGTTCACTTCGTAATGACTTCGTGATGTTCACACGCTCAGAGGTCGATTGACTTCGAGAAACGAATGTAACAAGGTTGGGGCCGCTGCACCCGACGGAGCACTACCGACGGTCGCAGCCGGGACACCGGACCGGGAGCGCAGATGCTGCCTGTTCGACGAACCCGAGCACTCCCAGGCCCGAGTCACCGGGCCCTCAACGACGAGAAGGAGCACAGCAATGCGACGGATCACTATCGCGGCAGTGGGTGCGGTCTTCGCACTCGGCCTGGCCGCATGTTCGGGCAGCGGCGCCGGCGGCGACGACGCGGCGACCAGCGGTGCGACCAAGGACGCGAGCGACCTCACGGTCGGCGTCGCGATGCCGACGCAGACCTCGGAGCGGTGGATCGCCGACGGCAAGGCCGTCAAGGAGGGCCTCGAGAAGGCCGGCTACAAGGTCGACCTGCAGTACGCCGGGGACGACATCCCCACGCAGCAGCAGCAGATCGACCAGATGATCACCAAGGGCGCGGACCTGCTGATCCTCGCCTCGATCGACGGCACCGCCCTGGCCACGCAGCTCCAGGCCGCCGCCGACGCGAACATCCCGGTCATCGCGTACGACCGCCTGATCCGCGACAGCGAGAACGTCGACTTCTACGTGACGTTCGACAACTACAAGGTCGGCGTGCAGCAGGCGACCTCGCTGCTGACCGGCCTGGGCATCCTCAAGGACGACGGCTCGAAGGGTGACGCGGCGGGTCCGTTCAACATCGAGCTGTTCGCGGGCTCGCTGGACGACAACAACGCGCACTTCTTCTACCAGGGTGCGATGGACACGCTGCAGGAGTACATCGACAACGGCACGCTCGTCGTGAAGTCGGGCCAGACCGACATCGAGCAGGTCGCCACGCTGCGCTGGCTGCAGGAGACGGCGCAGAAGCGCATGGAGGACCTCCTCACGTCGACCTACTCGGACGGCTCCAAGGTCCAGGGCGTGCTGTCCCCGTACGACGGTCTGTCGCGCGGCATCATCACGGCGCTGCAGAACGCCGGCTACGGCCCGGCGATCTCCGGCGGCATGCCGATCGTCACCGGCCAGGACGCCGAGATCGCGTCGGTCAAGCTGATCAACGACGACGTGCAGTACTCGACGATCTTCAAGGACACGCGCAAGCTCGCCGACCAGGCCATCGTCTCCGCGCAGGCCTTCCTCGCGGGCAACGAGCCCGAGGCGAACGACACCAAGACGTACGACAACGGCGTCAAGGTGGTCCCGTCCTTCCTGCTCGACTCGGACGTCGTCGTCAAGGACGGCATCCAGAGCCTGCTGATCGACTCGGGCTACTGGACGGCCGACCAGGTCGCCAGCGGCCAGGCCTGACCCGTTCGACCTGACCCTCGACCGGCCGGCACCGCGTGCCGGCCGGTCGGGGGTCACCCCCACCAGCGGAGGGCCCGGCGACCGAGCCCTGCACGACGAAGGACGGTGGAAGCCGCGTGGCCAACCCCATTCTCGAGATGCAAGCCATCACCAAGACTTTCCCCGGCGTCAAGGCACTGCAGGACGTGTCGATGTCGGTCGAGCGTGGCGAGATCCACGCGATCTGCGGCGAGAACGGTGCCGGCAAGTCCACCCTCATGAAGGTGCTCTCCGGCGTGTACCCGCACGGCTCCTACGAGGGGTCGATCCTCTTCGAGGGCGAGGAGGTGCAGTTCGGGTCGATCAACGACTCCGAGGCCAAGGGCATCGTGATCATCCACCAGGAGCTCGCCCTCGTCCCGTACCTGTCGGTCGCGGAGAACATCTTCCTCGGCAACGAGCGCTCGCAGCGCGGGCTCATCGACTGGAACCGCGCCAACGCCGAGGCGGCTGCCCTGCTCGCCCGGGTGGGCCTCGACGAGCTCCCGGTCACCCCGATCGGCCAGCTCGGCGTCGGCAAGCAGCAGCTCGTGGAGATCGCGAAGGCGCTCTCCAAGGAGGTGAAGCTGCTGATCCTCGACGAGCCCACCGCGGCCCTGAACGACAACGACTCCGAGCACCTGCTCGGGCTCCTGCGCCAGCTCAAGGCCCAGGGCATCACGTGCATCATGATCTCGCACAAGCTGAACGAGATCGCCGAGATCGCCGACACCACGACGATCATCCGCGACGGCCGGACCGTCGAGACGCTGAACATGGCGGCCGACGAGGTCACGCAGGAGCGGATCATCCGCGGCATGGTCGGCCGGGACCTCGGCCACCGGTTCCCCCCGCACGACTCGACCATCGGCGAGGAGGTGCTGCGGATCGAGGACTGGACCGTGCACCACCCGACCGACCCCGAACGCATCGTCGTCGACGGCGCCGCCCTCTCGGTGCGCGCGGGCGAGATCGTGGGCCTGGCCGGGCTCATGGGCGCGGGCCGCACCGAGCTCGCGATGTCGGTCTTCGGCCGGTCCTACGGCAGCAACATCTCCGGCAAGCTCTTCCTCCACGGCGAGGAGATCAAGGCGTCCACCGTGAGCGAGGCCATCTCGCACGGCATCGCGTACGCCACCGAGGACCGCAAGAAGTACGGCCTGAACCTCATCGAGGACATCCGGTCCAACATCTCCGCCGCCAACCTCGGCAAGGTGTCCCGCTCCGGGTTCGTCAACGCGAACGAGGAGATCAAGGTCGCCGAGGAGTACCGCCAGAGCATGAACATCAAGGCGCCGACGGTGCTGGCGCTGGCGGGCAAGCTCTCGGGCGGCAACCAGCAGAAGGTCGTGCTGAGCAAGTGGCTCTTCACGGACCCGCAGGTGCTCATCCTCGACGAGCCGACGCGCGGTATCGACGTCGGCGCCAAGTACGAGATCTACACGCTGATCAACGCCCTCGCCGACGCCGGCAAGGCCGTGCTCGTCATCTCCTCGGAGCTGCCCGAGCTGCTCGGCATCTGCAACCGGATCTACACGCTCTCGGCCGGCCGGATCACCGGTGTGCTGCCGCGGGAGCAGGCGACTCAGGAGAACCTGATGGAGCTCATGACCAAGGAAAGGGACCAGGTTCGATGACCGCCATGGCAGGCCTGAGGGACCTCTTCACGAGGAACCTGCGTCAGAGTGGGATCGTCGTCGCGTTCGTCGCCATCGTGGGGCTGTTCACCATCCTCACCGACGGCGTCCTGCTCTCCCCGGGCAACGTGACGAACATCGTCCTCCAGTACTCGTACATCCTCATCCTCGCGATCGGCATGATGATCGTCATCGTCGGCGGTCACATCGACCTGTCGGTGGGGTCGGTGGTCGCGCTCACCGGCGCGGTCTCCGCGGTGGTCGTCATCAAGCAGGGGCTCCCGTGGTGGGTCGGCGTGCTCGCCGGTCTCGCGGTCGGCCTCCTGGTCGGCTTCTGGCAGGGCTTCTGGGTCGCGTACGTCGGCATCCCCGCGTTCATCGTGACGCTGGCCGGCATGCTCCTGTTCCGCGGCATGACGCTGCGCGTGCTCGACAACGTGTCGCTCTCGCCGTTCCCGGCCGAGTACCAGCGGATCGCCGGTGGCTTCCTCAACGGGTTCCTCGGCGGCAACGGCATCGACGTCTTCACGCTCGTCATCGGCGCGATCGCGGTGCTCGGCTACGCGGTGAGCCAGGTGCGTGCCCGCCAGGGGCGGATCAAGTACCAGCAGGTCGTCGAGTCGATGCCGATCTTCGTCACCAAGATCGTGCTGGTCGGGCTCGTCGGCATGGCCTTCACCTACCAGCTGGCCCGCAGCCGTGGCCTGCCGATCGTGCTGATCATCCTGGGCATCCTGATCATCGCCTACACGGTCGTGACGACGAAGACGGTCTTCGGCCGCCACGTCTACGCGATCGGCGGCAACCTCTCGGCCGCGCAGCTCTCGGGTGTGAAGGTCAAGAAGGTCAACTTCTGGATCTTCGTCAACATGGGCGTGCTCGCCGCGGTCGCCGGTGTCGTGTACTCGTCGCGGTCCAACGGCGCACAGCCGGGCGCGGGCAACATGTTCGAGCTCGACGCCATCGCCGCCTGCTTCATCGGCGGTGCGTCCACCACGGGCGGCGTCGGCCGCGTCACGGGCGCCATGGTCGGTGGCCTGATCATGGCCGTCATGAGCAACGGCATGCAGCTCATGGGCATCGACCAGTCGGTGCAGCAGATGGTCAAGGGACTCGTCCTGCTGCTGGCCGTCGCGTTCGACATCTACAACAAGCGGCGCGCGGGCGCGGCGCGCTGACGAACGACCGATCGGAGCAGAGGCTCGGGGCTATGCTCGCGGGCGTGGGAGGGCGACTGACGATGTCGGGCTCCCAGTCGTCGCTCCGTGAGGCGAACCGGGCCCTGATCGTCGAGACGGTCCACCGGCACGGCGGGCTCACGCAGGTGGAGCTCGCCGGTGCCACCGGCCTGTCGGCCGCGACCGTCTCGACGATCGTGAAGGAGCTGCTCGGCGCCGGCGTCGTCGAGACGCGGAACACCACCCGGAGCGGGCGACGTGCCCAGATGGTCACGCTCGCCCACCGGGTGGGTCTGGCGGTGGGCATCATCATCGGCCACCGGCAGCTGCGTGTGGCGCTCGGCGACGTGACCAGCGAGGTCGTCGCCGAGCAGACCCTGCCGCTGCCCCCCGAGCACCGGGTGGACACCAGCCTCGACCGCGCCGCCCTGCTGGTCGCGGACCTGCTCGAGCGCGTGGGCTCGACCGGCGACGAGGTCGTCGGCATCGGGGTCGGCCTGCCGGCGCCCGTCGACAGCACGACCGGCATGATCTCCGTGCGCGGCATGATGCGCGGCTGGGACGAGGTCCACGTCGCCCACGTGCTGTCCAAGCGCCTCGCGAGCCCCGTGTTCGTCGACAACGACGCGAACCTCGGGGCGCTCGCCGAGAGCGCGCACGGCGCGTCTCGCATCTACCGGGACTCCGTCTACGTCCGCGCGTCGTACGGCACGGGCGCGGGGATCGTCATCGGCGGCCAGGTGCACCGCGGCTTCGCGGGGACCGCCGGCGAGATCGGCCACGTGCAGGTGGACCCCCAGGGCGACATCTGCCGGTGCGGCAGCCGCGGGTGTCTCGACACCGTCGTCGGCGCCGCCGCCCTGCTCGAGCCGCTGCGGTCCAGCCACGGCTCCCTCGCGCTGCGCGACGTCATCCAGCAGGCGATCGACGGCGACCCGGGGTGCGCGCGCGTGATCGCCGACGCCGGGTCGACCATCGGCGAGGTCGTCTCCGGGCTGGCCATGGCCGTGAACCCGGAGTGCATCGTGGTCGGCGGCGAGCTGGCCGAGACCGGCGAGCTCCTGCTCGGCCCCCTCCGCGAGGCGATCCGCCACCGGGTGCTGCTCAACCAGATCGCCCCGCTCGAGGTCGTGCCCGCCGAGCTGGGTCAGCGCGCCGAGGTCATCGGCGCGCTCGAGCTCGTGCTGCGGTCGACCGACTTCGTCCAGCGTTCCGACGACCAGGCCCGGTCGGCGAGCCAGCAGGAGGACGACGATTGACGCGCGAACCAGGCGGGGTTTCACTGCAGGTACGTGCCCAACGAGGAGCAGGTGAGGTCATGAGCGCATCCCCCCGGGTGCCGCTGCTGTCCCTCAGGCAGATCAGCCTGCGGTTCGGTGCGGTCGAGGCGCTCGTCGGCGTCGACCTCGACGTGTTCGACCACCAGGTGGTCGCGCTCGTCGGGGACAACGGCGCCGGCAAGTCGACGGTGGCCAAGGTGATCTCCGGCGTGCTCACGCCCGACTCCGGGATCATCGAGATCGACGGCGAGCAGGTGACCATCCCCTCGCCGTCCGCGGCGCACGCGCTCGGCATCGCCACGGTGTTCCAGGACCTCGCGCTGGCGGGCAACCTCGACGTGACGTCGAACATCTTCCTCGGCCGTGAGCTGACCGACGGGGTGCTGCTCGACGACGGGAGGATGGAGCAGGTGGCCCGAGGGATCCTGCGCGACCTCACCCTGCGCATCCCGTCGGTGCGCACGCCGCTGTCCGAGCTCTCGGCGGGGCAGCGCCAGGCGGTCGCGATCGCGCGCACCCTCATCGGGTCCCCGCGCCTGGTCGTGCTCGACGAGCCCACCGCCGCCCTGTCCGTCGCCCAGACCGCCGAGGTGCTCACGTACATCGAGCGCCTGCGCGACCTGGGCCACGGCGTCATCCTGATCAGCCACAACATGAACGACGTGCGCGCCGTGTCCGACCGGATCGTCGTGCTGCGGCACGGGCGCAACAACGGCTCGTTCGATGCCTCCAGCGCCACCTACGAGTCGGTCCTGGCCGCGATCACCGGGGCGACCAGCCTGGACAACAGCGACATGCTGCGCCGGATGGGCGCGCTGCACTGACCCCGCACGCACGAGGGGCCCGCGACCGGTGAGGTCGCGGGCCTGTCGGCCGTGCCGGGTCGAGGCCCGCGCCACCACGGACGACTGGCCCGCGCGGGGCTGCCGTCCGCCAGGTCGACGCCCACGGAAGGGGGCGAGCGCCGGCGCCAGAGGTTCGCGTGAAGACTTCGTTCCGCTGAGCGCAACAAAGTCTTCACGCGAACCCTGTAGGGCGTCGCGGTCTCCGGCGGCGCGCTGCAGCGCCGCGCCCTCGAGCCCTCCGGGTGTGCGCTCCCAGCCCGCCCCTCTGTGGATTGCCGGCGTCATCGATCTCGCTCCCGCGGGACGCTGCGGCCGTGAGCGACGCCCGCCCTGCACCCCGACCGGCTCGGTTCCCGCTCCAGCTGGACGTTGCAGCGCGGAGCACCGTCGTCCGGCAGGAGGCCGTGGTGACATCGGCGCAGCTGCATGCGTGGGGAGTGGGCCGTGCGGTCGTGTCCCGACGAATTGCCCAAGGTGACTGGCAGCGGCTGTGGCGCAGCGTCGTCGCCCTGCACTCGGGCGCGATCACGTGGCGGGAGCGCGCTCGTGGAGCTGTGCTCTACGCCGGCGACGGTGCCGCTCTCTCGCACGCCTCGGCGGCCTTCGTGCACGGGATCGTCTCGGCGCCCGGCCCGCAGATCGTGGTGAGCGTCCCCGCCCACCGCGTCGTGTCGACACCGCCCGGTCTCGTGGTGCGGCGCCGGCGGACGATGCCGTACGCGGGCGGGCCGATCCGAGCCACCGGCGTCGATGACACCGTGCTGGACCTGGTGCACGAGATCGACTCGGAGGATGACGTCGTCGGCCTCGTCTGCGACGCGGTCCGCGCTGGCGTGCTGCCCGGCCGGCTCCTGAGGTACGCCGGCGAGCGGCGGCTCCTCCGGCACCGTGACCTGGTGGAGGACCTGCTCGGGGACGACGGCCAGGGCATCGAGTCGCCGCTCGAGCACCGCTACGTCCGCGACGTCGAACGGCGCCACCGGCTGCCCACCGGACACGCCCAGGTGCGCGAGCGGACCGGCGGGCGCTGGATCCGGGCCGATCGGGTGCATGTCGGGCTCGGCGTCCGGATCGAGCTGGACGGGCAGCTCGCCCATCCGTCCGGCCGCACGGACCGCGACACCTGGCGCGACAACGCGGTGCTGATCGAGCGGTCCGAGATCACCCTGCGATACCGGTGGCAGCACGTGGTGAGCGAACCGTGCGCCACGGCCGCGCAGGTGGTGGCTGCGCTGCGCTCGCGCGGCTGGACAGGCCGAGCTCGACGCTGCTCGCCGACCTGCCCTGTGCTCGCGTGAAGACCTTGTTCCGCTGAGCGCAACGAAGTCTTCACGCGAACGGCTTTCGCTCCTGCCGCCCGCCGACGTCGACCGGTCAGCGGGTCGTACTGCTCAGCGGAAGACGATCGTGCGGTGGCCGTCGAGGAGCACGCGGTGCTCGGCGTGCCAGCGCACGGCCCGGGCCAGGGCCCGTCGCTCGACGTCCTGCCCCAGCGCCACCAGGTCGTCGACGTGGCGGGAGTGGTCGACGCGCTCGACGTCCTGCTCGATGATCGGGCCCTCGTCGAGGTCGCCGGTGACGTAGTGGGCGGTGGCGCCGATGAGCTTGACGCCGCGGTCGTGGGCCTGCGCGTACGGCCGGGCGCCCTTGAACGAGGGCAGGAACGAGTGGTGGATGTTGATGATGCGGCCCGGCAGGGCGCGGCAGAGGTCGTCGGACAGGATCTGCATGTAGCGCGCGAGCACCACGAGCTCGACGTCGAGCTCCTCCACCAGCTCGAGCAGCCGGGCCTCGGCCTGCTGCTTGGTCGCGGCCGTCACGGGGACGTGGTGGAACGGGATGCCGTAGAACGCGGCCAGCGGCTCGAGGGCGGTGTGGTTGGACACCACGGCGACCAGGTCGATCGGCAGGTTCTCGGACCGCTGGCGGAACGCGAGGTCGTTGAGGCAGTGTGCGGCGGTCGATCCCATGACGAGCGTGCGGACCGGGCGGCCGACGACGTCGAGCGACCACTCCATCGCGAAGCGCGCGGCCACGGGCGCGAACGCCGCCTCGAGCTCGTCCCGCGGGGTGGACGCAGTGACCTGCACCCGCATGAAGAACAGCCCCGACAGCGGGTCCCCGAACTGCTGCGACTCGGTGATGTTCCCTCCGTGCTCGGCCAGCAGCCCGGCGACCGCGTGCACGATCCCGGGGCGGTCGGGGCAGGAGAGGGTGAGGACCCAGTGGATGCTGTCGAGTGAGTCGGAGGACACGAGGTCCGAGAGTAGTGGTCGCGCGGATCGGCTGACACGATGGGCCGCATGACGCAGGCCGACCTCCAGATCCGTTCGGTGACCCCCGACGACGCCGGCGAGCTGCTCACGCTGCGCCGCGCCGCGTTCGTGACCGAGGCCCAGCAGTACGGCGACCCGCACATCCCGCCGCTCACGCAGACCCTCGAGGAGCTCGAGGCCGACCTGCAGAAGGACGGCGTCATCACGCTGGGCGGCTGGTACGGCCACCGCCTCGTCGGCTCGATCCGCGTGCTCATCGAGGGCCCGAAGGCGACGCTGGGCCGCTTCGCGGTCGCCCCCGACCTGCAGGGGCAGGGCTTCGGCACCCAGATGCTCATGGCGATCCTGCCGTTCCTGCCCGAGGGCATCGAGGAGGTCTGGGTGTTCACCGGCCGTGACTCGGTGCAGAACCTCGCGCTGTACGCCAAGCACGGGTACGAGCACCAGCACGACCAGACCGCCGGTGACCTCACCTACGCGTACCTGCGAAAGATCCTGGGCGACGGCTCCGACGAGGGCTGAGCCTTGGTAGCCTGTCCGCGTCGCGACTGGCGAAACGGGTGGGTCACCACCGGGGAGCGACGCAGCAGCAGACCAACGGGTCGGACGCCTGGGCCCCCGGTCACCACACACGAGTGTGCGGGTGCCGGTGCGCGCGTACACGCTGACTGCGAACAGGAGTGCCGATGAGCGCCGACCAGATCCCCTTGATGGATCAGAACATCTCCCAGCTGGACCCGGAGATCGCCGCCGTCCTCGACGGTGAGCTCGCCCGCCAGCAGGGCACGCTCGAGATGATCGCGAGCGAGAACTTCGTGCCCCGCGCCGTCCTGCAGGCGCAGGGCTCCGTGCTCACCAACAAGTACGCCGAGGGCTACCCGGGCCGCCGCTACTACGGCGGCTGCGAGCAGGTCGACATCGCGGAGAACATCGCGATCGCCCGTGCCAAGGCCCTGTTCGGCGCCGAGCACGCCAACGTCCAGCCGCACTCGGGTGCCACGGCGAACGCGGCCGTGCTGCACGCCCTGATCAACGCGGGCGACAAGATCCTCGGCCTCGAGCTGGCGCACGGCGGCCACCTCACGCACGGCATGAAGATCAACTTCTCCGGCAAGCTCTACCAGGTCGGCGCCTACGGGGTGGACCCCGAGACGTTCCTGGTCGACATGGACGTCGTGCGCGAGAAGGCGCTCGAGCAGCGCCCCGACGTGATCATCGGCGGCTGGTCCGCGTACCCGCGCCAGCTCGACTTCGCGGCGTTCCGTTCCATCGCCGACGAGGTGGGCGCCAAGCTCTGGGTCGACATGGCGCACTTCGCCGGCCTGGTGGCCGCGGGCCTGCACCCGAGCCCCGTCCCGCACTCCGACGTGGTGTCCTCCACGGTGCACAAGACGATCGGCGGCCCCCGCTCGGGCTTCATCCTGAGCCGCGAGGAGTACGCCAAGAAGATCGACTCGGCCGTGTTCCCGGGCCAGCAGGGCGGCCCGCTCATGCACGTGATCGCCGCCAAGGCCGTCGCGTTCAAGGTGGCCGGCACCGAGGAGTTCAAGGACCGCCAGCAGCGCACGCTCGACGGCGCCCGCCTCATCGCCGAGCGCCTCTCGGCCCCGGACGTCACGGCGGCCGGTGTCTCGGTGCTCACGGGGGGTACCGACGTGCACCTCGTGCTCGTCGACCTGCGCCACTCGGACCTCGACGGCCAGCAGGCCGAGGACCTCCTGCACGCGGCCGGCATCACCGTGAACCGCAACGCGGTGCCCTTCGACCCGCGCCCCCCGCGCGTCACCTCCGGCCTGCGCATCGGCACGCCGGCGCTGGCCACCCGCGGCTTCGGCGACGCCGAGTTCACGGAGGTCGCGGACATCATCGCGAACGCCCTGATCAACGGTGCCGCGACCGACGTCGAGGCGCTCCGGGCCCGGGTGCTCAAGCTCACCGAGTCCTTCCCCCTGTACTCCGACCTGCAGCAGTACTGATGACGGCTCGGCTTCTCGACGGGACCGCCACGGCGGCCCGGATCAAGGCGGAGCTGACCGAGCGTGTGGTCGCCCTCGCCGCGCGAGGCGTGACCCCGGGCCTCGGCACCCTGCTCGTCGGCGACGACCCCGGCTCGCGCTGGTACGTCGCCGGCAAGCACAAGGACTGCGCCGAGGTGGGCATCGCCTCGATCCGTGAGGACCTGCCCGCCACGGCCACGCAGGACGAGATCGAGGCGGCCGTGCGCCGGCTGAACGAGGACCCGGAGTGCACCGGGTTCATCGTGCAGCTGCCGCTGCCCAAGGGCATCGACGCCAACCGGGTGCTCGAGCTCGTCGACCCCGACAAGGACGCCGACGGCCTGCACCCGACCAACCTCGGGCGCCTGGTCCTGCGGGTCAACGAGCCGGTCACGTCTCCGCTGCCGTGCACGCCGCGGGGCATCATCGACCTGCTGCTGCGGCACGACATCGACCTGCACGGGGCAGACGTGGTCATCGTCGGCCGAGGCGTGACCGTCGGCCGCTCGATCGGCCTGCTGCTCACGCGGCGGGAGATCAACGCGACCGTCACGCTCACCCACACGGGCACGGAGGACCTGGCGGAGCACACGCGCAACGCCGACGTCATCATCGCCGCGGCCGGGGTCCCGGGGATCATCACGGCCGACATCGTCAAGCCGGGCGCCGTCGTCATCGACGTCGGTGTCTCGCGGTCGACCGACCCGGAGACCGGCAAGAGCCGGGTCGTCGGCGACGTCGACCCCGGCGTGCGCGAGGTCGCCTCGTGGGTGTCGCCCAACCCGGGCGGCGTCGGTCCGATGACCCGCGCGATGCTGCTGAGCAACGTGGTGGACACCGCCGAGCGCCTGCTGGGCTGAAAACTTCCACGATCGGGGCCAGGCTGGTGCGGTGGCGGCCGGCCCCGGTCGTCGGAGGGAGATCAGTCATGGGCATCGTCCGTCCGCACCTCTGGTTTGACCGTCAGGCCGCCGAGGCGGCGCGGTTCTACGCCGAGGTCATCCCGCGGACGACCATCCACTCCGTGGTGACCGCGCAGCCGGGCACGCCGGGCGTCGACGAGGGAGCGGAGTTCATCGTCGAGCTGTCCATCGACGGCATGCGCGCGACGTTCCTCAACGCCGGCCCGGTGTTCGTGCTCGACGAGGCGTTCTCGTTCGTCCTCGACTGCCAGGACCAGGCGGAGGTCGACCACTACTGGGAGACGCTGATCGCCGACGGCGGCCGGCCGAGCCAGTGCGGCTGGCTCGTCGACAAGTTCGGCGTGTCGTGGCAGGTGGTGCCCGTGCAGCTGGACGAGATCATGTCCCGGCCCGACGCCGAGGGCGTGTCGCGCGCGATGGCGGCCATGCTGACGATGGGCAAGCTGGACGTCGAGGGCCTCGAGAGGGCCTATCGCGGGGAGTGAGCGGCCGTCCGGCCGTGTGGGCGAACTGAGGTTGGATGGTCCGGTGCTGACCATCGCGAGCGTGAACGTCAACGGGATCCGGGCCGCCTACAAGCGGGGGATGGGGGCCTGGCTGGAGGCGCGCAAGCCCGACGTGATCCTCCTGCAGGAGGTGCGCGCCACGGACGAGATCCTGGCCGACCACCTGCCGCCGGGGGACTGGCACCTGGCGCACGAGGCGAGCGAGACCAAGGGCCGCGCGGGCGTCGCCATCGCCAGCCGGCTGCCCATGACGGCGGTCCGGATCGGGCTGAGGACCGGGGTCACGGGCGACTCGGGCCGCTGGGTCGAGGCGGACCTGGCCCTGCCGGCGCACGAGGGCGCGCCACCGCGCAGCATCACCGTCGTGTCGACGTACCTGCACTCCGGCACGCTCGGGACGCCGTCGATGGACGAGAAGTACGCGTTCCTCGACCACGTGACCGGGCGGCTGGCGGACATCGCCGAGCAGGGCGGGTACGCCGTCGTCGCCGGGGACGTGAACATCGCCCACCGCGAGGCCGACATCAAGAACTGGAAGGGCAACCTGAAGTCGGCGGGCTTCCTGCCGCGCGAGCGCGCCTACCTCGACCGGTGGTTCGACGACCTCGGCTGGCACGACCTGGGGCGCGAGCTGGGCGGCGACGGACCCGGGCCGTTCACGTGGTGGTCCTGGCGCGGGCAGGCGTTCGACAACGACTCGGGCTGGCGCATCGACTACCAGCTGGCCACGCCCGACCTCGCCGACGCCGCCGTGAGCGCGACGGTCGACCGGGCCGCCACGTACGCGGAGCGCTTCTCGGACCACGCGCCGGTGGTGGTCGAGTACGACCTCTGAGGAGCGGGACCCGAAACGTTTTGGGTACGGTGTCCGGAACAGGGGAACGGACGAATGGGGCGGGCGTGCTGAGGTCGACGACGATCCGCGCTGGAGCGGCGCTCCTCTCGCTCGTCCTTGCGGTCGCCGCCCTGGTGGTCGTGCCGTCGTCCGTCGCGCAGGCCGACTTCGCCTCGCAGTGCGCGGCACCGACGCGCACGCAGGATCCCGGCGCCTCGTCGGTCGGGGTCGCCCCCGGGGAGGTCGTCCTGGTCGCGACGAGCTTCACGGGCGGCATCGACTCCCTGCCGGCGGGCGGGACGCTGTGCGTCGGGTCCGGCGCGACCCTGACCGGGCTCTACATGAACAACGCGGCGGGCGCGATGGTCGTCGCGGCCGGCGCGTCGCTGGTGATGCCGTCGATCGTCGTGTCCGCCGGCTTCTCGCTCGACGTCGAGGGGACGGCGGCGTTCGTCGGCCTGGGCGTGAACGGGGCATCGGACATCCACGTCGCGCCGGACGCCCAGCTGACCGTGGCCACCGACTTCAGTCCGGCGGCCGGCGCGTTCGTCAACGAGGGTGCGTTCGTCGTCGAGGGATCGATGAACCTCAACTCCGGTGTCACCGTCGACAACTCGGGCACGTTCACGGTGCAGGGCGGGGCGACGGTCAACGGTCCGCTGGCCAACTCGGGGGCGCTCGTCGTCGGAGGCGGCCTGACCATCAACGGCTCGGGTGCGTTGCAGAACACCTGCGCCGTCACGACGGCGGGCCCCCTGATGAACAACGGCACGACGTCGAGCAACTCCGGGTTGGTGCAGGTCGGTGGCGACTTCACCAACAACGGCGGCTGGCAGCAGAGCCAGGCCGGCATCACCAGCGCGGTCGGGCTCACGGACGACGGGTCGGTCAGGGGATTCGGCGCGTACCAGTTCTCGGGCACCACCCGGGTGCAGGGAAGCTTCGTCGGGAGCTCGGCGACCGACCCGATCCGCGTGCAGTCCGTGGCGCCGCCCGGCCAGGTCTTCGACGTCGAGACCGGGACGATCCAGAACGTCGTCCGGACGACGGTCGCGGTGCTCGCGGCGACCCCGATCTGCGTAGGCCCGCCGGCACCCGACAACGCGGACGTGACGGTGAGCAAGTCCGGCCCGGCGACCGTGCTCGAGGGCGGCACCGTCGCGTACTCCATCGCCGTGCACAACTCCGGCCCGTCGTCCGCGCAGGACGTGGTGGTCAGCGACACGCTCCCGGCAGGCTTCACGCTCGACCCGGCGTCGACGACCGGCACCCTCGTCGGCAACGTTCTGTCCTGGTCGGTGGGCACGCTGGCGCTGGACCAGGTCGTGGCGCTGTCGTTCGCCGGGACGGTGACGGCGGCGGCAGGCTCGACCCTGCTGAACGTCGCGAGCTCGACGTCCAGCACGATCGACACGGTCCCGGCCAACAACGACGGGTCGGCGGACGCGTCCCGGGTGTCCACCCTGGTCCTGGCCGTCCCGCCGCCGCTGAACCAGCCGCCGGTCGCCGACGACCTGGTGCTGGACACGACCACGGGACACCTGCTGGTCCACAGCGTCACGGCGACGGACCCGGACGCCGGCCAGGAGCTGACGTTCACGGTGAGCTCGGGGCCGGCGGAGGGCGTCGTCGACCTCGCCCCCGGCGGTGGGTTCGGGTACGTCTCCGACCTCGACTTCGCCGGGATCGACGTCTTCCAGTTCCAGGTCTGCGACAACGCCGCGCCCGTCCCGGCGTGCGACACCGGCACGGTCACCATCAACGTGTACCCCCGAGCGCACGACGACGTCGCGACGACGGCGGAGGACACCCAGGTCGTCATCCCGCTTCTCTCCAACGACAGCGACGGCGCCCCGCTGGACGCCACACCCGTGACCGCGCCGGCGAACGGATCGGTGCTCCTCGACCCCACGACCGGCGAGGCGACCTACACGCCGGCGCCGGGGTTCACCGGCACGGACACCTTCGAGTACCGGATCTGCTCGCCGACGACGACTCCGCCGCCGCTGCCGCTGTGCGACACGGCGGTCGTGACCGTGACTGTGGAACCGGGCAACGACCCGCCCACCATCGAGCCGCTCACCCTGGTCACCACCACGGGGACCCCGGTGACGGGGACGCTGGTGGTCGCGGACCCGAACGCCGGCGACACCCTGGCGGTCTTTCGCGGGATCCCGCCCCGCAGCGGGAACGCCACCGTCTCGCTCTCCGGGTCGACCAGCTACGTGCCGCTGGGCGGGTTCGCGGGCCGGGACTTCTACGGAGCGATCGTCTGCGACGACGGTGCGCCGCGGCTGTGCGCGACCGCGCGAGTGACGGTCGAGGTCTCCCCGGTCGCCCAGCCCGACACCGCCACCACGACCGAGGGCACCGGCGTGGACATCGACCTGTCCGGTAACGACCGGGGAAGCGTCGCCCCCCCGACCGTGACGAGCCCGCCCTCCCACGGGACCGTCACGATCGACGGCGGCACGGCCCACTACGTGCCGGAGGCCGGCTTCACCGGGACGGACACGTTCGAGTACACGATCTGCGCCGCGATCGCCGACGACCTGTGCGCCACGACGACGGTGACGGTGACGGTGACGGCAGCGACGCCGACTCCGACCCCGACGCCCGTGCCCCCGACGCCGGCCCCCGGTCCGCAGCCCGACGACGGCGGGGTCCTGGCGACGACGGGAGCGGAGTCCGGCCCGGTGGGGCTGCTCGGCCTCGCGCTCGTGCTGGCCGGCGGGCTGCTGGTCCTCCTGCGCCGCCGCGGGGCGTAGTCCCACCGTCGGGAGGGTCGTCCGTCGGGAGCGGCGACGACGCTCCCGACGGAGCACGCGCGACCGCTGCGCCCGTCGCTACCGTGGGCGGATGACGCCCGCGCCCGCCCCGTGGCAGGGCCCGCCGTGGGGCCGCGGGCGGTCGGCCTGGATCGCGGTCCCGGCCACGCTCCTCGCGCTCTTCACGGTCCTGGGCTGCGCGGGCGCGAATGCCTGGCACCCGGCCGCCCGTGCGTTCGATGCCCTGGCGGTGACGCTCCTGCTGCTGGCCCCGGCCTCCTTGGTCCTCGTGGTCCGGCGCGGGGCGCCCGCGGTCGTCGGCGCGGTGCTCGCCGTCGCGGCCCCCGTCGTCTACCTCGCGCTCGGGTACGAGCCCGGCCCGGCGCTCGTCCCCCTGGGCTTCGTCGTCGTGGCCCTCGGCGTCACCCGACGACGGCTGCTGTCGCTGAGCGCGGGGACCGCCGGCGCGCTCGCGGTGGTCGTGCTGGCGCTGCGCCCGGACGGCCTCAGCCCGGTGTACACGACGCTGACGATCACCGGGCTGGCGGTCGCGATGCTGCTGGGGGAGGGCGCCCGGGGCCGCGCCGAGCGGGTGCAGGCCGTCCGGGCCGCCAGGGTCTCGCGCGAGGAGTCGGCGGTGGCCGCCGAGCGGCTCCGGATCGCCCGCGAGCTGCACGACGTGCTCGCGCACTCGCTGTCGGGGATCACCGTGCAGGCCGGCGTCGGGCTGCACCTCATGGACCGCGAGCCCGAGGCGGCGCGCCGCGCGCTGGTCGAGATCCGCGAGGCGAGCCGCGACGCGCTCGACGAGGTCCGGGACGTGCTCGGGGTCCTGCGCGCCGACGGCGAGGCGCCGCGAGCCCCCGCGGGCGGGCTCGGTGCGCTGGTCGAGCGGGCGCGTGCGGACGGGCTGGTCGTCGACGACGTGGGCCTCGACGTGGCGGTCCCCGAGCCGACTGCGGCCGTGCTCCACCGCGTCCTGCAGGAGGCGCTCACCAACGTCCGCCGGCACGCCCCGGGTGCATCCGTGCAGGTCACGCTGGTCGTGGGGGAGACGGTCGTGCTCGACGTGCGCGACGACGGGCCGCCGGTCGGGCCGCTGGTCGACGGGTACGGGCTGCGCGGGATGCGAGAGCGCGCGGCTGCGGTCGGCGGGTCGCTGACGGCGGGCTCCGGGCCGACCGGCTTCCACGTCCGGCTGGAGGTCCCGCGATGAGCACGACCATCCGGGTCCTCCTCGCCGACGACCAGGGCCTGGTGCGCGGCGGCTTCCGGGCGCTCATCGACGCCGAGCCGGACATGACGGTGGTGGGTGAGGCGGCCTCCGGCGACGAGGCGGTCCGGCTCGCGCTCGAGCTGCTGCCCGACGTGGTGCTCATGGACATCCGGATGCCGGGCACCGACGGGCTGACGGCGACGCGGCGGATCGTCGACGAGCCCCGGGCGGCGGGCGTCCGAGTGGTCGTCGTCACCACGTTCGAGCTCGACGAGTACGTGGCCGAGGCGATCCGTGGGGGAGCGTCGGGGTTCCTGGTCAAGGACACCGAGCCGGCGGACCTGCTCCGGGCCGTGCGCGTGGTGGCCGCCGGTGACGCGCTGCTCTCACCGACCGTGACGCGGCGGCTGCTGGCCACGGTCGCCCGGGCCACGCGGGAGGTGCCGACCTCGTCGGCGCTCGCGGACCTCACGCCGCGCGAGCGCGAGGTGCTGGTGCTCGTCGCCGAGGGGTTGTCCAACGACGAGATCGGTGCGCGCCTGTTCCTCAGTCCGCTGACCGTCAAGACGCACGTGCTGCGGGCCGCGACGAAGCTGGGCGCGCGGGACCGGGCGCAGATGGTGGTGCTCGCCTACGAGTCGGGGCTGGTGCGGCCCGGGTGGGCCGGCTGACTCCGATCGGAGCGACCAGGACGGTCCGGGTGGACGACGACCCGGACGGGGTCGCGGGGCGACGGTGGTGGTGCGGTCGACGGTCGGCCGCCACGCATCGTCGGAGGTCGTCATGCTCACCACGCTCCTGTCCCACCCGGTCGGCTACGGCTGGGGGTGGGGATGGGGACCCGGTCCCTGGTTCCTGCTGATCCCGCTGTTCTGGTTCGGCGTGATCGCCCTGTTCTTCACGTTCGGCGCCCGCCGGCGGCGCCGCTACTGGGAGGGCGAAGGCCCGCGCGGGACCAGCGGCGCGCGCAGCGTGCTCGCCGAGCGCTACGCCCGCGGGGAGATCGACGAGACCGAGTACCGCGCCCGGCTCGAGGTGCTGCTCGCCGCGGACGCGCCACGCGGCTGACGCCTGCCCAGCCCTGGTCGGGTCGGTGCGTCCCGACCAGGGCGGTCAGGCCTCGCTCGGTGCGTCCTGCGGCTCCGGCGCGGCGGGTGCGCCGGGCAGGTCGCGCATCCGGAGCAGCGGGGAGAGGACCACGGGCAGCGCCGCGAACGCCATGATCCCGACGGAGACCCAGAGCGTCGGAAGCACCCCGAGGTGGGTGCCGAGCCAGCCGCCGAGCAGCCCGCCGATGGGCATCGTGCCCCACACGATGAACCGCACCGACGCGTTCATCCGGCCGAGCAGAGGCGGCGGGCAGACGCGCTGCCGGAAGCTCACCTGCCCCACGTTGTAGACGATCACGGCGAAGCCGAACACCGCGCCGCCGGCGATGAGGAGCACCGTCGCGGGCACCGTGCCGGACGCAGCGAGCGGTGTCAGAGCGGCGGCGGGAGCCATCAGCAGCGCGGACAGCGGGATGATCCGGCCCTCGCCGATCCACTGCGCGAGCCGGCCCGCGACGACGGCGCCGAGCAGCGCGCCGATCGACCCGGCCGACAGGATGGCGCCGTACGCCGCCGTGCCGAGCCCGAGGGTCCGCAGCACGAAGATCACCGTGACGGCGCCACCGATCGCGCCGGCGAAGTTGCCCAGCCCGGTGCACGCGACGATCCGGCGCAGGTAGGGCTCGTGCACGACGAACTGCAGTCCCTCGGCGATCTCGACCTTCAACGGTCGTCTCGTGTCCGGGTGCGGCGTCTGCTCCTGGTGGCGGATGCGGCCGACCGAGAACGCCGACACGAGGTAGGTGACCACCGTGACGGCGATGAGGGCGGGCGCGGTGATCACGCGGAGCAGCACGCCACCGATGGCCGGAGCCACGACCTGGGCGACGGACGCGGTCGCCTGGAGCTTGGAGTTGCCCTCGACCAGGTGGTCGATCCCGACGAGCCCGGGGATGTAGCTCTGGTGCGACACGTCGAAGAAGACGGTGGCGACGCTGATGACCAGCGCGGCGCCGACCAGCAGGGGGATCGACGCGTGGCCGGTCAGGGCGGTCACGACGACCACGGTGAGGACCGCGGCGCGGACCAGGTCGGCGACGATGAGCACCCGGCGCTTGCGCATCCGGTCCACCCACGCGCCGGCCGGCAGGCCGATGACCAGGAATGCCGCGTACTCGGCGGCGTTGAGGACGCCCATCTGCCACTCGGTGGCGGCGAGCGTCTGGACCGCGAAGATGGGCAGGGCGAGAGCGGTCAGCTGGGCGCCCAGCTGGCCGAAGGCGTCGCCGGTCCACAGCCGCCGGAAGTCCGGGTGGTGGATCAGCGATCGGGTGGGTGTCTCGGTGCTCACGGCGACCAGCATCGACAAGTGATTGGGAAAAGTCAATCACTGTGCTTGGATCGACCCATGACGGAGAACGCTCGCGCCGAGAGCAGCGCGGAGAGCACGGCCGACAGCACTGCCGAGGTCGACGCCGACGCGCGAGCCCTCGCGAGCACGCTGCGCCTGCGGATCCTGCGGCTCTGTCTCGACGAGCCGCTGACCAACCGGGAGATCGCCGACCGGCTGGACCGCAACCCCGCGACCGTGCTGCACCACGTCCGCACCCTGGTGGACCGCGGCTTCCTGGCGGCCGAGCCCGTCCGGCGCGGTGCGCGCGGGTCCCGCGAGGTGCCGTACCGGGCGACCGGGAAGTCGTGGCGCACACCGGGGGCCCCAGGGATGAGCCGGATCCTCATCGACACGTTCCTCGAGGAGGTCGCGCTCGTCGACCCCGCCGAGGTGCTCGCCACCCGCCTCGGGCTCCGCCTGGACCAGAGCGGCCTCGAGGAGCTCCTTGCCCGGCTGGACGCGGTCTTCCAGGACTTCGCCGCCCGCCCCCCGCACCCCGACGGCACGCCCTACTCCCTGTTCTGGGCCCTGCACGAGGACGTCACCCGCCGCGCGACCGCATGAGGAACGCCGGGCTCCCGCCCCTCCGCGGTCGCCCGGCGCTCCTCATCCCCTGCGCGGTGCTACTGGTGTGACGCTACGGAGCGCGTCAGTTCGACACATCCACCTCAAGTAGCACAACCGGTCCGGCGCGTCCGTCAGTACCGGATCGCATCGATCACCTTGACCCGCACCGCGAACGTCGCCGGGATGAGGCCGGCCAGGGCGCCGACGGCCACCGCCGCGGCCATCCCCACCAGCGCGGCGCTGATCGGGAACGGCGGCATGTCCTGGATGCCGCCGCCGAAGACCCGGTCGACCGGGATGTTCTTGATGATGGCCACGGCGAGCACGACGCCGACCAGCCCCGCGACGACCGTCGCCACCACGGACTCGAGCAGCACGCCGAAGAACACCCGGCCGGACGTCGCCCCGAACGACCGCCGGATGCCGATCTCCCGGATCCGGTAGCGCACGGTCACCAGCGCGATGTTGACCAGCCCGAGCCCGCCCAGCAGCAGCGCGAAGCCGCCGACGCCGATGCCGACCCACTTCGTCGCCCGGTCGAGCCCGCCGCTGTCGTAGTTGTTGTCGTTC
The DNA here is from genome assembly GCF_056403775.1 of Cellulomonas sp. P2_F12. NCBI lineage: Bacteria > Bacillati > Actinomycetota > Actinomycetes > Micrococcales > Cellulomonadaceae > Cellulomonas > Cellulomonas sp. P2_F12. The sequence continues at coordinate 129,545 of NZ_JBFUEV010000005.1, read as the reverse complement.
ACCTCGACGTGCCAGCCGGGGGCAACGGCCTGCATGTCCCGCTTGATCTGGTCGCCGAGCGCCGCCGACTGGTCCGTGGGCACCCAGAGGTACATCGTCGGCACCTGCGTGGGCGCCATCGGGTTCGGCAGGGCCGGTCCCGAGGTGCCCGCCTGCGTGCCCGAGCCGTCCGGCCCGATCCACCGGTGGAACTGGTCGTAGAGCACGAACGCCGTCGGGTCGACCCCGGGCCACTCGTCGCGGACCACGCCGACGACCGACGCGGTCACCGGTGCCCGGTCGCCCAGCTGGACGGTCGGGTGCGACGCGAGGTCGCCCAGTCCCTGCGCCGCGAGGAACGCCTGGTTGACGACGAGCGTCGGGGCCATGGCCTCCTCGTCGGCGTCGGCGAACCAGCGGCCCTGCTCGGGCACGATCCGGTCGATGGTGCCCAGGTCGGCGTCGACCGCCCGCAGCTGGACGGGGCGGGTGCCGTCCGGGAAGCGGATCATCGCCTGCGTCCACTCGTCGTGGCTGGCGTAGGTGATGTCGTAGCGGTCGAGCACCCGCGCGAACTCGTCGTCCCAGGTCGCCGGGGTCGCCGCGGCGCCGTCCTGCGGCCAGGCGTTGATGTTGAGGGTGACCACGCGGCCCGACTGGCGCTCGTTCTGCTCCTTGAACGACTGGTTGAGCATGGATACCAGCGCGGTGACCCCGGTGATCGCGGTGACCGCGCAGGCCACGCCGATGAGCGCCAGCAGCACCCGGAGCTTGTGGATGCGCAGCTCGCCCCAGGCCTCGACGATCGCGCCGACGACCCCGGTCATGCGGGCACCCCCGACTCGTCCGCGTCGGGCAGCCGGCGCTCGGTGTGCGACGACCGGTCGGCGACCAGCGTCGGCACGTCGCCCACCCAGTCGGACGTCGTGTCGAGCCGGATGGGCACCAGGACCCCCTCGGTGAGCCGGTACTGGCGCTCGGCGCGCGCGGCCACCGCCAGGTCGTGCGTGATGGTCACCAGCGCGGCGCCGGTCTGCGACGCGATCTCGTCGAGCAGCGACATGACCTCCCCGCCCGTCTCGACGTCGAGGGCACCGGTGGGCTCGTCGGCGAGGATGACGCGCGGACCGCGCACCAGCGCCCGGGCGATGGCGACGCGCTGCTGCTCGCCGCCCGAGAGCTTGTCGGGCATGGTGTCCACCCGGTCGCCCAGGCCGACCCGCTCGAGCATCTGCGTCGCGAGTCGCTTGCGGGACCAGAACTGCCGGCCCCGCGCGTAGAGCAGGGGGGCGGCGACGTTCTCGAGGGCCGTGCGGCCGGGCAGCAGGTTGAACTGCTGGAACACGAACCCGAAGTCCCGGCCCCGCCGCCTGGTGCGCGCACCGTTGGACAGCTTGCCGATGGGCACGCCCTCCAGCAGGTACTGCCCGGTGGTGGGCGCGTCGAGCAGGCCGAGGATGTTGAGCAGCGTCGACTTGCCCGTGCCGGACCGGCCGACGATCGCGACGTGCTCGCCGGCGTCGACCGCGAGGGTCACGCCCTGGAGGATGTGCAGCAGCCGTTCGTCGGGCAGCCGGACCGACCGCGTGACGTCGGTGAGCTCGAGGAGGCTCATCCGCCGCACACCGCGGGGTCGTACGTGAGGTTGCAGTCGACAGGCGCGCCGGCGCCGCCGGGCACCGGGATGAACTGCAGGATCGTGTCGCCGGCCGCCAGACCCTCGGTGATCTGCACGTTCGCGCCGTCCGTCAGGCCCAGCCCGACGGGCCGCTTCTCGTCGGTGCCGTCGGCGGCGACCACCCAGACGTTGCCCTTCTGGACCGTGCCCTGCACCGCGGTGATGGGCACGACGACCGCGTCGGAGACCGTGCCGTTGGTGATCTCGACGGTCGCGCCGAGCCCGGGGAACGCGGTCACGCCCGCGGGGATCGCGCAGGTCACGGTCCCCGACGACGCCGGCGTGGAGCCGTCGCCGGTCGGGTCGGTGCCGGTGGCCGCCGCCGCGCCGACCCGCAGGCCCGTGCAGTCGAACGGGGCCGGTCCGCCGTTGAGCGTGACGCCGGCCTGGGTGGGCGCCCCGACCAGCCGGTACTGCTGGTCGGGCGTGAGGGTCCCGGTGACCGAGAGCGTGCCGGGCGCCACCTTGCCCACCTCGTCGCCGACCGAGACGACCTGGTCCTTGAGGGTCGGCATCGACAGCGTGCCGGCGACGGGAGCCTTGACGGTCTCGACGACGACCTTGGGCCGGCGCTCGGTGGTCGTCTGCTCGCCGGTCTCCTGGTTCGTGGTCACGATCGGGTCCTGCGGGGTCTCCTGCCGGATCTCGAGGATCGGCGTGCCGACGGCGACGGCCGCTCCGTCGGCCACCAGCAGCTTCGACACGGTCCCGGCCAGCGTGGCCCGGACGACGACCGCCGGGTCGGCCACGACCGACGCCTGCACGGTGACGGCGTTGGTCACGGTTCCCGTGGCCACCTCGACGGTCGGCTGGATGATCGCGCCCGTCGGCTTGAGCGAGTTGTCCGTCGTGGTGACGTCGGCGCCGGCGAACGCGATCTTCACCAGGGCGGCCGCGATGATCGCCCAGAGGATCAGGCGGATGGTCGGGAAGATGATCCTGCGGGTGACCCCCACGGTCGGGCTCCTCGGTCTCGGCGTCGGGACGGCGTCCGGAACGTATCGACACCGCCCTGGCCTGCGGATCCACCGCAAGGATGACGTGGCCGGCGGGTCGACCCGTTACCGTGCGGCAGACACTACTGCGCGATGTGCACTAGCGGTCAAGCACCGGCGCGCGTGTCGTCGACGATGACAGCGTCCGGCGCGCGACGCCGCGCCGGACCCGTCGCCCGATCAGCCCGCTGCTGCCGCGGCCGTCGCCACCAGGAACGCCGGCGCCCGGAGCCCGGCGTCCGCGAACGCGTCCGCGACCGCGTGCGCCACGTGGTCCACCTCGCTGGCGTCGACCAGCGCGATCGCCGACCCGCCGAACCCGCCGCCGGTCATCCGCGCCCCGACGGCACCGGCGGCGCGCGCGGTGTCGACCACGAGGTCGAGCTCGCGGCAGGACACCTCGTAGTCGTCGCGCAGGGAGGCGTGGGACTGGTTCATGAGCGTCCCGACCAGCCCGACCTCGCCGGCGTCGAGCAGCGCGACGAACCAGGTCACGCGGTCGATCTCGTTCACCACGTGCCGGACGCGGCGCACCTGCACCTCGTCGTCGAGCTTGTCCAGCGCCCACTCCAGCCCGCGGGGGTCGTCGGAGATCTCGCGCAGCGTGCCGACGCCGAGGCGCGCCGCCGCGGCCTCGCACGACGCGCGGCGCTCGGCGTACTGGCCGTCGACCAGCGCGTGCTCGGCGCGGGTGTCGACGACGAGCAGGGCCAGCCCGTGCGCGGCCAGGTCGAACGGCACGTGCCGGACCGACCCGTCGAGGCAGTCGAGCAGCAGCGCGTTCCCCTCGCGGGCTCGCAGCGCGGCCGCCTGGTCCATGCCGCCGGTCGGGGCGCCCGCGATCTCGTTCTCGGCGCGGACGCAGAGCGCGGCCAGGGTGGCGCGGCCCTCGTCGGAACCCGCCAGGCCCAGCCCGAACACCGCGTCGAGCCCGACCGCCACCGACGCCTCGAGGGCCGCCGACGACGACAGCCCGGCGCCGTACGGCACGCAGGAGTCGACCGCGACGTCGAAGCCGGTCACCGGGTGCCCGGCCTGGCGCAGCGCCCAGGCGACGCCCACGACGTAGCCGGCCCAGCCGTCGACGGTGCCGGGCGCGACGTCCGCCAGGTCGATCGTCCGCAGGCCGGTCGGCTCCTGCGCCGAGACCAGCCGGACGACGTCGTCGTCGCGACGCCGCAGTGCCGCGTAGGTGCGGTGGGGGAGCGCGATGGGCAGGCAGAGGCCGCCGTTGTAGTCGGTGTGCTCGCCGATGAGGTTGACGCGACCGGGCGCGGACCACGAGCCGTCGGGCTCGACCTCGAAGCGTGCGGTGAAGAGCCCGACGGCGCGCTCCGCGCCGTCGGACGGGGTCCAGGCCTCGAGCCACTCGGGGGTCATGCCAGCTCCTGCAGTCGGGTCGCGATGCGCTCGGGGGTGGTGTCGCTGATCCAGGCGCCCATGCCGGACTCGACGCCGGCCAGGTACTTGAGCTTGCCCGGCGCGCGCAGCACCGAGAAGAGCTGCAGGTGCAGGCGGGAGTCCTCGCGGCCCTCGCGGACGGGCGCCTGGTGCCAGCCGGAGATGTACGGCAGCGGGATGGCCTCGCCGTCGGGGCCGACGAAGAACCGGTCGAGCCGTTGCAGCAGCGTCAGGTACGTCGTCGCGAGGTCCTCGCGCTCGGCGTCGGTGAGCGCCGGCAGGTCGGGGACGTCGCGGCGCGGGGCCAGGTGCACCTCGACGGGCCAGCGCGCCGCGAACGGCACGTAGGCCACCCAGTGCTCCGACTCCAGCACGATCCGCTCGCCGTGCGCGAGCTCGGCGTCGAGCACGTCGCGGCCCAGCAGGCGGCCGGTCCGCTCCCGGTGCGCGCGCGCCTGCGCCAGCATCGAGGTCGTCCTGGGCGTGAGGTACGGGAACGCGTAGATCTGGCCGTGCGGGTGGTGCAGCGTGACGCCGATCTCCTTGCCCCGGTTCTCGAACACGAACACCTGCTCGATGCCGGGCAGCGCGTGCAGCGCCTCGGTCCGCTGCGCCCACGCCTCGACGATGGTCCGCATGCGCGTCGGGGAGACCGTGCTGAGCGACGCCGTCGAGTCGGCCGAGAAGCAGATGACCTCGCACCGGCCGGCGGCGGGCCGCACCGTCCACAGCGGCTCGTCGTCGCGCTGCACCGGCGCGTCGGGGACGCCCGGGACGGCCAGCAGCGACGGGAAGCGGTTCTCGAACACCACGACGTCGTAGTCCTGCGCCGGGATCTCGCCGTCCTGGTACGCGGCGCCGGGCTTGGCGGGGGCCAGCGGGTTGGCGTCGGCGGGCGGCAGGAACGTGCGGTTCATGCGGTGCGCGGCCATGGGGATCCACTCGCCCGTGAGCGGGTCGCGGCGCAGCTCCGGGCCGGTCACGGGCTGCGGCACGCCGTCGGCGTCGAGCACGGGCGCGAACCGGTCGACCAGCGGGCGGGCGTCGTGGAGCTCGCGCGTGGCCGCGCCGGACACGTAGGGCTCGGAGTCGTCGAAGTAGAGCAGCTCCCGCCCGTCGGCGAGCGTGGTCGTGGTCAGTCGGACGGTCACAGGGTGGCTCCAGTGGTGTCGACCAGGACCAGGGTGGTCGCGGTCAGGTGTCGTCGGGCGTCGGCGGGCAGACCGTCGTCGGTCAGCAGGACGTCGATGTCCTCGAGGGGGGCGATGCGGGCCAGGCCGACGACCCCCCACTTGGTGTGGTCGGCGAGCACGGTGGTCGCCGCGGCGCAGGCCATGAGCGCGCGGTCGGTCGCCGCCTCGGCCAGGTTCGGTGTGGTCGGGCCGTGCGCGTCGAGCCCGTGCACGCCGAGATAGGCGCGGTCCACGCGCAGGCTCATGAGCGTCGCGTCGGCGACGGGGCCGACCAGCGCGTCGGACGGCGTCCGTACCCCGCCGGTGAGGATCACCTCGATGCCCGGCGCACCGTCCAGCGCCTCGGCGATCCGCAGGCCGTTGGTCACGACCGTGAGGCTCCCGATGCCGGCGCCGGCCAGCAGCTCGGCCAGCAGGTACGTCGTCGTGCCCGCCGACAGCGCGATCGCCTGACCGGGCTCGATCGTGGCCAGCGCGGCGCGGGCGATCGCCGCCTTCTCGGGTCCGGCCCACGCGCGCTTGGCCTCGAAGCCGGGCTCGTCGGTGGGCCGGCCGGGCGCGTCCGGCGCGACCGCGCCGCCGTGCACCCGCCGCACGAGTCCCGCGCGGGCCAGCTCCGCGATGTCGCGGCGGACCGTCATGTCCGAGACGTCGAGGCTCTCGACGAGGTCCGACACGCGTGCGGCGCCGTCGGCACGCACCACGGCCAGGATCCGGTCCTGGCGTTGGGAGGCGAGCACCCGAACAGCCTCGCACGAAACCAAACAAACTTCAACACAGAGGCTTCGGGTTGCACACCTCGGCATGCATCCTCCATGGTCGGACGTGGGTCGTCGGCGACCCGCGAAGGAGATGACATGTCCCGCGTCCGCGTGCACAACTTCTCAGTCTCCCTCGACGGATTCGGCACCGGCGAGGGTCAGCAGCTCGATGCCCCGTTCGGTCACGCCGGCTCACGGCTGATGGAGTGGGCCTTCGAGACGCGCACGTTCCGCGAGATGGGCATCCACGGGGAGACCGAGGGATCCCACGGCGTCGACGAGGCGTTCGCCAGCGCGTGGGGTCCCGGGATCGGCGTCGAGATCATGGGGCGCAACAAGTTCGGCCCGCAGCGCGGCCCCTGGCAGGACGAGGACTGGAACGGCTGGTGGGGCGACGACCCCGTCTTCCACACGCCGGTCGTCGTCCTGACGCACCATCCCCGGCCCGTGCTCGAGATGGAGGGCGGGACGACCTTCCACTTCGTCGACGCCGACCCCGTGGCCGCGCTCGAGCAGGCGCGCGCCCTGGCCGGCGACCTCGACGTCCGGATCGGTGGCGGCGTCAGCACGGTCCGGCAGTTCCTCGAGGCCGACCTGATCGATCACCTGCACGTCGTCCTGGTGCCGATCGTCCTGGGCCGCGGCGAGCGGCTCTGGGACGGGCTCGAAGGGCTGGAGCAGCGCTTCGACATCGAGGCGACCCCGTCACCGTCCGGGGTCGTCCATCTCGTCCTCACCCGGCGCGCGGCCCGCTAAGGGGTCAGCGGCCCGCCGGGGTCAGGCCCAGGGAGCGGCCCGCGAGGCCGCGCCGGCGGGACACGAGCGAGCGGGCGACGTCGCGCAGCGCCACGGCCGCGGGGGAGTCCGGGTCGGACAGGACCACGGGCGTGCCGTCGTCGCCGGCCTCGCGCAGGCGCACGTCGAGCGGGACCTGCCCGAGCAGCGGCACGTCGGAGCCGGTCAGGCGCGTGAGGTTCTCGGCGACCCGGGTCCCTCCGCCGGACCCGAACAGCTCCAGCCGGGACCCGTCGGGCTGCTCGAGCCAGGACATGTTCTCCACGACGCCGACCACGTGCTGCCGGGTCTGCACCGCGACGGACCCGGCGCGCTCGGCCACCTCGGCCGCGGCCACCTGCGGCGTGGTCACCACGACGATCTCGGACGACGGCAGCAGCTGCGCCACCGAGATCGCGATGTCCCCGGTGCCGGGCGGCAGGTCGAGCAGCAGCACGTCGAGGTCGCCCCAGAACACGTCGGCGAGGAACTGCTGCAGCGCGCGGTGCAGCATCGGCCCCCGCCACACGACCGGCTGCCCCGGCGGCACGAACATGCCGATCGAGACGACCAGCACGCCGAAGGCCTCGGGCGGCAGCAGCATGTCGTCGACGCGCGTCGGCTGGCGCGTGACCCCGAGCATCCGGGGGATCGAGAAGCCGTAGATGTCGGCGTCGACGATGCCGACCTTCAGCCCGTCGGCCGCCATCGCGACGGCGAGGTTGGCGGTGACCGACGACTTGCCGACGCCCCCCTTGCCCGACGCGATCGCGAACACCTTGGTCAGCGACTGCGGCTGCGCGAACGGGATCACGGGCTCGGCCGACGTCCCACGCAGCAGAGTCCTGAGCGCCGCGCGCTGGTCGGCCGACATGACGCCGAACACCACGGACACGTCGGCGATCCCCTCGACGGTCGCCGCGGCGGCGCTCACGTCGCGCGTCAGCGTGTCCTTCAGCGGGCAGCCGGGGGTGGTCAGGTCGATGCCGACGGTGGCGTGCGCGCCGACGACCTCGACCGACCGGACCATCCCGAGCTCGGTGATCGGGCGCTTGATCTCGGGGTCCAGCACGTGCGAGAGCGCCTCGCGGACGGCGTCGGACAACGGGTCGGTGGGCTCCGGCATGCGGCCCATCGTAGGTGTCGTGCGCAGGGTCAACCGCGCGCGGCCTTGTCGGCCGCCCCGCGCGGCTGGCGCTTCTTGTCCCCGCGGTCGGACTTCTTCTCGGGGCGCTCCCGGTCGCGGTCGTCGTCGTCGCCCTCGCGGTCCGCGACGAGGTCCTCGAGCATGTTGCGCAGCTCGGAGCGGACGAAGTCGCGGGTGGCCACCTCGGACAGCGCGATGCGCAGCGCCGCCATCTCGCGGGCCAGGAACTCGGTGTCGGCCAGGTTCCGCTCGGACCGCTGGCGGTCCTGCTCGGCCTGCACGCGGTCGCGGTCCGTCTGCCGGTTCTGCGCGAGCAGGATCAGCGGCGCGGCGTAGGAGGCCTGCAGCGAGAGCACCAGGGTCAGCGCCGTGAAGCCGTTGGCCGCCTGGTCGAACCGGATGCTGTCGGGGGCGTAGACGTTCCAGGCGATCCAGACGAGGCAGAAGACCGTCAGGTAGATGATGAACCGCGGGGTCCCCAGGAACCGCGCGATGCTCTCCGAGATCTTGCCCGAGGCGTCCTCGTCGATCTGCGGCCGCCGGATGAACCGGCGGCGGGACTCCAGCGGCGTGTCGAGGCGGTCAGCCACGGCTCACCCCCGGGCGGGGTGCGCCGCCGAGCAGGCTCGCGTCCGAGAGGTTGCCCTCGTCGTCGGTCTCGCGCCAGTCCTCGGGCAGCAGGTGGTCGAGCACGTCGTCCACCGAGACGACGCCGAGCAGCCGCTTCTCGGCGTCGACCACGGGCAGCGCCAGCAGGTTGTAGGTGGCCAGGTTGCGGGTGACCGAGAGCAGCGGGGCGTCGACGGGGATCGACTCGATGTCCGTGTCGACGATCGAGCCGATGGCCTCGTGCGGGGGCTCGCGCAGCAACCGCTGCAGGTGCACGACGCCGATGAACCGGCCGGTCGGCGTCTCCAGCGGCGGGCGTGCCACGAACACCATCGACGCCAGCGCGGGCGTGAGGTCCTGGCGGCGGACGTGCGCGAGCGCCGCGGCGATGGGCGTCTCGGGGCCGAGGATCACGGGCTCGGTGGTCATCAGACCACCGGCGGTGTTGTCCTCGTACGCGAGCAGCCGCCGGACGTCCTTGGCCTCGTCGGGCTCCATGAGCTCGAGCAGCTCGGCCTGCTGGTCGTCGGGGAGCTCGCCCAGCAGGTCGGCGGCGTCGTCGGGCTGCATGGCCTCGAGGACGTCGGCGGCGCGGGTGCGGGCCAGACCCTGCAGGATGCCGACCTGGTCGTCCTCGGGCAGCTCCTCGAGCACGTCGGCCAGGCGCTCGTTGTCCAGCGCGCTGGCCACCTCGAGCCGTCGGGTGAGACCGAGGTCGTGCAGGACGTCGGCGAGGTCGGCCGGCTTGAGGTCCTCGTACTGGGCGAGCATCAGCTCCGCGCCCTGGGCCGCGGTCGCCTGACCGAGGCCGGTGACCTCGTCGACGGACACCAGCAGCGTCTCGCCGCGGCGACGCAGGATGCCCCGGCCGCCGACGGGCACGCGGCGGGCGAAGACCTTGGAGATGACCCAGTCGCCGTTGCGCTGGAGCTCGATGGCGACGTCCTCGATGACGGCCGGGCCGGAGCCGTCGACGAACTCGACGGTGCGGTCGAGCAGCTCGCCCACGGCCAGGGTCTCGAAGGCGCGCTGCTCGAAGCGGCGCATGTTCACCAGGCCGGTCGAGATGACCTGCCCGGAGTCGATCGAGGTCACGCGCGTGAGCGGCAGGAACACGCGCCGTCGCGCCGCCACCTCGACGACGAGGCCCACGGCTCGGGGCGCGCCCTTGGGGCGCACCAGCACGACGACGTCGCGGACTCGTCCCACCTGGTCACCGAGGGGGTCGAACACGTTGGTCCCGGCAAGGCGCGCGACGAACACCCTGGTCCCGACGCTGCTCACGTCGGCCAGCCTAGACCGGCCTCCGGCCGTGGGCCGCCGCCCCGCCGGTTGTTCGGCCACGCGTCACCCGGGCGTCGCCAGGCTCTGGCGATCCTCGCGGCCCTGGGAGAGGATCGCCGCATGTCGTTCTCCGGCAACGCACGCCCCCCGCGCACCCCCACCCCGCCGCAGGGTGAGACCGTCGCGGCCTACGCCACGTACCTCGAGGCGCAGAAGGCCGTCGACCACCTGGCCGACAAGGCGTTCGCCGTCCAGCTGGTGACGATCGTGGGCACCGACCTGCGGATGGTCGAGCGCGTCACCGGGCGGTTGTCGTACCCCCGGGCCGCGCTGGGCGGGTTCCTGTCCGGCGCCTGGTTCGGCCTGTTCGTCGGCCTGCTGCTCAGCCTGTTCTCGTCCCCGGGGTCGCAGAGCCCGCTCGTCCCGGCGATCTTCATCGGCGGCGCGTTCGGCCTGCTGTTCTCGGTGATCACGTACTCGTTCTCGCGCGGGCGGCGGGACTTCACGTCGACCAGCCAGATCGTCGCGTCGTCCTACGCCGTGCTGTGCCGGTCCGAGCAGGCGCACAAGGCGCGCGAGCTGCTGCGCGAGATCGGTGGCGTGCAGTCCGGCTGGCCCGCGCGGCCGCCCGCGCCGCTCACCACCACCAGTCCGTCGGATCCGTCGGGTGCGTACCCGCCGGGTGCGGCGTCGCAGCCGTGGGGCTCGCCGACCGTGCCTCCGGTCGGGCCGCCCGGACCACCTGCTCCGCCGAGCGGACCGCCTGCCGACCGGCCCGGGCCGTCCGCGCCGCCGAGCGGGCCGCCGACCGCGCTCTGAGCCGTTCGGCGCGGCGCTCGCGGCGCGTCGGTCCCGGCTCGACCTGCGGCGCGTCGGGGAACGCGCTGCGGACCTCGCGGATCGTCGCCCCCCTCGCGTACAGCAGTGCGAGCCCGAGGTTCATGCCGTCCATGTCTGCCTCCTGTGTCGGTGGTGTCCCTCCTCGCAGGAGTGACGCCGACGGGCAGACCAGATCGACAACTCAGCGGTCGAGCAGCCCCGCCATCCACGCCTCGATGGCGTCGACCTCGCGGGGCAGCGCCGCCGACAGGTTCTCGTTGCCGCCGACGGTGACCAGGACGTCGTCCTCGATGCGCACGCCGATGCCGCGGTACTCCTCCGGCACCAGCAGGTCGTCCGACTTGAAGTAGAGGCCCGGCTCGATGGTGAACACCATGCCCGGCTCCAGCACGCCGTCGAGGTAGAGCTCGGCCCGCGCGACCGCGCAGTCGTGCACGTCGAGGCCCAGGTGGTGGCTGGTCCCGTGCACCATCCAGCGCCGGTGGTGCTGGTTCTCGGGCAGCAGCGCCTCCTCGGCGCTGACGGGGAGCAGGCCCCACTCGGCCAGCCGCTCGGCGATGACCTTCATGGCTGCGTCGTGCACGTCGCGGAAGCGGGCGCCGGGGACGGCGGCGGCGAAGCCCGCGTCCGCGGCGTCGAGCACGGCCTGGTAGACCCGGCGCTGCACCTCGGTGAACGTGCCGTCGACCGGCAGCGTCCGCGTGACGTCGGCGGTGTAGAGCGAGTCGACCTCGACGCCGGCGTCGACCAGCACCAGCTCGCCCGCCCGCACCTGGCCGTCGTTGTCGATCCAGTGCAGCGTGGTCGCGTGCTCGCCGGCGGCCGCGATGGTCTCGTAGCCGACCGCGTTGCCCTCCTGGCGGGCGTGCCCGACGAAGGTGCCCTCGATGACCCGCTCGCCCCGCGGGTGCGCGATCGCGTCGGGCAGCGCGCGGACGATCTTCTCGAAGCCGTCGATCGTCGTGTCGACGGCGAGGCGCATCTGCTCGATCTCGTACGCGTCCTTGACCAGCCGCAGCTCGGACAGCGCCTCGGCCAGCCGCTCGTCGCGCTCGTGGGCCGCCTCGGTCGCGCGGATCTCCTCGACCAGGGCGTCGATGCTCTCGTCCACGTCGGTGACGAGGCGCACCTGGACGCCGTCCTCGCCGACGTCCTTGGCCACGCCGTCGCGCAGGCCGTCGATGTGCGTCGTCGTGATCCCGGTCAGGGTCTCGAGGTCCTCGAGGGTCGGGCGGGCGCCCACCCAGAACTCGCCGTACTGGGCGTCGGAGAAGAACTCGACGGTGTCCCGGCCGGCCTGCGGGCGGATGTAGAGCACGGCGCGGTGACCGCTGCCGTCGTCGCCGGTGCCGTCCTCGACCGGGTGCAGCACCAGCACGGCGTCGGGCTCGTGCTCGGCGCCCAGGCCGGTGAGGTGCGCGAACGCGGAGTGCGGGCGGAACCGGTAGTCGGTGTCGTTGGAGCGGACCTTGAACGTGCCGGCGGGGACGACCAGCCGGTCGCCGGGGAACTGGGCCGAGAGCGCCGAGCGGCGGGCGGCGGTGTGGTCGGCGGCGGGGCCGCGCCCGAGGGTCGAGGACGGGCGCTCGCCCCAGCCGGACGTGATCCACCGGACGAACTCCGGCGAGCCCGGCCGCTGGGACCGGTTGCTGCCGCGGTCGGCGAGCGGCTGGGCGGGTGCGGTCTCGGGCGTCACGTCACTCATGGCGTCATCCTCCCATCCGTCCCGGCTACCGTGAGGCCGTGCGCATCGACCTCCACACCCACTCGACGGCGTCGGACGGGACCGAGGCGCCCGCGCAGGTGGTGGCTGCGGCGGCCGCCGCCGGCCTCGACGTCGTCGCGCTGACGGACCACGACACGACGGCCGGCTGGGCCGAGGCGGAGGCTGCGGCGACCGAGCACGGCATCGCGCTGGTCCGGGGCACCGAGGTCTCCGCCCGCGCGGCCGGCATCAGCATCCACCTGCTGTCCTACCTGCAGGACCCGTCGCACCCGGCGCTCACCGTCGAGCTCGACCGCACGCGCGACGCCCGCCTCAACCGAGCCCGGCAGATCGTCGAGCTCCTGGCGCGGGACGTGCCGATCACGTGGGAGGACGTGCTCGCCCAGTCCAGCGACGCCGTGGTCGTCGGCCGCCCGCACATCGCCGACGCCCTGGTCGCGCGCGGCGTCGTGCCCGACCGCGACGCGGCCTTCGCCTACCTGCTGGCCTCCGACGGGCCGTACCACGTGCCCCACTACGCGCCCGACGGCCCCGACGCGGTCCGGGCGATCCGGGCCGCCGGCGGGGTCCCCGTCTTCGCCCACCCGGGGGCCGACGCCCGCGGGCACATCGTGCCGGACCGGGTCTTCGACCGCCTGGCCGCCGCCGGTCTGGGCGGCCTCGAGGTCGACCACCGCGACCACTCGCCCGCGCAGCGCGCCCGGCTCACGGCCATCGCGGACCGCCTGGGCCTGCTGGTCACGGGCTCCAGCGACTACCACGGGGACGGCAAGGCCAACCGGCTGGGGGAGAATCTCACCGCGCCCGAGGTGCTCGCGGCGATCGAGGAGCAGGGGGCGACGACGGTGGTGCGGCCGTGAGCAACGTGTTCGACGCGTACCTGTTCGCGTCCGTCTTCATCACGCTCTTCGTGATCATGGACCCGCCCGGGGTCGTCCCGATCTTCCTGGGCCTCACCGGGGCGATGACCCGCCACCAGCGCAACCGGGCGGCCCGGCAGGCCGTGCTCGTCGCGCTCGGCGTCATCGTGGCGTTCGCCCTGTTCGGGCAGTCGCTGCTCAACTACATGCACATCACGCTCCCGGCGCTGCAGGCGTCGGGCGGCCTCCTGCTGCTGCTCATCGCGATGGAGCTGCTCACCGGCAAGATGGAGGAGCCGCAGCCGTCGGGGAACGGCAAGGTCAACGTCGCGCTGGTCCCGCTGGGCACGCCGCTGCTGGCCGGCCCGGGTGCCATCGTCGCCACCATGGTGTTCGTCCAGCAGTCCGACAAGACCGTCGCCGACTGGGTGGCCATCACGCTCGGCGTCGTCGCCGTGCACGTCGCGCTCTACCTGGCGATGCGGTTCGCCAACGTCATCCACCGCATCCTCGGCGACTCCGGCACCATCCTGGTGACCCGGATCGCCGGCCTCCTGCTCGCCGCCATCGCCGTCCAGCTGGTCGCGGACGCGGTGGAGGCCTTCATCAAGGCGGCGTAGACGACGGACGGGGTGCGGGCTCCGTCGAGCCCGCACCCCGTCCCGACTGTCTGCCGGTCAGCCCTCGGTGGCCGACGGCTGCGCGGTGCCGCCACCCTCGGCGGCCTGGCCGCTGCGCGTGCGACGACGGCTCCGGCTGCGCCGCGTGCCCCCGGTCGACGCACCCTCGGCGCCCTGCTCGGCGGCGGGTGCGGACGACTGCGTGGCGCCCTCGACGTCGGTCCCGCCCTCGCCGCGACCGCGGCCACGGCCCCCGCGACGACGACGGGCGGAGCCCTCGCGGGCCTCGCCGGACTCGTCGGCGGGGCGCTCGGTCTGCGGGCCGGAGCTGCGCGGGGCGGAGCTGTGGGGTGCGGAGCCGGACCGCGAGTCGCCGGAGCGGGAGTCGCCGCGACGCGAGTCGCCGGACCGCGAGCCGCCGCGGATCGCGTCGGAGTGCGAGCCGGACGGGCGTCCGCCGCCGCGCTTGCCGGTCTCGCCGAGGTCCTCGAGCTTCTCCGCGCCCAGGCCCTCGCGGGTCTGCTGCGCCTTGGGCAGGCGGCCCTTGGTGCCCTCGGGGATGTCGAGGTCCTCGTAGACGTGCTTCGAGCTCGAGTACGACTCGATCGGCTCGGGGATGCCCAGGCCGAGCGCCTTGTCGATCAGGCCCCAACGCGGGATGTCGTCCCAGTCCACGAACGTCACGGCCGTGCCCTTGGCGCCCGCGCGGCCGGTGCGGCCCGTGCGGTGCAGGTAGGTCTTCTCGTCCTCGGGGCACTGGTAGTTGATGACGTGCGTGACGGCCTCGACGTCGATGCCGCGGGCGGCGACGTCGGTGGCGACGAGCACGTCGACCTTGCCGTGGCGGAACGCCCGCAGGGCCTGCTCGCGAGCGCCCTGGCCCAGGTCGCCGTGCAGCGCGCCGGCCGCGAAGCCGCGCTCGACCAGGTCGTCGGCCACCTTGGCGGCCGTGCGCTTGGTGCGGGCGAAGACGATGGTCAGGCCGCGGCCCCGGGCCTGCAGGATGCGGGCCAGCATCTCGACCTTGTCCAGGGCGTGCGCGCGGTAGACGACCTGCTTGATGTTCTTGACGGTCTGGCCGTCGTCGTCCGGGTCCGCGGCGCGGATGTGCGTCGGCTGCGTCATGTAGCGGCGCGCCATCGCGACGACGGCGCCCGGCATGGTCGCCGAGAACAGCATGGTGTGGCGGCTCGCCGGCGTGGCCGCGAGGAGGGTCTCGACGTCGGGCAGGAAGCCCAGGTCGAGCATCTCGTCGGCCTCGTCGAGCACGACCGCCTTCACGTGCGACAGGTCGAGGTGCTTCTGCTTGAGCAGGTCGATCATGCGCCCGGGCGTGCCGACGACCACGTCGACGCCGCTGTTCAGCGCGGCGATCTGGGGCTCGTACGCGCGGCCGCCGTAGACCTGCAGCACGCGGACCGACCGGCGCGAGGAGGCGGTGGCCAGGTCACCGGCGACCTGCACCGCGAGCTCGCGGGTGGGCACGACGACGAGCGCCTGCGGCTTGCCGGGGTGGGCCATCTGGTCGTAACCCTCCTCGCCGGGGGCGACCACGCGGTGCAGCAGCGGGACACCGAAGCCGAGGGTCTTGCCGGTACCGGTCTTGGCCTGGCCGATGATGTCGTGGCCGGACAGGGCGACCGGCAGGGTCATCGCCTGGATGGGGAACGGGTGCGTGATGCCGGCGTCGGCCAGCGCCTGGACGATCTCGGGGCGGACGTCGAAGTCCGCGAACGAGGCCTCCACCGCCTGCACGGAGGACCAGGTGTTCTTCAGGGGACGGGTCATGGGCTCGGCCAGAGCAGAGACCTGCTCCGGCGTCTCGTCGGTGGTGGTCACGAAGACTCTTCACTGCGAAGGGTGGTGGGCCGCGCGCTGCCGGGGCCGACGGGTGTCGGAGCGTCCCGGGCGACAGCGGAGTTCACCACGCGGGTTGGCCGGCAGCCGATCGTGAAAGTCGACTCGCGAGCGTCGTCCGGACGGGTCCGGGGCTGCGCGAGAATAGGTCTGATCGTCGAACAAACTGGGGAACCGAGACGACCGGGCAACCGAATTACGTGCACAGTCTATCCGACCGCTCCGACCAGCCGGTCGACGCCCCGCCGGGGCTACGATCCTCGGATGACGACGACGCACGCACGGACCGGTGCTGAGGCCATCCCGGCGCCGGGCTCCCTCGAGCTCGCCGACGCCGTGGAGCTCCTGGGGCTCGTCGCGCAGCTCGAGCACGTCGCGTTCTCCCGCCTCGCCGCCGACTCCACGCTGGCCCCGACGATCGAGCAGAGCCTCGAGCTCAGCCGGTTCGCGGCCGCCGCCGTCGAGCGCCGCGACCGCGTCCTGGCCCGCATCACCGCGATCGGCGGTGACCCCGTCGCGGCCGTGCGGCAGTACCACGACGTGCTCGACGACTTCGACGCCCGGACGCAGCCGAGCTCCTGGTGGGAGCGGCTGCTGAAGGCCTACGTCGGGTACGGCGTCGCCGACGACTTCTGCCGGCTGGCCGCGGAGGGGCTCGACGAGGGGTCGCGCGCCGTCGTGCTCGAGGTGCTCGACGACGCCTCGCACGCCGAGCTCGCGGTGGCCGAGCTGGACGCCGCGGGGGCCGAGGACGGCGTGCTCACCGCGCGTCTCGCCCTGTGGGGCCGGCGGCTCGTCGGCGAGGCGCTCGGCGTCGTGCAGCGGCTGCTGGTGCAGCGCCCCGCCCTCGTCCGGCTGGTGGCCCTGGGCTCCGCGAACCTGGACGCCGCGCCGCCCAACCCGCCGACCAAGCTCTTCGGTGAGCTCACCGCGCAGCACACGCGGCGCATGAGCCGCCTCGGCCTCACGGCCTGAGCACCTCCCGGCCCGAGCACACGAGAGCCCCGCACGGAGATCGTCTCCGTACGGGGCTCTCGTCGCGTCGCGTCGCGTCGGACGTCGCGCCAGAGTCGCGTCAGATGTTGCCGAAGCCGACGCGGCCCTTCGACTCGGAGCCGATCTCGACGTAGCCGATGCCCGCCGTCGGCACGATGAGCCGGCGGCCGCGGACGTCCACGAGCTCCAGGGCCGGGCGGCCGCTCAGGGCGGCTGCCACGGCGGCGGCGACCTCGTCCGGCGTCTGGTCGGACTCCAGGCTGATCTCCCGAGGCAGGTTCTGCACGCCGATGGTGATCTCCACCGTCATCTCCTTCACGTCCTTACTCCACGCTGTGGTTCTCGGGTCGTACCCGTGACTGCGTTCAGCCCGGTGGGCCGTGGCACGTCGTCCGATCCTAGGCGTCCTCGTAGACGAAGTCGGGCCGGATCAGCGCGGACACCCCGCCCCAGGCCAGCTGGGACACCAGCTCGACCGTGCGCTCGGGTCCGACGTCCGACGGCTGGCGCAGCCGGTGCGTCGCCGCGCCCTGCGCCATGGAGATGAGGGAGACCGCGAGCATGCCTGCGTCGTCGAGGGACAGGGCCGTGACCTGCGAGAGGACGACCGTGATCCGGCGGGTCGCCTCGGAGGACGCGTGCTCGACCCGGGCCCGCACGTCGGCGTCGTGCGTGACGTCCGACTCGAAGAGCAGCGCGGACGACTCTCCTGCGCCCTCGACGAACATGATGTAGGCCTTGACGATCGCGGCGATGACGTCGCGACCGTCGCCCCGGCGCACCGGCCCCTGCTCGATGCCGGACACCGCGGTGTCGACGGCCACGAGGAGGTCCGCGCCGTTCTGGTCGACGACGGCGAGGTAGAGGTCGAGCTTGGAGGGGAAGTGGCGGTACAGGACCGGCTTGCTGACCTCGGCGCGGTCCGCGATGTCGTCCATCGAGACGTGGTGGAAGCCCTCGGAGGAGAACAGCTCCTGGGCGATGCGCAGGACCTGGGCGCGACGCTCGTCGCGAGCCATCCGAGGGCTGCGGGCCCTCGGGGTCGAGTCGTCTGTCCCGTCCGTCATCCCGTGATGGTAGCCACGGGATGTGTCAGGGATGCGACGATGACCGGGTGACGGCTCCGGGTGAACTCCGGACGGGCCAGGGACCGACGCGTGCGCCGGGCCCCCGTCGTCGTCCGCCCCGGTCGCACCGGCACCGATCCCGCGCGGGGCGCAGCCTGCTCCCGGCCCTCGTCGCCGTCGGCCTCGGGCTGGCGCTCGGCGCCGGTGGAGGCTGGTGGGTGGTGGGGTCGCCGCAGGCCGCCGCCATGGTCGAGGGCGTGATCGGGCCGTCGTCGAGCGCCGCCGCCCTGCCCGTCGACGACAACGCGCTGCTCGACCGCGACGGCTCCCAGAGCCGGATGTCGGACGGGCGCCTGCCGGGCATCCTGGACCCGGTCGAGGCGCCGCCCGGGATGCTCCCCTCGGAGCCGGCGCCCAGCGTCTTCGCGCTCCCGCCCGGGCTGACGTCCCAGGACATGGCCGCGGGTCTGCTGTCGGTCGACGTGCCCGAGTCGGGCGCGGGCACCTTCACGGTCGTCGCCGGCTCCGACCCGGGTCCGGGGACCGGCACGGTCCGCACCGTGCGGGTCGAGGTCGAGGACGGCCTGGCGATCGACGGGGTCGCGTTCGCGGCGACCGTGATGGCCACGCTCAACGACCCGCGCGGCTGGGGCGGCGACGGCTCGCTGTCCTTCGCGCGGACCGACGGCGACGCCGAGATCCGCGTGCTCCTGGCCTCGCCCACGACGGTCGACAGCCTCTGCGCGCCGCTGCGTACCGACGGCGAGGTGTCGTGCGGCCGGGCCGGGCACGCGGCGCTGAACCTGCGCCGCTGGGTCGAGGCGACCGACGAGTACGCCTTCGACAAGTCCCTGTACCGGCAGTACCTGGTGAACCACGAGGTCGGGCACCTGCTCGGCCACCCGCACGCGAAGTGCCCCGGCGCAGGTCAGCCGGCCCCCGTGATGCAGCAGCAGTCGTACCGCGTGGCGCCCTGCACCCCGAACGCCTGGCCGTTCCCCTGACGGGCTGAGCGACACCTGCGGGTCGGACGCCGAGGGTGTCGGTGGCTCGTGATGGGATCGTCCGCGTGACCACCTCTGCGCACGCGCTGCGCCTCGTGCGCCCCGCGTTCGCGGACGTCCCGGCGGACGGCCCCGGTGCACCGGTGGAGCTCGACGCCGACCAGGCGGCCGCCGTCGCGGCCACGGACCGCGCGCTGCTGGTGCTCGGTGCCCCCGGGACCGGCAAGACGACCGTGGCGCTCGAGGTCGTGGTCGCGGCCGTCGAGGGCGGCCTGTCCGCGGAGGAGGTGCTGGTCCTGTCGTCGGGCCGGCGCGCGGCGGCCGACCTGCGGGACCGGCTCTCGGCCCGGCTGCGCCGGACGTCCGGCCGCCCGCTGGTGCAGACGGCTCCTGCGGCGGCGTTCTCGATCCTGCGGTCGCGTGCCTCCCTGCTGGGCGAGCCCGCCCCGACGCTCGTGTCCGGCGCCGAGCAGGACCTGCTGATCGGCGACCTGCTGGCGGGCCACGCGGCCGGCGAGGGCGTGCCGCTGGCCTGGCCGCCCGAGGTGCGCCCCGACGTGCTGGGCCTGCGCCCGTTCCGCGACGAGCTGCGCGACCTGCTCATGCGTGCCGCCGAGCGCGGCCTGACGCCCGTGGACCTGGCCGCCCTGGCGGAGTCGCAGGGCCGACCCGCCTGGGCCGCCGCCGCGCGGCTGTACGAGGAGTACCTCGACGTCGTCCAGCTGCGCACCGGGACGCCCGACCTGGGCGCCCGGCTCGACCCGGCCGTCGTCGTGGACGAGGCGGCGCAGGCCCTCCTGGCGTGGGAGGACGAGGTGCCGGGCGCGCTGCGGCCGCGCTGGAGCCTGGTCGTGGTCGACGACCACCAGGAGAGCACGTCGGCCACCGCGCGGCTGCTGCGGGCCCTCGCCGACGACGGTGCCCGCACGGTCCTGCTCGCCGACGCCGACGCGGCCGTCCAGACGTTCCGCGGCGCGACGCCCTCGCTCGTCGGCCGGGCGGGTGTCGACGGGACCGGGCCGGGAGAGCTCGGGGCCCGCACCGTCGTGCTGCGGACCGCGTGGCGGCACGACCCGGGTCTGCGGGCCGTCGTGGGGCGGATCGCCGAACGGGTCGGCGCGGTCGGCGGCGTGCAGCACCGCCGTGCGACCGCGGCCCGGGCCGGCGGGGGCGACGTGCGCGTCGCGATCCTGCCCAGCACGGCGCAGGAGGCGGCGTTCGTCGCGCACACGCTTCGCAGCGCTCACGTCGAACAGGGTGTGCCGTGGGGCGAGATGGCCGTCGTGGCCCGGTCGGGCGCGCAGGTCACCGCCCTGCGGCGCGCCCTGGCGGGGGCGTCCGTGCCGGTGAGCGTGCTCGGCAGCGACGTCCCCCTGCGCGAGGAGCCCGCGGTCCGGCCGCTGCTCGACGCGATGCGGATCTGCGTAGGCGCGGTGCCGCTCGACGCCACCACGGCGGCCCGCCTGGCGTGCTCGCCGCTCGGCGGCCTCGACACGGTGGGTCTGCGGCGCGTCCGTCGAGCCCTGCGCGCGCAGGAGCTGGGCGCGGGCGGCGGGCGGACCAGCGACGCGCTGCTGGTCGAGGCGCTGTCGGCCGACGACGAGGACGTGGCGCCGGTCGCCCGCCCGATCGCCCGGCTCGCCCGGGTGCTGGCCGCGGGCCGCCGGGCGACGGCGGTGGTCGGCGCCGACGCGCAGACGGTTCTGTGGGCCCTGTGGCACGCGGCCGAGCAGGCCGAGCCGTGGCGCCGGTCGGCGCTCGCGGGCGGGGCGGCGGGCGAGCGCGCGGACCGCGACCTGGATGCGGTCCTGGCCCTGTTCCGCGCGGCCGAGACGTTCGTGGACCGGATGCCGCGCTCGACGCCGGGGGCGTTCGTGGACTGGCTGCAGGCGCAGGACCTGCCCTCGGACTCGCTCGCGGCGCGCGCCCGCCGGGCCTCCGTCCAGGTGCTGACGCCCGCGGGTGCGGCAGGGCGCGAGTGGGACGTCGTCGTCGTGGCCGGGGTGCAGGAGGGCACGTGGCCCGACCTGCGCCTGCGGGACTCGCTGCTGGGCGCGCAGGCGCTGGTCGACGTGGTCGCCGGCCGCGCCGGATCGGGAGCGTCCGACGGTGCCGCGGCCCGCGAGGCCGTGCTGGCCGACGAGCTGCGGTCGTTCGTGGTCGCGTGCTCCCGTGCCCGCCGCGCGCTGCTGGTGACCGCGGTGGACGACGCGGACCACCAGCCGTCGCCGTTCCTCGAGCTGGTCGACCCGGCGGACGACGAGGTCGACCCCCGCCGGACCAGCGTCCCGGCGCCGCTCGACCTGCGGGGACTCGTCGCGCAGCTGCGGGCGCACCTCGAGCAGGCGCTGCTCGACGACGTCGACCCCGACCCCGCCGCCGCGGCGACGCTGGCCCGGCTCGCCGCGGCCGGGGTGCCCGGCGCGGACCCCGCGCAGTGGCACGGCCTGGCCGCCCCTTCGAGCGACGCCCCGCTCTGGGCGGCGGACGAGCGTGTGCCCGTCAGCCCGTCCAAGGTCGAGACCGCCCAGCGGTGCGCGCTGCGCTGGGCGCTGGAGGCCGCCGGCGGCACCGCCTCGGCCAGCGGCGGCCAGAGCCTGGGAACGCTGCTGCACGCGATCGCGCAGGAGCACCCGCGCGGGACCGAGGCCGAGCTGTCGGAGGCTCTCGACCGCCGGTGGGGCGAGCTGGGCCTGGGCGACGGCTGGCCCGCGCTCGCCACCCGCCGCAAGGCCGACGCGATGGTGCACCGGCTCGCGGTGTACCTGCGGACCGCGGGGGAGCCGCTGCTGGTCGAGGGGGAGTTCTCCGTCGACACCGACCGCGCGACCCTGCGGGGATCGGCGGACCGGATCGAGCTCGTGCAGGACGACGCCGCGGGACCGGTCGTCCGCGTGGTCGACCTCAAGACCGGCGCCAGCCCGCCCAGCGTCAGCAAGTCCGCCGAGAACCCGCAGCTCGGCGCCTACCAGCTCGCCGTCGACGCCGGTGCGTTCGACGGGCTGCCCGACGGCGCGACCAGCGGCGGCGCGCAGCTGGTCTTCCTCGGCACCGGCGCCTCCGCGGTCCTGCGGACCCAGGAGCCGCTCGGTCCCGAGGTGGACGGCCCCAGCTGGGCGCGGACGATGGTCGACCAGGTGGCCGAGCGGATGGCCGCGTCGACGTTCGAGGCGACCGCGAACGACCTCTGCGACCGTTGCCCGGTCCGGCGCTCGTGCCCGGTCCGCGGCGAGGGCGGGCAGGTGGTCGCATGACCGTCCTGCTCACCGCCGCGCAGATCGCCGCGCTGGTCGGCCAGCCGCCGCCGACGCCCGAGCAGCGGCTCGTCATCGAGGCGCCCCTCGGGCCGTCGCTGGTCGTGGCCGGCGCCGGGTCGGGCAAGACCGAGACCATGGCCGCGCGCGTCGTGTGGCTGCTCGCCAACGGCATCGTCGAGCCGGACCAGGCGCTGGGCCTGACGTTCACGCGCAAGGCCGCCGGCGAGCTGTCCGAACGCGTGCGCCGTCGCCTGCGCACCCTCGCCCGCGCCGCCACCGCGGAGGGCATCGCCCTGGCCGGGGGCCTCGACCCGGCCCGCGGGGACGCGCTCGCGGGGCTGTCCCGGCCGACCATCTCGACCTACAACTCCTACGCCGCCTCCCTCGTGGCCGACCACGCGCTGCGGCTCGGGCTGGACCCGTCGGCCCGGCTGCTGGGCGAGGCGGCCCAGTGGCAGCTCGCGGCCGAGGTGGTCGAGGCGTGGAGCGACGACCTCGACACCGACGCCGCGACCTCCACCGTGATCGAGGCGGTGCTGGCGCTGTCCGGCGCGCTCGACGAGCACCTCCTCGATGCGGCGGGTGCGCGCGCCGGGATCGAGGGCATCCTCGAGGCGATCGCCGCGACGCCCCCGGGGACGCCGCCGCGCGAGCCGTACGCCGACGTCAAGAAGCTGCTGCGGTCGCTGGGGGAGCGGGTCCGGGTGCTCGACCTGGTGGCCGAGTACCGGACGCGCAAGAGGGCCGGCGACGCGATCGACTTCGGCGACCAGGTCGCCCTCGCCGCCCGGCTGGCGTGCGACGTGCCGGAGGTGGGCGCGGGCGAGCGGCAGAGGTTCCGCGTCGTGCTGCTCGACGAGTACCAGGACACGTCGTACGCGCAGCTCACGCTGCTGGGCGCGCTGTTCGGCGGCGGGCACCCGGTGACCGCCGTGGGGGACCCGAACCAGTCGATCTACGGCTGGCGCGGGGCGAGCGCGGGCGGGCTCGAGGGGTTCCCGACCTCGTTCCCGCAGGTCCGCGAGGACGGCACGCGCGCGCCCGCCGACGTGCACCAGCTCTCGACCTCGTGGCGCAACGACCGGCTCATCCTGGCGGCGGCCAACCAGGTGGCCGGCCCCCTGCGCGCGTCGGCCACCCGGGTCGCCGTGCCGGTGCTCGAGGCCCGACCCGGCGCGGGCGAGGGCCGCGTGCACGCCCACGTCGCCGAGACGCTCGAGGACGAGGCGCGGGCGGTCGCCCGGTTCGTGCGCGAGCGGTGGCAGCCGGCCGGTCCGGGACGCGACCGGGTCACGGCCGCCGTGCTCTGCCGCAAGCGGTCCCAGTTCGAGCCCCTGCGCCGGGCCTTGCGCGACGCCGGCCTGCCGGTGGAGGTCGTGGGGCTCGGGGGGCTGCTCTCCGCGCCCGAGGTGGTCGACCTGGTCGCGCTGCTGCAGACCGCGCACGACCCGTCGCGCGGCGACGCGCTGATGCGGCTGCTCACCGGCGCGCGCACCCGACTGGGCGCGTCCGACCTGCACGCGCTCGCCGCGTGGTCCGGCGAGCTCGCGGCCCGACACGGCGGCACGTCGCGCACGCGGGCCCGGGTCGATGCCGGCGCGGCCGGCGGGGTCGGGCCGGCCGACGTCGTCGTGGAGGCGGACGCGGTGGACGAGCGGAGCATCGTGGACGCGCTCGACGCGATCTCCGAGCTGCCGGCCGCGGGGTGGACCAGTCGCGGAGGTCGGACGCTCAGCGCGGTGGGCCGTGCGCGGCTGGGCGAGCTGGCCGCGACGCTGCGGGTGCTCCGGGCGCACACGTACCTGTCGGTGCCCGAGCTCGTCGGCGAGGCCGAGCGCCTGCTCGGGCTCGACATCGAGGTCGCGGCGCGCGCTCGGACGTCGCCGGGGCGGGCACGCGCGCAGCTCGACGCGTTCCGCGACGTGGCCGTCGAGTTCGCCCGCTCGGCCGACCACCCCTCGCTCGGCGGCTTCCTCGCCTGGCTGGAGGCGGCCGACTCCCGCGAGAACGGCCTCGACATGCCGGTCTCGGAGCCGGACCCCGACGCGGTCCAGCTGATCACGGTGCACGCCGCCAAGGGGCTCGAGTGGGACGTCGTCGCCGTGGCCGGCCTGGTGGACGGCGGCCTGCCGGCGACGCCGACGCAGGGCAAGGAGGGACCCAAGGACTCGGCGTGGCTGACGGGGCTCGGCTCCCTGCCGTACCCGCTGCGTGGCGACCGCCACGACCTGCCCGTCTTCGCCTACGCGGGCGCGGCGGACCCGAAGGACCTGGAGGATCGCCGCAAGCGGTTCGTCCTCGACGCCGGTGACCACGAGGTCGCCGAGGAGCGCCGGCTCGCCTACGTGGCCCTGACCCGTGCCCGGTCCGACCTTCTGCTCACGGCCGCGTGGTGGGGGGACGGCTCGCGCGTCCGCAAGGTCTCGACGTTCCTGACCGAGCTCGCCGAGGCCGGTCTGGTCGAGACGGAGGGCTGGGACGACGCGCCCGGCGAGGACGGGACGAACCCGCGCGCCTCGCTGACGCTGACGGCGACGTGGCCGGCCGACCCGTTCGCGGCCGACCCCGCCGGCACGGAGACGGGACCGACGCGACGGGCGCTCGTCGAGGCGGCGGCCCAGCACGTCCGCGCCGCCATGGCGCGGCAGGGTGTCGCCGACGACCGGACCTTCGTCGAGGCGCGCCAGGGCGACGCCCCCGGCGACGCACCGGTCGACCCGACCGGTGCGACGCCCGAGTCTTCGCCGCAGCACCCGTGGGACGTGCTCGCCGAGCGGCTGCTGGAGGAGCGTGAGCGCGCCCGCACACCGTCGGGCGAGGTGGAGCTCCCGGCGCACCTGTCGGCGTCCGCGCTGGTCAGGCTCGAGGGCGACCCCGCGGAGTTCGCCCAGCACCTGCGCCGACCCGTGCCCGCCGAGCCGTCGCCGCAGGCCCGTCGCGGCACCCGGTTCCACGCGTGGGTCGAGGGCTGGTACGGCAGCGCGTCGCTGGTCGACGTCGACGCGCTCCCGGGTGCGGACGACGACTCGGCCACGCTGGACCTGGACGAGCAGGCGCTGCGGGACGCCTTCCTCGCCACCGAGTGGGCCGACCGCTCGCCCGTGGCGGTCGAGGTGGACATCGAGACCTCCGTCGACGGCTACGTCCTGCGCTCGCGGATCGACGCGGTGTTCCCGGACGTCGAGCGGACGAACGCTGACGCGGCCGGCGGCGACGGCGAGACGTCGATCGACTCCGACGGCCGGACTGCGGCCGACGCCGTGGTCGTCGTCGACTGGAAGACGGGCGCACCCCCGAAGGACGACGCCGCCCGTGCCTCCCGCGAGCTCCAGCTGGCCGTCTACCGGCTCGCGTGGTCGCGCTGGACCGGCACGCCGGTCGACCGGGTGCGCGCGGCTTTCTGCTACGTCGGCGCGGGCGTCACGATCTACCCGGAGAGGCTGCTGGACGAGTCCGAGATCACCGCGCTGCTGCAGGCGGCCACCCAGGACCCGCAGGCCGCCGGTGCCGTCGTCGGACCCCGCCCCAACCGTCGGGCCCCCAAGGTGAACGGTCCGGGCCGGCGCCGACCGGGCTGGGAGGGCTCGAACGCGTCGCCCGGCCGCCGCCCGGCACCGACCACGTCCCCGACGCTCTTCGACACGGACTGACGGAGCCCGACCGACGGCGACGGGCCGGCGCGGTGGGGCAGACGGGCGCGCCGAGTCGAAGGAGCCCGGGCCGGTTCGCCGATGCGTCGACGGCGCTCGCGCGGTTCGCCGACGTGCCGACGGGTGCCGGCCTTCAGTCGAGCAACCGCGCGCGCACCCGTGCCAGCTCGTCGGCGGTCACACCATGGACGTCGAGGTACTCGGCCACGTCGAGCCCCGCGAGCAGGTCGCGCAGGTGCCCGGTGACCTCGTCCAGCCACAGGCGGAGCTCGGGCCCGCTCAGGGCGACCTCGTCGCTGCGTCCCGCGGCGGCGTGCTCGTTCATGGCGACCACGCTGCGCGCGTAGTCGTCGACGATCTCGTCCTCCGGGACACCGACCAGCGAGAGCAGCAGAGCGGTGACCAGGCCGGTCCGGTCGCGGCCGGCGGAGCAGTGGACGACGACCGCGCCCGGCGGTGCGTCGGCGATGGTCCGGACCACGGCGACCATCAGCTCGGGCCAAGCCTCGAGGTTCGCGCGGTAGTACACGGGCGAGTTGAGGTGGTCGCCCCAGCGCGCCATGAAGCCACGGTCCTCCCACACCTCGACCGGGCGGTGGTACCGGGTGACGCCGCTCGGCAGCTCCAGGGGCGCGATCTCGTGCGGGTTGCGCAGGTCGACGATCGTCCGCACGCCGGCGGCGACGAGCTCCTCCCAGCCCTGCTCGTCGAGCCCGTCGAGCCGCGGCGCCCGGAGCACGCGGCCGAACCTGGTCGTCCCGGAACCCGCGGGCAGCCCACCGAGGTCGCGCGCGTTGTGCAGCCCGCCCCAGGTGACCGATCGATCGGTCACGCCATGAGGGGTTCGGCCTCGGCGTCCCGCCGGGTGTGGGCGTCGAGGTCCTCGAGCATCCCCACGGCGTCGTCGATGATGTCCTGGTCCTGCGAGCGCACGCCGTAGAGCAGCCAGCGGGCGAGTGCGAGCTCACCGGCGAGCAGGGCGCGGTCGGCGAGGTGCGGGTCGGTGAGCTCGGTCCGGCGCAGCTGGTACGCCTCCATGATCGAGTCGGTCACCTCGGGGACGGCGGCGACGAGCAGCCACGCGAGGTCGTCGGCGGGGTCGGCGACGCACACGTCGCCCCAGTGCAGCACGCCGGTCACGGCGTCCCCGGCGACGAGCACGCGGTCGCTGGTGAGGTCGCCGTGCGTCACCGTGGGCCGGAAGCGCCAGAGCGCGACGTCCTCGAGCCGCTCCTCCCAGCGCCGCAGCAGGGCGGGCGGGACCTTGCCGGTCCTGGCGGCCTCGTCGACCTCGGCCTGGCGTCGCTCCCGGTACTGCCCGGCGTCGTACACGGGCAGCCCGGCGTCCTCGACGAGGCTGGTCGGAAGCTCGTGCACGGCGGCGATGGCGCGTCCGAGCGAGGCGGCGAGGCCCGGTCCGGGTGCGAGGTGCTCGAGCCGCAGGGTCCCGCCGGGGATCTCGGGGTGCACGGCCGCGCGGCCGCCCTCGGGCAGGTGGGCGAAGCCGACGGGGGCCGGCACAGCGAACGGGAGCGTGCCGCGCTCGACCTCGGCGGCGAGCCTGCTGAGCACCGCGACCTCGGCCTCGAGCGCGGCGCCCGCTGCTGCGTGCTGCGGGGCGCGGACCACCCAGCGGTTGCGGTGGGCGTCGATGACGACGGCCGTGTCGAAGTCGGACCCGGGCTGGGCGGGCCGTCGGACGTCGAAGGCGTCGAGTCCCGGGACGGCGACGGTCGCCAGCGCGGCCAGGGCGAGAGGGGATCGAACCACGCGCCCAGGATAGGCGGGCCGCCGGGCTGAGCCGTCCGCGTGGCCCGGCGTGTCTCCGTCCGATTCGTCCCTCTCCGGGGGCCGCGTACCGTAACCGCGTGATCGTTCCGGATGACCTCCCGCTGTCCCGCGCCGGCATCGACCGTGCCGCGCTGCTGCGCGTCGACGACGCGTTCGTGCCCGCCGCGCTCGCCGACGAGACGACGCGCGTGCTCCTGGTCTGCGACGGCGCGGTCGTCGCGACCCCGGAACCGCGGGTCGCGCTGCTGACGCCGGCGGACGTCGCGGAGCTGCTGCCCGAGCCGGGCGAGTGGCTCCTGCTGGGCCGCGGCGACGCCGACGAGGTGTACCTGGCGCGCCGCGTCCCCGAGCGCCGGCCGGCGCCGCGGGTGGGGGAGGCATCGGACGTCCTGGTGCACGGCGTGCAGGACGGCGGTGCCACGAGCGCGGAGCCGGTGCTCCGCGACGGGCTCGCGTGGGCGTCGCTGCGCGACATCGGCGCCGTGCTGTCCCCGCAGGAGGCGGGCCTGGCGACGACGGCGGTCGCCCTCGACTCATGGCATGCCCGGCACCCCCGGTGCCCCCGGTGCGGCGCACCCACGCGCCTGGGCCAGTCGGGGTGGATCCGGGTCTGCCTCGTCGACGCCTCGGAGCACTACCCGCGCACCGACCCTGCGGTGATCATGGCGGTCGTCGACGCCGACGACCGCCTGCTGCTGGGGCACGCGGCGCACTGGCCGGCCGGCCGGTGGTCGACGCTGGCCGGGTTCGTCGAGGCGGGGGAGTCGCTCGAGCACGCCGTGCGGCGCGAGGTGGCGGAGGAGACGGGCGTCGTCGTCGGCGACGTGTCCTACCGCGGCAGCCAGCCGTGGCCGTTCCCGGCGTCGCTGATGCTCGGTTTCCGCGCGACGGCGACCTCGACGGAGGTCACCGTGGACGGGGTCGAGCTGACCGACGCCCGGTGGTTCTCCCGCGACGAGCTCGCTGCGGCGGTGGGGGCCGGCGAGGTCATCCCGCCGGGGCGCGCGTCGATCGCCCGGGCGCTGGTGGAGGAGTGGTTCGGCGGACCCCTCTGAGCCTCAGGAGAGGCGTTCGCGGACCTGGGCGAGCGACGGGTTCGTGGCCGCCGACCCATCCGGGAACACGACCGTCGGCACCGTCTGGTTGCCACCGTTGAGCGACTCGACCAGGGCCGCGGCGTCCGGGTGGTCCTCGATGTCGACCACGGTGTAGCCGATGCCCGCGGAGTCCAGCTGCGTCTTGAGCCGGCGGCAGTAGCCGCACCACGTCGTGGAGTACATCGTGACGGTGCCGGCGTCGGGCAGGGTCTGCGTGGTCATCGGTCCTCGGGTGGTCGCAGGGTCGTGGGCGAGGTCGTCGCCCCAGGCATCAACACCGGCGCGGCCCGGTCTCTTCCCGGGTCGGGAAGCCCCGGCGAACGGGGGGCCGGGACGGGGCGCGCGGTCGGGTGACCGTACCCGACGTGCACAGGGCGCGCCGACCTGTCGGCGGGTGCTGCGAGACTGTGCCCGATGTCCGCCGAAGCCCTCCTCGATGCGCTCGACCCCGAGCAGCGCGCTGTCGCGACCACCCTGCGCGGCCCGGTCCGCGTGCTGGCCGGCGCGGGCACGGGCAAGACCCGGGCCATCACCCACCGCATCGCCTACGGCATCCAGGTGGGCGCGTACCGGCCGGCCAACGTGCTGGCCGTCACGTTCACCGCGCGGGCGGCGGGGGAGATGCGGACGCGGCTGCGCCTGCTCGGCGCGTCGGGCGTCCAGGCGCGCACGTTCCACTCGGCGGCGCTGCGGCAGCTCGGGTTCTTCTGGCCCAAGGTCGTCGGGGGGCCGCCGCCGCGCATCCTCGAGCAGAAGGTCAAGCTGGTGGCGCACGCGGCGCAGCTGGTCGGCCTCGAGACCGACCGGGAGAGCGTGCGCGACCTCGCCTCGGAGATCGAGTGGGCGAAGGTCTCGCTGGTCACGGCCGACGACTACGCCAAGGCGGCCGCCGCGACCGACCGGCCCGGCCCGGGCGGCACCGACCCGCAGTCGGTCGCGCGGCTGATGGCGGCCTACGAGTCGGCCAAGGACCAGCAGGGGGTCATCGACTTCGAGGACGTGCTGCTGCTCCTCGCGGCGATGCTCGCGGAGCGCAGGGACGTCGCCGACTCGGTCCGCGAGCAGTACCAGCACTTCGTCGTCGACGAGTACCAGGACGTCAGCCCGCTGCAGCAGTACCTGCTCGACCAGTGGCTGGGCGGCCGGCAGGAGCTGTGCGTCGTCGGCGACCCGAGCCAGACCATCTACTCCTTCGCGGGCGCGACGGCCCACCACCTGACCTCGTTCACGGCGACCTACCCGCGCGCGACCACCGTGGAGCTGGTCCGGGACTACCGCTCGACGCCGCAGGTGGTCGGCCTGGCCAACCACGTGATGGACGCCGCGCGCAAGGCGGGCGGCCCGCCGCCGCTGGCGTTGCGCGCGCAGCGACCGGACGGGCCCGACGTCTCCTACGTCGCCTACCCGGACGACGACGCCGAGGCCGCCGGGGTGGTCCAGGGCATCGCGGACCTGGTGCGCACGGGGGTCTCCGCCGCCGACATCGCCGTGCTGTTCCGGACCAACGTGCAGTCGGAGGCGTTCGAGGCGGCCCTGGCCGACCGCGGGATCGCCTACCAGGTCCGCGGCAACGCCCGCTTCTTCGCCCGGGCGGACGTCCGCAAGGCGCTGGTCCTCCTGCGCGGCGGGGCTCGCTCGGCGGACCCGGACGTCCCGATGCCGGAGTCGGTGCGGGACATCCTGCGCAGCGCGGGCTGGACCGACTCGCCTCCCGAGGGCCGCGGGGCCGCCCGCGAGCGCTGGGACGCCCTGCAGGCGCTCGTCTCGCTCGCCGACGCCCTCGCCGCCGCGCCGCCCACGCCGGGTGTCGAGCCCACGGTGGCCGACCTGGTGGCGGAGCTCGACGAGCGCGCGGCCGCCCAGCACGCCCCCACCGTCGAGGGGGTGACGCTCGCGTCGCTGCACGCCGCCAAGGGCCTCGAGTGGGACGCGGTCTTCCTGGTCGGGCTCTCGGACGGGCTGCTCCCGACCGTCCAGGCGCAGACCGAAGCCGCCGTGGCCGAGGAGCGCCGCCTGCTGTACGTCGGCATCACGCGGGCGCGCGAGCACCTGCAGCTGTCCTACTCCCGGGCCCGGCATCCCCGCGCGCGTGCGACCCGAGGCGTGTCGCGGTTCCTCACGGACCTGTGGCCCGACGAGCGCCGCCGCTCCACGGGACCGCGCCGCGAGCTCGACGACCGCCAGCAGGAGGTCGTCGACGCGCTCACCGCCTGGCGGGACGCCCACGCGGCCGAGGTCCGGCGGCAGCCCGCGTCGGTGCTGACCAGCGCGACCATCCGCGCGATCGCGGAGCGCAGCCCGAGCACGCTCGAGGAGCTCGGGGCGGTCCGCGGCGTCGGTCCGACGACGCTCGCAGGCATCGGCGAGGACGTGCTCGCGACCGTCCGCGCGGTGGTCCACGCGCCCGTCCGCTGAGCCGATCGGGCGCTCCGAGAAATTTCTCGAGGAATCTTCGTTAAATCGGTTGTCCGCGTTTCTGGGCCTGTCCTAGGGTGGGCGACGTCCTTGTTGAGGGACCGCGCTGAAGAAGCGAGGGTCCGAGCCGGAGAGGGGGTGGGTGCACTGATGGAGAACATCACGATGATCGCGACGCCGGACGCTTACGCGTTCCTCCCGCGACTCGTCGCACCCGTCACGTTCCGGTCCCAGGGGATCGCTCTGCCTATCGGCGGCGGCGCCCTGGAGCTCACGGGCGGGCCTGCGAAGCGTCGTACGGCGACCGATCCCGCTCAGCACCTCATCCGGACTCCCATGATCTGACCCTCACAGAGGGCCTCAGGCCGCGGAGTCCGAACTCGGACCCGCGGCCTTTCTGTTTCTCCCGATGACTCGGGTGGACGGGTTGGCGATCGGTCCGGCACCGACGCAACACGCTCACCAGCAAGGACATCAGGAGGACATCGTGCGGCTCACGACGCTGCTCGACACGGTGAACCAGGGCGGATCCGGCCCGTGGCCCCTCACCGACAGCACGACGGCGACTGACGACCGAGAGACCTTCGACCAGCTCGTCGCCGACTTCATCCCGTGCCGCTCGGGCGACCCCGAGCTCTGGTTCGCCGAGCGGACGGCCGAGGTCGAGCAGGCCAAGGCCCTGTGCCGCGAGTGCCCGCTGATGGAGGGCTGCCTGGCGGGCGCCATCGAGCGCGCAGAGCCGTGGGGCGTCTGGGGTGGCGAGGTGTTCGTCGGCGGTGTGGTGGTCGCGACCAAGCGCGGTCGTGGTCGCCCCCGGAAGAACGCCGTTCCCGCGGCCTGAGGCCGTCGTTCATCGGGATCCCTGCGCGCCGGCCGGCGACGCGGGGAGGGCGGTGCACCCACACTCGGGGTGCACCGCCCACGTGCGTCTGCGGGGGACCGCGTCCGGCAGCGCCACCTCGAACGTGACCCCCGGCGCCAGACCCGGGGTGCGGTCGAGGTGCGCGAGGACCGCCGCCGCGCCCAGCCCGGCGCAGACCGCGGCGACGGCCCCGGGTTCGCCCGGTGCCACCCGGTCGGCGCGCAGCTGCGTGCCGAGGTCCGGCCAGGCGCCGTCGGCGTCGGTGCGGTGCAGGTCGAGGCAGCGCAGGCACGGTCCGACGCCCGGCACGACGAACGGTCCGACGACGACGTCGGCCTCGCGCACGACCACGCCGAGGTGGGCGCTCGAGCCGGCGACGAGGGCCGGCCCCCGCAGCGGGTCCGCGGCGTGGTCCTCGACGAGCACGACGGCGTCGAGCCGGCGGTCGGAGGTGGTCGACACGTTCGGCGCGACGTCGCGCAGGAGCCGGGGCGCCACGTGCTCCCGGGCCGACCCGACGTCGGCCCACCGGTAGCCGCACACCCCGACGTCGGTCGAGCGCACGGGGCGTCGGTCGTCGACGAGGACGGTGCCGACGCCGGCCGCCGCGAGGGCGACGGCGATGCCCAGCCCGGTCGGCCCGAGCCCGAGCACCCCGACGACGCGGTCCGCCCGCCGGCGCACCAGCCCGGCGCCGTCGGCGTCCACACGCAGCAAGGACCACACGTCGGCGTCGACGGCGGCCGCCCCGCGGAGCACCGGCTCGGGCGGCCGGTCCTCGGTCAGCCCGGCGTGGGTCAGCGTGGCGACGATCTCGCGCAGCCGGTCCGCGGTGACGCCCCGGCCGGCCGCGAGGGCGCCGAGGTCGGCGAGGTCGGTGCGGGGATCGACGCGGACCAGCAGGTCGGTCTCGGCGGGGGTCAGGTCGGGCAGGCGCACGGCCCACCGGGGGTCGGTCCCCACCTGGACCTCGGTGGCCGTGCGCCGCAGCACGCGCAGTCCGGCTCGCAGTCGCATGGGGCCCACCCTGGCAGCGGGCCGCGCGCGCCGGACCGCGTCGTCCACAGTCCCCGGACATGCCGAAGGGCACCGTCCGTGGGGACGATGCCCTGAGGCGAAGGGGTGAAGCTCAGGCCTTGCCGAGGATGCGGTTGAGCTTCGTGCCGCACACCGGACAGGTGGCCTTGGCCATCCTGCGGCCGGATTCCGAGATGACGACGTCGCCCTCGGCCTCGCGCTTCTCCTTGCACTTCACGCAGTAGAACTCGCCTGCATACGTCTCGGCCATGGTGCCCTCCCTCGGTGTCGTGCACCGGACCGGGGAACCGCCGGCCGGCGGCCGGGCGTCGTGGTGCAGCAACGCCCGCGCGACGTCCACAGTAGTAGTCGAGGCACCCGCAGCCCCGAGAATCCTGCAGGACGCGCCGGGAGCCGACGGGTGAACCCGGTCGTTCGCGTGCCCCGCGCTACCGTGCACCTGTGCAGCCCACGCAGGACCTGTCACAGGTCGAGATCCGTCGTTCACGCAAACGCGTGCGCACGGTGACGGCCTGGCGGGAGGGCGACCGGACCATCGTCGCCATCCCGGCGCGGTTCACGCGGGCGCAGGAGAACGAGTGGGTCCGCCGCATGCTGGCCCGGCTCGCGGCCCAGGAGCGCCGTCGCCGACCGTCCGACGACGAGCTGGCGTCGCGCGCCGCGGACCTGTCCACGCGGTACCTCGGCGGTCGTGCCCGGCCCACCAGCGTGCGCTGGTCGAGCAACCAGGGCAGACGGTGGGGTTCCTGCACGCCGTCCGAGGGCACCATCCGGATCTCCGACCGCGTGCGCGGCATGCCGCGGTGGGTGCTCGACTACGTCCTGCTGCACGAGCTCGCGCACCTGCTCCACGCGGGCCACGGACCCGACTTCTGGGCGGAGCTCGACGGCTACCCCCGCACGCTGCGCGCCCGCGGCTTCCTCGAGGGCTACTCCTACGCCGCCGAGCGTGGCGCGCAGACGCCCGCGGACGGCGAGGGGGTCGACGACGAGGACCCTGCCGACGAGGTGGACGACGCGGAGCTCGAGGAGCCGGAGGACGTGGTCACGGACGAGGTGGACGAGCTCGCGGCGGACAGCGTCGACGACGCGCTCGGCCAGCTCGAGCTGGAGCTGGGCGACGCGACGGCCGAGCGGAACCCCTCAGGGCGTCACCGCTCGAGCTAGGCGCTGGTGTCGCTGTCCGGGTCCTCGCCCAGGATCTCGGCGAGCGCGCGGTCGATCTCCGCGGCGTCGTCCACGGCGGCGCGGCGACGGGCCGCGTAGCCCGACGGGTCGTCGAGGTCCTCCGTGCTGGGCAGCAGGTCCGGGTGGTCCCACACGGCGTCGCGGGCGGCCGGTCCGTTGTCGCGACCGATCTGCGCCCACAGCGCGGCGGCGTCCCGCAGCCGGCGGGGGCGCAGCTCGAGGCCGACCAGGTTGGCGAACGTCTGCTCGGCCGGGCCGCCGGCGGCGCGGCGGCGGCGGATCATCTCGCGCAGCGCCATGGTGTGCGGCAGGTGGGGGAGCGCCGCGGTGGCCGCGACCTCGTCGACCCAGCCCTCGACCAGGGCCAGCGCCGTCTCGAGCCGCTCGAGCGCGGCGGCCTGCGCCGGCGTGGTGTGCGGGGCGAACACGCCGCCGGACAGGGCCTGCTGGAGCGCCGCGGTGTCGGTCACGTCGATCGAGCGGACGGCCTCCTCCAGCTGGTCGGCGTCGATCGCGATGCCGCGCGCGTAGGTCTCGACGGTCGCCAGCAGGTGAGCGCGCAGCCAGGGCACGTGCGTGAACAGCCGGGTGGCCGCGGCCTCGCGCAGGGCGAGGAAGAGGCGGACCTCCTCGGCGGGGGCGTCGAGACCCTCCGCGAACGCGTCCACGTTGGCGGCGACGAGCGCGGGCGCCGGCTTGTCCAGGAGCGGCAGGCCGATGTCGGTGGTGCCGAACACCTCGTGCGCGAGGGTGCCCGCGGCCTGGCCCACCTGCATGCCGAACACGGCCGAGCCGAGCTGGCGCAGGAGCTGGGCGGGCTCGATCCCACCGGGCAGACCGAACCCCTCCTCAGCCCCCTCGGGCAGGGCGCCGCCGAGCGCGCCGACGAGGGCGACGGACAGGGACGACGCCACCGGCTCCGTCAGCGTCCGCCACGTGGGCAGCGTCGCCTCGACCCACTCGGCGCGGCTCCAGGCGCGGGCCGTGCCGGTCGACGGGGGCAGGTCGGTCGCGGCGTCGAGCCACAGCTCGGCGACGGCGAGCGCGTCGAGGACCTGCTTCGTCTGTGCGTTCGTCAGGGACGGGTCGCCCCCCGCGGCGGCCTGCTGGCGGGCCAGGTCGTGGGCCATCTGCCAGTTCACCGGGTCGTCGCCCGAGGCGGCGAGCAGGGCCTGGACCTGCGCGAACACCTGCTGCAGGGCCGCCGGGTCGTCGGGCAGGCCGGACGCGGCGGCCATCGCGGCGGGGTCGAAGCCGCGCTCCTGCAGCTCGCGGATGGCCTCGTCGGCACTGTCACCCAGCATCGCGCGCATCACCTGTTCCCAGGCGGGCACGCCACCATCGGCTCCGGGGACAGCGGAGTTGTCGGGACTCACGGGGACCTCCTGCGACGATAGGGCCGGCTGCGAACCACCGTAACCGCGCAGCACAGGAACGAGGGATGGTGGGCGAGCAGATTCGCTCAGGGCGCAGCACCGCGGACGACGACGTCGTCGTGGTCGGCCGCGGGCCGATCGCGGCCGCGGTGGCGGCCGCCTGGGGCGGCAATGTCCGGAGCATCGACGAGGTGCCGGACCAGAGCCCGGCGGACGCGCTCGCCGGCGCGAGCGTCGTCGTGCTCGTCGCCCACCCGGGCGATCTCGTGGCCTCCGCGCTCAAGGGCCGACGCGAGCGCGAGGCGGCGATCGTCGCGCACACGCAGCGCGGGATGGCCGCCGCACGAGCCGTCGGAGCGCGGCACGTCGTCGCCATCACGTCCGCGATCGTCTACGGCGCGTGGCCGGACCGTCCGGTGATCCGGGACGGCGACCCGCTGCCCGGCGCGGAGGAGGCGGCGCGCGACGGGCTGGTCGGGGACCTCCTCGCTGCCGAGGCGGTGCTGGCGCGCGGCGGTCGTCGCAAGGTCCCGTCGGTGACGATCCTGCGACCCGCGGCGGTGGTCGGCGCGGGCGTCGACACGTTCGTCACTCGGCACTTCGAGGCGCCGCGCCTGCTCACGGTGCGCGGCGCCACCCGGCAGTGGCAGTTCGTGCACGTCGACGACGTGGCCGGTGCGGCGCGGTTCGCCGTCGAGCACGGGCTCGTGGGGGTGCTGACGGTGGGGGCCGACGACGTGCTCGGGCCCGCGCAGGTCGAGGCCGCCGCGGGGATGCGGGGGATCGAGCTGGCGGCCGCGACCGCCTTCGGCACCGCCGAGCGGCTGCACCGTGTGGGCGTGCTGCGGGCCCCGGCCTCGGAGCTCGCCTTCGTCGTGTACCCCTGGACCGTCGCGGCCGACCGCTTGCGGGCTGCGGGCTGGGAGCCGCGCTGGTCCAGCGCGGCCTGCCTCGACGTGCTGCTCGAGGGCGTGCAGGGCCGGCTCGCGGTGGCCGGTCGACGCGTGGGCACCCGCGACGCTGCCGCGCTCGGGGCCGCCGGCGCCGCCGTGGCGCTCATCGGCACCGCCGCGGTGTGGCGTCAGGCGCGGGCGCGTCGGCGACCGTGAGCGCGACGGGGGATGATGTGCCGGTGCTGGACGAGTCCTCCCCCTCCCCGTTCGACGACGCCCTCGGCGAGCCCGAGCCGGCGTTCGAGCGCGAGCGCGTCAGCCCGCGGTCGATCATGCTGTCGGTCGGCATGCTGGTCACGGCCCTGCTGCTCGCCGCGCTGGTGATCATGCCGGTGCCGTACGCCGTCAACAGCCCCGGCCCGACGCGCGACGTGCTGGGCGAGCACGACGGCACGCCGCTCATCCAGATCTCCGGCGCCGAGACGTTCGACTCGACCGGCGAGCTGCGCCTGACCACCGTGTCGGGCACAGGCGGTCCGGGCTTCCCGTCCAGCGTCGTCGGCGTGCTGCAGGGCTGGCTCTCGAAGTACGTGGTCGTCAAGCCGGTCGAGCTGCTCTACCCGCCGGACCAGACGCAGGACCAGATCAACGAGTCGAACACGGCCGAGATGGTGTCCTCGCAGGAGAACGCCACCGTCGCGGCCCTGTCCGAGCTCGGGTACGAGGTGCCGGCCACGCTCGTCGTCGCCGGCACGGTCGAGGGCTCCGACGCCGAGGGCAAGGTCGAGGAGGGCGACGTCATCGTCGCGCTCGACGGGGTGGCCGTCCCCGACTACCAGGGCCTGATCGAGCAGCTGGGGACCGTCGAGCCGGGGTCCACCGTGACGCTCACCGTGCGCCGGCACGGGCAGACCGTCGACGTGCCCATCGTCACCGGCACCAAGGACGACGGCCGCGCGCAGATCGGCGTGTACATCGACCCGACGTTCGACCTGCCGGTGGACGTGACCATCAGCATCGACGACATCGGCGGCCCGAGCGCCGGGACCATGTTCGCGCTGGGCATCATCGACAAGATGACGCCCGAGGACGAGGCGGCCGGCAAGGACATCGCGGGGACCGGCACCATCGACGTGACCGGCGAGGTCGGCGCCATCGGCGGGATCCGGCAGAAGCTCGCGGGGGCCAAGCGCGACGGCGCGACGTGGTTCCTGGCGCCCGACTCGAACTGCGACGAGGTCGTCGGCCACGTACCCGACGGGCTGCGCGTGGTGAAGATCTCGACCCTGCACGAGGCTCGCGAGGCCATCACGGCGATCGGGGCGGGGACCGCCGGCGACCTGCCGACCTGCACCACGTAGTCAGTCGAGGGTCGACCGCACGGCGGCGACCAGCCCGGGCACCAGGTCCGGACCCTGGGCGACCTGCTCGTCGTCGTCGTTCGCGCGCGACCGCACGGCGCACCAGGCCGGACCGCCGCGCAGCGCGCCGACGGCGAGGCGGACGTCCTGCCGCTCCGGGTGGTTCAGCAGGTAGTCCAGCGCCGCGTCGGTGTCGTGGGGCATGGTCTCCTCCGCGGCGGGCGGCAGGACGACGCGCTCGACGGTGACGGCCATCCCGTCGACCGTGGACGGCCACGACAGTCCGGCCAGCAGCGTCTCGAGGTCCGGCGCCTGCGGGAGCTCCTCCTGCTCGACCGACGTGAGGTGCCACGGCTCGGTGCGGGCGGCCGTGAGCACCGCGGGATCCAGCTGGTCGGCGAGGCCCGGCTCGGTGAGCAGCATCGCCTGCGTGCGCACGAGGGCGAACACGCGCACAGGTGCGTCCCAGCCTGCGGCGGCGACGTGGTGCTCGATCTCGCGCACGGAATCGGCGAGGACGGCGAGGGAGGGTTCGGTCACCGGCTCATGGTCGCATCCGTGTGGGAACCTGTGCCTCGACCGGCACGTTCAGCGTGCGAGTGGTGTGCGTCCTGTGCGCGTCGCTCGGCGCGGCCCGCGGCCGCGTCGCCTGTGTGTGACCCCTGTTGCCGACGACGAGGACTGCCACGCCGTGACCTTCGCCAGCCCGCCCCGACCCCGCCCGGCACGACCGCGGCGGCGCGGTGCGCTCGCCCCGACGCTGGTCGTCCTCGGGGTCCTCGTCGTCCTCGTGCTGATCCTCGCGCAGGTGTGGACCGAGGTGCTCTGGTACCGCCAGCTCGGCTTCACCAACGTGATCGCGACGGAGTGGGGCACCCGCGCCATCCTGTTCGTGCTCGGGTTCGCGGTGATGGCCGGGGCGGTGTTCTGGGCCCTCAACTTCGGGTACCGCTCGAGGCCCGTGTACGCGCCGTCGACGCAGGAGCAGGCCAACCTCGACCAGTACCGCGAGGCCATCGAGCCCCTGCGACGCCTGGTCATGATCGTCGGCCCCGCGGTGCTCGGTCTGTTCGCCGGCGCCGCCGCGTCGCAGCAGTGGCAGACGATCCAGCTGTGGATGCACGGCTCGTCCGTCGGCAAGACGGACCCGCAGTACGGCATCGACCTGGGCTTCTACCTGTTCACGCTGCCCGGCCTGCGGTTCGTCGTGTCGTTCCTCATGGCCGTCACGGTGCTCGCGGGCATCGGAGCGCTGGCCACGCAGTACCTCTACGGCGGCCTGCGGGTCGGCGGGCAGCGCGGGGGAACGCCGCGCACCACGCGGGCGGCGCGCATCCAGCTGTCGATCATCGCCGCCGTGCTCATGCTGCTCATCGCGGCGAGCTACTGGCTGGACCGGTACTCGATCCTGATGAACACCAAGCGGGACCAGAAGTTCGCCGGCGCCTCGTTCACCGACGTGCACGCGGTCATCCCGTCCAAGGCGATCCTGGCCGGCATCGCGATCTTCGTCGCGCTGATGTTCATCCTC
Organism: Cellulomonas sp. P2_F12; assembly: GCF_056403775.1. Taxonomy (NCBI): domain Bacteria; kingdom Bacillati; phylum Actinomycetota; class Actinomycetes; order Micrococcales; family Cellulomonadaceae; genus Cellulomonas; species Cellulomonas sp. P2_F12. The sequence continues at coordinate 90,295 of NZ_JBFUEV010000005.1, read as the reverse complement.
ACCGCGATCCGCGGCAACTGGCGCCTGCCGGCCATCGGCGTCGGGCTCATGATCGTGGCCGCGATCGCCGTCGGCGGCATCTACCCCGCCGTCGTGCAGCGCTTCCAGGTGCAGCCGAACCAGCAGGACGCCGAGGCCGACTACATCCAGCGCAACATCGGCGCGACGCTCGACGCGTACGGCCTCGACGACGTCGAGAAGTCCGACTACGACGCGAAGGTCACGGCCGAGGCCGGCGCGCTGCGCGCCGACGCCGACACGACGGCGTCGATCCGGCTGCTCGACCCGCAGATCGTCAGCCCCTCGTTCAAGCAGCTCGAGCAGATCCGCGCGTTCTACGACTTCCCCGACTCCCTGTCGGTCGACCGGTACACGATCGACGGGCAGAGTCGCGACACCGTGATCGCCGTGCGCGAGCTCTCCCTGGAGGGCCTCGACGCCCAGCAGCGCAACTGGACCAACGACTCCACCGTCTACACCCACGGCTTCGGTGTCGTCGCCGCCTTCGGCAACACCACCGCCGTCCGTGGCGGACCGGCGTTCTGGGAGAGCGGCATCCCGTCGACGGGCGCGATGGGCGAGTACGAGCCGCGCATCTACTTCAGCCCGAAGGCCCCCACGTACTCGATCGTCGGCGCGCCCGAGGGCACGAAGTCGTGGGAGCTGGACTACCCGGACGATGCCTCCGGCGGCGCGGTGAACAGCACGTTCCCGACGCAGACGGTGTCCGCCGGCCCGTCCATCTCCAACCCGCTGACCAAGCTGCTCTACGCGCTGAAGTTCGGCTCGGAGCAGATCGTGTTCTCCGACCGCGTGACCAGCGACTCGCAGATCCTCTACGACCGTGACCCGCGCGAGCGCGTCCAGAAGGTCGCCCCGTACCTCACGCTCGACGGCCGGGTGTACCCGGCGGTCGTCGACGGCCGGGTCAAGTGGATCGTGGACGGCTACACCACGTCCGACCAGTACCCGTACTCGGCGTCGCGCCCGCTGGACGAGGCGACGACCGACTCGCTGACCGAGTCGTCCGAGACGGTCCAGGCGCTGCAGCCCAAGACCGTGAACTACATCCGCAACTCGGTGAAGGCCACGGTCGACGCCTACGACGGCTCGGTGACCCTCTACGCGTGGGACGCCCAGGACCCGATCCTCAAGGCGTGGAACCGCACGTTCCCGTCGACGCTCAAGCCCCTGTCGTCCATCGACGGCGACCTCATGAGCCACCTGCGCTACCCCGAGGACCTGTTCAAGGTGCAGCGCTTCCTCCTGGCCCGGTACCACGTGACCGACGCCGGCCAGTTCTTCTCCGGCAACGACTTCTGGGCCAACCCGAACGACCCGACCAGCAGCGTCGCCGTGCCGCAGCCGCCCTACTACCTGACGCTCAAGATGCCGGACCAGGACCAGGCCAGCTTCTCGCTGATGTCGACGTTCATCCCGACCGGCACCAACGCGCGCAACGTGCTGACCGGCTATCTGGCGGTCGACGCGGACGCGGGCAGCGAGGCCGGGAAACCGTCGGCGGACTACGGCAAGATGCGCCTGCTCGAGCTGCCACGCGACTCGACCGTGCCCGGACCCGGCCAGGTGAACAACAACTTCGTCGCCGACCCGACCGTGTCCAACGAGCTCAACATCCTCGGCCGCGGTGACTCGCAGGTGGTCCGCGGCAACCTGCTGACCCTGCCGATGGGCGGCGGTCTGCTCTACGTGCAACCCGTCTACGTCCAGGCACGCAGCGGCACCACGTTCCCGCTGCTGCAGCGCGTGCTCGTCGCGTTCGGCGACGATATCGGGTTCGCCGACACCCTCGACGGCGCCCTCGACCAGGTGTTCGGCGGGGACTCCGGTGCCGACGCGGGAGACGCCGGCGCGCCACCCGACACCGGCACGCCCCCGGCGGACAACGGCACGGGCACCACGACACCGCCCGCGACGGGCGACGCGACTGCCCGCGCCGAGCTCGACCGCGCGTTGCAGCAGGCCAAGCAGGCCATCAGCGACAGCCAGGCCGCTCTCGCGATCGGCGACTTCGGTGCCTACGGCGAGGCGCAGAAGCGGCTCGACACCGCCGTGCAGAACGCCGTCGACGCCGAGGCGCGACTGGGCCAGTGACGCGACCCGGACCGGCGGAGGGTGATGCACGACACCGCCGGTCCGGGGGCTCGCGATTTGGTGGCCCCTGGGGCGTGGGGTAAGTTGTACTCACCGACGCGGGGTGGAGCAGCTCGGTAGCTCGCTGGGCTCATAACCCAGAGGTCGCAGGTTCAAATCCTGCCCCCGCTACACAGAAGACGAGGGCCCGGACCTGATGGTCCGGGCCTTCGTCGTTGGCGCAATCAGACGCGGATCCGAACCGCTCCTGTGCCACGCACGGCACGTCGGGTGAAGGGCGCATGACGCGAGCAGCGGGGTCCGAGGACGCGGCGAGGTCAAGGTCGGGGCTGCTCGTGCCGATAAGAGTGACTATCCCGATGACCTTTGGAGCTGCCCGGTGGTTGAAGGACGCGACCCCGGGATCGCGCGTGCCGGCACGGGCGTGGTCGTCGCGGACGTCGTGACGAACCCCGCGACACTCGGACGGGGCCGGTTCCGAACGAAGGTTGCGCTCGCGCTCTGCCTCGTCGTCGCGCTCGTCGTCGTCGCCGCGCGGGGTTTCCTGTCTGAGGATCCGCTCTCGCAGGTCCGCTCGGATGCGGCCTCGGCCGTCCGGGCGCTCGACGACCGCGACCTGGTCGGCCTGGAGAGCTCTCTGGCCGCGCATCGGGGAGACCCCGACTTCGCCTACTTCTTCACGTCCGAGACGACGCCCCGCGCCCTCGGTGACGCACTGGCGACCGTCGCGGGGCCCGACGTCGACACCCCACTCACGACGGGTGTCGACCCCGACGACTACGACCTCACGCTCACTGACCTCGCAGGCACGCTCGCCCTCGCCACTGTGGGCACCGGCGACCGGGCTCTACCCACGTCGTGGACGTTCGACTTCGTCGATGCGATGTCCACTCCGGCGACGCTGACCGGCGCGCTCGACACCCGCCCTCCGGGTGCGCCGACGGTGCGCGAGCATCAGGACGAAGCGAACAAGCAGAACCTTCTGCTGTTGTTGTCCCGAGGCTCGTGGTCGACGGAGTTCCTCCAGGCAGTCACGACCGGGTTCTGGGAGCTCGACCACGACAAGGGCGAGGGAGCGTGGCCGGGCCCTGTCATCGAGGACGCTGCGTATGCACCCGCGCCGAGCGGCCGGTACCTGACCGACGGGATCCTCGCCCTCGCGGCAGCGCTCACGGCGAATCCCGAGGCCAGCGCGTGGGCGTTCACGGATTTCCAGCCCGGGACAGTCGCGATCGACGGGTCGGAGCTCTTCGTCGGCAGGTTCACGCACTTCCTGTTGTTCGAGCACCACTACCCGGAGGTGCAGGGGGACGGCAACGGAGCAAGCGCTGTGCTGACGGCACTCTCCTCAGCGATCGAGGAAACACACCCGCGCGCCAGCGGCGCCACATCCGTGGCCGTGAGCGTGCGCGACGAGCCTGGGCCGATGCACGACGTCGCGGTCCTCCGAGTGTTGGCCTCAGACCTGAACGACTCGGGCGGGTGCTCGTGGAACCTCGGCGACTGGCTGACGTGCGCCAAGATCGTCGTCGAGTCCGTCTGGCACTTCATCCAGCGGTGGGGACATGTGGTACTCGATGTGCTCTCGCTCGCGACCTTCGCGCCCCCGCCCTTCGGCGTGATCGGCGTTGCGGCGGCCACGACCAACGCGACGTGGTACGTCCTCGACGGCGACTTCACGACGGCCGGCCTTTCGCTCGCCGCCGTGGTGCCCGGGCTCGCGTTCGTGAAGATCGCGGAAGCAGGCGGAGTGGCCGCCGCCTGGGCCAAGGCGGCGGCACGGGCGGACGAGGTCGCCGCCGCTGCGCGTGAGTACAAGGCGGTCGGCACGGTCGAACACGCCATGCGATCGCTGCGGCCTGGCTATGCGCTTGAGTCGCAGGCCCAAGGTGACCTGGCGCTCCAGTTGCCAGGCTCGGTGACGGAGAAGGCTCTCGACCCCCGCTGCGCCACCACGTGCACTGGAACGCGTCGCGTCGACATCTACGAGCCCAAGACGCGTCTCTGCGTCGAGGTGAAGTGGGGCATCGGCTCGACCAACGCGGGTCACGAGCTGAAAGAGATCGCAAAGGACCGCCTGCTCCGCGAGAACGGTCTGTGCAGATCGATCGTGTGGGCGTTCGCGCCCGACATGGAGGGCAGAGTCGGACCGCACGAGAGCCTGCGTGAGGCGCTCTTGTCGAACGGGATCCGCTACGTGCAGGTGGCGTCGGCCGCCTCTTGACGGGCTCCGAGCGACGGACTACGGGTAGGCGATCGGCGTGCCCTCGCCGAGCCCACACGGTACTGACACTCGACGCGGTGTTCGCGTCACACTCGCGCGTCACTCCCTCGCAGGCATCGCTCGATGCGAACCCGTGCGAGGGGAGTGAAGTCCGCTGCGGAGCCCGAAGTCGACTTCATCTCTACGCCGACTCCGGCTCGACAGCATCGAGGCCGCTCCGGCGAACTGGTACCCGGACCCTCATGGCCGCTACGAGCACCGGGTCTGGACGCCACGTGACGTGAGGGCTATGCCGCCCGCGCGTCGTCGGCGAGCGCGCGCTCGGCCCGGCGCACGTGGTCACGGGCGTGCTCGACGGCGGCGGACAGGTCGTCGAACAGGTGGGCGTGATGCCGCAGCGCGTCGAGCACGCCGACGGTGCGGAACAGCTCGACGTGCCCGTCGCGCACCCCTTTGATCAGCACGGTCACGTCGCGAGCCTCGAGCCGCTGGACGATCTCGCTGAGCACGTGCGCCCCGGTGGCGTCGACCAGCTCGAGCTGCGACATGCGCAGCACGACGACGGTCACGCCGTCGAGCCCCGTGACCTGGTCGAGCACCCGGTCGGCGGCGGCGAAGAAGAGCGGGCCGTCGATGCGGACGACGGCGATCTGATCGTCGCCGGGCTGGGGCTCGCCGGGCAGGGGCTCGCGGGCGACGCCCGCCGAGCGTGCGAGGCCGCGCAGTGCGAACGCGCCGGCGACGACGACGCCGATGCCGACCGCGACGATGAGGTCGACCGAGACCGTGACCACGGCCGTGACGACGAACGCGGCGGCGTCGGCGCGGGTGGAGCGCAGGATGGACCGGGCCGTCGCGACGTGCACCATCCGCACGGCCGTCACCATCAGCACGCCGGACAGGGCGGCCAGGGGGATGTGGGCGACCGGACCGGCGGCGACGAGGACCACGGCGAGCAGCACCAGGGCGTGCGCTGCCGCCGCCGCGCGGGTTCGGGCGCCGGAGCGGACGTTGACCGCGGTGCGGGCGATCGCCCCGGTGGCCGGCATGCCGCCGAAGAGACCCGAGGCGAGCGACGCGAGGCCCTGGCCCACCAGCTCGCGGTCGGGGTCGTACGCCCCGGTGGTGGCGAGGGAGGCGGCGACGCGGGCGGACAGGAGCGACTCGATCGCCGCGAGCGCCGCGACCGTGAAGGCAGCGGGCAGGAGCGCCTGCATCGTCGCCGGGTCGAGGTGGGGGATGACCGGGGAGGGCAGCGTGCGCGGCAGGGCGCCGAGGGTCGTCAGCGGGGCGTGCAGGATCTGAGCCGCGAGCGTGGCCACGACGATGCCGACGAGCGACCCGGGGATCCCCTGACGCAGCCGGGGCAGCAGCAGCATGCAGGCTGCCACGATCGCCACCGCGCCGAGCGACCACGCGAGCGTGGCGGGATCGGCGTGCGCCAACGACGAGATCGCCGAGGCGATGGCGTTGGTGTGGGCTCCTGCGTGCGCCCCGGCGCCGGTCAGTGCGGGGACCTGCTGCAGGAAGATGATGACGGCGATCCCGAGCGTGAACCCCTCGATCACCGGCCACGGGATGAACGACACCGCTCGGCCCAGCCGGGCGATGCCCGCGATGACGACCAGGACCCCGGCCATGAGCGTCACGACCGCGAGAGCGCCGGCGCCGTGCGTCGCGACGATCGGCGCGAGCACCACGACCATGGCGCCGGTGGGTCCGGACACCTGGACGTGCGAGCCGCCGAACACCGCCGCGACCAGCCCGGCGACGATCGCGGTGACGAGCCCGGCCTCGGCGCCCGCACCGGACGCGATGCCGAATCCGAGCGCCAACGGGAGCGCGACGATGCCGACGGTCAGCCCCGCGAGCAGGTCGCCGCGCCACGATCGCGGCAGCTCGGCGTAGTCGGACCGGCTCGGGAGCAGACGCTGCACGGACGCGGGCAGGCCCGTCATCGAGTGAGGGCGGGAAGTCCCGCGACGTCGTCGAGCCGGCCGCCGTCGGCTGTCACGATGTCGACGAGCAGCCGGCGGGCGACCGCGAGCAGCTCGGCGACGTCGGGGTGCGCAAGTCGGTAGTGGACGTGGCTCGCGCGCCGGTCGGACTCGACGAGGCGGTGGCGACGCAGGACGGCGAGGTGCTGCGACAGGTGTGACGGCTCGAGGCCGGTCTGCTGCTGGAGCTCGGCGACGGTGTGCTCCTCGCCGTCGGCCATCAGCTCGAGGAGTCGGATGCGCAGCGGGTGCGACAGACCCTTGAACAGGCCGGCCTTGACCTCGTAGAGGGGGCGCTGACTGCGGGAGTACGGCTGACTGAGCGGCATGATGAAACCATCATATGGCGCGCGAGGTGGTGCCTGTGACGGTCGGACGCGGAGCTACATCTCCTCCGCGGTCCCCGTGACCCGCACGCGCCCCTCGCGCGGGACCTCCACGACGATGAGCGACGGCCGCCCGACCTCAGCACCCTGGTCGACCGTGAAGACTGCGGGCACGTCGAGGTGCCCGCCGGCCCGCAGGTACGCCCCGAGCCCGGCCGCCGCCGACCCCGTCGCCGGGTCCTCCCGGATCCCACCGCGCGGGAACGGGTTCCGCGAGGCGAACCGCGTCGCCGAGAGCCGCTGGACCACCGGAACGGTGCCGTCCCACCCCTGCGAGTCCTGCAGCGTCAGCACCGCTTCGCCGTCGTGATCGAGTCGCTCGAGGACGCCGGCGCGCACCGGGACGAGGGGATGCAGGTTGCCGCCGTGCACCAGCGCCGGTCGCAGGACGGGGTCGAGGTCGCCGCGGTCGAGCCGCAGCGCGCCCAGCAGCGCGTCGAGGAGGCCGTCGCCGAGTTCCTCGACCTCCGTGTCGACCGCCACCAGGGTCGCTCGCTCCGGGGTGGCCTCCACCGGAACGACCCCGGCATTCGTCGTCAGCCGCACGACGGGTGCCGCGTCACGGCGCCGCGCCAGCGCCACGCCCGATGCGACCGTCGCGTGCCCGCAGAACGCGATCTCCGCGCGCGGCGTGAAGTACCGCACCCGGGCCGCGTCCCGCTCGATCGCGGTGAGGAACGCCGTCTCGCTGAACCCGAGCCCCGCCGCGATCCCGAGCATCTCCACGTCGGTGAGCCCGTCGGCGTCGACCACCACGCCGGCGGGGTTGCCCGACTCACTGTTCGGCTCGGCGGTGGTGAACGCTCGGTACCTCAGGATCTCCATTCGCCCATCGTCCCGGCTGAGCACGCCCGATCGCGATGGCCAATGGGGAGGCGGTGGCCTCGTCGGTTCGGTCAGCCGAGGAGGTTCCAGGCGCTCCACGGCGTGACCGGCGTCGTCCCGACGGTCCACCACTGGGCCCGGTAGGTGTGGCCGAGGTAGGTCACGGTCTCGCCGCCGAGGTAGACGGTGCTCGCGCCCCAGGCGGGGAAGGAACCGGCCGGGACGGGTGCCGCGATCGCGCTCCACGGGCCGCCGACCGTGCCGGGGACCTGGTTGCGCGTCCACCACATCGCCGTGTACTTCGTGCCGTCGTAGACGACGACGTCGCCGGTGGTGAAGACCCGCGAGGGCGTCCAGAGCGCGGTGCCGTCGGCCGCCGTCGCCAGCTCCTCCCAGGAGCCGTACGCCGTGGAGCCCGGCACCTCGCCGGAGGTCCACCACTGTGCCCGGAACACCTTGCCCGCGTACGAGACCGTGTCGCCGCTGGTGTACACCGTGCTCGCGACCCAGGGGGCCGGTCCGGGGACGCCCTGGGCGCCGAGGCCGAGGTCGCACGCGATCCGACCGCTGTAGAGCGCGTGGCCCTCGCCCGGGGTGCCGGGGCCGGTGCCGAAGACGCCGTCGTCGGACCAGACGACCTCCTTGGTGCCGTCGACGCACGTGGAGGTCGGCGCCACGGCGAAGCCCTCGAGGTTGTCCACGGGCAGGCTCGCGGGCTTGGCGTAGGAGACGTCGGGGACGATCGTGCCGGTCGAGCTCACCTTGAGCAGGGTCGACGTGACGCCGCAGGTGTTGTCGCAGAGCGCCCAGATCCGCTTGGCGTCGGCGTCGTACTGGACGTCCATGACGTGGCCCATGCCGGTGTCGGCGACCGCGACGCGGTGAAAGGTGTGGTCGCTGTTCAGCGCGTAGGCGTAGAGCTTGCCGTCGTTCTCCAGCGCCGCGAAGTACAGCCCGGTGCCGTGCAGCGGGTAGGTGCTGGGCGAGTACGTGGCCCCGGTCGAGGCGTCGACGAACCCGTTGGCCTCCAGGTAGGTGTCCGGCACGAAGGTCACGCCCTCGAACCCGAGGTTGGCCTCGGCCTTGTTGCCGGCGTGCAGCTCGGGGAACTCGGCGGTCAGGTCCCACTGGTCGGTCGCGACGAGCTGGCTGCCCGCCTGGTTCGGGTCGAACCGCAGGACCGAGTTCAGCGGGTTCGTGTTCGTGGCGTTGTTGCGCTCCGTCGTGACGTAGAGCGCGCCGTCCGGGCCGATCGTCAGGCCCTCGGAGTCGGGCTGGTTCGTGGCCGGGTCGGTGCTGCCGGGGAAGAAGATCTCCTTGCCGGCGCCCCAGCCGTTGCTGGTATCGGACACCCAGAGCCCGTTCTGCTTCACCAGGCGGAAGACCCAGCTCTTGTTCTTCACCGAGTACAGGACGTTCGCGTCGGTCGGGTCGACGACGAGGCCGCTGACGTCGCGCCCCTCCGGTCCGGTCGTGGTCGTCCAGGCGCACTGGGCGTCCGCGACCGTGACGGTCGCGGAGCCGGGCCAGGTGGTCGGGGTGAGCGCCGTGGCCGGCAGCGTGCCGGTCCCGGACGGGCCCTCGGGCTGGCAGGCGAGCGTCGTGCCGCCGCCCGTGCCGCCGCCGGTGCCACCGCCCGGGGTGGTGACCGGCGTCAGGCAGGCCGTGGCGTTCGAGGCGCCGAAGCTCGTGGTCGTGAGGGAGACGAGGTCGCCGGTGCCGTCGGGGCACCGCGCGTAGGAGGCGGCGCCGAGGGGGGTCGTCTCGTCGGTGCCCGCCTGTCCCGCGGTGTAGGTCACCGAGTCGACGAGGGTGCCGGCCGTCCCGCTCGGACCGTCGGGAAGGTAGAGCTTGACGCCGTCCCCGCCGCTGCCCAGCCCCTTGGTGGACCCGAGGTACACGAAGCCGTGCGCCGGGACGACGGTCGTCGCGGTGCCGTCGGCGAGCTTGGCGGAGAACGCGGTGGCCGCGCCGGCGGCGCCGCTGTCGATCTGCAGCCGGCCGGCGATGCTCACGTCGGTGGCGCCGGTGTTGACCAGCTCGATCGCGTCGCCGACCGGCGTGGCCGTGTTGTTCGACGAGACCTCGTTGATGCGCACGTGCGTCCAGTCGGGTGCGAAGCGGCTGGTGCCGGGCGAGCCCAGGTCGCCGACGGTCGACGCCCGCGATCCCTCGGCGTCGCCGGCGGCGGAGAGCTGCCACTGTGACGCGTCGTTGGCGCCGAGCGCCGCGGCGGTCGGCGGGACGCCGCCGATGCCCTGGGTGCGCGGGCCCTTGACGGCGCCGGTGCCCTGGTCGTTGTACGTGAGGCGGTCGACCAGGTCGGCGACGGCGTCCGGCCCGTCGAAGATGTTGATCTCGTCGGCGCGGCCGAGGTTCGTGGTGTTGGCCGGCAGGATCTTCGCGCCGGCGCCGAGGCCCCACTGGCTGCGGAACGTCGCGGCCGCCGACTCGGTGAGGACGGCGGACTCCCCGGCGCCGAGCGTGCCCAGGCCGTCCAGCGGCACCGTCCCCGGAGTCCTGCTGTCGTCGTCGAACGACCAGCCGACGAGGCTGACGGGGGACGCACCGAGGTTCGTGATCTCGATGTACTCGCCCGAGGAGGCGACCGGGTTGTACATCCACTCGGTGATCCGGACGTCCGGCGTCTCTGCGGCCTGCGCGGCGGAGGGGAGTGCGACCGCCAAGGCGCTCACGGCGGACAGGACGGCGAGGGACGCGACGGCGCGCGGGAGGCCCAGATTCACGAGGCAGAGTCTGGCGAGGCCGCGCGTACGTGGGTGGACGTCCCGGCCAACAGCAGGCGAACGGTCGGCATCGGCGGTCGAAGCCCGCGGCAATGACAGGATCCTCCGGTGAACCACGTCACCGACGAGCTGCAGCAGGCGATCGACCTCGGGTACGCCCGTCGCGATCGAGACGACATGGCGCCGACCATCGCGTACTTCGAGCGGCTGCTGGGCGAGGATCCCGATCACCCCGTTCTCGTCTTCGAGGTGGCCGGCGCGTACGACACCGCCGGGCGCGAGGACGACGCCGTGGCGATGTACGAGAGGGCCTTAGGACTCGGTCTCGACGGAGACGTCCTGCGCCGGTGCTTGTGCCAGTACGGCAGCACCCTGCGTTGGCTGGGGCGCCTCGACGAGTCGATCGCGGTGCTGGAGGGCGCTCGCGCGCAGTTCCCGATGTCGGAGTCGGTCCGGGTCTTCCTGGCGCTCTCGCTGGCCGACAGCGGGCGGACGGACTCGGCCGTCTCCCAGCTGCTGACGGTGATCACGGATCACGCCGACGTCACGGATCTCGGCCGGTATGCCGTGGGGCTGGGCGGGTTGACGACCTGGTTGGCCGACGGGCGCCCGGGCGAGTAGTCCGCCAGATCGTGCACCTCTAGGGTCGGTTCCGGACGGATGGCGTCCGGAACGGGGGGACCGATGAGCGACCAGAACCCGACCGCCCGCGCGCTGCTCACGCTCGAGCTCATCCAGTCCAGCCCGGGCATCACGGCCGACCGGCTGGCCCACCGGCTGGGCGTCTCCGAGCGGGCGGCCCGGCGCTACGTCGCGAACCTGCGCGACGCCGAGATCCCGATCGTGGCCGTCCGCGGCCCGTACGGCGGGTACCGGGTGGGGCGCGGGGTGCGGCCGACGCCCCTGATGCTCACCGCCGCCGAGGCGTTGGCGCTGGTCATGGCGGTGCTGGACGGGCACCACGACGCCGACGACCAGACCCAGCCCGTCGGCAGCGCGCTGCGCAAGGTCGTGCGGTCGCTGCCCGAGGCGCTCGCGGCACCGGTGCAGGCCGTGCGCGAGCACGCCGCACCCGCACCCGACCGGTCCGCGGCCCGGCCCGACCCGACGACCGCGACGGAGCTCGTGCAGGCGTGCTCCGCGCACCGACGCGTCCGGCTGGCCTACCGGTCCGAGAGCGGGAACGCGTGGACGACCGTCGTCGAGCCGTGGGCCGTCGTCGTGCGGCACGGCCGCTGGTACCTGCTGTGCCACTCGCTCTCGTCGGACGCGCGCCGTGCCTACCGGGTGGACCGCGTCGAGGGCGTCGAGGTGCTCGACGAGACGTTCACGCCGCCCGAGGACCTCGACGCGGTCGCGGAGCTCGAGGCGCACCTGGCGGTCGGGTGGGAGTACGCCGTCGAGGTGCTCGTCGAGGCGCCGGTGCACCGCGCCCAGCGGTGGCTCCCGCGAGAGCTCGGCCGGCTCGAGCCCGTGGACGGTTCGACGTGCCGGCTCGTCGGCACCACCAGCAACCCGCCCTGGTACGCCGAGCGGCTGGCGGTGGTGCCGGTGCCGTTCCGGGTGCTCGGCGGGCCCGAGCTGGTCGCGTGCGTGCAGGCCCTGGGCCGCCGCATGCTCGCGGCGGCCCCGCCCGACGTCAGTCCCGGATCCAGCTGAGCGGTGCCCCGGACACGGGCCGCCAGTCGAGGGGCGGGTCCTCGCCCACCCGGCCGTCGACCACCTCGCGGAGCAGGTCGGCATGGCCGGTGTGCCGCCCGTACTCCTCGACGAGGTCGAACAGGAGCCGCCGCAGGTTGGCGTGGTTCCCGTCGTCGTCGCCGTCGGCGACCGGCCGGTCGAGCCCGCCGTCGGCGAGCGCAGTCTCGAGCCGCTCGCGCGACCGGCCGACCGCGCCGTCCCACGCCGCGTAGAGCTGCTCCGGGGTGTCGTCGACGGCGGACAGGATCTCCGTGTCGTTGTCCCCCCAGGTCTCGGGGTGCCACATCTCGCCCGGGTGCTGGCCGGCGAGCTTCCACGAGAAGGTCGTGTCCTCGACGGCCGCGAGGTGCTTGAGCAGCCCGCCCAGAGTGAGCGCCGAGGCGCCGACGTGCTGGGCGAGGCCGGCGCTGTCGAGGCCGTCGGCCTTCCAGCGGAACGTGGTGCGCAGCCGGTCGAGGCAGGCGACGAGGTGGTCGAGCTCGTTGCTCGCGAGCGGCGGAATCCAGGGTGCGATCTTCGTCATGCGACGACCGTAGGAACGGTTCCGGACGATCCCCGTCCGGAACGTCGGAAGTCAGCCCGAGATCCCCGCCGGGTTGTCGATGGTCAGGTACGTCCCGTGGCCCTCGACGACGAGGCCGTCCCCGAACACGAGCACCTCGTCGACCAGGTTGCCGCGCTGGTTGCGGTAGCTGATCACCAGCACACCGACGCCGGCGAACACGCGCTCGACCGTGAAGTGCAGGTCCGGGATGAGGCGCAACCCCTCGGACCAGTAGGCGCGCAGCGCGTCCTTGCCGCGGATGACACCGCCGGACCCCGGGACGATCTGCGCGGCGACCGGCGAGGTGAACACGACGTCGTCGTGGAAGTGGGCCAGGAGCGCGTCGATGTCGTGGGCGTTCCAGGCGGCCGCCCAGGCGGTGCTGAACGCGGCGGGATCGGGGGCCGGTGCGCGGTCGTCGTCGCGGAGGTCCATGGCACCGACGGTACGGCCGCGGTGCGCCCCGGGAACAGCGGCCGAGGATGCCGACGGGCGACCGGGTGAGGACCGGGCGCCCGGCGTGCGGGCCTCGTCGGGAGCGCCTAGCGTCGGGCGACGTGCTGCGAGATCCCAGCGGGCCGGACCCGGACACGGACGCGTCGGACGACGACGCCGTCCCGCGTCCCGTGCTCGACGGTCGGTACCGGCTCGACGGCATCCTCGGGCGCGGCGGGATGGCGACGGTGCACCGGGCGCGCGACCTGCTGCTCGACCGGGACGTCGCGGTCAAGGTGTTCCCGCCGGTGCACGAGGAGGCCGACGACCTGCTGCGGAACCGCGCCGAGATCCGCGTGCTGGCCACCCTGAGCCACCCGGGCCTCGTCACTCTGCACGACGCCGGGACGGTGCACGGCGACGACGACACGCAGCAGGTGTACCTGGTGATGGAGCTGGTCGCCGGGCCGACGCTGGCCGAGCGGCTGCGGCGCGGGACCCTCAGCGACGAGCAGACCGCCGTGGTCGGCAGGGACGTGGCGCAGGCGCTCGCCGTGGTGCACGCGCAGTCGATCGTCCACCGCGACATCAAGCCCGCCAACGTGCTGCTCACGGCGCCCGACGCGCTCGACGACGGTCCGGCCGCGCACGCGGTCAAGCTCGCCGACTTCGGCATCGCCCGGCTGGCGGGTGCCACGCGCCTCACGATGACCGGCATGACCCTCGGGACCGTGAACTACCTCAGCCCGGAGCAGGCCACCGGCAGCGCCCTCGGTCCGGCGAGCGACGTGTACGCGCTGGGCCTGGTGCTGATCGAGTGCGCGACCGGGCGGGCGGCCTTCACCGGCACGCCGGCCGAGGTCGCGACCGCCCGCCTGACCTCCGTCCCGCAGGTGCCGGCCGAGCTGCGACCCGAGCTCGGCGACCTGCTCGCGCGGATGACGCGCCTGCTGCCCGACGAGCGACCGACCGCGGACGAGGTCGCGGTCGGTCTGGCCGCGCTCGTGGGCCCGGCCTCGACGCCCGGCGCCACGCTCGTGCTCCCGACGGCCGAGCTGCCGGGCGATCTCGCCTTCGAGGAGCTGCCGCCCACGGTCGTGGCACCCTCCGCAGCACCGGCCGAGTCGCCCCCGACAAGAACCGGGTGGCGCGCGCGCCTCCGCACCGCGCGCTGGGCGGTCGCCGCCGGTGCGGTGGTGCTGCTGGCCGGCGGGGCCGTGCTGGTCGGGCACCTGGCGACGGACGGGCCGACCCCGCCCGTCGCCCCGACGTACCCGGCCGTGCCGGGAACCGTCGGGGAGGCGCTCACCCAGCTGCAAGAGAGCGTCGAGCCGTGAGGCGGCCGATCGCCCTGGTCCTCGCCGCGGGCCTGCTGCTGGCGGGGTGCTCCGGCAGCACGGACCTGGCACCCGACAGGGCGCACACCCTCCAGCAGTCGGTGCTGGCCGTCAGCCAGGCGGCGAGTGAGGCCCGTTGGGACGACGCGTTGGCCCTGCTCGGCACGACCCGGACGGAGCTCGACGCCGGGGTGGACGCCGGTGAGGTGTCGACGGAGCGCTACCGCGAGGTCGACGCCGCCCTCGACCGGGTCGAGGCGGAGATCACGGCCGAGCAGGCGCGCATCGCGGCAGACCAGCTCGCAGCCGAGCAGGCACAGGCGTCGGCGACGGCGACGCCACCCGCGTCCGAGCCGGCACCTGCGCCGGCGTCCCCGGGCAAGGGCAACGGCAAGGACAAGAACCCCGGCAAGGGCAACAAGTAGCGGCTACGCGCCGCGGTCGACGGGCTCCAGCCGCGCGGCCGCTCGTCCCGGCAGCCATCGCGCCGCCGCTGCCGACTCGCCGAGCCCGACGGCGAAGAACACCCACTGCACGGGCGACCCCCAGCCGATGAGCGGCAGCTGCACCAGCACCCAGCCGGTCAGCACCAGCCCGGCGGCGAGCCCCGCCGGGGCGGCGCGGGGGTGGTGGCGCAGCCCGAGCACGAGGGCGACGCCCTGCGGCACGGCCACGCACAACCCCAGGGCCACGGCGGGGAGCGCCGGGCCGTCGACGACGGGCAGCTGGTCGACCAGGGTCTCGAACTGGCCCGACAGGAACCCCTGCACCCCGGCGAGCGCGCCGACCGTGGTGACGCCCTCGAGTGCGAGCGTCCAGGCGCGGGCAGCGCGACGGGTCATGGCACCAGGGAGAGGTCCGAGGACTCCAGCTCCTCCGGGTACGCCTGCAGCAGCCGGTCCGCGAGGTGCCGCAGGGCGCGAGCCGCCGCGATCTCGGTCCCGACCGCCGGCGCGTCGTGGTCGTAGGCGCTGAACCGTCCGCGGCCGTAGCCGTCGAGCGTCGCCCCGGTCGACGAGGTGAGGACCGCGTGGGCCCTGGCGGTGGGGTCGTCGACGGCGTCGAGGTAGATCGCCACGTTCCAGGTCTCGGTCACGGCTGGGCTCCTTCGTCGTCGTCGCACCCTCGAGCCTGGGCGGAACCCGGAGGAATCACCAGGGCCCAAGGTCCCGCGGATCAGGGGATGTTCCGGGCGATCACCGATGTGTCCGGTGGGTCGGCGGTCGCATCCTGGTGGTGCCCGGTCATCGAGGCCGGTTCGAGAGGAGCACGACCATGGGCACCATCCACGACAGCATGGCTCAGCAGGGTCTGGTCCGGCCGATCGACGGCCGCGTGCTGGGGGGTGTCTGCGCCGGGCTGGGCCGACGGTTCGGCATCGACCCCTGGCTGGCGCGGCTGCTGTTCGTGCTGATCCTGTTCGTCGTCCCGGGCAGCCAGCTGCTGGTCTACCCGATCCTCTGGATCCTCATGCCGACCGAGCGCTGGGTCCCGTCGACCGCTCCGGCGAGCCCCGGCGCGTGACGTCCGGCTATACCGTCGCGGACAGGTGCCGCGGTCGGCGCTGCGACGGGAGCAACGAGCTGGTCGGGCCGGGGAGGGCCTTCTCGAGCTCGTCGACGAGCGACCTCCAGCACCGCTCGGCCTGGCGCATCTGCGCCGACACCGTCTCGGGTGCCACGTGCCCGACCGTGCCGGCGCCGCCGGCGCCGTCCAGCGCGTCGAGGCCCCGCTCGATGGTCTGCCGGGTCGCCCGGTAGTTCGTGGTGGCCCGCGCCGTCGGCGGCGTCAGCACCTCGAGCGCGGCGGCGCCGTCGTCGAAGAGCGACCGCACGAGCGCCACCGCGTGCGGTCGGTCGCTCATCGACATCCGCGCCGAGGCGTCGGCCACCGCGCTGACCAGGGTCGACTGCGCGAGCCGTTCGATCGTCGAGCGCAGGGCGTCCGGGTCCAGCTGGATGGCGAGCAGCAGCACCACGGTCCGGCCCAGCAGGGTCTCGGACCGGACCCGCGCGATGCGCCGGCGCTCGGCGGCCTCCCGCGCCTCGTTCTCGGCCCGCAGCACCTCGGCGTGCGCCTCGCGCTCGCGCCGCTCGGCGGCCTGCCGGGCCGCGGTGGCGCGCCGGGCCACCAGCTCGGTGGCCACGCGGACGTGCTGCTCGCTCTCGGCCTGACCGCGGTGCATGAGCTCGACCGCGCACGGGTTGACGGGCGCGGCGTACCCGGTGCCGGTGTAGCCGAAGAGGGCGATCCGGTGCTCCTCGGCCCACAGCACCGCGGTCTTGGTGTACCCGGACCGCGAGTAGAAGACGGCGACCGAGGCGCCGGCGGCCACGCGCAGGTCCTCGAGGTCGTCGCGCCCGACAGGGCTGCGGCGGTGCTCGACGCGACCGGCGAAGTCGACCCCGATCAGGTCCAGCTCGGTCGTCGTGCCGCTCGGCGTGACCCGGACGTCGGTGCGCGCCAGGACGGTGCGGGCGTGCCGCTCGGCGAATCGCTCCGCGTCCCGCCACTCCGGGTCCTTGCCCGCTACGCTCACGTCCACCTCCTCGGCCGCGTGCCTCGTGCGTCGATCCGGCCGGACGGTCAGATGCCGACCTCGACGCTATTGATGCCGTCGAGGTCCGTAGTCGGCCATCCGGGTGACCCCCCTGGCGCAAACCCGCGTTCCGCCCACACTGCCGGACGAATCGACCGGGTGATTTTGCGCTCAGCGGCGCCGCGGGCCGGTTGCCGACGGGCAACCGTTCACCCGTTCGCCTGCCATCCCGTCCACGCGAGCACGCGCGCGCGGATCACCGGGCCGAGCGGCGGGACCTCGCGGTAGGGCGGGTAGCGCTCCTGCAGCGCCGCGAGCTCCGCCGGTGCCGGCGGTCCGTCGACCACCTCGGCCGTGGCGTCGACCCGGACCCACCACAGCGCGGACCAGTCCGCCGACCAGTGGTCCACCAGGAACGCGACCGACGGGTTCTCCCGGATGTTCCGCAGCCGGCGCAGGTCCGTGGAGAGTTTTGGCTTGTGGTCGACGGTCACCACCACGACGTCGCCGAGCACCGCGAACGTCACCGGGACGAGGTGCGGGCGATGGTCGGTCCCGGTGGTCGCCAGGACGGCGCGCTCGGCGGCGACGAACCGGCGCCTGCACTCCTCTGCCCTCACGGCCACCAGTCTGGGAGGCTGGCGCCATGACGGCACGGTGGCCGGCGTTCGCCCCGGCGCTCGAGCGCGCGGCGCACCACGCCCGGGAGTGGCTGACGTCCCTGCCCGAGCGGCCCGTCCACCCTCGCGCCGACGTCGACGACCTCGTCGCCCTGCTCGGCGGCACCCTGCCCGACGGCCCGACCGCGCCGGAGGCCGTGATCGACGAGCTGGCGGCGGGCATCGAGCCGGGGCTGATGGGGATGCCGTCGGGCCGGTTCTTCGGCTGGGTCATCGGCGGCACGCACCCGGCGGCGCTCGCGGCGGACTGGCTGACCAGCGCCTGGGACCAGAACACCGCGATCCGGCACTCGACCCCCGGTGTCGTCGCGGTCGAGGAGGCCGCGGCCGCCTGGCTCGTCGACCTGCTAGGCCTGCCGGCCGGCGCGGACGTCGGGTTCGTCACCGGCGCGACGATGGCGAACTTCACCGGGCTCGCCGCCGCGCGTCAGCAGGTGCTCACCGACGCGGGGTGGGACGTCGAGCGCGACGGTCTCGCGGGCGGACCGCGGGTGCGGGTGCTCGTGGGCGAGGAGCGGCACGGGACCGTCGACGTCGCGCTGCGCTACCTCGGCCTGGGCGCGCCGACCGCCGTGCCCGCGGACCGGCAGGGGCGGCTCGTCGTCGGCGGCCTCGAACGCGCCCTTGCCGACGGGGACCGCCCGACGATCGTGTGCCTGCAGGCGGGCAACCTGCACTCCGGCGCCACCGACCCGCTGGCCGACGCCATCGACGCCGCCCACGCCCACGGCGCCTGGGTGCACGTCGACGGGGCGTTCGGCCTCTGGGCGGCGGCGTCACCGCGGCTGCGCGGCCTGCTGACCGGCTACGAGCGCGCCGACTCCTGGGCGACCGACGCCCACAAGACCCTGAACGTGCCGTACGACTGCGGGCTCGCGATCGTGGCCCGCCCCGAGCCGCTGCGCCGGGCGTTCGGCATGCAGGCGGAGTACTTCGTGTCGTTCCAGGGGGCCGGCGACCCGTTCGAGAAGGTGCCCGAGCTGTCCCGGCGCGCCCGCGGCGTCCCCGTCTGGGCCGCGCTGCGCTCGCTCGGTCGGTCCGGGGTGGAGGACCTGGTCGACGGGCTGGTCGCCCGCGCCCGGCAGATCGCGGACGGGATCGCGGCGATCGACGGCGCCGAGATCCTCAACGACGTCGTCTTCACGCAGGTCAGCGTGGCCTTCGGCTCGGACGAGCGGACGCGGGACGTCACGGCGCGGGTGCTGGCCGACGGCGTGACCTGGATGTCGGGCTCCCGATGGCAGGGCCGCGACGTGCTGCGGGTCTCGGTGAGCAACTGGTCGACCGACGACGAGGACGTCGCCCGCTCGGTCGACGCGGTCCGCCGGGCGGCCTCCTGAGTCATCCCCGCTGGTCCGGGTCGACCGGTCGCGCCGCCGGCGGACCGGCCGGCGGGTCGAACGGGTTGCCTGGGCCGGCGACGAGGGGCTGCACGGGCGTCGCGGCCGCCGGGGTGCGCCACCGCCGGGTCCAGCGGACGACGGCGACGACGCCGGCGGCGATCGCCCCGCCGAACGCCAGCCAGGGCAGCAGCACGCCGACGACGATGACGATCCCGGAGACGAGGGCCACGAGGGAGCCCCAGCCGGTGGCCAGCCCTTCGAGGAACGACTGCGGCCCGGTCGGCGGCACGGGAGGTGCCGGCGGCTCGACGTAGGGCGGCAGGTCCGGTCCGACGAGGGCGACGTGGATGGTCGACAGCGACACCTGCTCCGCGAGGGCCGACCGCTGCGACAGCAGGGTCTCCAGGCTGGTCTCGCGCTCGGTGAGGGCGTTCTCGGCGGTGACGATGTCGTCGTGCGTGGTCGCCGTGGCCAGCAGGTTCTCCATGCGCCCGACGGAGAGCTGCATCGCGTGGATGCGCGCGTCGAGGTCCTGCGCGGCGGCCGTGACGTCCTTCTTGGTGAGCGTCACCTTGTCGACGTCCCCGAGGTCGCGCATCGCGACGAGCGTGGTCGACACCGCGGCGGCCGGCAGCCGGATCGTCAGCGACGCGGTGCCCACCTCGGTCTCGGTCTGAGCCTGCTCGGCGCGGTCGTCGACGCGCCCGCCGGCCCCCTCGGTGAGGTCGACGATGGCGTCGGCGGCGGCCCGGGGGTCCTTGACCGACATCGCGACGTCGCCGGTCTGCACCACCTGGCGGGTGTCGACGGTGCTGGCGACCGGGGCGACGGACCCGTCCGTGCTCTCCTGCACGGCACCGCCGCCCTGGTCGGCGCCGACCGCCCCCTCGTCGGTCACGGACTGCGCGGTGTCGCCGGCGCTCGACCCGCTGTCGGCGGCGGAGCACGCCGTCAGGGTGGCGCTCAGCGCGATGACGCCGACGACCGCCAGGCGGGCGGTGCGGGCGCGGACCTTCGAGGTGGGGCGGCTCGTCGTCGGGTTCATGGCCGTGAACGTAGGGCCGGCGGCGAGCCTGCGGGTTGGCTGTGACTCAACTGTGACGGCGGCGGCGTCGGTGGCGCCGAATCGTGACCGCGCCGACACCGCAGCGCGTTCTGCCTGGTCAGAGCAGGTACGCCGTGGCGGTCCAGAGATGCACCGCGGCGAAGGCGCGCAGCGGTCGCCACGACTCGGCCATCCGGGCGACCTCGGGCGTGGTCCCGACGGCCAACGCGCGCCGCAGGACGAGGTCGCCGACGGGCATCGCGTCACGGTCGCCGAGGACGCGCAGCGCGAGGTAGTCGGCGGTCCACGGCCCGATGCCGGGCAGGTCGAGCAGGCGCGCGCGGGCGTCGGGGGACCCGGGTTCCAGGACGAGGCCGTCGGCGCACGCCTGCGCGAGGGCGTGCAGCGTCCGGGCGCGGGAGTGGGTGATCCGGACGACCGACTGCAGCTCGACCGGGTCGACCCCCGCGAGGCGCGCCGGCGACGGGTAGACGGTCAGCCCGTCGAGGCCCGGCGAGCCGTACGCGGCCGCGAGCCGGCCCCCGAACGTGCGGGCCGCGGCGAGCGAGACCTGCTGGCCGAGCACGGTGGTCACCGCCGCCTCGAAGCCGTCCGGGTGGCCGAGGATCCGCAGCCCGGGCCGGGCGTCGACCAGCGGCCCGAGCACGGCGTCGCCGACGAACGCCTCGTGGACCGCCTCCAGGTCGTCACCGAGACCGAACCAGGTGTCCGCGAGGACCGCGAGGTCGAGGCCCGCGCCCGCGTCGGTGCTGAGCTCGATGCGGTCCTGCGCCAGGTCAGCGGTGACCACGGCGCCCCCGACGACGCGCCGGACGGTGCGCCCCTCGACGACCTCGACGCCGGGCACGGCGTGGGCGACGAGCGAGGCGAGCGCGGGAGCGGGGTCGAACGGTCGCTGCACGGTGAGCGTGGCGGTGATGGTGTCCTCCGGGGTCGAATCCATCCGACCGTACCTCCCGCGGGCTTTACCAACACAAGATGGTTACGTGGAAGGGATGCGGTATTCCCATGACTGTGCTAGAACAGAGGGAGCTGATCGTCCCGGGGTGACCGGGCGACCAGCCGGTCGCAGATCGGGCCGCGTTGCCGAGGGTCACGGCGAGAGCCGGGCCGCCCGTCAGGGTTCAGGGAGTGCGCCAAGCCTCGTGCCGGCGAGACGCCTCTCCGTTGCGCCCCGTCCCCGAGAAACGGGGACGGGGCGCACCTACGTACGCTGGCCATGTGCTGCTGATGCTGCCCTCCGCCACCACCGACGACACCGTCGCCCACGACGTCCAGGGATTCGTGGTCCCGACGGTCTCGATCCTCGCCGCGGTCGTGATCGCCTACCTCGCGGCGACCCTCATCGCCGTGCTGGTCCGACGCGTCGCGCGCAAGTCGGCCGTGGCCGCCGACCTCACCCGCCGCTCGCGTCGGCCGATGCGTGCGTTCCTGCTGGTCGTCGCGGTGTGGATCGCCCTCCGGCTGAGCACGGACCCGGCCGCCTGGACGCGGACGGCCGAGCACGTGCTGCTCATCGCCTTCATCATCACCGGCGCGTGGCTCATCGGCAGCCTCGCCTTCGTGCTCGAGGACGCCGCCCTGCAGCGGTACCGCATCGACGTCGCCGACAACCGGCACGCCCGACGCGTCCGCACCCAGGTGCAGGTGCTGCGCCGCATCACGGTGGCCGTCCTCGTGCTCTGCGCGATCGCCGCGATCCTCCTGACGTTCCCGTCGGCGCGAGCGCTCGGGGCCAGCCTGCTGGCGTCCGCCGGGCTCATCTCCATCGTCGCGGGCCTGGCGGCGCAGAGCTCGCTGGCCAACGTGTTCGCCGGGATGCAGCTGGCGTTCACGGACGCGATCCGGGTGGACGACGTGGTCGTCGTCGACCAGCAGTGGGGGCGGATCGAGGAGATCACGCTCACCTACGTCGTCGTGCACATCTGGGACGACCGCCGCCTCATCCTGCCGTCCACGTACTTCACGACGACGCCGTTCGAGAACTGGACCCGCCGCGCGGCCGACCTGCTGGGCACCGTCGAGCTCGACGTGGACTGGGACGTGCCGGTCGAGGCGATGCGCGCCGAGCTGGGCCGGCTGCTGCAGGACACCGACCTGTGGGACCGGCGGGTCGGGATCCTGCAGGTCACCGACGCGGTCGGGGGAGTCGTCCGGGTCCGTGCCCTGGCCAGCGCGGTCGACGCCCCCACCCTGTTCGACCTGCGGTGCTACGTGCGCGAGGGGCTGGTCGCCTGGCTGCAGCGGGAGGCACCGCAGGCCCTGCCCAAGACGCGGTGGGAGGGCTCGGCACCCGCGACGAGCCGCCACGCGCGGCCCGAGCCGACCCCGACCCCGACCCCGACCCCGACGCTCCCGGTCCCGGTCCCCGGTGCGTGGTCCGTCGACGACACGCAGACCATCCAGACGGGCGGGCAGGACTCGCGGCTGTTCACGGGCAGCATCGAGGCCCTGGAGCGGTCGCGGAGCTTCTCCGGCCCGGGCCAGGACGTGATCGACGAGCGCGAGCAGCACGCTGAGGAGCACGGCGAGGGTCGGCAGCCCTGAGCCCGATCCGGCCGACCACCGCAGACGCCGTGGTCGAGCACCTGGTGCGGCTCGTCGCGGAGCGACCCGGACGGGTGCGCGTGCTCGTCGACGGCGCACCGCCGACGGGGCCTGCGGGATGGGCGGACGCGCTCGTCGAGCCGTTGCGCGCGGCCGGTCGGCCGGTGGTCCGCGTGCACGCCGACGACTTCCTGCGGCCGGCCTCCGTGCGGTTCGAGCACGGCCGGCACGACCCCGACTCCTACCTGGAGGACCGGCTCGACCTGCGCGCGCTCGGCCGCGAGGTGCTCGATCCGTTCGGTGCCTCCGGGCGGTACCTGCCGACCCTGTGGGACGCCGCGACCGACCGGGCGACCCGAGCGGAGTACCGGCAGGCGGGCGAGGGAGCGGTGCTCGTGCTCGACGGCAGCCTGCTGCTGGGCCGATGGCTCGACGTCGACCTGTCGGTGCACCTCGCCGTCCGCGAGGCCACGCTGGTGCGGCGGACCGCCGACGAGGACCGCTGGATGCTGCCGGCCTTCGCGCGGTACGAGGACGAGATGAGCCCGTCGCTGGTCGCGGACGTCGTCGTGCACGTGGACGACCCGCGGCACCCCGCGCTCGTCACGCCGTGACGGCCGCCGTCAGCCGCGCCGCCAGGCGGTGCATCGCGTCGGCCAGCTCGGGCGGTCCGACCACCCGCAGCGGCACCCCGAACATCGCGAACGTGGCCGCGACCCCGTCCCAGGACCAGGCGCTGAGCACCACGCGGCTGCGCCCCTCGCCGAGGCTCTCGACCAGGGCGCCGCGCCCGGCCCACCGGACGAGCTCGGCCGCGTCCATCTCGACCTCCGCCTCGCCGCGGCACGGCCACGGGTTGATCCCGCTGAACTGCTCGGCGACGAACGCCGCGACGTCCGGCGCGGGCAGCTCCCGCGGCGCGAACCGCGGCCCGGTCCCGGTCTTCGGCGTCATCCGGTCCACCCGGAACGTGCGCCAGTCGGCCCGGTCGAGGTCGAAGCCGACGAGGTACCAGCGCCCGCCCCAGGTGACCAGGTGGTGGGCCTCCGCGCGCCGCGGCAGGGCGGTGGCGCGGCCGCCCTCGTAGTCGAACCGCAGCACCTCGCGGGCGCGCACCGCCGACCCGATGGACAGCAGCACCTGCTGGTCGACCTCGGGCCGGTTGCCCTGCCGGGTGACCGCGGTGACCTGCAGGGCCTCGGCGGCCGCCCGCAGGCGCGCGGGCATGACCTCGCGCAGCGTCGAGAGCGCCCGCACGGCGGCCTCGTCGACCCCCGCGACGCCCGTGGACGCGGTCTGCAGGGCGACGACCAGTGCCACCGCCTGCTCGTCGTCGAGCAGCAGCGGCGGCATCTGCGTGCCCGCGTCGAGCCGGTACCCGCCGTCCGGCCCCTTCGAGGCGTGCACCGGGTAGCCCAGCTCCCGGAGGCGGTCGACGTCGCGCCGCACTGTGCGGGGGCTGACGCCGAGCCGGTCCGCGAGCACGCCGCCCGGCCAGTCGCGACGCGCCTGGAGCAGCGACAGCAGCGCGAGGAGGCGGGAGGACGGCGTCGACATGTCCCCAGGATCGCATCGGATGGCGGACAGGACCTGACCGCTACTCCCGGAATTCTGGGTCCGTACCCATCCACGAGGGGAGAAGCCATGATCCACACGCGAGGACTCACCAAGGACTTCGTGGTCAGCCGCACCGAGACGGTCCATGCCGTCCGCGGCATCGACCTCGACATCGCGCCCGGCGAGCTGGTCGCGGTGCTCGGACCCAACGGGGCCGGCAAGACCACCACGATGCGCATGCTCACCACGCTCGTGCGCCCGACGTCCGGCACCGCGACCGTCGCGGGCGTCGACGTGCTCGCCGACCCGGCGACGGTCCGGCGGCACATCGGGTACGTCGGGCAGGGCAACGGGGCGGGCCACCAGCAGCGCGGCGGCGATGAGCTCACCATGCAGGGCCAGGTGTACGGGCTCGACCGGGCGGCGGCGCGCCGGCGGACCGGCGAGCTGCTCGAGGCCCTGGACCTGACCGCGCTGGCCCGGCGCAAGGTCTCGGACCTCTCCGGCGGTCAGCGGCGCCGGCTCGACGTCGCGCTCGGGCTGGTGCATGCGCCGAGGCTGCTGTTCCTCGACGAGCCGTCCACCGGGCTCGACCCGCAGAACCGCGCCAACCTGTGGGACCACATCCTGCGGCTGCGCGCCGAGCACGACATGACGATCGTGCTCACCACCCACTACCTGGACGAGGCCGACACGATGGCCGAGCGCGTCGTCGTCGTCGACCACGGCGAGGTCATCGCCGACGACACCGCCGACGGGCTCAAGCGCACGCTCGCGGGCGACCGCGTGGTGCTCACGACGGCCGTCGCCGGGACGGCGCCGCAGGTGGCGACGATCGTCGGGGCACTGCCCGGCGCCCGGGACGTCACCGTCGACGGCGCCCGGGTCGAGGCACGCGTGGCGGACGCCGCGACCGCCGTCCCGGCGCTGGTGCTCGCCGCGTCCGCCGCGGGCGCCCCGCTGCTCGAGGCGCTGGCCGTCCGGCCGACGCTCGACGACGTGTTCCTGGCCCTCACCGGCCGCAGCCTGCGCGAGTCCGCCGACGCCACCGAGGAGGCAGCAGCATGAGCACCACCACGATCGACGCCCCGACCACCGTCACCGCGGCACCGCTTCGGCGCCCGTGGCTCGCCGACGTGCGGCTCGTCATGACCCGCGAGCTGCGACCCGTGGTGCGCGAGCCGTTCTCCGTCGTCTTCGGCCTGGTCCAGCCGCTGGTGTTCCTCGGGCTGTTCGGCCCGCTGCTGGTCGGCACGTCCGACGGGCTGAGCTCCGCCGAGGTCTGGCAGTGGTTCGTGCCGTCCGTCCTGGTGATGACCACCCTGTTCGGCACGTCGACCACCGGCGCCAACCTGCAGTTCGAGATGCAGACCGGCGCGCACGAGCGGCTCCTGGTGACGCCTCTGTCGCGCTCGGCGCAGCTGGTCGGCCGATCCCTGAAGGAGATGGTGCCGCTGGTCGCGCAGGCGGTGATCGTCATCGTCGTGATGCTGCCGTTCGGCTTCCGGGCCGACCCGGTCGGGGCGGTCGTCGGGCTCGCGATGCTGGCCGTCCTCGGCGTCGGCCTCGGCTCGCTCAGCTACGCGCTCGCCATCGCCGTGCGCAAGCAGGAGTGGATGTTCTGGGCGGTCCAGCAGACCGTGCTGTTCCCGCTGCTCATCCTCTCCGGCATGCTCCTGCCGCTGGAGACCGGGCCGCAGTGGATGAAGGTGGCCTCCGCGTTCGACCCGCTGCGGTGGGTGGTGGAGGCCGAGCGGGCGCTGTTCGCCGGCGACCTGACCAGCAGCGCCGTCGCGGCCGGCTGGCTCGCGGCGATCGTCACGGCGGCCGTCGGGCTGGCGGTCGGGGTGCGGACGCTGCTCCGGAGCGCCGACTGAACCACCTCACATCGCCCGTCCGTCGCGCGTCTTCCTCGTGGAGCCGCGCGGCGGACGGGCTCCTCACCGTGCATGTCAGTGGGTGGGGGAATGATGACGACCATGACAGTCCAGGGGGAGCTCACCACGGAGCTGGAGCTGCTCGGCGAGGTCCGGGTGGTGCACACGGTCGTGCCGTCGCCGCTCGGACCGATCACCCTCGTCGCGCACGACGGGGCACTCAGCGCGCTGCTGCTGCCCGACTCCAAGTACGAGGCCGTGCAGGGTCCGTTCGGCGAGCGGGCGGACGACGAGTTCGACGAGGTGCAGCTGCAGCTCGACGAGTACTTCGCCGGCTCGCGCACCGAGTTCGACCTGCCGCTGCACTTCGTCGGGACCACGTTCCAGTGCCGCGTGTGGGACGGCCTGCTGCGGATCCCGTACGGGCAGACGCGCTCGTACGGGGACCTCGCGGCGGAGATCGGGCTGGACCCCCGGACGTCGTCGCGGGCGGTCGGCGCGGCCAACGGTCGCAACCGGATCGCGATCGTCGTGCCGTGCCACCGGGTGATCGGCGCCGACGGCTCGCTCACGGGCTTCGCCGCGGGCCTCGACCGCAAGCAGTTCCTGCTCGGGCTCGAGGCCAAGGGCCGGCCGCGCGAGCACCTGCTCTTCTGACCCCGCCGGTGGCAGCATGGGGGCATGGCGCTCGTCCGCTACGTGGCGGCCGCCGCCGAGGCCGCCGGCACCGCCGCCGAGCAGGTTCCCGCCTCGACGGTCGGTGAGCTGCGCGCCCAGGTGCTCGCGCGGCACGGCGGCGAGCTCGCGCAGCTGATCGGCGGGTGCGCGTTCGTGGTCGACGGGGTCCGGTCCGACGACGCGACGGCGCTCGGCCCCAGCGACGTCGTCGACGTCCTCCCCGGCGGCTGACACGCCTCCCCGGATGCGCCTCGTCCGCATCGCTGCGAGCGTGTGCGCATGAGGGTCGTCGTCGTCGGTGCCAGCGGCAACGTCGGCACGGCGCTGCTGCGGCGCTTCGTCGACGACGGCACCGTGACCTCGGTCGTCGCCGTCGCCCGACGGGTCCCGCGCCGACCGCCGCCGACCCCGTACGGCGTGGCGTCGTGGGTCGCGTGCGACATCGCGGCGCCGTCGGCCGTCGAGGACCTGGCTCCCGAGCTCACCGGCGCCGACGCGGTCGTGCACCTGGCCTGGGCGGTCCGACCGAGCCACGACCGGCGGCGGCTGCACGACGTCAACGTCTCGGGCACACGGAACGTGGTCGAGGCCGCGCGGCGCGCCGGGGTGCCGCACGTCGTCGTGGCCTCCAGCGTCGGCGCCTACTCGCCCGGGCCTGGTGACGTGCTGCGCAACGAGGGCTGGGCGACCGACGGTGTGCGCTCGTCGCCCTACTCGGTCGACAAGGCGGCGGCCGAGCGGGTGCTCGACGAGGCGGAGGAGCGCTACCCGGACCTGGCGATCGCCCGGCTGCGTCCCGCGTTGGTGTTCCAGCGCGCCGCGGGGCACGAGGTCTCACGGAGCTTCCTGGGTCCGTGGCTCCCGAAGCGGGCGATCGACGGCCGGCTCCCGGTCCTGCCCTGGCCTGTCGGCCTGCGGCTCCAGGCGGTCCACGCGGACGACGCCGCCGACGCCTTCCGCGAGGCGGTGGTGCGCCGGGTCCGCGGCGCGTTCAACCTCGCCGCCCCCGACGTGCTGCGCGGCCCGGAGGTCGCCGGCCTGGTCGCGCGCGGACGGCTGCGCGAGGTCCCCGTCAGCGAGGCGCGGGCGGCGTTGGCCGCCGCCTGGCACGCCCGGCTGGTGCCGATCGCGCCCGGGTGGCTCGACCTGGGCATGGCGGCGCCGCTGCTCGACACCTCGCGTGCCGAGCGGGAGCTCGACTGGCGTCCGCGCTGGTCGGGGCTCGACGCCGCGCGGGAGATGGTGGACGGCATCGCGGCAGGCGCGGGGACGGCGAGCCCGCCCCTGCGGCCGCGGCGGCTCTGACCAGTCCGACGTCGCCGACGCCGCTCCGGTCAGGCATCCTCGACCCATGGCAGACGACATCCCCGCCGAGCGGCACGTGTACGGCCGCCCCGACGCCCCGGTCACCGTGATCGAGTTCGGTGACCTCGAGTGCCCGTACTGCCGGGCCGCCGCGCCCGTGCTGCGCGAGCTGGTGGACACCTCCGGCGGGCAGGTCCGGCTGGTGTGGCGGCACTTCCCGCTGTTCGAGGTGCACCCCTACGCGCTGTCGGCCGCGCTGGCGGCGGAGGCGGCAGGCGCGTCGGGCAAGTTCTGGGAGATGCACGACGAGCTCATGTCCCACCAGGACCGGCTCGGCGAGCAGGACCTGCGGGCCGCGGCGCAGAAGCTGGGACTTGACCCTGCGGAGGTGGCCGGGGACCGCGCGCAGGCGTACGCGCCGGCGATCTCGTCCGACTACGCCGCGGGGATCGAGGCGGGGGTCACGGGGACGCCGGCGGTCTTCGTCGGCGGGACGCGGTACCGCGGGAAGGTGCAGCTGGACCGGCTGCGCGAGGCCGTCGAGGCGGCCCGATGAGGACCGCGCTGGTCACGGGGGCCGGGCGGGGGATCGGGCGCGGGATCGCGATCGGGCTGGCGCGGGCCGGGTACGCGGTCGCCCTGGTGGGCCGGACGCGGGCGCACCTCGAAGCCGTCGCCGAGCAGATCGGCGGGGACGTGACCGTCGCGGCCGCGGACCTGATCGATCGCACCGCCGTGCTCGACGCGGTGGCGCGGGTCGAGGAGGAGCTCGGCGGGATCGGCCTGCTGGTCAACAACGCGGGTGTCATCGAGCGCGCCGAGGTCTCGTTTGTCGACGACGACGTCGAGGACTCCTGGCGCGTGATCGAGGCGAACGTGCGCGGTCCGCTGCTGGTGACGCACGCGGTGCTGCCCGGCATGCTCGCGCGGGGCGGCGGCCGCGTGCTCAACCTCAACTCGGGCGCCGGCCACCGGGCGATGACCAGCTACACGGGCTACGCCGTCAGCAAGGGCGCGCTGGCACGGTTCACCACCCAGCTCGACGCGCAGTACCGGGACCAGGGGATCCGGGTGCTCGACCTGGCGCCGGGCCACGTCGAGACCGCGATGACGACGTCGATGCCGATGCACGACGGCCGGACCGTCTGGACCCCGGTCGAGGCCGTGGCCGAGCTGGTCCTCGCGTTCGGGGACGGCGAGCTCGACGCGCTCTCGGGGCGGTTCGTGCGGGCCGGGACCGACACGGTCGGGTCGCTGCAGGACGTGGTCGGGAGGATCCTCGCGGCCGACGCGCGCACGCTCCGTCTCGCGACGTACGGCGACGACGACCCGGTCGCGTGATGGAGCCGGTCCGCCACGAGGTCGTCGTCGGCTGCACGCCGGTCGAGGCGTTCGACGCGTGGGTCGACGGCATCGGGCAGTGGTGGCACCCCGACTACTCGCCGGACCCCGCCGGCTTCCGTGGAGCCGTGATCGAGCCCCGGGTGGGCGGGCGCGTGTACCTCGTCGACGCGACGCTCGGCGAGGTCGAGTGGGGGCGGGTGCTGGCGATCGCCCGCGGCGCGCTCGTCGTGCACACCTCGACGCTCGGGCAGACGCGCGAGCACCCGAGCCGGATCTCCGTGCAGTTCGTGCCGCTCGACGCCGGCGGGACCCGCGTCGAGCTCGAGCACGGGGGCTGGGACGACGGGAACGCGGCCGACCGGCGCAAGTTCACCGACTGGCCGCTGATCCTCGACCGCTACGCGCAGTTCGTCGCCCGGACGACGACGGGGACGAACCGATAGCGTCCGACGTGTCCGCGACACCGGGGAGGCAGTGGATGCGAGGGTCCGTCGCTGCATCGCGGGTCCCGGCATGACCCTGACCGCCGGGACGGTTCTCGCCGACGCCGTGGCGCCGGACCCCGGGGTGACCGGCGCCGGCGTGTCGCCCGATCCCGGTGTGCCGGTCCCCGAGCCGACGACCACCACGACTGCGGTGCCCGAGACCCCGGCGCCCGAGCCGACGCCGACGGCCACCCCGACGCCGACGTCCACCGCCGAGCCGGTGCCGACGAGCGACGTGTCGTCCGTCGCCCCGTCGTCGCCGGAACCGACCCCCACCCAGACCGTCGTGGTCGAGGTGCCCTTCACCCACGAGCCGGCGGTGTCGACCTCGACCATCCCGCTCGGCGCGATCATCACGGCGCTGCTGATCCTCGTGCTCGCCGGCGCGGCGCTCCTCCTCGCCGTCCGGCGCACGCGGGGCCGGCGACCGGCCATGCCGCTGGCGGATGCCGTGCTGCCCGTCGCGGCGGCGGCGTCGGTCGGGGTGCTCGACGCGACCGGTCCCACCGCGCTGCCGCCCGACGTGGAGACCGACACGGTGCGGTTCCTCATGGTGCTCGGCGAGGCGATGATCGACTCGAGCGCGCCGGTGGTCCAGGTGACGCGGACGCTCGAGCGCGTCGCCGCCGTCAACGGCGCCCCGGACGTCGAGGTCATCGCGCTGCCCACCGCGCTGCTGGTCTCGGCGCCGGGCGGTCGGTCGACGCAGACGGCGGCGTCGTCGGCGGGCTGGCGGCAGCTGCGACTGCACCAGGTCCAGGACGTGCTGGAGGTGGCGGACCAGGCCGAGGCCGGCGACGTCGGGCCGGTCGAGGGCACCGAGCGGATCCGGACGGCCGTCGCCGCGCCGCCGCTCTACCCGGGCGGGACGAGGGTGCTCGGGTACGTCGGCGTCTCCGCGGGCCTCGCGATGATCCTGGGCGGGAGCCTGGTCGACGTCCTGGTCGCGTCGGCTCTCGGCGCAGGGATCGCCGGGGTGCAGGTGGCCACCGCCCGGATGCCCGCCGCCTACCAGGCGCTGCTGGTCATGAGCAGCGCGTTCGTCGTGTCCGTCGCCGTGTTCCTGCTGCAGCGCACCGGGATCGACATCGGCCTGCTCGCGCCGCTGGTCGCGCCCCTGGTCACGTTCCTGCCCGGCGCCCTGCTCACGACGGCGGCGATCGACCTGGCCACCCGGCAGATGATCGCCGGCTCGGCGCGGCTGGCCGCCGGCGTCATGCAGCTGGTCCTGCTGGCCATCGGCATCACCGGAGCGGCGGCCCTGGTCGGCGTCCCGGCCTCCGCGGTCGGCTCCGTGGCCTCGCAGCCGCTCGGCTGGGCGGGCCCGTGGGTCGGAGTGCTCGTGTTCGGCGTCGGGGTCGTGTTCCACCACTGCGCCCGGCGCGCGGGCCTGCCGTGGATCCTGCTCGTGCTGTACGTCGCCTATGCAGGCCAGGTGCTGGGCGGCCTGCTGTTCGGCAGCGCGTTCTCGGCGTTCGTCGGCGCGCTGGTGATGACCCCGGTCGCCATGTTCGCCGCGACCCGGCCGACGGGGCCGCCGGCGCTGGTCGGGTTCCTGCCCGGGTTCTGGCTGCTGGTGCCGGGCGCCCTGGGGCTCGTCGGGGTGACCTCGATCATCGGCAACGGGGCCCAGGCGCTCTCGACGGTCGTCACCGCGGGCACCACCATGGTCGCGATCTCGCTCGGCGTGCTGGCCGGCATCGCGCTGGGGTCGTCGGTCGGGCGGCGGGCGGGGCTGTCGATCGGGCGGTTCTGACGTCCGCCCGCCGGTTCACCGGGCGTCGGCGAGCTTCTGCAGCAGCAGCGCCTGGGCGACGACCAGCCTCTCGATCTCGTCGGGGTCCACGCTCTCGTCCGACGCGTGGATGCGGGACAGGGCGACGTCCTCCGGGCCCCAGAGGATGAACTCGGCGTGCGGGGCGACCGACTCGAGCGTCCGCAGCAGGGGGATCGAGCCGCCCGAGCCCGCATCGCCGACCGGCCTGCCGAAGGCCTCCGACAGGGCGTCGCGCGCGGCCGCGTAGGCCGGGCCGTCGGTGGCGCAACGGAACGGCGGCGCCGTCTTGGTGCGCCGGACCTCGACCTTCGCCCCCCAGGGCGCATGGGTTTCGAGGTGCGCGACGAGAGCGTCGAGCTCGGCCTCCGGCTCGGACCCGGGCACGATGCGCATGGAGACCTTGGCGCTCGCCTGCGGGATCAGGACGTTCGAGGATCCCGCGATCGTCGTCATGTCGAGGCCGATCGCGTTGATCGAGGGGTGCGACCACAGCCGGGCGCTCACGGGACCCGTGCCGGTCAGCTCGACGCCGTCCAGCAGGTCGGCGCCCGAGCGGTAGTCCTCCTCGCTGAGGTCCTCGCCGTCCCAGGCGGTCGACGAGACCCCGGCGACGGCCACGTCGCCCGCGTCGTCGTGCAATGTGGCCAGCAGGCGCGCGAGGGCCATCATCGCGTCCGGTGCCGCCCCGCCGAACACGCCGGAGTGCAGGGGGTGCTCGAGGGTGCTGACGGTCACGATGCAGGCGACGTCGCCGCGCAGCGCGGTGGTCAGGGCGGGCTCGCCGACGCGCAGGTTGCCCATGTCGCAGATGACGAACACGTCGCAGTCGAACAGGTCCGGATGGGCCAGCACGAACTCCTCGAGGTTGCTCTCCGTCTCCTCCATGCCCTCCAGGACCAGCTTGACCGTGCACGGCGGCCTGCCGCCGAAGGCCCGCAGCGTCCCGAGGTGGGCCACGAGGCCACCCTTGTCGTCGGCGGCCCCGCGCCCGTGTATCCGCCCGTCCGCCTTGCGCGTCGCCGTCCAGGGGTCGCTGGTCCACCCCTGCTCGGGCGGCGCGGGCTGCACGTCGTAGTGGGCGTAGAGCACGACCACCGGGGAGCCCTCGGGCCCCGGGATCTCCCCGTAGATCGGCGGGAACCCGGACGGCACCTCCATGAGCCGCGCGTCGGTGAAGCCTGCCTCCTGGAACAGCCGGAGCGTCTCCCCGCCCATCCGGACCACCGGCTCGGCGGGGTAGCCCGGGAAGGCGATCGACGGGATCGCCACGAGGGTCTCCAGGTCGTCGAGCACGCCGGGCATGAGGCTCGACACCTTGCTCGCGATCTCGTGCGGCTCCATCCGTGCGCTCCGTTCGGGGGTGGGTCCAGGTCAGAAGAAGAGGGCGCCGATGGCCGCACCGACGACGATGGTCGTCACGGACAGGACGAGCATCGGGACGAAGAAGCTGTGGTCGAGCAGCTTGGTGCCCAGCTTGGTGGTGCCCGTGAGGTCGAAGTTCGCGGCGGCGATCTGGGTGCCGTTCGCCGGGAGGGTGTAGACGCCGCCGAGCGCTCCGGCCCACATGCCGGTCGCGACCCCGGGGGCGAGCCCGGCCGCCAGGCCGATCGGCACGATCGTCCTCGTCGCGGTCGACTGGCTCGTCGTCAGGGCGGCGACCATGAAGACCGCCAGCGCGAACAGGAACGTCCAGTTGGTCACCCAGGCGCCGACGGTGTCGATGATGAACTCCTCGTGCGCGGCGATGAACGTCGCGGTGAGCCACGCGATCCCGAAGAGGGCGATGGCGGAGATCATGCCCGCCTTGAACACGGACTGGTCCGGGACCTTCGACACGTCGGGCTTGCCGACGAAGAGGATGGCCACGCCCACCACGAACATGACCAGCACGATCGTGTTGGTCATGTCGAGCGAGACGCTCTCGCTCCCGGCCACCTCGAACGTCGGTCGCAGGCCCGGGAAGAGCCCGAGGATGACGATCGCGATGACGCCGGCGAAGAACACGAGGGCCGAGTTGCGCCCCTCCCGCGTGTAGGTGAGCTGGCTCGACACGGACGCCGGCGGTGACGCGGTCCCGGTGCCGGCGCCCACGTCCGACGTCGGGCCGGTGCCGGCCGCCGACGCCGACGCGGCGCCCGCGCCGACCATGACCGCCTCGGGCGCGAGCAGCTCGCCGGACGCGATCTTGGCCTGCACCTCCGGGTCGTCGTCGAGCTCCTTCCACATCCGGTTCACCACCAGCGAGGTGACGATGATCCCGATCACGCAGGCGGGGATGGTGATGGCGAGGATCTGCGTGAGACCCAGGTCGTACGGCGCCACGTCGGTCAGCGTCAGCATGGCCGCCATGGCCGCCGAGACGGGCGACGCGGCCAGCGCGATCCCCGACTGCACGACGGTCACCGTGAGCGGTCGGGAGGGTCGGATGTGGTTGCGGTAGGAGACGTCGTAGATGACGGGGAGCAGCGGGTAGATGATGTTGCCGGTCCCCGCCCCCACGCAGAACGCGAACGCCGTCAGCGGCGCGATCAGCGTGATCTGCTTGGGATGGCTCTCGATCACCTTGGCCGCCGCGGACACCATCCAGTCGATGCCGCCGGCCGCCTGCATCAGCGCCGCGGCCGTCACGACGGCGAGGATGATCGCCATCGCCGCGGCGGGGGGCTCGCCGGGCGCCTCGCCGAACACGAAGACGAGGACGAACGTGCCCAGGCCGCCCCACAGGCCGACGCCGACACCGCCGGACCGCGTGCCCATCACGATGGCCCCGAGCACCACCAGCGCCTCGAGTACGAAGCTCACGCTCATGCCGATCCTCCCGTCGTGAGCCGCGTCATCCGACGCACTGCGTGTCGAGCGAGTCCTGCAGGTCGGCGAACGCGACCTTCACCTCGTCCATCGAGTCCGCGAGCAACGGGGCCGCCGTGTCCCTTGCGGTCCTCGCCGCCAGCGCGGACTGCTCGACGTCGTCGGTGGCGGTCCGCAGGGCCGAGACCAGGGTGTCGACGTGCCCCTCGGAGACCGCCTGGAGCCGGTCGATCGCCGTCTTGAGCAGCAGGGCCTTGGCCACGACGTCATCGGACGCGTTCGACGGCGTCAGCGCGCGCAGCCCGTCGACCGCCGAGGTGAGCTCGGCGTACTGGGTGCACAGGTCTCGTCCGGCAGCCTGGCCGCAACCGGCAGCACCCGCCACGACGGCGACGACGAGCCCGAGCCGGCCGAGACGCCGACGTCCCCGGCGGCTGACGCCGCGCGGCACCTGTGCCATGTCCGCAGCATGGCACCGGCCAGGGCGGGTGGTCCACGTCCTGCCTGAACGAGTGACGCTGCGCGAGCCTGCTGGTGTCTGACCCCATTCATCCGCAATGATCCAGGTCAGGGTGGTTCTCGGCCGATTCCGGGGGTCGTATGACTCAGGACGGACAGGCTGTCGACAGCCCTGCGCAGGGTACTCATCACCACCTCGAGAAGGGCCTGGACCGTGACTGAGCAGCGCAGCGGATTCGCCGTAGGACTGACCGTGTTCGCCGGGACGATGATGATGATCGCCGGGGTCCTGCACGCGATGCAGGGACTGGTCGCGGTCGTCAACGACACGTTCTACGTGGTCGGCCAGAAGTGGCTCTTCGAGTTCGACGTCACGACCTGGGGCTGGATCCACGTCGTCGTGGGCATCATCGTCGCGTTCGCCGGCATCTTCGTGCTCAGCGGCCAGGTGTGGGCCCGCACGGTCGGCGTGATCGTGGCCGCCCTCAGCATCGTGTTCAACTTCGCCTGGCTGCCGTACTACCCCGTGTGGAGCCTGATCATCATCGCCATCGACTTCTTCGTGATCTGGGCGCTGACGGTCCACGGCCGCGACATCGTCGAATGAGCGGGTCGAGCGTTCGACGGGGCGCACTCAAGGTCGTCGCTCTCGCGGTCGGCGGGAGCCTCGCGCTCGTGCTGTCGGCCTGCACCCCCGGCTCGCCGGAGCCGTCGGCGTCGCCGGAGACCGACGTGTCGCGCGCGGAGGCGAACGTCGCCGCCAAGGAGAAGGCCCTGGCCGACGCGGAGGCGGCGGCGACGGATGCGGCGGCCACGTTCTGCGACGCCAGCTCGACCTACATCACGGCGCTGGACAGGTACGGCGACGTGCTGAACCAGAGCGCCGTCACCGTCGGCGACGTCCAGACGGCGGGCACCGATCTCGCGGACCCCGCGGCGGCGTCGAAGGACGCCGGCCAGAGCGCGGTCGACGCGCGGGACGCCGTGGTCCAGGCCCAGCAGGACCTGGCCGACGCCCAGTTCGAGCTCGCCGTGGCGCAGGCGGCGGCCGCCGGCGAACCCGCACCCGAGCCCACCGAGGCGTCGCCGAGCCCGGTGCCCACCGTCCCGGCGGCCAGCGTGACGCGCGTCCAGCAGGCCGAGGAGGAGTTCGCGTCGGCGCAGGCGGGCATCACGCAGGAGACTCCGCTGGTGCAGGCGTCCGAGCAGTTCAACTCGGCGGCCGTGGCGCTCGAGATGGCCTGGCTGCGCCTGTTCGCCGACTCGGGGTGCCTCTCCGATGAGCGGCAGGCGGAGGCGAGCGCCACCGTGAGCGCCTACACGACCGCGCTCCAGCAGTCGCTCGCCGACACCGGGTACTACACCGGCGCGGTCGACGGCATCTACGGACCCCAGACGGTCGCGGCGGTGCAGGCCCTGCAGAAGGCGAGCGGGCTGCCCGAGACGGGGACCGTGGACAAGGCGACCGCGGCGGCGCTCCAGGCCGCCGTGGAGGCCAAGGGGGCCGCGGCTGCACAGGCGTCGACGGCCTCGACCGCGGCCCTGCAGCAGACCCTCAAGCTGGCGGGGTACTGGGACGGACCGATCGACGGTCAGTGGTCGGACGCGCTCACGGCGGCCGTCGGAGCAGCGCAGACCGACCTCGGGGTCCCGGTGACCGGCACGGTCGACGCGGCGACGCTCGCGGCGTTCCAGGCGGCGCTCACGGCCGCCAAGGACGCAGCATCCGCCGAGCCGACGACCGACGCCCCGAGCGCCGAGCCGTCAGCGACGGAGGGCGGATGACGGCGGACGGCGGTTGACGACGGACGGCGGTTGACCTAGACGGGGGCCCGCCACGGCAGTGGCGGGAGCGGTGGCGGGGCGTCGCTGAGCGGGGAGCACAACGGCAGCTTCTCGCCCAGCCACCGCAGCAGGATCGAGCCCAGCACGGCGGCGGTGAGCGAGCCCGCGAGGATCCCGATCTTCGCGTTCTCCAGCTGCACGGGGTCGTCGAACGCGAGGCCGGCGATGAACAGCGAGATCGTGAACCCGATCCCCGCGAGCACGGCGCCACCGAGCAGGTGACCCCAGCGCACGCGGCCGGGCAGCTCCCCGAGCCCGAGCCGCAGGGCGATGCTCGACGCGCCGGTGATGCCGATCGCGTTGCCCAGCACCAGCGCGACGGCCACTCCGACGGCCAGCCGGGAGTGGGCCGCCGCCTGCAGGGAGTCCGCGTTCAGGTGGATGCCCGCGTTGGCCAGGCCGAACAGGGGCACGACGACAAACGCGCTCCACGGGTGCAGGAGGCGCTGCAGCCGGTCGTTCGTCGGGACCGCCGCCCGGGCGGCCAGCTCGGCCAGGTGCTCGCGCTCGGCGGTGGCGTCGTCGATGAGCTTGCGGCCGTAGCCGGCGACCTCGTTGATGGTCTCCTGGTCCGCCGGCCGGGCCGGGACGAGCAGGCCGATGATCACGCCCGCGAGGGTCGCGTGCACGCCCGACGCCTGGACGGCGAACCAGAGCAGGATGCCGGCCACGACGTAGGGCGCCAGCTGCCAGACGTTCAGCCACCGCATCACGACGACGCCGACGACGATCGCCCCCGCCAGGGCCAGGGCGCGCATGTCGACGTCCGACGTGTAGAACACGGACATCACGGTGATCGCGCCGATGTCGTCGACGATCGCCAGCGTCAGCAGGAACAGCCGCAGCCGGTCGGGGCACTTGGGGCCGAACAGGGCGAGGATTCCGACCAGGAACGCGGTGTCGGTCGACATGACGACGCCCCAGCCGTGGGCCGCGTCGGTCCCGCCGTTAAACCCCAGGTAGATCAGCACGGGGACGAGCAGGCCGCCCAGCGCGCCCAGGGCCGGGACCGCGACCGTCCGCTTGTCCCGCAGGTCGCCCGTGGTGGCCTCGCGGCTGATCTCGAGACCGACGACCGCGAAGAAGATGGCCATCGCCGCGTCGTTGACCCACCCGTGCAGGTCGAGCTCGATGCCCCAGGTGCCCACGTGGAAGCCGGCCGTCGTCGACCACAGGGTCTCGTAGGCGTCGGACCACGGTGAGTTCGCCCAGACCAGGGCGACGACGGTCGCGGCCAGCAGGTAGACGGCGCTGCCGGCCTCGTTGGTGAGGAAGTCCTTGACGGACGGCTGCAGGCCGGGCAGGGAGACGCGCAGCGCCGGGCCCGGGGAGGTCGAGGTCGTCGACATGCGGATCAACGTCGCAGGTGGACGACCTCGACGCAACGGTCGTTCGCCGTCGGCGTCAGAAGTGCTTCTCCGGGTCGCCCATCAGCTCGGCGACGTGGTCGGGGACGTAGGTCGACAGCTCGCGCGGCGGCCGGACGTACCCGTTGGACGCGGCCGGCCGTTCCGGGAGCGTGACCTTCTCGTGCGGCACCTCGGTGTACGGGAGGGTCGAGAGCAGGTGGCTGATCATGTTGAGCCGCGCGTGCTTCTTGATGTCCGACTCGACGATGAACCACGGGCTGACCGGCACGTCGGTGTGCACGAGCATCTCGTCCTTGGCCTTGG
Source organism: Cellulomonas sp. P2_F12 (assembly GCF_056403775.1). Classification (NCBI taxonomy): domain Bacteria; kingdom Bacillati; phylum Actinomycetota; class Actinomycetes; order Micrococcales; family Cellulomonadaceae; genus Cellulomonas; species Cellulomonas sp. P2_F12. The sequence continues at coordinate 52,001 of NZ_JBFUEV010000005.1, read as the reverse complement.
AGTACTCCTCCCACCGGCTGAGCGACGCGGTGTCCATCGGGCTGAGCTTCCACTGCCGCACCGGGTCGTTGAGGCGGGAGCGGAAGCGCTTGAGCTGCTCGGTGTCCGAGACGGAGAACCAGTACTTGCGCAGCAGGATGCCGTCCTCGATGAGCATCTGCTCGAAGATCGGCGTCTGCCGCATGAACCGGCTGTACTCCTGCGGCGTGCAGAAGCCCATGACGTGCTCGACCCCGGCGCGGTTGTACCAGGACCGGTCGAACAGGACGATCTCGCCGGCGGCCGGCAGGTGGGCGACGTAGCGCTGGTAGTACCACTCGGACTTCTCGCGCTCCGTCGGCGTCGGCAGCGCCGCGATGCGCACGACGCGAGGGCTGAGGTACTCGGAGATCCGCTTGATCGTGCCGCCCTTGCCGGCGGCGTCGCGGCCCTCGAAGACCACGACCACCCGGGCGCCCGTGGCCTTGGCCCACAGCTGCACCTTGACCAGCTCGGCCTGCAGGCGGAACAGCTCCGCCTCGTAGACCTTGTTCCCGATCTTGCCCTTGTCGGACTTGTGCTTCTTGCCGGACTTCTTCGCCATGATCGGACCGTACAGGTCGACGACGCGCTCCGCCGATGATCAGGCAAGTGACCGCATTCGCGGAACTGATCGCCCTGGACAGCCGCACCTGCGGTACTACGATCGCCCTCGTGACCGACTACCGGATCAGCGAGGCGGCGGAGCTGCTGGGCGTGAGCGACGACACCGTGCGCCGGTGGGTCGACTCGGGCGCCCTCGTGGCGCGGACCGACGAGGCCGGGCGGAGCGTCGTCGGGGGAGTCGAGCTGGCGGCGCTGGCCGTGGAGCGGGCGCGCACCCCCGAGGACCCCGACGCCGGCACCAGCTCGGCGCGCAACCGGCTGTCCGGGCTGGTCACGGGGATCCTCATGGACACCGTGATGGCGCAGGTCGAGCTGCAGGCCGGCCCGTTCCGGCTGGTGTCGCTGATGTCGAGCGAGGCGGTCCGCGAGCTGGGCCTCGAGGTCGGCTCCCGGGCCACTGCGGTCGTCAAGGCCACCACCGTCCTCGTCGAGACCCCGCGGGCGCAGCGGTGAGGGCCCGCGCCCTCCTCGGGGCCGGGGCCGTGCTGCTCGCGCTGGTCGGGTGCTCGTCCGGCACGCCGGAGGCGCAGCCCACCCCGACGGTGTCCTCCACTCCGGAGCTCACGGGCGAGCTGACCGTCTTCGCCGCGGCCTCCCTGCAGGGCGCGTTCGACGCCCTCGCGGCCGAGTTCGCGGCGCAGAACCCCGGCGTCACGGTGCACCCGACGACGTACGACGGGTCGTCGACGCTCGCGACCCAGCTGGTCGGCGGGGCGTCGGCGGACGTGTTCGCGTCGGCGGACCAGAAGAACATGACCACGGTGACGGACGCCGGCCTGGCGGAGGGCAGCCCGACGGTGTTCACGACGAACACGCTCGAGATCGTCGTCGCACCGGGCAACCCGAAGAACATCGCGTCGCTGGCGGACCTCGCCGCGCTGTCGACGTCGGGCGGCAAGGTCGTGGTCTGCGCCGCCGAGGTGCCCTGCGGCTCCGCCGCGCACACGGTCCTCGACGGCGCCGGCCTCACGCTCACGCCCGTCAGCGAGGAGCAGAACGTCAAGGCGGTCCTCACCAAGGTGCAGACCGGGGACGCCGACGCCGGGCTGGTCTACCGGACGGACGTGCAGGCGGCCGGCGGGACGGTCGAGGGCGTCGAGTTCCCCGAGGCGGCCACGGCCGTCAACACGTACCCGGTCGTGGTGCTGAGGACCGCGAGCGCCCCGGACGTCGCCCAGGCGTTCGTCGACCTGGTGCTCTCCGACGAGGGGCAGACGATCCTCACCGGCATGGGGTTCTCCGCTCCGTGACACCAGGCCGGGTCCCGGGTCTCCTGTGGCTGCCCGCCGCGCTCGCGGCCGGCCTGCTCGTGCTGCCCGTCGTCGCGCTGATCCTGCGCGCCGACTGGTCGACCCTGCCGGCGGACATCACGACCCCCGAGGCCCTCGACGCGCTCTGGCTCTCGTTGACGACGTCGGTCGCCGCCACGGCCGCGTGCCTGGTGCTCGGGGTGCCGCTGGCCATCGTGCTGGCGCGGGCGAACGGCTGGCCCGCCGACGTGCTGCGCGCGCTGGTGACCCTGCCCCTGGTGCTCCCGCCGACGGTCGGCGGCATCGCCCTGCTCTACCTGCTGGGACGACGCGGCCTGGTCGGCGAGTCGCTCGACGCGTGGTTCGGGATCACCATCCCGTTCACCACGGCGGCCGTCGTCATCGCGCAGGCGTTCGTGGCGATGCCGTTCCTCGTGCTCTCCGTCGAGGGGTCGCTGCGGACGGCGGGCACCCGGTTCGACGTGGTCGCCGCCAGCCTGGGTGCCCGTCCGTGGACCGTGCTCCGGCGCATCACGATCCCGCTGGTCATGCCCGGCCTGGTGAGCGGCACGGTGCTCTGCTTCGCCCGGGCGCTCGGCGAGTTCGGCGCGACCGCCCTCTTCGCCGGCAACTCCCCGGGCGTCACGCAGACGATGCCGCTGGCCATCTACTCGGCGTTCAACGGCGCCGGCGTCACGCAGGGCACGGCCGTGGCGCTGTCGCTGCTGCTGGTGTTCGCGGCCGTCGCGGTGCTGCTGGCGGCCCGCGCCTGGCGCCCGGGTCGGGCGGCCGCATGACCTCGCTGCACGCCGAGGTCGCCGTCCGCCGCGGGACCTTCGCGCTCGACGTGACGATCGCCGCCCACCCCGGCGAGATCGTCGCGGTGCTCGGGCCCAACGGCGCGGGCAAGTCCACGCTGCTCGCGGTGCTCGCCGGGCACCTGGTCCCCACGGACGGCGTCGTGCGGGTGGGGGAGCGCACGCTCACGGCCGTCTGGCACCAGAGGGTGGAGACCGCGGTCCGGCCCGAGCGTCGGTCCGTCGGGCTGCTCGGCCAGGACCCGCTCGTCTTCCCGCACCTGACCGCGCGCGAGAACGTCGCCTTCGGGCCGCGCGCGGCGGGCATGGCCGCGGTCGACGCCCGGCGCGCGGCCGACGAGTGGCTCGCGGCCGTCGGCCTGGAGCAGCTGGCCGAGCGCCGGCCCGACGCGCTGTCCGGCGGGCAGCGGCAGCGGGTCGCGCTCGCCCGCGCGCTCGCCGCCGAGCCCGACGTGCTGCTGCTGGACGAGCCGTTCGCGCAGCTGGACGTGCGCACCGCCGCCGACCTGCGCGAGCTGGTCCGCGACCAGGTGCGACGCACCCGGACGCCCACGATCCTGGTCACCCATGACGTGCTCGACGCCGTGAGCCTGGCGGACCGGGTGGTGGTCCTGCACGAGGGCCGGGTGGTCGAGCAGGGGCGTCCCCTCGACGTGCTCACCGACCCCGTGCACGCGTTCACCGCGGCGCTGGCGGGGGTCAACCTGGTCGTCGGCACCCTCGCGGCGCAGCCCGACGGCTCGACGGTCCTGGTCGGCCCGGACGGGGTCGTCGTGCCGTGCGGGGAGCAGCCGCCCGGCGGTCCGGCCCAGGTGACGTTCCCGCCGGGCGCGGTGCTCGTCGGCGACGACGGCTGGCCGGCACGGGTCGTCGACCTCGAGCCCGGCACCACCGGCGTGCGTCTGCGGACCACCGGCGACATCCTGGTCGACCTGCCCCCGGCCCGGGTCGCGCAGCTCGGGCTGCACGTCGGTGCGCTGGTCCGGCTGACGGTCCCGGCCGAGCACGTGCGGGTCCGCACGCTGTCCTGATCTCACAGAGCCCCGCGGCGACCGGTGCGCGAATGGTTCCGTCGCCGCAACGGACCGGGCAGGTCGACCGAAACATGCGCTCCCTAGCGTCGTCGGCGACACCCCACCCGTCCTCCGGAGGTCCCCATGGCGACACAGCTCGTGACCGACGCACCGGTCCTCGACCTCGCTCCTGCTCCGCTCACGCACCGCCCCGGCCGCTGGATCGACGGCTGGAACCCCGAGGACGGTGGCCAGTTCGCCACGGTCGGCCGGTCCATCGCCCGCCGGAACCTCGGGCTGTCGGTGTTCGCCGAGTTCCTCGGGTTCGCCGTCTGGGCGCTGTGGAGCATCGTCGTGCCGCAGCTCCCCGCCGCCGGCTTCGCCCTGACCGTCGACCAGATGTTCTGGCTCATCGCGGTGCCCTCGCTGGTCGGCGCCACGCTGCGCATCCCCTACACGTTCGCGGTGCCGCTGTTCGGCGGCCGCAACTGGACGATCGTGTCCGCCCTGCTCCTGCTGGTGCCGACGATCAGCCTCGCGGTCGTCGTGCAGAACCCCGGCATCGGCTTCGGCGTGCTCCTCGGGGTCGCCGCGCTCGCCGGGGTCGGCGGCGGCAACTTCGCCTCGTCGATGGCGAACATCTCGTTCTTCTACCCGGAGCGCGAGAAGGGCCGGGCTCTCGGCCTCAACGCCGCCGGCGGCAACCTCGGCACCGCCGCCGTGCAGTTCACCGTCCCGCTGGTCATCGTCGGCGCGGCGGGGCTCCAGCTCGAGCGGGCCGGCCTGATGTTCGTGCCGCTGGTGCTCGTCGCCGCGCTGCTGGCCTGGCGGTTCATGGACAACCTCTCCAACGCCAAGTCCGACCCGCGCTCCTACGCCGTCGCCGCCCGGTCCCGGAACACCTGGATCATCTCGTTCATCTACATCGGCACCTTCGGCTCGTTCATCGGCTTCTCCGGGGCGTTCCCGACGCTGCTGAAGAACCAGTTCCCCGAGGTGACGATCACGATCGCGTTCGCCGGTGCGCTGGTCGGCTCGATCGCCCGGCCGCTGGGCGGCATGCTGGCCGACCGCCTGGGCGGCGCGCGCGTCACCATCGTCGCGTTCGGCGTCATGGCGGTCGGCGTGGTCTGCGCGATCTTCGCCCTGCGGGCGCACGCGTTCTGGCCGTTCCTCGCCTCGTTCCTCGTGCTCTTCGTCGCGACCGGTGCCGGCAACGGCTCGGTCTACCGGATGATCCCCGCGGTGTTCCGGTTCGGCACCACCGACGACGAGGACCGCGCCCGGCGGGTCAAGGCTGCCGCGGGCTGCCTCGGCATCGCGGGGGCGGTCGGCGCCTTCGGCGGCTTCCTCATCCCGCGCGGGTTCGCGATCTCCACCTCGGCGACGGGCACCATCCAGTCCGCGCTCTGGGTGATCGTCGGGCTGTACGTCGTCATGGGCGCCACCACGTGGGCTGTCTACCAGCGGCGCTCCGGCACCTACGGCACGACGGTCATCTGATGTCCTCGCCCGCGGCGGTCTCGGCAGACACGCACTGCCCGTACTGCGCGCTGCAGTGCGCGCAGACGCTGCACGCCTCCGCCGACGGCCCCGTCACCGCCGCGGGCCGGGACTTCCCGACGAACAAGGGCGGCATGTGCCAGAAGGGCTGGACGTCGCCCACCCTCCTGCAGGCGCCGGACCGGCTGACCACGCCGCTGCTGCACGGCGCGCCGGTCTCGTGGGACGAAGCGCTGGGCTTCGTCGCCTCGCGCCTGGCCGAGCTGCGCGCGTCCGACGGGCCGCAGTCCGTCGCAGTGTTCGGCGGCGGCGGGCTCACCAACGAGAAGGCGTACGCGCTGGGCAAGTTCGCGCGGACCGTCCTGGCGACACCGAACATCGACTACAACGGCCGGTTCTGCATGGCCAGCGCCGCCGCCGGCGCCAACCGCACGCTCGGGGTGGACCGCGGGCTGCCGTTCCCGCTGGCCGACCTGGGCGGGGCGCAGGCCGTGCTGCTGCTCGGCTCGAACCTCGCCGAGACCATGCCGCCCGCCGTCCAGCACCTCGCGCACGCCCGGTCCGCCGGCGGGGTCCTGGTCGTCGACCCCCGGCGGTCGGCCACCGCGGACCTGACCGCCGACGGCGCCGGCGTGCACCTGCAGCCCGTGCCCGGCACCGACCTGGCGCTCCTGCTGGGCCTGGCGCACATCGTGCTGGCCGACGGGCTCGCGGACCTTGCCTACCTCGCCGCCCGGACCACGGGGCTCGACGACATCCGGCGCTCGGTCGCCCTCTGGTGGCCCGAGCGGACCGAGCAGGTCACCGGCGTCCCCGTCGCGACCCTGCGCCGGACCGCGTCCCTGCTGGCCAAGGCGTCGCCGTCCCGGGGAGGCGCCGGCGCGTACGTGCTCACGGGGCGCGGGGTCGAGCAGAGCACGCAGGGCACCGACACGGTCACCGCGGCGATCACGCTCGCGCTCCTGCTCGGCCTGCCCGGGCGCGTCGGCTCCGGCTACGGGGCCATCACCGGACAGGGCAACGGGCAGGGCGGCCGCGAGCACGGCCAGAAGGCCGACCAGCTGCCTGGCTACCGGTCCATCGAGGACGAGTCCGCGCGGGCCCACGTCGCCGGGGTCTGGGGCGTCGACCCCGCCGACCTGCCGCGCACCGGCCTGCCCGCCGTCGAGCTGCTGCACGCGCTCGGCACGCCCGGGGGCCCGCGCGCCCTGCTGGTGCACGGGTCGAACCTGCTGGTCAGCGCCCCGGACGCCGACCGCGTGCGGGAACGGCTGGCGTCCCTCGACCTGCTCGTGGTGTGCGACTTCCTGCCGTCGGAGACCGCGCTGCTGGCCGACGTCGTCCTGCCCGTCACGCAGTGGGCCGAGGAGGAGGGCACGATGACCTCCCTCGAGGGCCGCGTGATCCGCCGCCGCCGGGTGCTCGCGCCGCCGGCCGGGGTGCGCAGCGAGCTCGACATCCTCGCCGACCTCGCCCGCCGCCTGGGGTCCGCGGTCCGGTTCGACACCACGCCGTCGGACGTCTTCGACGAGCTCGCGCGGGCCTCGGCGGGGGGCCGGGCCGACTACAGCGGCCTGAGCCACGCGCGCCTGGACGCCGAGCCCGACCTCTTCTGGCCGGTGCCCGCCGGCCCGACCCCGCACCCAGGCACGCCGCGCCTGTTCCTCGAGCGCTTCGGGACGCCCGACGGCCTCGCGCGGCTGATCCCGGTCGACCACCGCGGACCGTCCGAGGACCTGCGCCGCGACGCGCCCGTCTTCCTGGTGACCGGCCGCGTGCTCGCGCACTACCAGTCGGGCGCGCAGACGCGGCGGGTCCCCGAGCTGGTGCGCAGCGCGCCGGCGCCGTACGTCGAGATCCACCCGCTGCTGGCGGACCTGCTCGGGATCGCCGACGCCGACCTGGTGCAGCTGGACACCGCTCGCGGCCGCGGGGTGGTCGCGGCGCGGGTGACCGACGCGGTGCGGCCGGACACGGTGTTCCTGCCGTTCCACTGGAGCGGGACCGGCAGCGCCAACCGGCTGACCACCGACGCCACCGACCCCGTCTCCGGGATGCCCGAGTTCAAGGTGTGCGCGGTCGACGTCCGGCGCTGGGACGGGTCCGCGGACGTGCTCGACGACGTCTCGCTGGTCGGCTCGCGATGAGCCCGACGCGGGTGGTGGTGGTCGGCCACGGGATGGTGGGGGCCCGGTTCGTCGACGACCTGCACCAGCGGGACCGGTCGGCCCGGTTCCGCACCCTCGTCCTCGGCGCCGAGGAGTACGAGCCCTACAACCGCGTGCTGCTCTCGGAGGTGGTGGCCGGCAAGCTCGACGTCGCCTCGATCACGCTGCCGCGCGGCACGCACAGGGCCCCGAACGAGGTGCTGCCCGGCACGCGCGCGGTGACCGTCGACCGGGCCGCCCGCGTGGTTCACGACGACGCCGGCGAGCGGCACCCGTACGACGTGCTGGTGCTGGCCACGGGCGCGCGCGCCCGCGTCCCGGACCTCTTCGGCCGGCGCGACGACGACGGTCTGCCCGCCGGCGTGCATGCCCTGCGCACCCTGGACGACGCCCGCGAGATCGTCGCCGCCACTGTCAACGCGAAGCGGGCCGTCGTCGTCGGAGGCGGCGTGCTCGGTCTCGAGGTCGCGTGCGGGCTGGCGATCCGCGGGGTGCCTGTGACCGTCGTGCACGGCGGTCGACACCTCATGGACCGCCAGCTCGACGACGCGGCGGCCGAGGTGGCGACGGCACGGCTCACGTCGCTGGGCATCGCCGTCCGCGTGAGCGCGCGCACCGAGGAGGCGCTGGTCCGCGAGGGGCGGGTCGCCGGGGTACGGCTCGAGGGCGGCGAGGTCCTGGCCACCGACCTGCTCGTCCTGACCGCCGGGACGTCGCCCGAGGTCGGGCTGGCGCAGCGGGCGGGCCTGGACGTCGCGCGCGGCATCGTCGTCGGCCCGGACCTGGCGACGCCCGCCGACCCGCGGGTGTTCGCCATCGGCGACTGCGCCGAGCCGCCCGAGGGCGGGTCCGGGCTGATCGCGCAGGGCTGGGACCAGGCCCGGCGGCTGGCCACCCTGCTCACCGAGCCCGCCGTGGCGCGCGACGAGTCGCCGCTGCCCACCGCCGGCACCGACGTGGTCAAGGTCAAGGGCGTGGGGCTCGACGTCGTCGCGATGGGCGTCTGCGGTCCCCGGGCCGGCGGCCGGCGGGTCCGGCTCCACGACCCGGAGGGCGGCCGGCACATCGAGGTCGTCGTCGCCGACGGGCGGGTGGTCGGTGCGACCTGCGTCGGCGCGGGACCGGTCGCGGCGGACCTCGTCGCGGCCTACACGCGGGGCACGCCGGCGCCCGCCGACCCCGCCCAGCTGCTCGTGCGACCGGTCGCGGGTGTCGCGGTCCCGGCCGCGAGCCCGACGATGATGCCCGACCGGGCCGTCGTGTGCCGGTGCAACGGCGTGACCAAGGGCGACCTCGTCGGCTGCTGGCGGCACGGCGCACGGTCCGTCGCGGAGGTGGCCGCGGCCACACGTGCGACCACCGGGTGCGGGGGCTGCGCGGACGCGGTCTGCGGCATCGTCGACTGGCTGCGCAGGTCGGACCCGGACCAGCCCGAGCCGGCGGACACCCGTCAGGAGACCTTGACCCGGACCGTGTCGTAGCCCGTGGCGCCGTCGGGCACCACGTCCGCCGGCGTGCCGGTCTGCGGACCGAGCGGGTCCGACGCACGGACGTAGAGGTCGTGGTCTCCCGGCTCGGCGTCCCAGGTCCAGGACCACTGCCGCCACGAGTCGATGCCGCCGTCGTCGGCGAGCGTCGCGTCGTTCCAGTCGCCGTCGTCCACCCGGACCTGCACGCCCGTGATCCCGCGGTGCTGGGCCCACGACGTGCCGGCCACGACGACGGACCCGGCGGGCACGGAGGTGCCAGGCTTGGGTACCTCGATGCGCGACTGGGTCTTCACCGGACCCTCGGGGGACCAGCCGCGGTCCGTCCAGTACGACGTGGCGTCCGCGAACCGCGTGACGTTCAGGTCCGTCACCCACTTCGTCGCCGAGACATAGCCGTACAGCCCCGGGACCACCATGCGCACGGGGAAGCCGTGCTCGACGGGCAGCGGCCGGCCGTCCATCGCGATCGCGAGCAGCGCGTTGCGGTCGTCGGTGAGGGCCGCCAGCGGGGTCGACGCCGTGAACCCGTCGATGCTCCGCGACAGCACCATGTCCGCGTCCCCGGTCGGCCTGGCGCGGGCCAGGAGGTCACGGATGGGCAGGCCCAGCCACTTCTGGTTGCCGACGAGGTCGCCGCCCACCGGGTTGGACACGCAGCACAGCGTCACCCACGCCTCGATCAGGTCGCCGGCCACCAGCTCGTCCCACGTGAGCGTGACCTCCTGCTCGACCATGCCGTGCACGCGCAGGCTCCACGTCGACGGGTCGACCTGCGGGACCACGAGCGCGGTGTCGATCCGGTAGAACTCGTCGGCGGGCGTCAGCCACGGCCCGACCCCGTCCACGCCGACGTCGACGCCCGCCGGCACCGGGGCGGCGGTCGTGCTCGGGCGGGGGATCGTGATCGCGGCGCGGGCCGCCTGGGCTCCCCGGGCGCCGGCACCGACCGCGCGGCCGATCACGACGCCGACCACCCCGAGCGCGCCGGCCGCTGCGGTGGCCTGCAGGAACGCGCGACGCTCGGCGGGCTCCGGGCGCGGGCGGCGGCTGGGGGCCCCCGGCAGCCGACGGACCAGGGCGCGCAGCGTCATCAGGCCGGCGACGGCACCCGCCACGCTCGGGAGCGCCGCGAGCGAGCCCGCGTCGGGCCGGCCCATCGCCGCCAGCCCGGCGACCGCCCCGAGGACGACGACGAGCGTGGCGCCCCAGGCCCACCGCCGCGCGGCGAGCACCCCGGCCAGCGCGGCGAGCGCGAGCACGACGACCACCGAACCGAGCCGGAGCACGAGCTTGTCCGCCGTGCCGAACGTCGACGCGGCGAAGTCCTTGAGCCAGGTGGGCGTCGCGTCGACGAACGCGGACCCGACGGCGACCAACGGGTCCGACGTCGGCCCGGTCGCGAGCGCGACGATCGCCCCGACGCCCAGCGTCACCGCGCCGGCGGCCAGCCCTGCGAGCGCGGCGAGCCCCGTGTGCTGCCCGTCATGAGTGCGCCCGGCCATCGCTTGCCTGCCTCTCGTTGTGACTGCTGGTCCGACTCTGCACCGCCGACGCCCCGATGTCGTCACCCATCGAGCGCGCGCCACCTGTGCATCTCCGCAGGCACAACGCCCGCGCGCACCCGCATGATGCCCTGACGCGATCAGAGCGCGGGGGAGCCCAGGGACGGCGGGACGTGGGCGCCGTGGCCCAGCTCGACGAGCGCGTCGCGAACCCGCGACGCCGCGGCGTCCAGCTCGGCCGCGGGGACGTCGGTGCGGGCGTTGCGGAACGTCAGGCTGGCCTCGTCCCAGGCGGGCAGCACGTGCAGGTGCAGGTGGGGCACCTCGAAGCCGGCGACCAGCACCGCGGCGCGCGGCGCGGACCAGGCACGCTGTTGGGCCTGCCCGATGGTGCGGGCGACCAGGACCAGGTGGGAGAGAACGTCGTCGGGGGCCTCGGTGAGCTGCACGATCTCGGCGCGCGGGACCACCAGCACGTGCCCGTCGGTGATCGGGGCGATGGTGCCGAAGGCGACGGCGACGTCGTCGGCCCATACGAACCGCCCGGGGATCTCGCCGCCGATGATCTTGGTGAACAGGGTGCTCATGGCGCCCACGCTAGTCAGGCGCGCTCGCGGGCGAGCCGCTGCAGGGCGAGCACGGTGTTCCAGTTGCGGGCGGTGCCGCGGCGGCCGGTCGACTTCTCGATCAGCGGGAGGGTCAGCTTCGAGCGTCCGATGCCGTCGGGGAAGTAGGCGTACATCTCGTGCCCGGCGAACGCGACCGTCTCGTTGCCGTAGGGCGTCGGGTCGAAGCCCGTCGCCGGTGTGCCGTCCCAGCAGTAGAGGACCAGGTGGGACGGGTCCGACGCCGCCTCGTCGGTGAACGGCAGCCGCTCCACGATCGCGTCCCACTGCGCGAGCGTCCGGGTGAGCACGGGGACGTCGAAGCCGAGCGACGCCGACAGGGCGTCGGACAGCCCGGGGCCCACCGCGGACGCGGCCCCCGCGGGCACCAGCACGAGGTTGCCGCTGTTCACGTAGGTGGCGACCTCAGTGTGGCCGAGGCCTTCGGCGGCGGCGCGCAGCTGGGCGGCCTTGATGGTCCGACCGCCGACGTTCGCGGCCCGCAGGAGGGCGATGACGGGACTCATGCCCTCACTCTCACACCGTGCACCGACGCCGTGTGCGGGAAAGGTTCCTCCGGGGTAACGGAGCAGCACCCCCCACGGAAACACGCCGTTCCTAGCGTGGGAGGCGCCCCCGGACCCCAGCCAGACGGAGCACACCATGAACCAGCACCTCGTCGTCGTCGGCGGTGGCATGGTCGCGCAGCGGCTGGTCGAGGCGATGCGCGACCGCGACACCGCCGGCGCGTGGCGCATCACCGTCCTGGCCGAGGAGCCGCGCCGCCCGTACGACCGCGTGGCGCTGACCAGCTACTTCTCGGGCCGCGACGCCGACGACCTCGCCCTCGGCGACCCGGCGCTCTGGTCCGACCCGCTGGTGACGCTGGTCCGCGACGACGCCGTGACGCACGTCGACCGCGACGCGAAGACCGTGACGACCGCCCGCGGCCGGGTCGAGCACTACGACCACCTGGTGCTGGCGACCGGCAGCTCGGCGTGGGTCCCGCCGCTCGAGGGCGCGGACCTGCCGGGCGTGTTCGTCTACCGCACGGTCGACGACGTCGCGGCGCTGCGCGGGTACGTCGAGAACCTGTCGCAGGACCGGGTGGTCAAGGGCGCGGTCCTCGGCGGCGGCCTGCTCGGCCTGGAGGCGGCCGGCGCGCTGCAGGCCCTCGGAGCGCGCACGACCGTCCTGCAGGTGGGCACGCACCTCATGTCGGCCCAGGTGGACCTGGGCGGCGGCGAGGCCCTGCGCCGGCTCATCAACCAGCTGGGCGTCGGCGTCCGGCTCCACGCCATGACCACGCGCATCCGCCCGCACCGCCGCGGCGGCGTGGGCCGCCTGGAGCTCGCCGACGGCGGCCGCGTCGACGCGGACGTCGTCGTGATCGCCGCCGGCGTGCGCCCCCGCGACGAGCTGGGGCGCGCCTCGGGCCTGGAGATCGGCGAGCGCGGCGGGGTCGTCGTCGACGACACCTGCCTGTCCAGCGACCCTGACGTGTCCGCGGTCGGCGAGGTCGCGTGCATCCAGGGCGCCTGCATCGGCCTGGTCGCCCCGGGCTACGCGATGGCCGAGATCACGGCGGACCGGCTGCTGGGCGGCACCTCGGAGTTCCCCGGGGCGGACACCGCGACCAAGCTCAAGCTCTCGGGCGTCGACGTCGCCAGCTTCGGGGACGCGTTCGGGGTCACGCCCGGTGCTCTCGAGATCGTCTGGGCGGACCCGGTCGGCGGCGTCTACAAGAAGCTCGTGATGTCCGACGACGCCCGCACGCTGCTCGGCGGCGTCCTGGTCGGCGACGCGAGCGCGTACGCGGGCCTGCGCCCGATGCTGGGCCGCGAGCTGCCCGGCGACCCGGCCGCGTACCTGCTGCCCGAGGGCGGCGGGGGAGCGCCCGAGCTCGAGCTGCCCGACGACGCGGCGGTGTGCTCGTGCAACAACGTCTCGGCCGGCACGATCCGCGGCGCTGTCACCGACCACGCCTGCACCGACCTCGGTGCGGTCAAGGCCTGCACCAGGGCCGGCACCAGCTGCGGCTCGTGCCTGCCGCTGGTCAAGAAGCTGGTGACCACCGAGCTGGCCGCCCAGGGCATCGAGGTCAGCACGGCGCTCTGCGAGCACTTCGCCCTGTCCCGCGCGCAGCTGTACGACGCCGTGCGGGTCAGCGGGGCCTCGTCGTTCACGCAGGTCATCGAGCGGTTCGGCACCCGGGCGGAGGGTCGTGGCTGCGACATCTGCCGGCCGACCGTCGCGTCGATCCTGGCGACGACGTCGCCCGCGCACGTGCTGGAGGGCGAGCGGGCCACGCTGCAGGACACCAACGACCACGTGATGGCCAACCTGCAGAAGGACGGCTCGTACTCGGTGGTCCCACGCATCGCGGGCGGCGAGGTGACTCCCGAGGGGCTCATCGCCATCGGTGAGGTGGCCAAGGACTTCGGGCTCTACACCAAGATCACGGGCGGCCAGCGGATCGACATGTTCGGCGCCCGCATCGACCAGCTGCCGCTCATCTGGCAGCGGCTGGTCGACGCGGGCTTCGAGTCGGGCCACGCCTACGGCAAGTCGCTGCGGACCGTGAAGTCGTGCGTCGGGTCGACGTGGTGCCGGTTCGGCGTGCAGGACTCGGTGGCGCTGGCGGTGATGCTGGAGCTGCGGTACCGCGGGCTGCGGTCGCCGCACAAGATCAAGCTCGGCGTCTCCGGCTGCGCCCGCGAGTGCGCCGAGGCCCGCGGAAAGGACGTCGGCGTCATCGCCACCGACAAGGGCTGGAACGTCTACGTCGGCGGCAACGGGGGCTTCACGCCGCGCCACGCACAGCTGTTGGCCGAGGACCTCGACACCGAGACGCTGGTCCGCACCATCGACCGGTTCCTCCTGTACTACGTGCGCACCGCGGACCGGCTGCAGCGCACGGCGCCGTGGATCGAGGACGTCGAGGGCGGGCTGGAGGGCGTCCGCGCGGTGGTCATGGACGACTCCCTCGGCATCGCCGACGACCTCGACCGGCAGATGGCCCATCACGTCGTGGAGTACGAGGACGAGTGGAAGGCCACCCTCGAGGACCCGGAGAAGCTCCGCCGGTTCGCCAGCTTCGTCAACGCCCCGGACACCCCCGACCCGTCGCTCGCGTACGTGCCGGAGCGCGGCCAGTCCCGCCCGGCCACGCCCGACGAGCGAGCGGCCGCCCTGCGCGGCGAGCCGGTCCTCGTCGCCGGCACGACCCTGGAGGTCCGCTCATGACGGTGCTGGAGACGGCGGTGTGGACCCTGGTCTGCCGCGTCGACGACCTCGCCCCCGAGCGCGGTGCCGCGGCTCTTCTGGGGCCGGACCAGATCGCCCTGTTCCGGCTGGTGGACGGGCGGGTGCTCGCCGTCCAGCAGCACGACCCGTTCAGCGACGCGTTCGTGGTCTCCCGCGGCATCGTCGGCTCCCGGGCCGTCGACGGCGCCGAGGTACCGACGGTCGCGTCCCCGATGTACAAGCAGGTCTTCGACCTGACGACCGGTCGCTGCCTCGACCCCGCCGGCAAGGTTCCCGTGCGGGGGCTGGCCGCCGACCTGCGCACCTGGCCGGTCCGGGTGCGCAACGGGCTCGTGGAGGTCGGACGATGACGACGATGCTCGGGCTCGAGCTGACCGGCCGTCGCGTGCTCGTGGTGGGCGGCGGGCCGGTCGCCGCCCGCCGGGTGCAGGCCCTCCTCGCCGACGCCGCGCGGGTCGTCGTCGTGGCGCCGCAGCTGTGCGAGGTGCTGCTCGACCTGCATCGCGGGGGGCTCGTCGAGTGGAGTTCCCGCGAGGTCGAGGAGCCGGACCTGGACGGCGCCTGGCTGGTGCACACCGCCACCGGCGACCGGGCCACCGACGCGGCGGTCGTCGCGTGGGCGGCGGCGCGGCGGACGTTCTGCGTCGACGCGGGCGACGGGTCGGCCGGCTCGGCGCGCACGCCGGCGACGACGCAGCAGGCCGACGTGCTGGTGGGCGTCGTCTCGACCGGCTCGCCCGACCCCCGGCGCACGGCCGTGGTCCGCGACGCCCTCGCCGAGCACCTGCGCGAGGGTCGCGTCGACCTGCGCCGCCGTCGCACCGGCGACGGGCGCGTCGTGCTCGTCGGCGGCGGCCCGGGGGACGTCGGGCTGCTCACCCTGGCCGGTCGCCGGGCGCTCGCCGAGGCCGACGTCGTGGTCACGGACCGGCTCGGTCCTGTCGCGGTCCTCGACGAGCTCGCGCCCGGGGTCGAGGTCATCGACGTGGGCAAGACGCCTGGCCACCACCCGGTCCCGCAGCACGAGATCGGCCGGATCCTGGTGGAGCAGGCGCAGCGCGGTCGCACGGTCGTCCGGCTCAAGGGCGGCGACCCGTTCGTGTACGGGCGGGGCGGCGAGGAGGTGCTCGCGTGCCGGGAGGCCGGCGTCGCGGTCGAGGTGGTCCCCGGGGTGAGCAGCGCGTTCGCCGCGCCGGCCGCCGCGGGGATCCCGCTCACCCACCGCGGGACGGTCGGCGCCGTGCACGTGATGAACGGGCACGACGGCTGGTCGTCCGCGGCGCTCACAGGCGTGCGGGACGCCTCCTGCACGGTCGTCGTGCTCATGGGCGTCGGCGCGCTGGCGACGCTGGCCGGCGAGGCGCTCGAGGCAGGGGCGGACCCCGCCACGCCTGTCGCGCTCGTCGAGGAGGGCACCCTGCCGGGTCAGCGCGTGACGCGTGCGCGGCTCGACGACGTCGTCCAGGTGGCAGTCGCGGCGGGGGTGCGGGCCCCCGCGGTGATCGTGCTGGGCGCCGTGGCCGCCGCGGGGCTGCTCGACGTCGGCACGACGGCGGCCGCACACGTCACAATGTCGCCGTGAGCGAACCCATCGACCAGACCCTCGCCGGCCTCGTCGTGCTCATCACCGCCGACCGCCGGTCCGCCGAGCTCGCGGCCGCCCTGGAGCGTCGCGGTGCCGCCGTCCGGCACGCGCCCGCGCTCGGGATGGTGCCGCACACCGACGACGCCGCGCTGCTCGAGGGGACCCGCTCGCTGCTCGCCGACCCGCCGGACACCGTCGTCGTGACCACGGGGATCGGGTTCCGCGGCTGGATCGAGGCCGCGGACGCGGCGGGCCTGGACGAGCCGCTGGTGGAGATGCTCCGCGGCGCGCGCATCGTCGCCCGGGGACCCAAGGCGCGCGGTGCGATCCAGGCCGCGGGCCTCACCGCCGACTGGGTGGCCGAGTCGGAGACCAGCGCGGAGATCGCCGAGGTGCTGCTGGACGAGGGTGTCGCCGGGCGGGACATCGCCGTCCAGCACCACGGGGCGGGCGCCGACGGTCTCGACGAGGCGTTCGCCGCCGCCGGTGCCCGCGTGCGCAGCCTCGTCGTCTACCGCTGGGGGCCGCCGCCGGACCCCCAGGCCGTCGCCGCGTCGGTCCGCGCGGTCGCGGCGGGCGAGGTCGACGCGGTCGTCTTCACCTCGGCGCCGGGCGCGGCCGCCTGGCTGGCGGCCGCCGACGAGGCCGGGGTCACCGACAAGATCGTCGCGCTCGCCCGGCGCGGCAACGTGCTGATGGCGGCGGTCGGTCCCATCACGGCGAAGCCCCTGCAGGAGCGTGGCATCGCCCCGCTGGTGCCCGACCGCGGTCGGCTGGGCTCCCTCGTCCGCGCGCTGGTCGGCCACTACGGCGGGCTCCAGGCGCTGCAGACGATCGCCGGGCCGCTGCAGGTCCATCGCGGGACCGCGGTGCTGGACGGTCACGTGCTCGCGCTGACGCCGACGGGCCTCGAGGTGCTGCGGCTGCTCGCCGCGGCGGGCGGCGCCGTCGTCCCCCGCGACCAGGTGCTGGCCGCGCTGCCGGGCGACTCGCGCGACCCGCACGCCGCCGAGGTCGCGATCGCGCGCCTGCGTGAGGCCACGGGCAGCCGGTCGCTCATTCGCACGGTGGTCAAGAGGGGATACCGTCTCCAGCTGGAGGAGGTCGGATGACGAACGCACTGCACGCCCGCGGCCCGGTCCCGCTCGACCTCGAGGGGCCCGTCCTCGTCGGCTGCTCCCACGGCACGGACGACGTCGCCGGCCGGGCGGCCGTCCGGTCGATCCTCACCGGCGTCGCCGCGGCCCGCCCCGAGCTCGACGTGCGCGAGGCGTTCGTCGACGTGCAGGAGCCGGAGGTCGCCGACGTCGTCGCGCACGCGCTGGACAGCGACGCGTCCGGGGCCGTCGTGGTGCCCCTCCTGCTGTCCGTCGGCTTCCACGTCAAGGTCGACATCGCCGAGGCCGTCGACCAGCCCGGCGCCACCGCCGCCTCCCCGCTCGGCCCCGACCCCCGGCTCGTCGACATCCTGGTGGACCGCCTGGACGCCGTGGGGCTCGGCGCCGACGACGCCGTGGTGCTGGCCGCCGCGGGCTCGACCGACCCCGCCGCGGCGCTCGCCGTGGAGTCCATCGCCGCCGGGCTGGCCGACCGCATCGACCAGCCCGTGACGATCGGCTACGGCGCCGGCGCCGAGCCGCGGGTGCCGGCCGCAGTGGCGAGCGCGCGGGAGGACAGGCCGCCGGGGGGCCGCGTCGTCGTGTCCTCCTACCTGCTCGCCCCCGGCTACTTCTACGACCGCGTCCTCGAGGCGGGTGCCGACGTCGTCGCCGAGCCGCTCGCGCCCGACAGCCGCCTGGTCGACATCGTGCTCGACCGGTACGACGCCGCGACCTGAGCCGTCGTGCGCACCGCCGTCGCCGTGGCCGTCCTCGCGCTCGGGCTCGCGGGGTGCGCGCCGTCCGGCGACGAGACGGCGACGCCCGCCCCCAGCCGCGTCGCCGCCTCCACCCGCCCCGCCGACACGCCCTCGTGCCTGCCCGACGGCACCACGGCCGTCACCACCGGGCCGCAGGACGACCCCACGCTCGTCGCGTTCTCCGGGACCGGGACGAAGGGCGTGGTGCTCGCGCCGCAGAGCGAGGGCGGCCCGTGCCAGTGGGCCGGCGAGCTCGAGAGGCTCGCGGGGGAGGGCTACCTCGTCGCGACGTTCGCCTGGTCGGCCGACGACCAGGCGTGCTTCCTCGGCGCCGTCGACGTGCTGCGCGGGCTCGGGGCGCAGGACGTCGCCCTGGTCGGGGCGTCGAAGGGGGGCACGTACGCGGCGGCGCTCGCCGACGAGGTCGACCCCGTGGCGGTGGTGGCGCTCGGGCCGCCGGCCAGCTTCGACGGCCTGAACGCGATGCCCGCGTCGAGCGACTACACCGGGCCGCTTCTCGTGATCGCGTCGACCGACGACCCGAACGTCGCCGTCAGCTCGTCCCGGGCCGTCTCCCGCACGAACGATCCGAGCACGTTCCTCGAGGTCAGCGGACGCGCCCACGGCGTGGAGCTGTTCACCTCGCCGCACCGCGCGCAGGTCCAGGACGCGATCGACGCCCTGCTCGCCACGGGCTTCGAGGGCTAGACGGACCGAAGGCGTGCGACCCGGGGGGAGGTCGCACGCCTTCGGTGTGCCGGGCGGGCAGCGGTCAGACGAACCGGCGCCGCGCGAACGTCGCGAGGCCGATGCCCGCGGCGAACAGGGCGATCGCCGCGATGAGCCGACCCATCGAGCTGGCCCCGGAGCCGTCGGCCCCGGCGATGTCGATCGAGTAGGCGGTCGCGCCGACGGCACCCTCGGGTGCGCCGTACGCCATGCCCTCGGTCGCGGCCCGCTCGGCGCCGGCGGAGAGCACGGCGTACTTCACGCCGAAGTCCGCCGCGGTCTCCTGCCCGCTGACGACCACCTGCGAGGTGCCCTCGTCGGACAGCTGCTGGGTGCCGTCGACCAGCTGCGGTGCGCCGTCGGCCGCGTCGTTCAGGCCGTCGGACAGCTGCGTCGACCCGTCGGCGGCGGCGCTGAGGCCGGCCGAGAGCCGCTGCGAGCCGGCCGCGGCCGCGGCGATGCCCGCGGAGAGCTTGCTCGAGCCGGTGCCGGCCTCCTGCAGCTTGGTGGCCAGCTCCGACGCGCCGGACCCTGCCGTGGTCAGACCGTCCGCGATCTGGGTGGAGCCGGTGGCCGCCTCCTTCAGCTTCGAGGAGAGCGTGCCGAGGCCGCCGTTGAGCTGGGACGAGCCGGCCTTGAGCTGGCCGAGGCCCGAGCTCAGCAGCGCGCCGCCGTCGCTGAGCTGGTCGGTCCCCGCCTGCAGCGAGTGCACGCCGCCGCGCAGGGTGCCGTCGACCTTCGTGTCGTCGCCGTCGCCCACGCCCGCCTGCACGTTCGTCACGACGCCGCTGACCAGCGCGGTGACGCCCGCGTCGACACCCGCGAGGCCCTGGAGCAGGCCCGGCCTGGTGGTGTCACACACGCCGGGCAGGGCCGCCGCGCTGAGGCCGCACTCCACCTTGGCGAGGTTGGTGGCCGCGCCGCTCAGCCCCTGGCCGAGGGCGGTCGCGCCGCCCGCGATCGTGGCCGGGTCCGCGGTGTCCGTGAGGACCGGGACGCCGCCCGAGAGCTGACCGACGACGGTGTCGTACTGACCGAGGTACGCGGCGTTCATGCCCGCCCGCAGCGCGGTGAGCGCGGCGACGGCTGCCGAGAGCTGGTTGCCCAGCTGCACGGACCCGGCGGCGAGGGTCGACGCGGACGTCGCTGCGCCCGAGACGCCCTGGCGCAGCTGGTCGACGCCCGCGAGCAGGGTGCCCGGCGTCGTGGTGCTGCCGATGGCGGCCCGCAGGGAGCTGATGCCGTCGTGCAGCGGCTGCGCCTGCGTGGGCAGCGTCCCGATGTCGCCGTACAGCTTGGCCAGGCCGCCGTCGACCTGCGCGAGACCGGCGTCGACCTGCGCCAGGCCGCCGATCAGCTGCGGGGCCTTCGCGACGGCGTCGGCCAGGCCCGCGTCCAGCTGCGACGCGCCGAGCGCGAGAGCCGTGGCACCCGGGACCGCCTGCCCGTTGAGCCCCGCGGCCAGCTGCGCGGCGCCGGGGGAGAGCTGCCCGTTGAGGCCGGCCGCGATCTTGGCCGCGCCGGGGATCGCCAGGCCGTTGAGCCCGGCGGCGAGCTTCGCCGCGCCCGGGGCGGCCTCGCCGTTCAGGCCGGTCGCCAGCTCGGCGGCACCGGGTGCCGCCTCGCCGTGCAGGCCGGTCGAGAGCGTCGCCGCGCCGTCGCGCAGCTGGATCAGGCCCGCGAGCAGCTGGGCCGCGCCGTCGTGCAGCTGCAGCACGGAGTCGTCGATCTGCAGGGCGCCGGAGGTGAGGTCGACGCCCTTCTGCGCGCCGGACTTGTAGCTCTCCGCGCCACCCTTGAACGAGGGGTAGTCCAGGGGCGAGACGGGCATCGACGTGAGGTTCGCCGTGGGCACGACGGCGTGGGTGACCTGAGCGGTGTAGCCGAACTCGGCGGTGTCGGACCCGATCGGCGGGAAGAGCGTCATCTGGAACTGCATGCGCGTGCCGCCGTGCCCGTCGCCGGCCATGCCGGCCTCGTCGGACCGGACGTCCGTGAACGTCGACGGCAGGACCGTGACCAGCTGGCCGATCATCGGGATGACGGTCTGGGCCGAGGCGGTGGCCTGCGCGCCGGTGCCGTCGTCGTAGGTGACGTCCTGCGTCCTGCCGGTCGTGTTGGTGACCTTGTAGTGGACGCCGAGCGTGCCGCTCCGGCCGACGACCGAGCCCGGCTGGACCGGCTTGCCGTCGAACGTGTAGGTGACCTCGACCGTGAGCGGGAGGTCCTTGTCGTAGGTGCTCACCGACCGCTCGCGGCGCTCGCCGTCGACGCTCAGCGTGGTGACCAGCTTGCCGTCGACCACCTTGTAGCCGCTGAAGCCGTCGAGGTTGCGCAGCCCCGTCGTCGAGACGGGGTTGGTGATGGTCGTGGTGCCGTGGCCGCTCAGCGCGAGCTGGTCGTAGACGCGCGCCTCCTGGAACGCGCCGGTGGCCGAGAGGCGGGCCTGGATCGTCTCGGTGTTGGTCACGGCGACGTCGCCGGAGTCGGCGGCGAGCGCGGGGGAGCCCGCCGCGCAGACGAGCAGGGGGATCAGGACGACGGCTGCCGCCGCCGTGGTGGTCGTGCGTCGCACGTCAGGCCTCCGGCTGGGGGTCGAAAGGACGGGTGGCGGGCAGGCCGCGGCGCGGGGCGCGGGGCGCCTCGGCCATGGTGGCGGCGCCCTCGTACACGGCGGCGGGCTGCGGCTCGGGCTCGGCGGCGGGTGCGGCCTGGGCGGCCCGCTCCTCCTCGCGGTCCTGCACGACGACGACGCCGAGCAGCGACGTCGCCAGGAAGCCGGCGCCGGCGGCGAGCAGGATCGACGTCGCCGTGGTGGCCGAGGACGTGACGAACGCCGTCGGGTCGGCCGTGTAGGTGGCCTCGTACGCGCCGGCCATCGCTGCCGCGCCCAGGAGCGCCGACCACAGCGGCAGCCTCCCGCGGGTGAGCCCGGCGACGGCGAGGCAGAGCCCCAGGACGATGAGCACGGCGACGGCGCGGCCGGCGGCGGCGTCGGGCAGCGCCGCGGCGCGCAGCGCGTAGCCGAGCCACGCGGCGGCGAACCCGACGGCGAAGCCGCCGGCGCGCTGCGCGGGGGAGCGGTCCGGGACCAGGCCCAGGGCCCCGCCGAGCGCGGCGCCGAGCAGCGCGACGCCCTGGAGCTCGGGGCCGGAGAACAGCACGATCGCCGTCGTGAGGAGTGCGAGGACGAGCCCCGCCAGGATGTGACGCTTCATGACCACCTCGTCGTGGTGACCGTCCGCACGGCCAGGGCCGCGCGGACGGTGCTGCCGGTAGATGGCCGCCCGAGAAGCCGCTGACCTGCGCCGTCGCCGTTGACGGGCGGATCGGCGCCCTTCTCGGGCGGAACCAGGCGCTTGTCTACCAGCGCACAAAGCATCTGAGCCACGCGGTACTAGGTAAAACCCGACCGGTAGCAGATAGATCGTTATGTCGCCGTGACCTGAGTCGCGGCGAGCGCCCGGGAGCTACAGCCTCAGAGGTAGCGCAGCGGGTCGAACTCGTCGAGCGGGATGATCCGCAGGCGGGGCAGCTGCACGTTGAACGCGGCGACGTCCCCCTCGAGGTCGAACGTCGTCAGGCCGCGCGCGACGAGGGCCGAGAGCTGGGTGCTGGTGAACTCGCGGAAGGCGAGCAGCCCGACCCGGCGGTCCTCGTCGTCCACGAGTGCCTCGAGCTCGGGTGCGAAGTCGCCGTCGTGGCTGGCCAGGAGCACGTCGCCGCCGCGGCCCGAGATGGCCTCGAGCGTGCGCTTGATGCCGATGTCGACGACCTTCTCGTACGACTCGCCCGACAGCGGGATCGGCTGGAACCCGATGGCCAGGAGCGCCTGGACGAACGACATCGGCAGCGAACCGTTCGAGGCGTTGAGGAAGAACAGCGCCTTGACGGGCTGGTTCCACGTCTGCTGCGCGAAGGTCAGCACCCGCTCCCAGCGCGGACGCTGCTCGGGGGTGGGCCGGCCGCCGAGGATCGACGACCCCAGCGTCGCGTCGATGTTCTCGCCGTCCACCAGCAGGTAGGTGGTGCGCGGTGCCGCCTCGGTCGTCATCGCGTCAGCGTATCCGCAGGTGGCACGGACCGGGCCGGACCCCGACGGGGATCCGGCCCGGCGTGCGCGCGTCAGGCGACCGCGCAGGTCGTCCCGTTCAGCGTGAACGAGGTCGGTGCGGTGTTGGTGCCGGTGTGCGACGCGTTGAAGCCGAGCTGCTGGCTGCCGCCGGCCGGGATCGCGCCGTTCCAGGCCGCGTTGGTGATCGTCACGGCCGAGCCGGACTGCGTGGCCACGCCGCTCCACGCCTGCGTGATCACCTGGCCCGACGGGAACGTGAACCTCAGCGTCCAGCCGGTGAGCGCGCTCGACGAGGTGTTCTTCACGACGACGCTCGCCGTGAAGCCGGTGTTCCACTGGTTGACGCCGTAGGTGACCTGGCAGCCGGCGCCGGGCGGCGGGGTGGTCGTCGGCGTGACTGTCGGCGTCACCGTCGGGGTGACCGTGGGAGTGGCCGTGGGGGTCACCGGCGGGGCGGCGCCGAACGCGGACGCGATGGCGTCGTACGCCGGCTTCTTCGTGTAGCCCTCGTCCCAGACCAGCGCCGCGCCCTGGCCCGGGAACGTGCTGGGCACCCACGAGTACTTGTCGGTGATGCCCCAGATGGTCACGCCCTGGCAGCGGGTGACCGCGAGGCACGCCTGGAAGACCTTCTTGTAGTCGGCCGCCTGGTTGGCCAGCTTGCCGGCGTCGGACGGGGTCTGCATGCGGATGTCGAGCTCGGTGACCCGGACGTCGACGCCCAGGTCGGCGAACCGCTGGAGGTTGGCCTGCAGGTCCGACGGCACCTGGCCGACGATCAGGTGGGCCTGGAACCCGACGCAGTCGATGGGGACGCCGCGCGCCTTGAAGTCCTTGACCAGGTTGTAGATCGCGGTGCTCTTCGCGTTGATGCCGTCGGTGTTGTAGTCGTTGATGCAGAGCTTGGCCGTGGGGTCGGCGGTCCGGGCGGTCCGGAAGGCGGTCTCGATGTAGCCGTCGCCCAGCTTCTGCTGGAACGGTGACTCCGCGCGGCGCGCGCCGTTGTCCGCGAACGCCTCGTTGACGACGTCCCAGGCGAACACCTTGCCCTTGAAGTGCGTCGCGACGTTGGTGATGTGGTTGGTCATCGCCGACTGCAGGGCCGTTCCCGACAGGGTCGTGACCCAGCCCGGGAGCTGGGAGTGCCAGACCAGCGTGTGGCCGTACAGCTTCTTGCCGCTGCTCGCGGCGTAGCCGGCCACCTGGTCGCCTGAGCCGTAGCTGAACGAGTTCTGCGACGGCTCGGTGGCGTCCCACTTCATGGCGTTCTCCGGCACGACGAGCGTGAACTCGCTGTCCGCGATCGTCTTGTAGGCCGGCTCCGAGAGTCTGCTCGGGTCGAGCGCGAAGCCGATGTCCTTGCCGGCCGCGGTGGCCAGGTCCTTGAGGGTCGAGGCCGCCTGGGCCGGGATCGCGAGCGCTGCGCCGACCGCGAGGGTCGCCACGACGGCGACCGCGGCCGTGCGGAGCGCAGAGCGGCGGGGTGGATGGACGACAGGCATGGGGTTTCCTCCTCGTTGAGCCGGTGCCGGATCGCAGAGTGGTCGCCGCCGGGCCGGTGCCGCGAGGTGCCGAAGCGTTTCAGCAGCGCGCGGGCGGCTCTTTCGATACCGCGGCGGAACAGCGGCACCGCACAGGGCGTTGAGATCGATACGTTTGCATGGACCGAAGGGGTGCACCGATGGACGACGCAGCACGGGAGCTGCCCGGCACGCGCGAGGCGGCGGAGGCGTGGGAGTCGCTGTTCCGCGCCCAGGTCGCGCTCATGCGGCGGTTCCAGCGCGACGACGTCTGGGGCGAGCTGACCATCCGCGAGTACGACGTCCTGTTCACGCTGTCGGGCTGCGCGGACGGCACGGCGCGGCTCAAGGAGCTGGGGGAGGTCAGCCTGCTGACCCAGCCCAGCCTGTCGCGGATGGTGGAGCGTCTCGAGCTCGCCGGCCTGGTGCGGCGGGGGCCGGTCGAGGGCGACGCGCGGGGCGTGGCCGTCAGCCTGACCGCCGAGGGGGCTCGGGTGCAGCGGGAGATCGGCCGACGGCACGTGCGTACGATCCGCCGGCTGGTGGGCGGCGCGCTGGACGCCGAGGAGCTGGCGACGTTGCGGTCGCTCACCGACAAGCTGCGGGCCGCGCAGGCGCGGATCCCCGACCCGGCCTAGGGCCTCAGCCCCGCAGCACGCGCAGCTCCGCCGCGACGGCCGCCGGGGCGGGCCGGGCGTCGGGCTCCGGGGACGTCATGGCCCGCAGCAGGCGGGACCAGTCCCGACCGAAGTCCTCGGGGATCTGGACCGGGTCGAGCAGCCGGGCCAGCGCGCTGGTCAGGGGGTCGCCGGGGTAGGCGCGGGTGCCGGTGAGGCATTCCAGGAGCACCAGGCCCAGGGAGTAGACGTCGCTGGCCGGACCGGCCGGGGTGCCCAGGGCCTGCTCCGGGCTCTGGTAGCCGGCGGTGCCGGACGTGCCGGCCGGCGTCGGTGAGCTGCCGGCCGTGGTCACCGCGATGCCGAAGTCGGCCAGCACCACCGGGAGCCACGGCGCGTCGCGGTGGCCGCTCTCGGCGCGGTCGGTGGCGACGAGGACGTTGGAGGGCTTCACGTCGCGGTGCACCACGCCCGCCGCGTGCGCGTGGCCGAGGGCCAGGGCGAGCTGGCGCCCGACGTCCGCCGCGAGCGCCGGGGCGAGGGGTCCGTCGGCGATGGTGTCGCGCAGCGTGCGCCCGTCGACCAGCTCCATCACGAGGAACGCGACGGGTCCGACGTCGGGGAGCACGTCGGCGCCGACGTCCAGCAGGGCGACCAGGCTGGGGTGGGCGAGCGCGGACAGCACCCGCGCCTCGTGCGCGTAGCGGCGGATCTCCTGCGGCGAGGCGGCGCCGAGGGTGAAGACCTTGAGTGCGACGGCGCGGTGCAGCCGGTCGTCGGTCGCCCGGAACACCTCGCCGGAGCCCCCTCGCCCGAGCTGCTGCTCCAGGCGGTAGCGCCGCCCGAGCGTCGGGCTCGCCGTCGGGCGGGACTCGGTCAGCGGCACAGGGTTCCAGTCTCTCGAGGGCGTCTCCGTCGGGGGCGTCGCACGGGTCGGACTGCTCCGACGGTAGAAGGACGCCGGCCGCACCGCACGCCGGCGGCTGCAGCATGCACCGAACGGGTGAGTCACGACAGTTCGGCGTTTGCGGCCGGATGCAAGCCACTTGCAGCCGCGCGACTGTAGAGTGACGAGCATGTCACGGCGACTCGCAGAGGTGGCACGCAAGGTCGGCGTCTCGGAAGCGACCGTCAGCCGCGTGCTCAACGGAAAGCCCGGTGTCTCGGAGTCGACGCGGGAGGCCGTGCTCACGGCGCTCGACGTGCTCGGCTACGAGCGCCCGACCAAGCTGCGCGGCGAGCGCGCCCGGTTGGTCGGGCTGGTCCTGCCCGAGCTGCAGAACCCGATCTTCCCGGCGTTCGCGGAGGTGGTCGGCGGTGCCCTCGCGCAGCAGGGCTTCACGCCCGTCCTGTGCACGCAGACCGCCGGCGGGGTGTCCGAGGCGGACTACGTGGAGCTGCTCCTCGGGCAGCAGGTCTCGGGGATCGTCTTCGCCGGTGGGCACTACGCGCAGCGCGACGCCACGCACGGCCACTACGAGCGGCTCACGGGCCGCAACCTGCCCGTCGTCCTCATCAACGCCTCCATCGAGGAGCTCCCGTTCCCGCGGGTGTCCTGCGACGACGAGGTGGCGATCGAGCAGGCGGTGGGCCACCTCGCCTCGCTGGGCCACACGAAGATCGGCCTGGTCCTGGGCCCGATCGACCACGTGCCCTCCGAGCGCAAGCTCCGTGCCGCGCAGGCGATCACCCAGCGGCTCGGCCTCGAGCTCGGCGCCAACCAGGTGGTCCGCAGCGCCTACTCGCTGGAGAGCGGCCAGGCGGCCGGCAACCGGCTGCTTCGCGAGGGTGTGACCGGCATCGTCTGCGCGAGCGACCCGCTCGCGCTCGGCGTGATCCGGGCCGCACGGCGCGCGGGCTTGCGGGTGCCCGACGACATCTCCGTCGTGGGGTACGACGACTCCGCGTTCATGAGCTGCACCGAGCCGCCGCTGACCACCGTGCGCCAGCCCATCGAGCCGATGGGCCGCGCGGCGATCGACCTGCTGGTCAGCCAGATCCACGGCGGGGCCGTGCCGCAGGACGAGCTCCTGTTCGAGCCCGAGCTCGTCGTGCGCGGCTCGACCGGCCCCGCGCCCGCGCAGCCGGCGGCGCTCGCCGACTGACCCCGACCTGCACCGACGGACCCCGTCCCGCCCACCCGGCGGGGCGGGGTCCGTTGCTTCCGGACCGCGTTCGGTCACACTTCGATAACTGTCCTGTCAGTTTCTTGCGTGGTTCCAGTCGCTTCCTTTAGTGTCTGGAACGCGACAGCGACGTCTCGCGGTGGTCCCCAGGGTCCGCGGAGCACGACGCGGCCGCAGGAAGCGGACAACCGGCCCCGTCGCCGTCGACGGCGGCCCACGAGAGACGAGACCCGAGTGGCGCAGGCTCAGCCCGAGACCGACCCGCAGTGGTGGCGTGGCGCAGTGATCTACCAGGTCTATCCGCGCAGCTTCGCCGACGGGAACGGGGACGGCACCGGTGACCTGGCAGGTCTGCGTGCGCACCTCCCGTACCTGCGGGACCTCGGGGTCGACGCGATCTGGGTGACCCCCTGGTACGTGTCCCCGCTGGCGGACGGCGGGTACGACGTGGCCGACTACCGGGCGATCGACCCGGCGTTCGGCACCCTCGAGGAGGCCGAGCTCGTCATCGCCGAGGCCCTGGCCCTCGGCATCCGGACCATCATCGACGTGGTCCCCAACCACGTGTCCGACCAGCACGAGTGGTTCCAGGCGGCGCTCGCCGCCGGTCCCGGCTCGCCGGAGCGCGACCGGTTCTGGTTCCACCCCGGCAAGGGCGAGCAGGGCGAGCAGATCCCCACGCACTGGGTCTCCGACTTCCAGGGCAGCACGTGGACGCGCACCACCAACCCGGACGGCACCCCCGGCGAGTGGTACCTGCACCTGTTCGCGCCGCAGCAGCCCGACGTCAACTGGTCGCACCCGGAGGTCGTCGAGGAGTTCGAGTCGGTGCTGCGGTTCTGGTTCGACCGGGGCGTCGCGGGCATCCGGATCGACTCGGCGGCGCTGCTGGTCAAGGACGCGTCGCTGCCCGAGGTCCCGGCCCACCCCGGTCCCGGCGAGCACCCGCACGTCGACCGCGACGAGCTGCACGACGTCTACCGCGGCTGGCGGTCGGTGGCCGACTCGTACGAGGGCACGCGCGTGCTCGTCGGCGAGGTCTGGCTCCAGGACAAGGCGCGCTTCGCGCAGTACCTGCGTCCCGACGAGATGCACACGGCGTTCAACTTCGACTTCATGGCGCGGCCCTGGGACGCCAAGCAGCTGCGGGAGTCCATCGACATCACGTTGGCCGCGCACGGGCCCGTCGGGGCGCCGGCCACCTGGGTGCTGTCGAACCACGACGTCACGCGGCCGGTCACCCGGTACGGGCGCGACGACACGTCGTTCGCGTTCACCGCCAAGCGGTTCGGCACGCCGACCGACCTCGCCGTCGGCCTGCGCCGGGCCCGCGCCGCCGCGATGCTCACCGCGGCGCTGCCCGGGTCGCTGTACATCTACCAGGGCGACGAGCTCGGGCTGCCTGAGGTCGAGGACCTGCCGCTCGACGTCCTGCAGGACCCGATGCACTTCCGCTCCGAGGGCGTCGACCCCGGCCGGGACGGCTGCCGCGTGCCGCTGCCCTGGTCCGGCTCGTCGGCCCCCTACGGGTTCAGCCCCGCCGGCTCGACCGGGCGGCCGTGGCTGCCGCAGCCGGGCGCGTGGGCGGAGCTGACCGTCACGGCGCAGGAGGCCGACCCCGCGTCGACCCTGCACCTGTACCGCGACCTCCTGGCGATCCGCCGGGCCGAGCACGCCCTGGGCGACGGCCCGATGACGTGGATCGACTCGGCCCACGACGTGCTCGCGTTCGCCCGTGGCGGGCTCGTGTGCGTCGTGAACCTGGGCGACGAACCCGCCGCCCTGCCCGCCCACACCGATGTCCTGCTCACGAGCGCCCCGCTCGTCGCAGGTCTGCTGCCGCGCGACACCGCCGCGTGGCTGCGCACCCCCGCCTGACCCGACCGCAACACCAGCTCGACCCGCACTGATCCCGACCGCAGAACACGACCGCGACCTGGCACCCTGTCAGGGGCGATCCCTCACGAAGGAGTGACGATGAGGTCCTCACGCACCACCGCGCTCACCATGGCCGGTGTGCTCTCGCTCGGCCTGCTGGCCGCGTGCAGCAACGACGACACCCCGTCGGGCGACTCGTCGTCGGCCGGCGCCGACAAGGTCACCATCACGGTCGCCGGGCTCCAGCCCGGCGCCGAGCAGACGGCCGTGGACGCCCTGAACGAGCGCGTCCAGCAGTTCGAGGAGAAGTACCCGGACATCACGATCAAGACGCAGGAGTACAACTGGCTGGCCTCGACCTTCGCGGCCGACCTCGCCGGTGGCACCCTGCCCGACGTCTTCGAGGTGCCGGCCACCGACACCAAGGTGCTCATCCAGAACGGCCAGATCGCCGACATCGACGCGCAGGTCAAGCAGCTGCCGTACGCGAACGACTTCAACAAGGAGGTCCTCGCGGCCGGGCTGAGCGACGACGGGAAGATCTACGCGGTCCCCGCCAAGTCCATCTACGCCGTGGCGCTGCACTACAACCGCAAGCTGTTCACGGACGCCGGGCTGGACCCGGACAAGCCGCCGACGACGTGGGACGAGGTCCGCGCGGACGCCAAGACCATCCACGACAAGACCGGCACGCCGGGCTACGCGATGATGGCGCTCGACAACGCCGGTGGCTGGCAGCTCACGGCCGCGGCCTACTCGCGCGGCGGTCGCACCCAGGTGCTCGACGGTGACAAGTACAAGGCCACGCTGACCGACCCGGCCGTCAAGGAGTCGCTGCAGTTCCTCGGCGACCTCAAGACGGACGGCTCGCTGCTGGAGAACACGCAGCTGGGCTGGGGCGACATCAACGCGGGCTTCGCGGCCGGCCAGTTCGCCATGTACACGTCGGGCTCGGACATCTACACCGCTCTGGTGCAGAACAACGGCGTCACCGCGGACAACCTGGACTACGGGCTGACCGCGCTGCCGAACGAGGGCGACGACTCCGGGACGCTCGGCGGTGGCACCTACGCCGCCGTGGCGCCGCAGGCGACGGACGAGGAGAAGGACGCCGCCGTCAAGTGGATCGACTTCTGGTACCTGTCCAAGCTGGTCGACCAGGACCAGGCCGTGGCCGACGCCAAGATCCTCGCGGAGCAGACGCCTCCGCAGGCCGTCGGTACCCCGACCCTGCCGATCTTCAGCAAGGACCAGTACACGACGTCGCTCGGCTGGATCAAGGACTACGTCAACGTCCCGCTGGACCACATGACCGGCTACACCGACGTCATGTTCACCCAGCCGGTCATCCCTGAGGCCGCTCGCGCGACCCAGGAGACCTACGGGCTGCTCTTCCCGATCGTGCAGGCGGTCATGACCGACCCCGGCGTCGACCTGGACAAGCTGCTCGCGGACGCCAACACGCAGTCGCAGGCCCTGATCGACCAGGCCGGCTGACACCGGTGAGGGTGCCCGGCCCGGGTCCGTCCCCGGGCCGGGCACCATCGCCCTGTCCAGCAGACCGATGACGACGACGACACGCACCGAGAGAAGGACCGCATGACCACCGACACCATCGTCGAGCCACCGACCAGGAGACGATCCCCGGCGACCTGGGTGCGCGGTGGTGGCCTGAGCACGCTCGTGTTCGCGCTGCCGATGCTGGTGATCTTCGGGGTCTTCTCGTGGGCGCCCATCGTCAAGGCCGTCATCATGAGCTTCCAGAAGACGAACCTCATCGTGACGTCGTGGGTCGGGCTGGAGAACTTCCAGCGGGTGTTCGCCGACCCCGTGCTGCCGATGGCCATCCGCAACACCGCGTACTTCGCCCTGCTGGCCCTGATCTTCGGCTACCCCGTGCCGCTCATCGCCGCGGTGCTCATGAGCGAGGTCCGGCGCGCCAAGGGCCTGTACTCGGCCCTGGCCTACCTGCCCGTCGTCGTGCCGCCCGTGGTCGCCGTGCTGCTGTGGAAGTTCTTCTACGACCCGCGGCCCGAGGGCGTGTTCAACACGATCATCGGCTACGTCGGGATACCGCCCCAACCGTGGCTGCAGAGCGCGACGTCGGCCATGCCGTCCCTCGTGCTCGAGGCCACCTGGGCCGCGGCCGGCGGGACCGTCATCATCTACCTCGCCGCGCTGACCGCAGTGCCCACCGAGCTGTACGACGCCGCCGAGGTCGACGGCGCCTCGGTCTGGGGCAAGATCTGGCACGTCACGATGCCGCAGCTGCGCGGCGTCCTGCTCATCACCTTCATCCTGCAGATCATCGGGACCGCCCAGGTGTTCCTCGAGCCCTACCTGTTCACCGGCGGTGGTCCCGCGAACGCGACGATCTCCGTGCTGCTGCTGGTGTACCGGTACGCGTTCCAGAACAGCCTCGGCGGGAACTACGGCATGGCGACGGCGCTGTCCCTCATGCTCGCCGTGTTCCTCGCCGTGATGTCCCTGATCTACTTCCGCCTCACGCGCAGCTGGAGCACCTCGTGACCACGACCACCCCGTCCCTGCCGGAGGCGGTGCTCCCCGACGAGGTCCCGACCGGACCGGCCGAGGGCGTCAGGACGCCGCCGCCCGAGGACGACCGCACCGCGGTCTCCACGTCCGACTGGCGCCGGCCGCGCGTGCGGCACACCTGGAACACGATGCACGTGCTCCTGCTGGTCCTGCTGATCGTCTGGTGCGTCGGGCCGCTGCTCCTGCTGGGCAAGTTCGCCATCACGCCGACCCAGGACATCCTGCGCACGCCGCTCGCGATCTTCCCCAACGGCATCAAGTGGTCCAACCTGCACGACGCCTGGTTCGACATCGACATCAGCAAGTACTTCGTCAACACCGTCGTGCTGGCCGCGGGCTCGTGGGCCTCGCAGATGCTCGTCGCGACGACCGGTGGCTTCGTCCTGTCGGTCCTGCGGCCGCACTGGGCCCGTTACGCCCAGGGCCTCGTCCTGGCGACCCTGTTCGTGCCCGCCGTCGTCCTGCTGGTGCCGCTGTACCTGATCATCCTGCACCCGCCCCTCATCGATCACTCGCTGGTCAACTCGTACTGGGCCGTCTGGCTGCCCGCCGGCGCCAGCGCGTTCAACGTCGTCCTGGTCGCCCGGTTCTTCGACAACCTGCCGCGCGAGATCTTCGAGGCCGCCCGCGTCGACGGCGCCGGACCCTTCCGGCTGTTCTGGTCGATCGTGCTGCCGATGAGCAAGCCGATCCTCGGCGTCGTCTCGGTGTTCGCCGTGATCGCGTCCTGGAAGGACTTCCTCTGGCCGCTGCTGGTCCTGCGCAACCCCGACCTGCAGCCCCTGTCCGTCCGGCTGCCGTCCCTCGAGGCGACGACCGACAAGGGCACGCTCATGGCCGCGTACGCGATCGCGACCGTCATCCCGATCCTCATGTTCCTGGTGTTCCAGCGCATGTTCCTGCGCGGCGCCGGGCTCGGAGGGGCCGTCAAGGGCTGAGCGTCCGCAGCGTTCGCCCGCCCGACGCCCGGTGGTGCTCGTCGCCGCCGGGCGTCGGCGTGCTTTCTGACAACGCGTCCCGACAATCTCACGGGCCGGTGCGGCCGCTCGCCGCGAGGGCGCCGGGCGGCCGGTGCGATGATCGGACGGTGGCCCCTGACACCGCCGTGAGCACCCGTACGCCCTCGTCCGACCTCAGCCCTGTCGCTCCGTACGACGCGCTCCTGCTGTTCTCGTTCGGCGGCCCGGACGGCCCCGACGACGTGTTGCCGTTCCTGCGCAACGTCACCGCGGGAAAGAACATCCCCGACGAGCGCCTCGCCGTGGTCGCCGAGCACTACCACCACTTCGGGGGAGCCAGCCCGATCAACGGGCAGAACCTGGCGCTGCAGAAGGCGCTCACCGAGGAGCTCGCCCGTCGTGGGCTCGAGCTGCCGGTGGTGTGGGGCAACCGCAACTGGGAGCCGTACACCCGCGACGCCCTGGGCGCGGCCTACGCGGACGGCGCGCGTCGGATGGTCGCGCTGGTGACCAGCGCGTACTCGTCCTACTCCGGCTGCCGTCAGTACCGGGAGAACCTCTGGGCCTCGCTCGACGAGCTCGGCCTCGACGTCGGCCTGGGCGAGGGCGAGCACCCGCTGGTCGTCGACAAGGTCCGCTCGTACTTCAACCACCCCGGGTTCGTGCAGGCGAACGTCGACGCGGTGACCGAGGCGTACGAGTCGCTCGGTCGGGACGCCCGGCTCGTGTTCGTCACCCACTCGATCCCGGACGTGATGGAGGAGGCGTCGGTGGTCAGCGGTGCGTCGTACAGCGCGCAGCACCTCGACGTCGCCGCGACCGTCGCGGCCGCGGTCGGGGAGCGGCTGGGCCGGCCGGTGACCTGGGACCTCACCTACTGCTCGCGCTCGGGACCGCCGAGCCAGCCGTGGCTCGAGCCCGACGTCAACGACCATCTGACGGCCCTCGCGACCGAGGGGGTCGAGGCCGTCGTGCTGTCGCCGATCGGGTTCGTCTCGGACCACATGGAGGTCGCGTTCGACCTCGACACCGAGGCCCTGGAGACGGCCGCGGAGCTCGGGCTCGTCGCGGTGCGGGCGGACACGGTCGGCACCCGGGAGCCCTTCGTCCGCGGTCTGGTCGACCTCGTCCTGGAGCGGGCCGCGCTGGCTCGCGCGGGCTACGGCCCGTCGACGGGCGTGACCGCCGACCTCGCCGCCGACGCCGCCGCCCGGCCGGTGCCCGAGGCCACGGTCGGCGAGCTCCCGCCGTGGCGGTCCGTGTGCCGCCCCGGCTGCTGCGAGATGCGCGCCGGCCAGCCCACGGGCATCCCCGCCGCCTGCTCGACCGACCCCCTGTCCTGACCCCCTGACCTGGAGCACCCGCGATGACGCACGACGCCGAGACCCTCAACGCCACCGTCCGGTACACGATGTGGACCGTCTTCGCCCTGGAGGAGGTCCTGCCGGAGGACGACGACGAGCGCGCCGAGCTCATCGCCGCCGCCCAGGCCGCCGTGGCCGACGACGGCCTGGTGGTGCGCGGCTGGTACGACGTCGCGGGTCTGCGGGCGGACGCGGACCTCATGGTGTGGTGGCACGCCGCGACGGTCGAGGAGGTCCAGGGCGCCTACCAGCGGCTGCGCGCGAGCGACCTCGGGCGTCACCTGCTGCCCGTGTGGTCGGTGGTCGGCCTGCACCGGCCCGCCGAGTTCAACCGCTCCCACGTCCCTGCGTTCCTCGCGGGTGAGCCGGCCGGCGACTACATGACGGTGTACCCGTTCGTCCGCTCCTACGACTGGTACGTGCTGCCCGAGGACGACCGCCGCCGCATGCTCGTCGAGCACGGCCAGGCCGCCCGGGGGTACGCGGACGTGCGCGCCAACACGGTCTCGGCGTTCGCGCTCGGCGACTACGAGTGGATCCTCGCGTTCGAGGCCGCCGAGCTGCACCGGATCGTCGACCTGATGCGCGACCTGCGCGCCACCGACGCCCGCCTGCACGTCCGCGAGGAGGTGCCGTTCTACACCGGCCCGCGCGTGACCCTGGAGACGTGGGCGGA
This sequence comes from Cellulomonas sp. P2_F12, assembly GCF_056403775.1. NCBI lineage: Bacteria > Bacillati > Actinomycetota > Actinomycetes > Micrococcales > Cellulomonadaceae > Cellulomonas > Cellulomonas sp. P2_F12. The sequence goes on along the minus strand of NZ_JBFUEV010000005.1, from coordinate 17,797 downwards.
CCGTCAGCCGCGCGGGTGACATCATCGGGGGATGGTCGATCTGGCGGGTACCTGGCGGTTCACCGCGCTCGAGGGCGCCGAGGTCGAGGGACCGCGTCGCGCGACGCCGTGGCTGACCTTCGACGGTGACGGTCAGGTGTTCGGCATGGCCGGGGTCAACCGGGTGCGCGGCACGTGGGAGCTCGCCGGCGACGGGCTGACCTTCGGGCCGGTGGTGTCGACCATGATGGCGGGCCCGCCGGACGCGATGGACTGCGAGCAGCGCGTGTTCCGGCTGCTCAGCGGCACGGTCGCGGTGTCGACGCCCGACGACGACACGCTGGAGCTCACCGGGGACGGGTCGGCGCGGCTGGTCCGCGACCCCACCGCCGGGGACCAGCCGGTCTGACTCGGGAGGCGTCCCCGGTCGGGTCAGGCCGCGACCGTGACGGCCGGCCAGCGGGACGCGACCTGCGACAGCGTGTGCACCCGGGTGGCCACGTCGAACGCGGTCCCGGTGATCATCAGCTCGTCGGCTCCCGTGCGGGCCACCAGCGCGGCCAGCTCGTCGACCGCCCGGTCGGCGGTCGTGGCCACCTGCGTGCCCGGGACCCGCGCGAAGAAGTCGGCGGCCGCCGCCGGGTCGAGCAGGGCGAGCTCGCGGGCGGCGTCCTCGGGCGAGACGATCGGCCCGAGCGGCCGACCGGTGCGCAGCGACAGGGCCATGACCCTGCTGGGACCCGCCAGGTAGTGCGCCTCGTCGTCGGAGTCGGCGACCAGCACCGACGCGGAGACCATGAGGCGCGGCGCGTCCAGCACGGGCGACGGACGGAACGCGCGGCGGTAGGCGTCGGCCGCCTGCAGCGTGTGGCCCGTGTTGAAGTGGTGGGCGTAGCTGAACGGCAGCCCCAGCTCGCCGGCCAGCTCCGCGCTGAACGAGCTGGACCCGAGCAGCCAGACCTGGGGCGTCGACGTGGCCGCCGGCGTGGCGGACAGGCGGGTGGCGCGCAGGGACGGCGCGCGTCCCTCCAGCCGCTGGCCGAGCAGGGCCAGGACGTCCACGACCTCGGCGGGGAAGTCGTCGGCGCCCAGGCCCTCGACCGTGCGGCGCAGCGCGGCGGCGGTCATGGGGTCGGCGCCTGGCGCGCGGCCGATGCCGAGGTCGATGCGGCCGGGGTGGAGCGCCTCGAGCATCGCGAACTGCTCGGCGACTACGAGCGTCGGGTGGTTGGGCAGCATGACCCCGCCGGATCCGACCCGGATCCGTGACGTGGCCGCGGCGAGGTGCGCGAGCAGGACGCCCGGGGACGTGGACGCGACCGCGGGCATCGCGTGGTGCTCCGCCACCCAGAAGCGTGCGTAACCGGCGTCGTCGGCGGCGCGGGCGAGGGTCGTCGTCGCGGCGAGCGCGTCCGCGGAGGACTGGCCGACGGCGACCGGGGAGGTGTCGAGCACGGACAGGGGCACCGGGTTCTGGCGAGTCACCTCGTCAGCAACACCGGCACCCCCGTCCGTACTCCCGTCAGGGGTAGAGGCCGCGGATCTGGTGCGCCTCGGCGACGCGCCGGACGCCGATGGTCAGCGCCGCGTCGCGCAGCGAGATCCCCTCGGCGCTCGCCACGGCAGCCACCGCCCGGTGGGCCGTGATCATCCGGTGCTCCAGGCGGTCCTCGATCTCGCGCTCGGTCCACCAGTACGCCTGGTTTGCCTGCACCCACTCGAAGTACGACACGACCACGCCACCCGCGTTGGCCAGGATGTCGGGCACGACGACGACGCCGCGCTCCGCGAGGATGCGGTCGCCCTCGTGCGTCGTCGGGCCGTTGGCGGCCTCGACGACCCACCGCGCCTTGACCCGGCCCGCCGCGTCGGCGTCCAGGACACCCTCGACTGCCGCCGGGATGAGCAGGTCGACGTCGAGCGCGAGGAGCTCGGTGTTGTCGATCGGTTCGCCGCCCTCGAAGCCGACCACGGTGCCGGTCACCGCGACGTGCCGCTCGAGCCCGGCGATGTCGAGGCCGTCGCTGTGCATGACGCCGCCCTGCTCGTCGCTGACCGCGACCACACGGGTGCCCGCGTCGTGCAGGAAGCGGGAGGCGTGCGAGCCGACCTTGCCGAAGCCCTGCACGGCGGCGCTCACCTCGCGCAGCTTCACGCCCGCGTCACCCAGCGCGGCAGCCGCGGAGTGCACGACGCCCCGGGAGGTCGCGGTCGCCCGTCCGAGCGAGCCCCCGACCGCGAGCGGCTTGCCCGTGGTCACCGCGGGGATGGTGTAGCCGAGGTTCACGGAGTAGGTGTCCATGACCCACGCCATGGTCTGCTCGTTGGTGCCGATGTCCGGCGCCATGATGTCCCGCTCCGGGCCGATGATCGGCATGATCTCGCTGGTGTAGCGGCGGGTGACGCGCTCGAGCTCCGCCTGCGAGTACAGCCGAGGGTCGATGGTGACGCCGCCCTTGGCGCCGCCGTAGGGGACGTCGACGACCGCGCACTTCCAGGTCATCCACATGGCGAGCGCCCGCACCTCGTCGACGTCGACGGAGGAGGAGTAGCGCAGCCCGCCCTTGCCCGGGCCGCGGGAGATGTTGTGCTGCACGCGGTACCCGGTGAACAGCTCGATCTCGCCGTCGTCCCGACGCAGGGGGACGGCGACGTTCATCTCGCGCCGGGGTGTGGCGAGCATGCGGTGGAGCCCCTCGGTGTAGCCGAGGATCTCGACGGCCGAGGCGAGCTGTGCCTGGGCGGTGGCGAGGGGCGTGGTCTGCTGCGGGGTCTCCGCTGTGAGGTCCGTCACGTCCCCCACCTTGTCACCGCCGACGGTCGGCGCACGGTAGGCCCGAAGACTGAGCCGGGCGTGTCCGAGGCGCGGGCAGGACGAACCGGGCAACGCGGGCGTCACCGGGCGACGATCCTGGTCAGCGCCGCCCCACGGGCCCGGACCGCGCGCGGGATTCACCCGCTGCGCGGGTCCGCTCAGCAGACCTGCGCGTCGTCGAGCGGCTTCACGACGGATCCGCCGAGGTGCCGCGAGTGCCGCGCAGGGACGAGGACGCACGTGCCGAACGAGCCGTTGAGGTACGTGCCCTTGACGAAGACGTCCGTGTGCCGGCAGTTGTAGACGCGCACCGTGTAGTACGTCGGGTGGTTCACGTAGACGCCGGTGAGCCACCCGCAGAACGCCTCCTCGCCCTCGATCGTCGCCTGCGGCTGGACGACGCCACCGGCGCTCAGCGCCGCGCGCGGCAGGGTGGGGTCGGCCGCGACGCCGGGCGAGTCCGCGGCGACGGACGGTGCCGCGACCGCGAGGCCGCCGAGCACGAGGGTCAGGGCCGCGGCGGCCGTGACGAGGGCGCGTCGAGCAAGAGCGATCATGGTGGTCCCCCGGGTGGGTCGACAGTGGCGTCGGCTCATCCGCACGTGCGTGCCCGTGTGCGCGGCCGGTCCCACCCTGGCGACGGGCTGACCGGCCGGTCAACCGGCATCCGGGCGACCCACGTCGCACAGACGGTCCTTGACAGCCCAGACTGGCCCCGGGCCGAGACCCGGTCCACCCCGAGGACGAGGAGAACCATGTCGACCACAGGCGACGTGACCGAGGACGCGATCCGGCTGGCCCGGACGTGGCTCTCGGCGACGGCGGAGGGCCAGACGGCCACCGAGCGACGGACCACCGGCCGGTTGGCCGCACTCGTGGCGGACCCCGCCGGGCTCGAGCTCGCGGTGCGGTTCGTCGACCGGGTCGCGCGCCCGCAGGACGTGCGCGTGGCCGCCCGGGAGCTCGCCGGTCTGACGTCGGGGGCCGCCTCGGGGTTCCTCGGCCCGCTCGACCGGGCGATGCTCGGCGCCGGTGCGCTCGTCGCCCCCGTGCTGCCCGACGTCGTCGTGCCCGCGGCCCGCCTGCGCCTGCGGAGCCTGGTCGGCCACCTGGTCGCCGACGACGGTCCGGGGCTGGCCAAGCACCTCGCGGCGACGCGCGCCGCCGGGTTCCGGCTCAACCTCAACCTGCTCGGCGAGGCCGTGCTGGGGGAGCGCGAGGCGACCGCGCGGCTGGCCCGGGTGCACGCGCTGGTCGAGCGTCCCGACGTGGACTACGTGTCGGTCAAGGTCTCGGCCGTGGCCAGCCAGCTGTCCACGTGGGACACCGAGGGGAGCGTCCGCCGGGTGGTGGACCGCCTGCGACCGCTGTACCTGACCGCGGCGCGGCACGGCACGTTCCTCAACCTCGACATGGAGGAGTACCGCGACCTCACGCTGACCCTGCGGGTGTTCGAGCGGCTGGTCTCGGACCCGGCGCTGCTCGACGCCGAGGCGGGCATCGTGCTGCAGGCCTACCTGCCCGACGCCGCCGACGCGCTGGACGAGCTGACCGCGATCGCCTCCGCGCGGCGCGAGGCCGGCGGCGCCCGCCTCAAGGTGCGGCTGGTCAAGGGGGCCAACCTCGCGATGGAGCAGGTCGAGTCCGAGCTGCACGGCTGGCCGCAGGCGCCCTACGGCTCGAAGGCGGAGGTCGACGCCGCGTACCTGCGGCTGGTGGACCGGGCCCTGGACCCCGAGCGCACCGCCGTCCTGCGCGTCGGCGTCGCCAGCCACAACCTGTTCCACGTCGCCGCCGCGCACCTGATCGCCCAGCGACGCGGCGTCGCCGAGGCCCTCGACATCGAGATGCTGCAGGGCATGGCGCCGGCGCAGGCCCGCGCGGTCCGCGACGAGGTCGGCGCGGTCCTGCTGTACACGCCCGTGGTCGCGCGGCACGACTTCGACGTCGCCATCTCCTACCTGGTCCGGCGCCTGGAGGAGAACTCGGCCAGCCAGAACTTCCTGCACGCGCTGTTCGCGCCGGGTGCGGCGATGGACAGCCAGGAGGAGGCCTTCCGCGTCGCGTTCCGTGACCGCGACGAGCCCTCGACGGCGGCCCGGCGGGCGGCCCGGCCGTTCGCCGACGCCCCCGCGCCCGAGGGCTTCGCCAACACGCCCGACACGGACCCCGCGGTCGGCGTCGCACGCGCCTGGGCCCGCGGCATCGTCGACCGCGACGTCCCGACGCCCGACGGCGCGGTCGTGGTGACGACGACCGACGAGGTGGACGCCGTGGTCGCGCGGGCCGCCGCCGCCCAGCCGGCCTGGGCCGCGACGGCGCCCGCCGACCGGGCCGTCGCGCTGCACGCGGTCGCGGCCGCCCTCGAGGACGCGCGTGCCGACCTGGTCGCCACCATGGTCCACGAGGCCGGCAAGACCGTCGCCGAGGCCGACCCGGAGGTCAGCGAGGCCGTCGACTTCGCTCGGTACTACGCGGAGCGCGCCGCCGAGCTCGCGGACGGCGTCGTGCCCGGGGCCGTGCACCGACCGTCCGGGCTCACGGTGGTGACCCCGCCGTGGAACTTCCCCGTCGCGATCCCGGTGGGCTCGGTGCTGGCCTCGCTGGCCGCGGGCAGCGCTGTGCTGGTCAAGCCCGCCCCGCAGGCGCCGCGGTGCGGCCAGGTCGCGATGGCGGCGATCCAGCGGGGTCTCGCCGCCGCCGGGGCGCCTCCCGGGATCCTCACCGTCGTGCTCAGCCCGGAAGGGGACGTCGGTCGCCGGCTGGTCACGCACCCCGACGTGGCCCGCGTCGTGCTCACCGGGTCGATCGAGACCGCCCAGCTGTTCGCCGGCTGGCGGCCCGACCTCGACGTCCTCGCCGAGACCTCCGGCAAGAACGCCCTGGTCATCACGCCGTCGGCGGACGTCGACCTCGCGGTCGCGGACCTGGTGCGCAGCGCGTTCGGGCACGCGGGCCAGAAGTGCTCGGCCGCCTCGCTCGCCATCCTCGTCGGCTCCGCGGGCCGCTCCGACCGCCTGCGCCGCCAGCTCGCCGACGCCGTCGCGTCCCTGCGCGTCGGGCCGGCGACCGACCTGGGCACCGCGGTCGGGCCGCTGACCGAGCCCGCGTCCGGCAAGCTGCTGCGTGCGCTGACGACGCTCGACCCGGGGGAGTCCTGGCTGGTGCAGCCCCGGCAGCTCGACGACGAGGGCCGACTGTGGAGCCCCGGCGTGAAGCACGGCGTCGCGCCCGGCTCCTGGTTCCACACCACCGAGTGCTTCGGGCCCGTGCTCGGCATCATGCGCGTCGAGACGCTGGACGAGGCCATCGACGTGCAGAACGCGGTGGCATTCGGCCTGACCGGTGGCCTGCACTCGCTGGACGAGGGCGAGATCGACCACTGGCTGGACCGGGTCGAGGTGGGCAACGCCTACGTCAACCGGCACATCACCGGCGCGATCGTGCAGCGCCAGCCGTTCGGCGGCTGGAAGGCGTCGACCGTCGGACCCGGCGCCAAGGCCGGCGGACCGCACTACGTCGCGCAGATCGGCCGGTGGCAGGACGCCCCCGACGTGCCGCAGGACGACGCCGGCTGGCTCGCATGGGCCGCTCGCGACGACGCCCGGGTGTGGTCCGGCGACCTCTCCCTCGAGCACGACCCGTCCGGCCTGCGCGCCGAGGCGAACATCCTGCGCTACCGGCCGGTGCCCGGGCTCGTGCTGCGCGTGGGCTCCGACGCCCGCGACCGCGACGTCGCCCGGGTCCGCCACGCGGCGACCACCGCGGGCGTGGCCGTCACCGTGAGCGACGCCGCGACCGAGCCCCACGAGGCGTTCGCGGGCCGGGTGCGCGCCGGGTCCGTCACGGGTCGGGTCCGGGTGGTCGGGTCGGCCCCCGGCCTGCGCGAGGCGGCGGCCACCCGCGTCGGCCAGGTGACCGTGCTCGACGGCCCGGTGCTGGCCAGCGGCGCGCGGGAGCTGCTGGCGGTCGTCCGTGAGCAGGCGGTGAGCCGGACCCTGCACCGCTTCGGCCACGTCCCGCCGACGGCGGCTGACCGCACGGACCGCTGACGGCGCAGAGGCCCGGTGGGATCTCCCACCGGGCCTCTGGTTGTGCGCGCTCCCGCTGCGCCGCGCTCTGACGCTCCCGCTACGCGGACGCCCTGATGACCAGCTCGGGGGCGAAGATCAGCGGCGGCGACGGGGGCGCACCGTTGAGCTGGTCGAGCAGCCGGGCACCCGCGGCACGCGCCATGGCCACGACCGGCTGGATCACGCTGGTCAGCGGGGGAGTGGTCGACGCGGCGACACCGAGGTTGTCGTACCCGACGACCGCGACGTCCCCGGGGACCTCCTTGCCGTGCTCCGCCAGCACGCTCAGCGCGCCGGCGGCCATGAGGTCGGAGGCGATGAAGATCGCGTCGACGTCGGGGAACCGGGACAGCAGCTCGCGCGCCGCGATGGTGCCCGAGGCCATGGTGAAGTCGCCGTAGACGACGGCGTCGTCGTGCAGCCCGGACTCGCGCATCGCGTTGCGCCAGCCCGTGAGGCGGTCGATGCCGGCCGACATGTCCGCCGGTCCGGCGATCGTGCCGATGCGCCGGCAGCCGCGGTCGATGAGGTGCTGGGTGGCCAGGCGACCGCCCTCGACGTTGTCGGTGTCGACGTACTGCACATCCCGCTCGTCGGCGGACAGCGGCCGGCCGACGAACACGTTGGGCACGTGCGAGACCTGCAGCGCGCGGTCGAGCTCGTCGTTCGCGTGGTGCGAGACGACGATCGCGCCGTCGACGTGCCCGTTGCGCAGGTACCGGACCGTGCGCTCGCTCTCGCCGGGTCGGGCGATCACGAGGACGACCTGCACGTCCGAGTCGGCCAGCGAGGTGCTCAGCCCGTTCAGCGTGCCGGCGAAGAACGGGTCCGAGAGCACGCGCTCGTCGGGCTCGGGAACCACGAGCGCGATCGAGTCGGTGCGCTTGGTGACCAGCGAGCGTGCGGCGCGGTTCGGGGTGTAGCCGAGGTCGGCCACCGCGGCCTCGACCGAGGCGAGGGCCTCGGGAGACACGCGCAGGCCGCCGTTGATGGCGCGGGAGGCTGTCGAGCGCGAGACGCCTGCGCGCTCGGCGACCTGCTCGAGCGTCGGCGCGGGGGGCCGCGCTGGGTCCACGCGGACCGGGATGTTGTCGACCACCGTTGGTCTTCCCTCCTGTGGCTGCCGGAGCAGCGATGACGAGCTGGTGATGAGAAGGGCGGGGTGCTCGGGGAGCACCCCGCCCTTGCCATCGGCCGGACGACCGGGCCGATCAGAGACCAGATCGTCCGAGACGTGCCGTGGACAGTCTGCGGGCATCAGCCCTTGACGGCACCCTGCATGATGCCGGCGACCAGCTGACGGCCGGCGACGAAGAACAGGATGATGAGCGGGATCGTGGAGACGGTGACGCCCGCCATGATCAGCGACATGTCCTTGAAGTACGACGCCTGGAGCAGCTGGATGGCCACCGGGAGCGTCGGGTTCTGCGGACCGAGGACGATGAACGGCCAGAAGAAGTTCGTCCACGAGGCGACGAACGTGAACAGGCCGAGCATGACGGCCGCCGGGCGCGCCGCCGGGAGGGCGATGTGCCAGAACGTCCGGATCATCGAGGCGCCGTCGACGCGCGCGGCCTCGACCAGCTCGTACGGCAGCGCCGACTCGAGGTACTGCGTCATCCAGAAGACGCCGAACGCGGTGACCAGGCCCGGCACGATGACGGCGATGAGCTTGCCGGTCCAGCCGAGCTGCGACATCACGATGAACAGCGGCACGATGCCCAGCTGCGTCGGCACGGCCGTGGTGGCGATGACGAACACGAGCAGGCCGTTGCGGCCCCGGAAGCGGAGCTTCGAGAACGAGAAGCCCGCGAGCGTCGAGAAGAGCACCACGGAGAGCGCGGTGATCGTGCCGACGATGATCGAGTTGCCGAGCGCCTTCCAGAACTGGATGTCGCCGTTCAGCACCTTGGCGACGTTGTCGAAGAACTCGCCCTGCGGGATCAGCGACGGGATCGGGTGCTGCGCGATGTACGCCGAGTTCGACGACGCGAGCAGGAACGCGTAGTACAGCGGCGCGATCGCCAGGACGACGGCGACGGCGAGCAGGGTGTAGGTGACCCAGCCCGGACGACGTTCGGACCCGGCGGCCGTCGAGCGGCTCCGCCCGGCGGCACGCGCGGCGCCGCGGCCGGCCGTCTGCCGGATGACCGGGAGCGAGGGGGCGCTCATCGGGAGACCTTCTTCCGCTTGGCCGACGACGTGTCGGACGAGATGCGCCGCGTGATCGAGAAGTTGATGATGCCGATCAGCACGATGATCAGGAACAGGATCCAGGCGACCGCGGACGCACGTCCGAAGCTCTTCTGGTTGCCCCAGCCCAGCTCGTAGATGTACATGGTCGTCGTCATCCACTGGCGGCTCGGGCCACCCTGACCGGTCTGGTCGAACAGACGCGGCTCGTCGAAGATCTGCAGGCCACCGATGGTCGAGGTGATGACGACGAAGATGATCGTCGGACGCAGCATCGGGACGGTGACGGAGAAGAACTGCCGCACCCGGGTGGCACCGTCGAGGACGGCGGCCTCGTACAGGTCGCGCGGGATCGCCTGCATCGCGGCCAGCAGGATGAGGGTGTTGTACCCGGTCCAGCGGAAGTCGACCATCGTGGCGATGGCGATGTGGCTGGGGAAGATCTGCGCGTGCCAGCCGATCGGGTCGATGCCGACGTAGCCGAGCACCGTGTTGATCAGACCGGACTTGTCGGCGAACAGCTTGCCGAAGATGAGGCTGACGGCGACCGGCGCCACCACGTACGGCAGCAGGACACCCATGCGCCAGAACGTCCGGGCGCGCAGGTTCGCGTCGAGGAGGGCCGCGAGCACGATCGCGATGATCAGCTGGGGGACGGTCGACAGGAAGAAGATGCTGAACGTGTTGCGGATGCTCTTCCAGAAGTTGGGCTCCTGGAGCACGAACAGGTAGTTCTGCAGCCCGACGAAGTCACCCTTGCCGCCGATGAGGTTCCAGTCGTGCAGCGACACGAAGGCGGTGTACGCGAGCGGGAACAGACCGGTCAGGCAGAACAGCAGGAAGAACGGCGAGATGTAGAGGTAGGGCGAGACCTTGACGTCCCAGCGACCGAGGGTCTGGCTGAACCCGACCCGGCGCGGCACGCGCTCGGAGCCAGGCTGCGGACCGCGGTCCAGCTGGGGCGGGGTGGTGGAGGTGACCATCAGGAGTCCTTCGTGCTGGTGGGCAAGGAGCCTACGCTGGCGGGGCCGGGCCGATGGGAGACCCACCGGCCCGGCCCCTGGCTAGGGTCAGCCGAGAGCGTTGACCGCGCCCACGAAGGTGTCCCACTGAGCAGCGGCGTCACCACCGTTGACGTCGACCTCGGTCAGAGCCGACTGCATCGCGTCGTTGACGGCGAAGTAGTTCGGGCCCTTGAACGGGGCGATGATGCCCACGGCGCGGTTGGCCAGGATCTGGCCGGCCGGGGCGTTGTTGAAGAACGCGTTCGTGGAGCTGAGCAGCTCGTCCGAGGACAGCGCCTCGGTCTGGCTCGGGAACGTGCCCTTGTTCTTGTAGGCCTGGAGCTGCTGCTCCGGAGCCGTCAGCCAGGCGGCGAACTTCTTCGCCTCCTCGGTGTGCTTGCCCTGGGCGGGGACCGTCATGAACGAGCCGCCCCAGTTGCCGGCGCCGCCGGGGAAGACGTCCGCGATGTCCCAGCCGGTCACGCCGGCCGAGTTGCCCTCGATGACGCCGAGCATCCAGCCCGGAGCCAGCATGGTCGCGAAGCCGTCGTTCTGGAACGAGGCGGTCCAGTCGTCGCTCCACTGGCCGAGGTGGGCCGACAGGTTGTCGGTCACGGAGGCCTTGGTGACGGCGTCGTAGATGTCCTTCACCTCGGGGTTCGTGGCGGCGATGATCGTGCCGTCGTTCTCCTCGTAGGCGTTCGGGACCTGGTTGATCATGCCCTGGTAGATGGCACCAGCGGCGTCGAAGAACGGCTTGCCCGTGGCGGACGTGTACTGCTTGCCCACGTTGAAGTAGTCGTCCCACGTGGCGTCCTTGCCACCGAGCAGCTCGGCGACGGCGGCGCGGTCGGTCGGGAGACCGGCAGCGGCGAACAGGTCGGAGCGGTACGCGATGGCCTCGGGGCCGATGTCGGTGCCGTAGCCGAGCAGGACGCCGTCGGGCGTCGTGGCCTGCGCGACCTTCCAGTCGAGCCAGCGGCCGTCGAGCGCCGGGTCCGTCAGGTCGACGAACTTGTCCGGGTACTGCATGAGCTCGGGGAGCCAGTCGATCTCGATCATCTCGACGTCCGAGGCGCCCGAACCCGACGCGAGGCGCGTGTTCAGGTTGTCGCGGGCCTCGTTCGAGGTCGCGGCCTTCTTGTTCTCGATGGTGATGCCAGGGTTGGCGTCCTCGTAGGCCTTGAACATCTCGTCCGTGTAGCCAGGCTCGTTGAACGTGCCGAGCGTCAGCGTGATGTTCTCGGGCGCGGCGCTGTCCGAACCCTCGTCGCTGGGCGTGTCCGAGCTGCCGGAGCAGGCGGTGGCGAGGAGGGCGATGCCCGTGACCCCCGCCGCGGCCGCCCACATCTTGCTTGTGGTCTTGCGCACTGTGACTCCCTTGTCAGTCGGACGGCGTCCTCGCCGTACCCCTAGGGCACCCGTCGGCCGCTCGCCGCAGGGGGCGCGTACGGACGTCGGGTTGGGCCGTGTGGACCCGGCGTGGACACGTTCCCATCCGCAGTGATGCGGGAGCGTTCCCACGCGCTGCGGATACTGTCGTCGGCGGCCCACCGGGTGTCAAGGAGGCGGGGCCGTGTTTATGGCGTGGTAGCGATCCCACACCGACGTTTCCGCAGGTCAGAGCGATATCCGCCCCGCGCCGTGTTACCGAATCGTTACGGCTGCGGCGCCTGTCCGTGACCAGCGATCCAGCGACGCGCCACGTCCTGCTCGACCTCGAGCGCGGACCGGATGGCGCCGGCGGTCGCCTGCTCGACGGCGGAGCCGAAGAGCGGCACGCTCGCGCGCAGGTCGCCGTCGTACAGAACGGTGGTCGAACCCACCGCGGTCGGGGTCAGGGTGGTCCGCCCACTCAGTCGCACGGGCGCGCCGGCGATCTCGACCACGACGGTGCCCACGCGCGCGCCGTCGGCTCCCGGTGCCTCCCACGCCTCGACCTGCCGGACGTCGATCCGCGTCCCGACGAACCCGCGCAGGTGCGCCGGGATCTGGTCGGTGGGCAGCGCGCGGCGGGTGGTCACCGTGAACGCGCCGTCGGCGGACCCGGTGATGTCGACGTGCTGCTCGAGCGCGCCGGTGGCGAGGACCTTGTGGTGGACGAACTCGGGATCGGCCAGCAGTCGCGCGGCGGCGTGCGCGTCGGTGGGCAGGTCGAGCGTGACGCTCAGTCGCACGGCAGGTCCTTCGGAGGTCGGGGGTATGGGTCCGAGGCTATCTGCCCACGTCCTGGCCGTCCTGCCCGTACCGTCGTCGGCGCCACCTACCCTGGTCCCCGTGTCCACGCTGAGCACCCTCGCCGCTCGTCACGCCGCGCTCGAGCCGCACGACCTCGAGTGGCTGCACCTGCTCGTCGGCGACTGGCAGGTGCTCTCCGACCTCGCGTTCGCCGACCTCGTGCTCTGGCTGCCGACCGACGACGGTGACTTCGTCGCGATCGCCCAGTGCCGGCCCTCGACCGGCGCCACCGTGCACTACGACGACGTCGTCGGGTCGAGCGCGCCGGAGGGCCAGCGGCCGCAGCTGCAGCGCTCCCTCGACGAGCGGGCCGCCCAGCGCTCGCGCGAGCCGCGCTGGTTCGGCTCGTACGCCGTGCGCGAGGAGGCGGTCCCGGTGGTCCGGCGGGGCAAGGCGATCGCCGTGCTCGCGCGCCAGACGAACCTGGGCGGGGCCCGCACGCCCAGCCGCCTCGAGCTCAACTACGTGGAGGCGGCCGACGACATCTTCGCGATGGTCGGTCGCGGCGAGTTCCCGGCACCCGACGCCCCGACCGGTCCCCGCCGCGGCGCCCCTCGCGTCGGCGACGGGCTCGTGCGCCTCAACTCCGAGGGCGAGGTGCTCTACGCCAGCCCGAACGCTCTGTCCTGCTTCCACCGGCTCGGGGTGGTGGGCGACCTCGTCGGACGCGCCCTGGTCGAGGTCACCGCCGAGCTGATCGAGCAGCACGACACGGTCGACGAGTCGATGCCGCTGGTCCTCATGGGCCGGGCGCCGTGGCGGGTGGACGTCGAGGCGCGGGGCGTGGCGCTCTCCCTGCGGGCCGTCCCGCTCACCGAGCACGGCCAGCGCGTGGGTGCGGTGCTGCTGTGCCGCGACGTCTCGGAGCTGCGCCGCCGGGAACGCGAGCTCATCACCAAGGACGCGACGATCCGCGAGATCCACCACCGCGTGAAGAACAACCTGCAGACCGTGGCGGCGCTGCTGCGGCTGCAGTCGCGACGGGTGGACTCGCCGGAGGCCAAGGAGGCGCTCGGCGAGGCGATGCGGCGGGTGGCCACGATCGCGCTCGTGCACGAGACGCTGTCGCAGACGCTCGACGAGAGCGTGCCGTTCGACGACCTGGTCGGTCGGAGCCTGCGCCTCGCCGCCGACGTCGCCACCGAGGGCGCGCACGTCCGCACGCTGGTGCGCGGGTCGTTCGGCTCCATCCCGGCCGAGGACGCCACCGCGCTCGCCCTCATCCTCACCGAGCTGGTGACCAACGCCGTCGAGCACGGGTTCGAGGGGCGGGAGTCCGGCACGGTCGAGGTCATCGTCGACCGGCAGGACGACCAGCTGCGGGTCGAGGTGGCCGACGACGGCTCCGGCCTGCCGACCGAACGGGGTGCGGGCACCGGGCTCGGGACGCAGATCGTCTCGACGCTCGTCACCAACGAGATGCGGGGGACGATCGAGTGGACCGGCCGCGAGGGCGGGGGGACCTCGGTGGTCATCGAGGCCCGGCTGCGGGCGCCGCGGGACGCCGCGTCACTGATCTGAGGCGCGCGTCCTCGCCGGCCGGGCATGACTCGGCCCCGCCACCCGAGGGGTGACGGGGCCGGTGGAGCGAGAGATCAGCTGGCGCGGCGCTGGCGCGCGGTGCGGCGCTTGAGGGCGCGGCGCTCGTCCTCGGAGAGCCCACCCCAGACGCCGGCGTCCTGACCGGTCTCGATCGCCCACTTGAGGCAGGTGTCGACGACGGGGCACCGGCGGCAGACGGCCTTGGCCTCGTCGATCTGGAGCAGCGCGGGTCCGGTGTTCCCGATGGGGAAGAACAGCTCCGGGTCCTCGTCGAGACACGCTGCGCGGTGGCGCCAATCCATGATTTCTCTCCTAGGCACACGTCGAGCCGGCACCCGGGGGTCAGGGCGCGCGTGTCTGAACGTGAGATCGGGGGTGGGTTTCTTGCTTCGTCAAGGCTCGCACCGGTATGGAGACTGCACAAGGGGTTACGGGAAGGTTTCATCTCCGTAACGACTGAGGCGTTCGTCACACCTGTGATTCACCCGTGCGTGGCCTGAGCCCGCATGTTGATGCAGGTGAGGGGCATTGTCGGACAAATGTCCAGGTCAACACGCCGGTTTCCAGGGGTGATCGCCGTCACGTCGTGGCGTGAGACACCTTCTGGGCGTGGTAGTGCATCCCGCGTCCCGGGTGGGGATCGACCCAGGTCAGGAGGGGTGAGGGGTCGATCGGACCCTCCCGTGCCTAGGCTCCTGCGTGTGACCGACCGCCGCCCCGCCCTGCTCCTCGCCGTCTGCCTCCTGGTGACCCTCGAGGCCGCGGCCTTCCTCGGGCTCGGCATCGCCTGGGCCACCGACGTCGTCCGGGGCGCCGCGACCCTGCCCGCGGCGAGCCTCTTCCTCGCGGCGTTCGGCGTCGGCATCGCCCTGCTGCTCCTGCTCGCCGCGCGCGGCCTCTGGCGGGGCCGGCGCTGGGCCCGCTCGCCGGTGATCATGTGGCAGATCCTGCTCGTCGTGCTCACGCTGGGCTGGCTCGGGGCGCAGCCCTCGGCGTGGGCGGTCGCCGTGCTCGTCGTCGCGACGCTGGTGGGGGTCGGGCTGCTGCTCCCCCCGGTCGTGGCGGTCACCGCGCGCCGTCAGGATCCGGTCGAGTAGACCTGCACGACCACCGCGTCCCGCCCGCGCAGCAGCACGCCGCGACCGGCCGGACGGCGGCTCGGGTCGACGCACCAGGCCGCACGCGGACCCACCAGCTCGGCCGAGGCCGGGTCGTGCACGTCGAGCACGAGCGTGCGTCGTCGGCGCAGCAGGATGGGGACGACGCCGCGGAAGGCCTGCACGGCGGACGCCGACGTGACCGCCGCGACCACCGCCCCGGTCTCGACCGACGCGAGGAGCTCGCCGAGCGAGGGGTGGCTGCGTTCGAGGTCGTCGAGGTCGTCGACCAGCAGGACGGGCGGCTCGCGCGGCTCCCGGCACGCTGCCGGCAGGTCGTCGAGCCCGATGTCACGGACGCCGGCACGGGGCGGCCGGGCGTCGACGGACGGGTCGACCAGGCGCAGGACGCGGTGCCCGGCCCCGGCGAGCGCGCCCGCGACGCCGTCGAGCGCCGTGCTGCGGCCCGAGCCGGGCGGACCTGCCACGAGCAGCCCGTGAGCCAGGTCCACCCACACGGTCCCCGCGTCGTCGCCGCCGATCCCGAGGGGGACCAGGAGCGGGTCCGCGGCGGCGACCGGCACCGCCGGCGGGTCGGCGCGGTCCGGCAGCGAGCGCACGAGCACCGGTCGGGCACCGCCCGTTCCTGGTCGCGCGGGCGTGGGAGGCGGGTCGCCCGGGAGCGCCACCTGGCACAGCTCGGCGCCGGCGGCGTGGACGTGCACGGCCCGACCGGGCACGGTCCGGCGACCGGCCAGCGCGGTGGGCACCCCCGCGAGGGCGTCGAGCGTGGGGTCGGGCACCGGCAGCACCAGGCGCTGCGCGAACGCGCCCGCGTGGTGCAGCGCGGCCGCGCCCGGGTCGGCGGCCGCGGCGACGGCCGTCCCGCCTGCCGCGGCGCGCCAGAGGGCCGACAACCGCTCGGCGCCGGCACCGCGGGCGAGGCGCCCCAGCGACTCCAGGGCAAGGTCGAGCCGGTCGAGCAGGAGCACGGACCGGCCTCGCGACGCGCCGAGCAGCTCGAGGAGCCGCGCGGTGGCGAGGGTGTCGTCGGTGTCGAGGACGCTCCCGAGCCCGCCGCGCCGGTCGCCGGCGCGGAGCCGTTCGACCGCGAAGCTCGGGAGCCCGACGGAGTGCACGTGCCAGCCCTGCGCGAGGGCCTCGATCCCGGCGGTCAGCAGGGTGGTGGTGCGGCCCGAGCGGGGGCCGCCGAGCACCAGCAGGTGCCCGCCACCCGGGTCCCACCGGACCGGTCCGCGCCGCAGCTCGTCCGGGAGGTCGGCGACCGCGAGGGCGAGGCCCGGTCCCGCGGGCACGTCGACCGCGCGGACGACGGCCGGCAGCCCCGGCAGCCAGGGCGGTCGCTCGGCCGGCGGTCGCAGGAGCGCGGCCCGGGCAGCCGCCCGGACCCAGTGCTCGGCGCCGTCGACGGCGTCGCGCCGCGCGGTCGGCGCCGGCGCCCAGCTGCCGCCGGCGACCCACGGTCGCGCCACCCGGACCGCCGGGGCTGGGGTCGTCGTGATCGCCCGGGCGATCTGCACGGGCTCCAGCGACCGTGACCCGCGGCGCAACCACGCGCGCCCGGGCGTCGCCGGGTCGATCAGCGCGGCGTCGGGCGCGTCGAGGACGTCCGTGGAGTCGGCGGGGTCGGTGACCCGCAGGGCGACCCGGACGGCGACGTTCGCGCGCAGGTCGGCGCCGACCGCCCCCGCGGGCCGCTGCGTGGCCAGGACGAGGTGGACGCCGAGCGCGCGGCCCTGGGCGGCGATGCGGGTCAGCGCGGCGGAGGCGTCGGGGAGGTCCTCCGTCAGCGCCCGGAGCTCGTCCACCACGACGAGCAGCCGCGGGGGCGTGGCGGCGTCCGCGGGGTCGAGCTCGAGCAGGTCCCGGACCCCGGCTGCGGCGAGCAGGGCCTCTCGTCGGCGGAGCTCGGCGCGCAGCGCGGCCAGGATTCGTCGGGCGTGCGCCGCGTCGAGGTCGGTCACGTGCTCCAGGACGTGCGGCAGCCCCGCCACCGGCCCGAGCCCGGTGCCGCCCTTGAAGTCGACCAGCAGGATCGCCAGGCGGTCCGGCGGGTGCGTCAGCGCGAGGCTCAGGACGAGCGTGGTGAGCAGCTCGGACTTGCCGGCGCCCGTGGTCCCCGCGACCAGCACGTGCGGCCCGTCCGCGACGAGGTCCACGGCGACGGTGCGGCCGCCCGCGCCGATGCCGAGCGACGCGACGAGACCCGGCGGTGGTGGCTCCGCCCACGCGTCGGCGAGCCGGTCCGGGCCGGGGATCGCGTCGAGCGCGCCGAGCGAGGCCCGGTCGGGCAGGGCGCTGGCCGCGTCGTGCGTGCGCGCGACCGCGCGGGCGGCGGCCGCGGCGCGGACCTGCAGGAGCGCGTGCTCGGCGGTGACCGCGTGCCGCGGGACCTCGCGGGTCGCGCCGGTCGCATCCCGCAGCAGCACCGACCGCGGGCCTACGTCCAGGCGGGCGCAGCACCACGCGGGCACGGCGGACGCGTCGTCCGCCACGATGAGCACGCGCTGCGCCGCGGGTGCCGACGACCGCCAGCGGGCCAGCGCGGACGGGTCGCGCGGATCGTCGGCGACGACCAGGACGTCAGGCCCGGGCCCCTCGGCCGCCCAGACGCACCACGACCAGTCCTCGGGGTGCCGGGCGTGCACGGTGACGGTGGCGGCGAGCTGCGTGCCGAGGGCGCCCAGGACGACGGCCCGGGCCACGGGCAGCGCGATCGCGCGGGGTCCGACGACGGCGAGCGAGCCCCCCGGGTCCCACGGCTGCTCGACCGCCACGGGCTCGGCCGCGGCGACCCGCGCCCGGGCGGTCGCCGCCGCGAGCGCGGCCGGATCC
>NZ_JBFUEV010000004.1:0-416840 GCF_056403775.1 Cellulomonas sp. P2_F12 | reverse complement strand
CGGCCCGGCCCGCGGCCGGGGCCCGGCCGGGCCGCGCGCCGACGCCCGGGCGGTGCCTGGGCCACGAGAACAACATGGGACGCGTTATCGATGCTCATAACGCGTCCCATGTTGTTCTCACGGTCGCGGGGCGGGCCGATCGAGCGCTCTTCGGACTGCCGCGGGGATCAGGCCGGACGTTCGGATGTCAGCAGCGGTGAATCGCAGGACGTCGACGCGGCCCGTGCTGACCAGGGCGTTCTGCCGGGCACGATCGCGGAGCAGCGCCTCGGGGTTCTCGTGGAACGTGCGACCGTCGATCTCCGCGATGAGCCACCGCCCGTCCCCCAGGCGCCAACCCAGGTCGCCGCGACCGATCAGCCGACCGCCCGGCGTCTTGATCTCGACCTGCAGGTCGTCGGGCGGGACGTGGCCGTCGACGCAGGCAAGACGCGCAAACGTCTCAAGCGGAGACTCCGCCCTGCGGTCGACCAGCGGCAGCCAGCTCCGCGCCCTGACGGCCCCGCGCGCTCCGGCCATGGTGGCCATCACCATCGACAGCCCGGAGTCGGTGAGCAGGCCGCGGTGAAGAACATCGTCGAGGACTGCAACGGCGTGATCCCGGGGAAGTGTGGGGAGGGCCTGGGCGAGGGCCGACACCATCCCGGCAACCGAGCCGGCGCCGAACCGAGTCGCGTCCGGCACGTCGAGCTGGCGGATCCGAACGCCGTCACGTGCTCGGCCGAACCGCCCGCCCGGGAGCGCCACCTCGGGCCCGATGTCCGCCGGAAGGCCACCCACGCCGAGGAGCGCGAGCGCGCACGCACCGACAGCGACCGCCCCGGGCCCCGCCGCCAGCAGTCCCAGCCACGCCGACCGGCGACGACGGTGGTCTGCATCCCACCGTCGATCTCGATTCGGCTCGACATCGAAGACGGCTCGCGTGACCGACGTCCACTGGCCCGCCGCGACGAGTCGCCGCCGGCGATCCGAGTCCACTCCCGCGGCATCGCACTGTCCGGACGACAGGAGGCCCTCCTGCCGTGACGCCAGCGTCAGGAGTGCTCGCGGAGGCGACTCGGCTGTGCGCACGGAGCGATGACATCAACGCGAACCGACCGGTCGCGCGCACGATCCGAACCCAGTGGAAGCCCGCCTCCGAACGCGAGGCTGTGGACGGCTCGGCCGAGGCCGGCAAGGCCGCCACCGGTCACAGCGGTTGTCCACAACTGGGTGAACGGTCCTGACAGGGGGTGCCCGTTTTCGGTACGTTCGCCCGCATGTCCTGGCTGACGAGGTCTCGCGCTACCGCCCGGCTCGTCGTGCCTGTGACTGGGTTGCTTCTATTGGGGGCTTGCTCTGGCGGGAACGCGACGGCCACGGAGCCAACGACGCCGCCGGTCGTGGTGACGTCGTCGCCCACGCCCTCGCCGACCCCTAGTCATGCGCCCGTAGTAGATGTGACGGTCAAACCGACTCGGCCGGCCGCATTGGACGAACCGCCGAGCGTGGATGGAGCGGTTGCGGTCGCGGCCTACTTCGTTCAGTTGTTCCCGTACATCAACGCGACCGGAGATCTCGACGCGTGGAACGCGTTGAGCCACCCCGACTGCATTTTCTGCGCCGATTCGAAGGCCACCGTCAACGAGAAGGTAGCGAACGGTCAACACGACGACGGCGGCGCGCTGACGGTCACGGATGCCGCCGGCGTCGAAGTCGACCCCGGATCGTGGTACACGGTGACTCTCGATTTCGTGCAGGATCCGTCCGTAACCAAGGATGCAGGCGGAACGGTGGTCAAGGAGTTCCCCGACAGCAAGTCGCTCAGATCGAACATCGTCGTGATCTATCAGGACGGCGGGTGGAGCGTCCGCGGCGTCGACTCTGCCCCATCTCCAGGAACATGACCGCACGTATCGCTGCCGTCGTCTCAGTCGCGATGTTGCTCCTCGTGGGGGTAACCGGGACGGCCAACGCAGACGATTGGGACAGTCGCGCGACCGACGACTCGATTCGCCTCTCGGCCTTTCGAGGAGAGCAACTGGTCCGGGCCCATCAGGCGAAAGCCGGCACGCCCGAGGCGCTGCTGCGCGAATACCAGCGCGCGATCATCTGCAACACCAGCTCTCCGGTTCTCACCACCCCCCTGAACGGCGCCTGCCCGGCCGCGGAGGGCGAGACGGGCCTCAACAACTGCGGCGAGCAGACGCCGGTCCTCCCGCTCTGGACCCGGACCCGTGCGACACCGACGGAGCTGTGGTCGGCCTGGACGATCGTGGCCGACGGGGGCTGCCCGGTCGACCTCCTGCCCACGCTCACCGCCGAGGACTTCCGGCTGCTGCCCATCGCGCCGCAGGTGATCCAGGTGCAGCCGGACCGGGGGTGGGTCCTGGTCAACAAGGAGACGATCGTCCTCACCGACCCCGCCGAGCAGACGTTCCGCACCGACCTCTTCGGGTACGGCGTCGACGTGATCGCCACCCCGACTCAATACACGTGGGACTTCCAGGACGGCTCGCGGCACCTGTCGACGTCGAGCCCGGGGCACGCCTACCCGGACTTCGACGTGTTCCACGTCTACGAGCAGACCGCGGCCGCCGAGACGATCACGCTGACCACCACCTGGTCCGGCCGCTACCGGGTCGACGGGGACGGCACGTGGCGAGACGTCGTCGGCACCGCGGAGACCACGAGCACGTCGGCGCCGTTCGAGGTCGTGGAACGGCGCTCGCACCTGGTGTCGCAGGACTGCAACGAGAACCCCGACCAGCTCGGCTGCGGCTAGCTCGCGGGCGGCTGGGCGTCGCGCTCGGCGAGGGCGGCGAGCATGGCGTTGTACTCGTCCATCTCGATGTCGCCCTCGCGGTCGACCCGGCGGTCGCGGCGGCGGGCGGTGCGGTCGTCGTCGCGGGACCAGGCGACGGCGACGCCGATGGCCAGGGCGAGGGTCGGGATCTCGCCGATGCCCCAGGTGATCGCGCCGCCGGCCTGCTGGTCGGCGATCGCGGACGCACCCCAGGGCCGACCCATGAGGCCGAACCAGTCGGCGACCAGCAGGACGTCGCCGGACACCAGGGTCACGCCGAAGAAGGCGTGGAAGACCATCGTCGCGAAGAGGAGCAGGAGACGCTGCGGGTAGGGCAACCGCTTGGGCCCGGGGTCGATGCCGACCAGCGCGTTGACGAAGAGGTACCCGACCGTCGTGAAGTGCACGACCATCGCGAGGTGCCCGACGGGGCTGCGCAGCGACCACTCGAACAGGCCGGAGTAGTAGAAGAGCAGCATCGACCCGATGAAGTTCACGGCCGCGACGACCGGGTGGGCGAAGAACTGCCCGACGCGGCTGTGGACGATGACGAGGATCCACTCGCGGGGCCCGCGGGAGTCGTCGTCGCGGAGCTGGGTCGAGCGGACGGGCAGCGCGCGCAGTGCCAGCGTGACGGGCGCGGACAGGGCGAGGAACAGCGGCACCACCATCGCAAGGGTCATGTGCTGCACCATGTGCGCGCTGAACAGGACGTGTCCGTAGAGGTTCGGGGCACCGTTGGTCGCCCAGAGGAAGAGCACCATGCCGACGGTCCAGGACCCGGCCCGCAGCAGCGACCAGGAGTCGCCGCGGCGGCGCAGGCGGAGCACCCAACGCCAGTAGACGATGAGCCCCGCGACGGCCGCCGACGCCAGCACCAGGTCCCAGCGCCACTCGGTCAGCCAGCGCAGCGCGGTGGGCTCGGGCGGCAGGGGGTGCCCGGTCAGCTGGTAGGCGGGCGACTGGTCGAGGGGCGGCTCCTCGGACACGGGCGGGGCGGTCTCGCCCAGCGCCACGGCGACCCCCGACACGGCGCCCATCACGGTCAGCTCGACGAGCACGAGCCGCCAGAACAGCCAGTCGCTCGTCCTGTCGGCCAGCTTGGGCAGGACCGAGCGGCGATGGGCCAGGCCGAGGAGGCCGAGGATGCCGAACAGGGCGGTCTTGGTGAGCAGCAGGACGCCGTACGGCGTGGTGAGGTCGGCCCAGCCGCTGGTCCGCAGCAGGCCGTTGACCAGCCCGGACACGGCGATCGCGGCGTAGCACCAGCCGGCGATGACCGAGTAGCGGGCGACCGACGCGGACAGGTCGGTGCCGACGCGCCGCACCAGCAGGGCGAGGGCGGCCAGCGCCCCGATCCACACGGCAGCGCCGACGAGGTGGACCACCATCGACGACGTCGCGATGTCGTGCCCGGAGGCGCCGGCGGCGTGCCCGAGCTGTGCCTGCTGCCACAGGGCGACGAGGACGATCACGCTGGTCCAGGCGGCGCCGGTGGGGGTCGCGACGACCAGCGAGAGGGCGGTGACGACGGCCGCGACGGTGGTGATCAGCAGCAGCGTGCGCCCGAGGTCGATCTGCGTGACGAACACCCCGAGCTCCGCACCGAACGTCGCGGAGTCGAGGGTCCGGCCGGCGACGCTCGCGTACGTCAGCACGAGGTGGACGATCGACAGGATCGTCCAGGCGCCGGCGGCGAACCCGGCCACGAGGGTGGAGCGGGGATAGGCCGTCCCGGCGGCGGTGCCGATGCCCGCGCGGACGGTCCGGGTCGACGCCGTGACCGCGCGGCGGGGCAGGACGCACACGGCGAGGACCAGCGCGCCGAGCGTCACGGAACCCGCCAGCTCCGTCAGCGTCGACACGGCCGGGAGCCCCCAGCGGACGGCGGGGCCCGGGTCCCGGATCAACGCGGGCAGCGCGGCCCCCGAGAACGCGACGCCGAGCAGGGCGGCGACCACGGCGGCCACCGCGAGCGCGGCGACACGCCAGGGGCTCGGGGGCCGACGCGTGCCGACCCCCGGCCCCCCGGCGCCCGCGCGGCCGGCGCTCGTCACCGGCGCAGTCATCGGACCAGCGTAGGTCGCCGCCGACGCCCGCCCGACGTGCCGTCGGTCACGACGTGGACCGCCTGCGCAGCAGCAGCCACGCGCCGATGCCGCCGCCCACCACGAGGACCGCCGCGATCCCGATCAGCACGCCGCCGGAGACGTGCCGCTCGGGGTCGGGATCGGCCGCCGACGCCGTCGCCGTCGCCGAGCTCGTCGGAACGGGCGAGGTGGTGGGGGTCGGCGAGGCGGTGGGTGAGGGGGTCACGACGCCGTACGCCGTGTCGTGCGACGCGGTGAACGAGAACGTCCCCTCGATCGGGTGCCCGTCGTCGGAGGTGACCCGGTAGACCACCGTGTAGACACCGGCGGGCAGCGCCCCGGTGACCGCCTGCGTCACGGTGTTGTCGACGAGGACGGCCGGACCCGTGCTCACCGTCCGCTGGTCGGGCGCGTGGACCACGATCTCGGTGCCGACGGCCAGCGCGGGCTCGTCGAACGTGAGGGTCACGTGCTCGGGCACGACCTCGATGGCGGTTCCGTCGGCGGGGTCGGTGCTCCGCAAGACGTTGTGCGCCTGCGCGGCGGTGGCGCCGACCAGCGTCCCCGCGAGCGCGAGCGCCAGGCCGGCGAGCACCGCGGCGCCTCGTCGGACCACCGACTCGTGGGGCACGCGGGGGGTGGGCACGGTGAATCCTCCCGCGCGGGGCGCGGACGGGTCGTCGGGGTGGGCAGATGGAGAGAGCGTGGGCATGCGAAGTCCTCGGTCGTGAGCGGTCGGCAGGGACGCGGTCGGCCCGGCCACCGGTACGACCGGTCAGCGCAGGGGGACCACGGTGGACTGCCACGCGGGCGGACCGCGCAGGGGCACGACGTCGCGCCACCACTCGTGCCCGACGGCCGGGACCTCGGCGGGCGTCGGCAGGGAGGCGCGGGGCACGACGACGACCGGGATGCCGGTGCCGACGAGCGGCCAGAGCCACGCCGACAGCCACCACAGCGCCCGGTCCGCACCGACGATCACGAGCGCGGCGGCGACGGTCGCGACGACGTGCAGCGTGAGCATCACGGTCCCGCCGAGCAGCGCCGGCGCCACCTGGGCGTCCGTCGCGGCGCACGGCAACACCGAGCCGGCGTGGTGCGCGTGCACGACCAGCGCACCCGGGCTGGGCATGCAGGCCATCGTCGTGACCGCGCCGAGCACCGAGTGCACCGCCAGCTGCCCGACGCCGAGCAGCGCGAGCGCCCCGGCCGGGCCCAGCCGGCGCCCGGTCGCGACGACCGCGGCGGCGAGCACGAGGGCGCTCAGGGCGACCAGGACGAGGGCCGGCGGCCTGTCGCCCCCGGCGAGCACGTGCGCGAGGGTCCCCAGCGCGACCGTCACCGCGGCGACCGTGCCGGCACGCGCGAGGCGCAGCGGACCGGTCGCGGGAGCGGGCATCCCGACACGGTAGCCGCCCCGGCGGCGACGGCCCGCCCCCAGCCTCCCCGGGGCCAATTCAGCGTGACGGGGAACACAGCGCGGGGCCACCGTTGTTGCGAAATGGGTGCGGGATGGTTGTCCTGCGCAATCAAACGGAGTGTCAGACCCCTCCCGTAACGTCCCCCGCCAGTGCAGTCGCATGACGCGTCCCCGTCTGCCGAGAAGGTCACATGTCCCAGCAGAGCTCCACCGCCACCGAACTCCCGGCGTCCTCGAAGGCATCGACGTTCGTCCCCCCGACCCACCGCGAGATCCTCACGATCCTCGGCGGCCTGATGCTCGGCATGTTCCTCGCCGCGCTCGACCAGACCATCGTCGCCACGTCCATCCGGACCATCGGCGACGACCTGAACGGCCTGTCCCTGCAGGCGTGGGTCACCACCGCCTACCTGCTCACGGCCACGATCTCGACGCCGCTGTACGGCAAGCTCTCGGACATCTACGGCCGCAAGCCGCTGTACATGATCTCGATCTCGATCTTCGTGGTCGGGTCGCTGCTCTCGGGCACGGCCGACTCGATGTACCAGCTGGCGGTCTACCGCGGCATCCAGGGCCTCGGCGCCGGTGGTCTGATGGCGCTGGCGATCACGATCCTCGGGGACCTCGTCGCCCCGCGCGAGCGCGCCCGCTACCAGGGCTACTTCCTCGCCGTGTTCGGCGTGGCGTCCGTGCTCGGGCCGGTCGTCGGCGGCTTCTTCGCCGGCGCGGACACCATCCTCGGCATCGACGGCTGGCGCTGGGTCTTCCTCATCAACGTGCCCATCGGCATCATCGCGATCCTGGTCATCTGGCGCGTGCTGCACCTGCCACCGCTCAAGCGTGTGAACCACAAGATCGACTACCCGGGCGCGCTCGCGCTGATCGTCGCGCTGGTCCCGCTCCTGGTCGTCGCCGAGCAGGGTCGCATCTGGGGCTGGGACTCCACCCGGTCGATCGCCTGCTACGCCATCGGCGTGCTCGGCGTGGTCGCGTTCATCGTCGCGGAGCGCTACGCCAAGGGTGATGCGATCCTCCCGCTGTACCTGTTCCGGAACCGCACGTTCTCGGTGGGTGCGGGCGCCAACACGGTCATCGGCCTCGGCATGTTCGGCGGGCTGGCGACGCTGCCGCTGTACCTGCAGATCGTCAAGGGCCAGACCCCCACCCAGGCGGGCCTGACGCTCATCCCGTTCACGCTCGGCATCATGGCCGGCTCGATCATCGCCGGTCAGACCACGTCGCGGACCGGCCGGTACAAGGTCTTCCCGGTCGCCGGCACCATCCTCATGGGTACGGGCGCGCTGCTGTTCTCGCGCCTCGAGGCCGGGACCCACCTCCCGTTCGTCTTCGCGGTGTCGGTCCTCTTCGGGCTCGGGCTCGGCTTCACCATGCAGCCGCTGGTCCTGGCCGTGCAGAACGCCGTGCCGGTGCGGGACATGGGCGTCGCGACGTCGTCGTCCCTGTTCTTCCGCCAGATGGGCGGCACGCTCGGGACCGCCGTGTTCCTCTCGGTGCTGTTCTCGACCGTCGGCGACAACATCGCGGCGGCGTTCCGGACCGTCGCGCAGACGCCCGCGTTCCAGGCGGCCGTCGCCGACCCGGCGGTGCAGGCGGACCCGGCCAACGCACCCGTGCTGGCGATGCTCCAGCCCGGTGGCGCCGGCGGGGCGGTGCCGTCGCTCGACGACTCGTCGTTCATCAACAACCTCGACCCGCGCCTCGCGCAGCCGTTCCTCGACGGCTTCTCGCAGTCGGTCGACACGGTCCTGCTGCTGGCGGCCTGCATCATGGCCGTCGGCGTGATCCTCACGGTGATGCTCCCCGAGCTGCCGCTGCGGAACGTGTCCGGCATCCAGGGCCGGTTCGACGAGGCCGCCGATGCCGCGGCCGCGGCGGCAGGCCCGGCACAGCCGCCCGCACAGGCTGCCGCCGCGGCGACCGCCGTCGGTGGGGTCGCGGGGATCGTCGCCGACGAGGCCGCGGTCAACCGCGCGGCGGCGGAGTCGGTGGCGGAGTCGTCCGCGCAGGTGGACGACGACGCGCCTGACGTGGAACCCGCTCGCGTGGACGTGGAGGACGACGTCCTCGCGGACGAGCAGGTCCGCGCGGACTGACCGAACTGCCGACTCATCGACGGCCCCGGCACGCACTCGCGCGCCGGGGCCGTCGTCGTCGTGCCACGCAGCCGGCCGAGCCCGCGCCCAGGCCACGCGCCGGGAACCCACGCGTCGGGCCAGCGCCGGTAGCCCACGCGCCGAGCCCACGCGCCCGGCCCACGCGCCAGGCCTGCGCGTCTGGCCCGCGCGCCACAGGGAGGTTCGTCAGAATGGGCGCGGCCGGGGTTGAACCTCGGCGGCCCCGGCACCGTGACACTGGTGACGGCCGGAGCAAGCCCTGACACGGAGGTGGAGATGTCCGCGTTGACGCAGGAGTCCCCGGCAGCAGCGACCAGCGAGCACACCTGTGACGGGTGCCTGGACCGACGGGCCGTGCTGGTCCGCGCCGGCCTGGTGACCATGGGCGTCGCCGCGGCCGGTGTGCTCGCCGCGTGCGGCGGCGGCGGCTCGGACACCCCCGCGAGCACGCCCGCCCCGGGCGCCGCGCTGGCCCAGGTCTCGGACATCCCGGTCGGCGGCGCGCTCGCCGCGACCGGCGCGGACGGCAAGCCGATCATCCTGCTCCAGCCCGAGGCGGGCACCGTCACGGCGGTGTCGGCCATCTGCACCCACCAGGGCTGCACGGTGGCACCGGACGGCAAGGAGCTGAAGTGCCCGTGCCACGGGTCGGTGTTCGACCTGACCGGCGGGAACGTGTCCGGCCCGGCGCCGTCGCCGCTGCCGGCGGTCGACGTGCACGTGAGCGACGGCGCCGTCCTCGCAGGAAAGGCCTGAGCCATGTCCGTCTCCCAGAGCTCCCAGAGAACCACGTCCACGATCCTGCGGGTGCTCATCGCCATCTGCGTGGTGGTCTCGGCGGTCGTCCATCTGTACCTCTGGCAGGACGGCATGAAGACGCTCGACGTCGTCGGCCCGGCGTTCCTGCTCAACGGGATCGGCGGCCTGGTCCTGGGTGTGCTGGTGATCGTGTGGCGGCACTGGCTGCCGCTGCTCGGCGCGGTCGGGTTCGGCGTCGCCACGCTGACGGCGTTCCTCATCTCGACGACGTCCGGCGGGTTCTTCGGCGTGCACGAGAAGTGGGTGGGCGCGCCGGTGTGGCTGTCGGCGATCTCGGAGATCGGCGCGATCGTGCTCGGCATCGCGGCGCTGGTGGTGGAGCGGCGCGCTCAGGTCCTGTCGAGCACGCGGCGGTAGCAGCAGGCGACCACCGGCGTCGTGGGGCCATCCGGAACGGGTGCCGCAGTCGAGTGAACCTTGCGTTCCCAGGTGAACCTTGACGGGCGCAGAACCGTGACACAGGTGCCAGCGTCACCAGGTCCGACCCGGAGGTCCCGATGTCCACGACAGCACAGAGTGCCCCCCACACCTGCGACGGTTGCCTGGACCGGCGGGAGATGCTGGTCCGGGCCGGCCTGGTGACCATGGGCGTCGCCGCGGCGGGCGTGCTGGCCGCGTGCGGCGGCTCCGACGCCCCGACCGACAAGAACGACGGGGCGCTGGCGCAGCTCTCCGACATCCCGGTGGGCGGCGCGATCTCTGCCACGCTCGCCGACGGCCAGCCGATCATCCTGGTGCAGCCCACGAAGGGCAAGGTGGTCGCCATGACGGCGGTCTGCACGCACCAGCAGTGCACCGTCGCGCCGCAGGGGAACGAGCTCAAGTGCCCCTGCCACGGGTCGGTGTACGACCTGACGGGGGCCAACGTGTCCGGTCCGGCGCCGTCGCCGCTGATGCAGTTCGACGTGCACGTCAGCAACGGAGCCGTCCGGTCCGGCAAGGCGTGAGCCGGGTGGAGAGCACGCCCTGGCACACCGGCACCCAGGCGACGTCCGACGTCCTGCGGGCGCTCCTGTCCGCCTGCGTCATGCTGTCCGCGGTCGTCCACCTGGACCTGTGGGCGAGCGGCATGAAGACCCTCGAGGTCGTCGGACCCCTGTTCCTGCTCAACGGCATCGCGGGGCTGGTGCTCGGCGTCCTCGTCCTGGTCTGGCGGCACTGGCTCCCGCTGCTCGGCGCGATCGGGTTCGGCGCCGCCACCCTGGCGGCGTTCATCATCTCGACCACTCCCGGCGGGTTCTTCGGCGTGCACGAGCCGTGGGAAGGCGTCGCGATATGGCTGTCGGCGATCTCCGAGATCGGCGCGATCGTGCTCGGCGTCGCGGCGCTGGTGGTGGAGCGGCCCGCTCAGGTCCCGTCGACCACGCGGCGGTCGTAGGCGGCGACCACCTGCGCCGTGGTCCAGCCCTCGGTGCCGACGGCCTGGTCGCGCCCGACGTACGGTCCGCGCCCGCGCTCGGCACCGAGCCAGCACGCCTCGTCGAGGAACACGGCCCGGGCCTGCGCGAACGAGCGCGACGCGAACAGCGTCCTCGTCGTGCCGGCGTCCCGGTAGAGCACGGCGAACGCCCCGTCGGTCTCCTCGAACACGATGCACTCGTGTCCGGGCGACACCGTCACGCCCGTGACGACGACGTCGACCCCGTCGAGCAGGTCGTTGTCGAGCGCGTCGGCGTGCAGGTCGTCGAGCTCGGCGCTCACGAGGGCACCTCGACGAGGATCCGGAATCGCCGCAGGTCACGGACGGTCAGCGACTCGCCGTTGGCGTCGAGGAACCGGTAGGCGCTGCCGGCCTGCTCCAGCAGCACGCGGGAGTCGACCACCAGCGGGTTCGTCGTGTCGACGAGGTAGGTGTGCCGCGCCCGCCCGAGGGCGTCGGGGCGCTCGACCACCCCGACCGGGTGCAGCGTGTCGCCGCGCTCGTACCCGGTCCGCTCGAGCACGAGGTCGTCAGCGGCGGTCAACGGCCGCACGACGACCGTGGGGCGTGGGTCCTCGACGGTCATGCCTGGGAGTCTCACACGGTCCGCGGCCGACGGCCGCACGCCGTCAGCCCCACACGAGCCCGTGCGACGGGTCGTGCAGGACCCGCGCGACGTCAGCCAGCACCTGCGAGCCCAGCGCACCGTCGACCAGGCGGTGGTCGAAGCTCAGCGCGAGCTGCGTGACGTGGCGGATCTTGATCTTCCCCTTGTGCACCCACGGCTGCTCGCGGATGGCGCCGAACGCGAGGATCGCGGCCTCGCCGGGGTTGAGGATCGGCGTGCCGCTGTCGATGCCGAACACCCCGACGTTCGTGATGGTGATCGTGCCGTCGGACATGTCCGCGGGCGTCGTCCGGCCGGCGCGGGCGGTCGACGTGAGCTCGGACAGCGCGGTCGCCAGCTCCTTGAGGTTCAGCCGGTGGGCGTCCTTCATGTTGGGCACGACGAGCCCGCGGGGGGTCGCCGCCGCGATCCCGAGGTTGATGTAGTGCTTGTAGACGATCTCCTGCGCCTCCTCGTCCCAGCTCCCGTTGATCTCTGGGTGCCGGCGCACGGCGAGCATGAGGGCCTTGGCGGCGATGAGCAGCGGGGTCACGCGGACGTCGGCGAACTCGCGGTCAGCCCGCAGCCGCTCGACCAGCTTCATCGTCTTGGAGACGTCGATCGTGTGGAAGACGGTGACGTGGGGGGCGGTGAACGCGCTGGTCACCATGGCCTCGGCGGTCCGCTTGCGCACCGACTTCACGGGCACGCGCGTCTGGCGGCCGTCCGAGGAGACCGTGCCGCTGGCCAGCCACGGCGCGTCGTCGCCCGGGTAGGTGGCCAGGGTCCGGGCCTCCGCCTGCGCCGCGCGGCCGAGCACGTCCTCGCGGGTGACGATCCCGCCGGGGCCGGTGGCCGACACGGAGTCGAGGTCGACCCCGAGCTCGCGCGCCAGCTTGCGGACCGGGGGCTTGGCCAGCGCGTGCCGGGTGGCCTCACGCTGCGAGGAGGTCGCGGCAGCGGGCGCGCCGTTGGCCGGCGCGCCGTCCGCGGTCCGGTCGCGGCGCGCGGTGCCGGTCTCGGTCAGGCCGTAGCCGACGAGCACGGCCTCACGAGCGACGGGTTCGGGCGCCGGCGACGGCGCGGTCGGTGCGGGCTCGCCCGCACGGCCCGCGCGGGCCGCCTCGATCTCGTCGGAACCACCCGGCTCGACGCCCGCGTGCCGGTTGCCGCCGCCGCGGTGCCCGTGCTCGACGGCGCCGCCGGTGGACGCGACGGGCGTCGGCTCCGCGGCCGGCGCGCCCGACGGGTCCGTGTCGACCTCGATGATGGGGGTCCCCACGTCGACGGTCTGTCCCGGCTCGACCAGGATGCGCGTCACCACGCCGGACCAGGGGCTCGGCAGGTCGACCAGCGACTTCGCCGTCTCGATCTCGACGATGGTCTGGTTGACCTCGACCGTGTCGCCGACGGCGACGTGCCAGGCGACGATCTCGGCCTCGGTCAGACCCTCGCCCGCATCGGGCAGCGGGAACTGCTGGTACGTCGGCACTGTCGTCTCCTCAGAAGGCCAGCGAGCGGTCGACGGCGTCGAGGACGCGGTCGAGCCCGGGCAGGTAGTCGTGCTCGATCTTGGCGACGGGGTACGGCGTGTGGAAGCCGCCGACGCGCAGCACGGGCGCCTCGAGGTGGTAGAAGCACTCCTCGGTGATGCGCGCGGCCACCTCGGCGCCGGTGCCGTAGAGCACCGGGGCCTCGTGCACGACGACGCAGCGACCGGTGCGCCGGACCGACGCGGCCACGGTCGCCGTGTCGAGCGGGCTCAGGGTCCGCAGGTCGACCACCTCGACGCTCGTCCCCTCGGCCGCGGCCGTCTCGGCCGCCTTGAGCGCGGTCTGCACGGTGGGGCCGTACGCGACGACGGTGACGTCGGTGCCCGCACGGAGCACCTTCGCGGTGTCGAGCGCGGGGTGCGGAGCGTCGATGGCGGCGTCGACGTCGACCTCGCCCTTCTCCCAGTACCGGCCCTTGGGCTCGAAGAACAGGACGGGGTCCGGCGACGCGATGGCCTGCTGGATCATCGAGAACGCGTCGGCGGGCGACGACGGGCTGATCACCCGCAGGCCGGCGGTGTGCGCGAACAGCGCCTCGGGCGACTCGCTGTGGTGCTCGACCGCGCCGATGCCGCCGCCGTAGGGCACGCGGATGACGACGGGCAGGGTGAGCCGGCCCTTCGACCGGTAGTGCATCTTGGCCAGCTGCGTGGTGATCTGGTCGAACGCCGGGAAGATGAACCCGTCGAACTGGATCTCGCACACCGGGCGGTAGCCCCGCAGCGCGAGGCCGATCGCGGTGCCGACGATGCCGGACTCCGCCAGCGGGGTGTCGACCACCCGGTCGCCGCCGAAGTCCTTCTGCAGGCCGTCCGTCACCCGGAACACCCCGCCGAGCGCGCCGATGTCCTCGCCCATGAGCAGCACCTTCGGGCTCTGCTCGAGCGACTTGCGCAGGCCCAGGTTGATCGCCTTGGCGAACGTCATGGTGGTCATCGGTGGCTCCTCTCACCGGACTGGCCGGCATCCAGGAACGATGCCTCGTAGGCCTCGAACCACGCCCGCTCGGACTCCACCACCGAGTGCGGGGTGGCGTAGACGTGCTCGAACATCGAGGCCGCCGACGGGCGACCCATGCCGCGGACCGTGGTGCGGATCCGCTCGCCCAGGGCGTCGCCCTCGGCCGCGAGCCCGTCCAGGAACTCCTCCGACAGCTCGCCGCGCTCCTCCAGGTGCAGGCGCAGGCGGTCGATCGGGTCGCGCTGGCGCCAGTACTCCTCCTCGGCGGCCGACCGGTAGCGGCTCGGGTCGTCGGAGGTGGTGTGCGCGCCCATCCGGTAGGTGAACGCCTCGATGAACGTGGGCCCGCCGCCGGTCCGCGCGCGCTCCAGCGCCCCCGCGGTCACCGCGTACGTGGCCAGGACGTCGTTCCCGTCGACGCGGACGCTCGGGATGCCGAAGCCCGGGCCGCGGTCGGCCAGCGGCACGCGGGACTGCCGGCTGGTCGGCTCGGAGATCGCCCACTGGTTGTTCTGGCAGAAGAAGACGACCGGCGCGTTGTTCACCGCGGCGAAGACGAGCGCCTCGTTGACGTCGCCCTGCGAGGTCGACCCGTCGCCGAAGTAGGTGACGACCGCCGCGTCCCGGTCCGGGTCGCCCGAGCCGACGGCGCCGTCGCGCTGCAGACCCATCGCGTAGCCGGTGGCGTGCAGGGTGTGCGAGCCGATGACCAGCGTGTACAGGTGGAAGCCGTGGGCGAGCGGGTCCCAG
Source organism: Cellulomonas sp. P2_F12 (assembly GCF_056403775.1). Taxonomy (NCBI): domain Bacteria; kingdom Bacillati; phylum Actinomycetota; class Actinomycetes; order Micrococcales; family Cellulomonadaceae; genus Cellulomonas; species Cellulomonas sp. P2_F12. Next base: position 402,301 of record NZ_JBFUEV010000004.1, on the reverse strand, counting down.
CCGCCGTGGTCGATGCCGCGGAACAGCCGCAGCACCTCGGCCAGGTCGACGCCGCGCGTGTGGGCGACCCCGTGCTCGCGGTAGCTGGGGAACACCTGGTCCTGGGGCGCGAGCGCGCGGCCGGAGCCGATCTGCGCGGCCTCCTGGCCCAGGCTCTGCGCGAAGAGGGCCAGCTCGCCCTGCCGCTGCAGCGACGTCGCCTCGTTGTCGAACCGGCGGACCAGCACCATGTCGCGGTACAGGCCGCGCAGCGCGTCGGCGTCGAGGTGCGCGATGTAGGAGTCGTAGTCGGGATGAGCCGTGCGCCGGCCGGTGGGGGTCAGCAGCTGGACGAGACCGTCGTCGGTCAGGGGGCTGTTCGGGACCACGCGGTCCTCCTTCGCGGTGCAGCGGCGGTGGGCCGCGCGGGGGTCACTCTCGCAACCTACGTCAGCGTAGGCTACGGCACCGTAGGTTGCGCGCGAACGACGCCGACAACCGTCGACGCACGCCCTTGTGGATTGTCTACACCTCCCCCGGGAGGCTCAGCGAGCGAGCCACTCCGCGGCGACCTCGAGGAGCAGGTCGGTCGCCTCCGGCTCGCCGACGCTCACCCGGACCCCGTCGCCCGCGAACGGTCGCACGAGCACCCCGGCCCGGCCCGTCCGCTCCGCGAAGGTCGCAGCCTGGTCGCCCAGCGGGAGCCAGACGAAGTTGGCCTGGCTGTCCGGCACGGACCAGCCCTGGTTCCGCAGCCCGGACAGCAGCCGCGCACGCTCCGCGACGATCGAGTCCACGCGGCTCATCAGCTCCGACGTCGCGCGCAGGGACGCCAGCGCCGCCATCTGCCCGACGTGCGAGACCCCGAACGGCGTCGACGCCGCACGGATCCCCGCGGCCAGGCGGGGGCGCGCCACCGCGTAGCCCACCCGCAGGCCGGCGAGCCCGAACGCCTTGGAGAACGTGCGCAGGAGCACGACGTTGGAGTGGGCGGCGAAGACCGCCAGCCCGTCCGGCGCCTGCGGGTCGCGGACGAACTCGACGTACGCCTCGTCGAGCACCACGAGGACGTCCTTGGGCACCGCGTCGAGGAACGTCGCCAGCTCGTCGGCATGCACCGCCGGACCGGTCGGGTTGTTCGGGGTGCACACCAGCACCACCTTGGTGCGAGGCGTCACCGCGGCGGCCATCGCCTCGAGGTCGAGCCGCCCGTCGTCGCCCACCGGCACCATCACGCCGGTCGCGCCGGCCAAGGTCACGGCGATCGGGTAGGCCTCGAACGACCGCCACGGCACGACGACCTCGTCGCCCGGCTCGCAGACCGCGGTGAGCACGTGGCCCAGCACGGCGACCGAGCCGCAGCCCGTCACGACGTTCTCCGGCGTGACACCCAGGGACGCCGCGATCGCGCCGGTCAGCTCGGTGGCGTACATGTCCGGGTACCGGTTCACGTCCTCGGCGGCGTCCGAGATCGCCAGCACCACCGACGGCAGCGGCGGGTACGGGTTCTCGTTGGAGGAGAGCTTGTACGCGGCCGCACCCACCGGGATGCGCGCCCCGGGGACGTACGGCGGAAGGTCGGCGAGCGCCTGGCGGAGGGGGACGCGAGTCACGGGGGTCAGCATGCCACCGCCCGCGCGATCCACCCGGTCGAGCGGACCGCTGGCGACGGACCAATCGGGCAGCGCGCCGCGAACCGGGCCCGCGCGACCGGTGGCAGGATCGACTCATGGCCTTCCTGCTCCGCGTCCTCATCAACGGTGTCGCCATCTGGCTCGCGACGTTGATCCTGCCCGGGCTCTCGATCGTCGGTGCCGACACCGGCTGGCAGCAGCTCGGGATCATCCTGCTGATCGCGCTGGTGTTCGGCATCGTCAACGCGATCGTCAAGCCGATCGTCGCGTTCCTGTCGATCCCGCTCTACATCCTCACGCTCGGCCTGTTCACCATCGTGGTCAACGCCCTGATGCTCATGCTCACGGCGTGGATCACGGAGGCGACGAGCTGGGGTCTGCGGATCGACAACTTCGGCGTCGCCTGCTGGGCCGGCATCATCATCGCCGTCGTGAGCCTGGTCCTCTCGGTGCTCATCCCCGGGAACCGGACGCGGCAGTACTCCGCCGAGGTCAGCTACTAGGCCACAGCTGCGGCGGCTGCGTCGCGACCACCGTCGGGTCCCGCGTCGCCTGGAACTGCCGCGTCACCGCTGTCGTCCCGGGCGGACCCAGCACCGACCCGGCCGCGTCGTCGAACGCCCGCATGCCCGGGCTGCCGGACAGCTCCTCGTCCGCACGGGCCGCCGTCTCGACGTACCGGGTCACCGAGTGCGCCTCCTCGACCGAGGCGTCGACCGGGCCGCCGGTCGCCCCGAGCTCGCGGGTCACCACCGTGACGTGCGGGCCGGGCCGGTCGGGGACGCCGTCCGCGTCGGGCACCCGGTCCTCGTCGTGCCGGTAGTGCCGCACCTCCACCCCGCCGGGGACCGGGCGGGGGATGTCGGGGGTGCCCGCCGTGACGACCGCCCGGATCGCGTAGGCGCTCCCGGCCGCTGCCGCCACGGACATCGCGGCCATGCCGCCCTGGCTGTGGCCGGCGAGCATCACCGGCTCGTCGGGGGCGATGCCGGAGAGCCGCATCGCCGTCAGGACGGCGTCCGTCATGTCGTCCGGCATCCCGGCGAGCAGCCGGCCGTTGCTGGTCAGGTCCATCGGCGTCGTCGCGTTGGGGCGCCAGCTCTCCGTGCCGGGGATCTCGACCACCCACGCCCGCGTGCCGTCGGGGTGCGTGAGCTGCTGCACGGAGATGACGCCCTGCGGCGTACCCGGAAGTCCCGCGGGCGACGAGTAGCTGCTCGCCACGTTCGCCAGCACCGCCGCGGTCGTCCTCGGCGCCGGCAGCTGGGGTGGGTCGGCGCGGACCAGCACGGCGGTCGGCCCGGCGGGTGGAACCGCCCCGACCAGGGCCGCGGTACCGCCCGGCACGGGCCGCAGCGTCGGCACCTGGATGCCGCGCTGCGACGACCGGACGAAGGCCGCGAGCGCGAGCACCTCGAGCTCGGCACGGCCGTCCGCGGTGAGCCCGTCGGGCAGGTCGGCCGCCATCGAGCCCACCCCGGCGAGCACCGGGTCGGGCCGCCCCAGGAGCAGGGTCCGCGTCGCGCTGCCGCCGACGACGCCCGCGGCAGCCACCGCGGCGACCCCGCCGAGCAGCGCCGCCACGACCGGCACCTCCCCCAGGCGCCCCGCCGCGTCGACGACCAGCACCCGCAGCAGCCGGTGCGCCGTCGACTCGGCCTCCGTGTACAGGTCGACCACCCGGTGCAGCGCGGCGCAGAGCCCGCGCAGCCGGTCGGCGGCCCGCCACGGGGAGCCGCGGCCGTGCCGCGCCGCGTCGAGCGCGTAGCGGGCCTCGAGGGCCGTCGAGCTCAGGCCGTCGCACGCCTGCGCGGCCCGGGTGAGGAACCAGGCCGCAGCGTCGAGCCGGTCCGCCGCGTCGCTCAAACGACGGCACGCGAGGGCCAGCTCCTCGAGGTCGACGGCCGTCGGCCCGGCGCCACCGGCGACGCGGTAGCCGGTGCTCCAGCCCGAGGCGCTCACCTCCCTCCCGAGCCGACCAGCGCGACGGCGGCACGCGGGTCCGCGTCGGCCGCCGCCACCGGCCGCAGCGTCAGTCCGATGGCCGCCCGCACCTCACGGACCAGCACCTGCGCCTCGGCCAGCGCGCCGCGGAACCGGTCCGCCGCCCCCGACTCCCACTCCACCTGGGACGCGCCGAGCAGCAACCGGTGCGCGGCCTCGACGTCGTCCAGCGCCCGGAGCACCTCGGGGGTCGCTCGCTCGATCTGCATGCCGGGACGCTACGAGCCGGCATGGTGAGCCGGCCGGGGCAGCTGTGCACGGCCGGGGCTGTGGACGGCTACGACGGGGCGCGCGGGAGCAGGGCGGCCGTCGCCACGATCGCCGCCACCAGCGCCACCGCCCGCCAGAGGTCCCCGTCACCCAGCCGGACACCGACCAGCAGCGTCGCGACGACCGTCAGCACCTGGACCCCGACCTGCACGACAGCCACGTCGCGCAGCCCGCGTCCCACCACGGCCAGCTCGACCTGCGTCCGCCACGAGGTCCGGGCCGCGAACGCCCCGAGCCACAGGGTCAGGTGCACCAGCAGCACGAGGGCCATGAGGACGCCGAGCGCCGGTGGGTCGCCCACCAGCACCCGCGTGGCCGCCGCGGCGACGACGACCGCGGCGGTCCCGACACCGGGCTGCAGGACGGTCGCGGTGACCAGCGCGACGAGCGCGCCGACCAGGAGCCAGTGCGCCCGCGGCCCGGGGCCGACGAACGCCACGACGAGAGTCCCGGCCGCGAGCAGCGCGAGCACCCCGCGGAGCACCCACGCGGGCACGGGCCGGACCAGGTCGAGCGTGGCCTCGGTCATCGCGACGCCCCCGCCCGCCGCTGCGCCCGCCGGGCGAGCGCCGTGAGCGCGACGCCGGGCGCCTCCCGCCAGGTCACCAGCTCGATGTCGAGGTCGGCCAGCTCGGCCAGCCGGTCCTCGCGGGCCATCATGATCAGCCGCATCGCGAGCTTCTCGCGGTCGCCCAGAGCCCGCTCGCGCAGGGTCGGCAGGACGTCGACCGCGATCACGCGGTGCCCGGCACGCCGCCAGACCGACGCCACGAGCGCCGCCTCGTCGTCGAGGAACGTCGAGAAGAGGACGACGAGCGCGCCCGACGGGACCTGCGGCGCGCGCAGCCGACGCAGCGGGTCGCCCTCGGGTCGGGTGAGCGCCAGCGCGTGCCGGATCCGGTCCAGCTGCCGTCGGCCGCCGCCGGGGGGCAGGGGGCGACGGAGGGCGCCGAGGTCGTCGAGTCCGACGCGGTCGCCGAGGCCGAGGAACCCCTGCGCGACCGAGGCGGCGGCCTGCCGGGCGAGGTCCAGCGACGTCGGGTCCTGCGCCCGCGGCGGGATCGAGCCGCGCCAGGTCATCGGGTCGGGGCCGACGTCGTCGCGGGAGTCGACCACGAGCACCACGACCGCCTCGGCCAGCGCGTGCTCGCGGCGGACGTAGAGCTCGTGCAGGTCGGGTGCCCGACGAGCCGTGACGCGCCAGTCGATGCGGCGCAGCCGGTCACCGGGCGCGAACGGGTGCACGTCCCGCAGGCCGCCGCCCTCGCCGGGCCGTCGCGACTCGTGCGCGCCGGTCAGCCCGCGCAGGCGCGGCGGCAGCGGCAGCGCGTCGAGCGGGCGCGGCGCGGAGAGCACGAGCGCCGAACGGGAGGAGGGGGCCGACGGCTCGGACACGCTGGCGGCACCGGGTCCGACGCCCTGCACGTCCACGGACGCGACCTGCTGCGGACCGGTGCGGACCGTGTGCACGACGAGCGGGACCGTGCGCCTGCCGTCGACGACCACCCACGCCTCGGCCACGTCGCTGGACCCGCGCCGCACGCCGAGCAGCGCGCTCCCGGGCGTCTCGACCACGACGTCGGCGCGCAGCGTCCCCGGCTGGGCCGTCGCGTCGGACGCCTGGAGCCGCACGGTCGGCTGCGCCGCGGGCCGGCGACGCCAGTCCCGCATGCCGGCGACCAGCGGCGCGGCGCCGAGCACCCCGACGTCTGCCCGTCCCACCAGCGCGCCGACGACGACGAGCACGAGGCCGACGACGACCCCGGCGACCGCCGCCCGCGCGCGGACCCAGGTCATCCCCGGCGCGCCGTCGTCGGCCCGGGGACCCGGCTCAGCACGTCCGCGACCACGCCCTGCGGCGCCGTGCCGGTCGCCCACGCCTGCGGGGTCAGCGACAGCCGGTGCGCCAGCGCGGGCACCGCGGCCGCCTTGACGTCCTCCGGCGTGACGAAGTCCCGGCCGGACAGCACCGCGAGCGAGCGCGCGACCAGCACCAGCGCCTGGGAGCCGCGCGGCGACGCCCCCACCTCGACCGCGTCGTGCGCCCGGGTCGCCGCCGCGAGGTCCACGCAGTACCGCAGGATGTCGCCGTCGACCGTCACGGCCTCGACGCCCGCCTGCATCGCGCGCAGCGTGGCGGCATCGACGACCGTCCGCACCGAGCCCATCTCCTGCCGCCGGGCCAGCCGCCGCGAGAGCACGTCGACCTCGCCGTCCCGGTCCGGGTAGCCGACCGCGATGCGAACCATGAACCGGTCGAGCTGCGCCTCCGGCAGCGGGTACGTGCCCTCGTACTCCACCGGGTTCGACGTGGCGACGACGTGGAAGGGGTCCGGCAGCGGATAGGTCTCGCCGTCGACCGTGACCTGCCGCTCCGCCATGGCCTCCAGCAGCGCCGACTGCGTCTTCGGGGCGGTCCGGTTGATCTCGTCGGCCAGCAGCAGGCCCGCGAACACGGGCCCCGGCCGGAACGCGAAGCTCGCCGTGGACGGGTCGAAGACGCTGGACCCGGTGATGTCCGAGGGGAGCAGGTCGGGCGTGCACTGCACGCGCCGGAACTCCAGCCCGAGGGCGGTCGCCAGGCTGCGCGCGGCGAGCGTCTTGCCCAGGCCCGGGACGTCCTCGAACAGCACGTGCCCGCCGCCGAGGATGGCCGCGAGCGCGACCTTGAGGGGTTCGTGCATGCCGACGACGAGCGTCGAGACCTCGTCAAGGACCGCGCCCCCGCGGTCGGCGACCTGCGCGACGGTCAGGGTGGTGTTCATGGCTGCGGGCTCCTGGGTTCGTCCGTCGGTTCGTCGGTCTGCGCGCTCCGGGTGGGCCCGAGGCGGTCGAGCACGTCGAGGGTGTGCCGCACGTCCGCGAGGGACGGCAGCGGGGACTTCGTGCGCGTCAGCGTCCTGACGGCGCGGGCTCCGAGGAGCGGCTCGGCCTCCTCCAGCGTGAGGCCGTGGCGAGCGAGCCGGTGGTGGGCGACCTCCTTGAGCCGCCGCAGCACCCGCTCGCCGACCCGGCCGTCGCGGGCCACCATCGCCCACGCCAGGTCCTGCACCTCGCCGCGGGCGCCGTGCCGACGCAGGTAGTGCTCGCGGTCCCAGCCGGGGTCGGGCGTCCCGTCCACGCGCGTGAGCAGCAGCACGGCGGCGGCCCCGAGCAGCCCGACGAGCGCGGAGGCGAACAGCGTCAGGCCGAAGGCCCAGCCGCCGGCGGACCCGACGGCGAAGCCCACGAGCGGGCGCCACTCGAGCCGCCTCACGGCTCGTCACCCCGCCGCGCCAGGTCGTCGGCGATCGCCGCGAGGCTCTCCCGGGCTTGCACGACGTCGTCCCTGGTCAGCCGGTGCTCGGAGTATCGCGCCGCGAGGTACAGCTCGAGCAGGTGACGCGTGGCCCCCGGGTCGGCGCGCGTGGCGTCGAGGACCTCCACCGTGAACTCCGTGGCCGTCTGCGCCCGGTCGCGCACCAGCCCGCTGCGTCCGGCCGCCGTCTCCAGCGCCACCCACGCCGCGATGACGGCATCCCCGGGCGGTACCTCGTCCTCGAGCACCTGCGACGCCCGTCGGACCCCCTCGCGCAGCGCCGGCGTCGCACTGTCCAGCACGTCCCCGTCCAGCTCGACGTCGGGGTCCATGTCGTCGGTCTCGAGGGGCATCCGCGCCTCTCGGAACCGCCGGATCCAGTTCCCCAGGATCCAGACCCCGATCACCAGGATCGCGCCGATGAGGATGAGGACCAGCAGGTAGAACCACTTCTCCGCGCCGGCGGGCAGCTGGGCCGCGGCGTCCGTGCTGGCCGGCTGCGGGGTGGACGTGTTGTTCCCCGCCGTGAAGGTCGGCACGTCGAACGGGCCCTGCGACACGCTGCGCTGCGACAGCCGGAACGGCCCGGCCAGCGCCGCCCCGAGCACGGCCACGACGACGAACGCACCGACGAGGAGCCCCGCACCCGGCCTGCGCGCCTGCGTCGCCACCCTGCTCCTCGTCGTCCTGGACCGACGGGCACCGCCGGTCCGCACAGGCTACTGAGCGGGCAGCACCTGCAGGGCCTGCCGATCCACGTCCCCGCGCTCTGGGATGATGACGCCATGCCCTCTCGTGTCACGCTCGCGGACGTCACGCCCCCCATCGCCCTCGGCCCGCTCGACGGTCGCTACCGCGGTGCGGTCGCGCCGCTGGTGGACCACCTGAGCGAGGCGGCCCTGAACCGCGAGCGGTTGCACGTCGAGGTCGAGTGGCTGATCCACCTGACGCAGAACCAGGTGGTCCCGGGCGCGCCGACGCTGACGGCGGCGGACGAGCAGCACCTCCGCGACGTCGTCGCGACCTTCGGGCCCGACGAGGTCGCCGAGCTCGCGGCCATCGAGAAGATCACCGTCCACGACGTCAAGGCGGTCGAGTACTTCCTCAAGAGCCGCCTGTCCGCCGCGCCCGAGGGGTCCGCGCTGCACCAGGTGGGCGAGCTGGTGCACTTCGCGTGCACCAGCGAGGACATCAACAACCTGTCGTACGCACTGATGGTCCGGGGTGCGGTACGGGAGGTCTGGGCGCCGGCGGCGACGAACCTCGTCGACCAGGTCGCCGCGCTCGCGCTCGAGCTGAAGGACCAGCCGATGCTCGCGCTCACGCACGGGCAGCCGGCGACGCCCACGACGCTCGGCAAGGAGCTGGCGGTCCTCGCGCACCGGCTCCGGCGCCAGCTCACGCGCATCTCCGGGGACGAGTACCTGGGCAAGCTCAACGGCGCGACCGGCACGTACGGCGCCCACGTCGTCGCGGTCCCCGGCGCGGACTGGCCCGCGGTCAGCAAGGCGTTCGTCGAGCACCTGGGCCTGACGTGGAACCCGCTGACCACGCAGATCGAGTCGCACGACTGGCAGGCCGAGCTCTATGCCGACGTCGCCCGGTTCAACCGCGTGCTGCACAACCTGGCCACCGACGTGTGGACCTACATCTCCCGCGGCGTCTTCATCCAGATCCCCGTGGCCGGTGCGACCGGCTCCTCGACCATGCCGCACAAGGTGAACCCGATCCGGTTCGAGAACGCCGAGGCCAACCTCGAGCTGTCGAGCGCCCTGCTGGACACCCTGGCGAGCACGCTGGTCACCAGCCGCCTGCAGCGCGACCTCACCGACTCGACCACGCAGCGCAACATCGGCCCGGCGTTCGGGCACTCGCTGCTGGCCATCGACAACGTGGCCCGCGGGCTGCGCGCGCTGTCCGTCGACACGGTCCTGCTGGCGCGCGAGCTCGACGAGAACTGGGAGGTGCTGGGCGAGCCCGTCCAGTCCGCCATGCGCGCCGCGTCCGTCGCGGGCGTCACCGGCATGGAGAACCCGTACGAGCGGCTCAAGGAGCTGACCCGCGGCCGCCGTCTGACGGCGGCGGACATGCGCGAGTTCATCGGCGGCCTCGGGCTGCCCGACGACGTCGCGGCGCGCCTCGCGGAGCTCACGCCTGCCTCGTACACCGGCATCGCCCAGGATCTGGTCGGCTACCTCGACGTGTGACCCCCGCATGGCGAACGGGTGAACGCAGGGCGTCGGACGACCACCTTCTGCACGCCGGCCATGCAGATGCGAATCGCTTCGACGGGACCGCTCTCAGGGCGCCTGACCTGCATCTTCATACGGATGAGTGAACTCTCCTGGACACGGGTCCTATACGCGCTGCACAATCGTGCACCGACGCGCCTGATTCGTCCCCGTTCCTCCGCATCACCCGACTTCTTGGCAAGGATGCCCATCGTGACGCTCATGCAGAAGGCGATCACGCCAGCGCTCACCCGCGCTCACCTCACCGCGGGCCATGACCGCCTGGCGGGATATGTCGTGCGCGCCGAGGACGTCGCCTTTGCGACGACTCCGGCGCAGCTGTTCGAGGTGCACGGCCTCGGGTACGAGGGCTCGCCGTTCAGCCCGTACGACCGCTCGATCGACGTGCTGCGGTTCGAGTCGTCGCCCCAGCTCCAGTACCGCGACGTCCCCGGCTACATCCTCCCGCTGTGGTGGCTGCGCCACTCGCGGATCCCCCCGGGCGCCGAGCTCGTCCGCGTCTACGACAACGGCACCTCGACCCTGCTGGCGCGCTACGGAGACGTCGGCGCCGGCTGGACCGTCACGCAGCTCGGCGCCCCCCGCCCGTCGCTCGCGTCCCTGTCGCGCTGCGTCGGCCCCGTCGCCAAGTGGCACGGCGCGTACCTCGAGGCCGACGTCGTCGACGGTGGCCACACGGTGGTCCTCGCGCTGGCCAACCCGCCCCTCGCGGAGACCGGGTTCCACCAGTCGCCGTCGGGACGCTGGTACCGGCGGGTCGCCCGCGAGGACGTCACCGAGCTGTTCGAGCTCGACCTGACGGCCCGCTGGAACGGTCTGCACGTGCGCGTCGTCGACCAGTGGCAGGACGCGCAGCGGTACGTCGTCGCCCGCATCTCCCACCTCGGCGACGACATCGAGCGGGCCGAGCGCCTGCACCTGAACCGCGTCGAGGCCGGCGTCTACGAGGGCATCGTCTACGCCGCCGAGCTCACCGACATCCAGACCAACCAGGTGGTCCCCCACACCTGGGCCCCCGGGCCTGCTGCTGCTCCCCAGCAGCAGGTGGTGCGTTCCTGAGCGCTCCACCCCGAGGGTTCCCGACCAGGGTCACGCCAACGACGCCGTGACTCTCGAGGGACGCGTGCCGGGCCTGGCCCTCCCCCCCGTCCAGGCCTGGCACGCTCTCTAGGTCAGCGCGGGGACCGGGATCGACGCCAGCTCGGCCAGGGCCGCCGCGTACGTCGTCGAGTCGCCGGCGCGGGCTGCCTCACGGGCCCTGACCGTCGGGGCGTGCAGCGCCGCGCGGGTGCGGCGGCGCAGGGCCCGCTCGGCCCTCTCGTCCCGGTCGGGCAGCGCGCTGAGCCCCGCCTCCAGCCCGCCCAGAACGCGGGTCCGCTCGGCGACGACCGCGGGGTTCCAGTCGCGGACCCGGCGGTCGGCCTCGTAGTCCTCGGCCGCGGCGGCGACGACGGCGTGGGCGGTCCGGACGGCTGCGTGCTCGGCGGGGGCGTGCTCGGCGACGGTGTGCAGGCTGACCAGCCGGACGCCGGGCAGGGAGCGGACGCCCGGGTCGACGTCGTGCCGCAGCGCCAGGTCCACGACGGTGAGCGAGGCCGACGACGACGCGCGGGCCGCGGCGAGGGCGTCGACACCCAGCACGGCACCGGCGGCGCCGCTGCAGGCGACGACCAGGTCGACGTCGGACACCTCGGCGGCGAGGTCGGCCGAGGACGGCAGGGCGCGGACCCCGCGGGCCGCGGCGAACGCCCCCGCGCGGCCGGAGGCGGAGAACACCCGGATGTCGCCGGCGCCGCGGGCCTTGAGGGCGGCCAGGGACGCGCCCGCGTAGGACCCGGTGCCGATGAGCACGCAGCGGACGGACGGCCAGTCGGGCAGGTGCTGCTCGGCGATGTCGAGCGCGACACCGACCACGGAACGGCCGGTGGCGCCGAGGCCGGTGCGGCTCTCGACGGTGCGCGAGACCCGGGAGGCCGCCTGGAACAGCGACTCGAGGCCCGAGGTGGTGGTGTGCTCCCGGCGGGCGCTGGTCAGCGCGCGGCGGACCTGCCCGGCGATCTCGCGCTCGCCGACGACCATCGAGTCGAGGCCGCTGGCGACGGAGAAGAGGTGCTCGGCGGCGTCGGTGCCCGCGCGGACCCGCAGGTGGCCGGAGACCTGCTCGGGCGTGTAGCCGGAGCGGCCGGCCACCGCGGTGGCTGCGGCGTCACGCACCGACGACGTGTGCTCGGCGTCGTCGACCTCGAGGTACAGCTCGAACCGGTTGCACGTCGCCAGGACGACGGCACCCGAGACGAACCTGTGGGCCGTCGAGCCCACGAGCTCGGACGCGACGGCCTGGACGTCCGACGAGAGACGTTCCAGCACTTCGAGGTCGAGGTCGTGGTGACTGGCGGCGAGGGACAGCAGCACCACGTCCCCGAGTTAATCATCTCGACAATTGTCCGGCACAATCGAACGCGTGAACCTTCCTTCCGCGCACCCCCTCGTCGACGGCCGCACGAAGAATTCTTCCTTGGTGCGCGCATATTCCGGCGAGCAGCCTGCGCGGCGCCCCGTCTGGTTCATGCGGCAGGCCGGACGGTCGCTCCCGGAGTACCGGGCGGCCCGGGAGGGCACCGCGATGCTCGACGCCTGCCTGGACCCGGCGCTCGCCAGCGAGATCACCCTGCAGCCGGTGCGCCGGCACGACGTGGACGCCGCGATCTTCTTCTCCGACATCGTCGTGCCCCTCAAGCTGGCCGGCGTCGACGTGGAGATCAAGCCGGGCGTCGGGCCGGTGATGGGCTCGGCCGTCCGGACCGCCGACGACGTCGCCCGGCTGCGCGACCTGGGCCCGCTGACCGCCGAGGCCCTGCGCCCGGTGTCCGACGGCGTGGCGCTCACGGCCGACGCGCTCGGCTACACGCCGCTGATCGGCTTCGCCGGTGCGCCGTTCACGCTCGCCGCGTACCTGGTCGAGGGCGGTCCGTCGCGCGACCACCTGGCGGCCCGCACCCTCATGCACGCGGACCCGGCCACCTGGGCTGCCCTGACCGAGTGGGCGGCCGACGTCACCGGCGCGTTCCTGCGGGCGCAGGTGCTCGCCGGCGCGAGCGCGACGCAGCTGTTCGACTCCTGGGCCGGCTCGCTCGGGCTCGCCGACTACACCGCGCACGTCGCCCCCGCGTCGGCCCGCGCGCTGAGCCACGTCGCCGACCTGGACGTGCGCAAGGTCCACTTCGGCACCGGCACCAGCGAGCTGCTGGGCGCCATGCGGGACGTCGGCGCGGACGTGATCGGCGTCGACTACCGGCTGCCGCTGGACGAGGCGAACCGCCGGCTGGGCGGCACGACGCCGCTGCAGGGCAACATCGACCCGGCCCTCCTCGCGGCCCCGTGGCCGGTGCTGGAGGCGCACGTCCGCGACGTCGTCGCGCGCGGCTCGGTGGCCCCCGGGCACGTGGTGAACCTGGGCCACGGCGTGCCGCCCGAGACCGACCCGACCGTCCTGACCCGCGTAGCCGAGCTGGTCCACCGGATCTGATGAGCACCCGGTGAGCACGGACGCGATCGTCGTCGGCGGCGGGATCGCGGGCCTGGTCGCGGCCCGCGAGCTGGCCCGCGCGGGGCTGCGGACGCTGGTGCTCGAGGAGCGCGACGCCCCTGGTGGGGCCGTCGCCGGGCACACGGTGGCCGGCCTGCGGCTCGATTCCGGCGCGGAGTCGTTCGCCACCCGCGGCGGCACGGTCGCCGAGCTGCTGGGCCAGCTGGGGCTGGCGGGGAGCGTCCGGACGCCGGAGCCCCGCGGCTCCTGGGTCCACCTCCCGCACGGCGACGGGCCGCTGCCGCGCACGGGGCTGCTCGGCATCCCCGCGCACCCGTGGGCCGCCGACGTCCGACGCACGCTCGGGTGGGTCGGCGCCGCCCGCGCGAGCCTCGACCTGGTGCTGCCGCGCTCCTCGGACCCCACGCTCGGGGGGCTCGTCCGGCGGCGGATGGGCACGCGCGTGCTGGACCGGCTGGTGCGACCGATCGTCGGCGGCGTGCACGCGGCCGACCCCGACGATCTCGCGGTCGACGCGGTGGCTCCCGGGCTGCTCGCCGCCCTCGAGGCGCAGCGCGGGTCGCTGGCGCGGGCGGTGCGGCGACTGCGCGCCTCCGCCCCGGCCGGCTCCGCGGTGCAGGGCATCGAGGGCGGGCTGCACGTCCTGGTCGACGCGCTCGTCGCCGACATCGAGGACCACGGCGGCACGGTGCGCACGGGCTCGACGGTCACCGGACTGACCCGGACCGCAGAGGGCTGGCGGGTCGAGTCGGCCGGCCCGCACGACGCGCCGAGGCTCGTCCTCGCGACGCCGTCTGCGGTCACCCTGCTGGACCTCGCCGGGGTGGGCGAACCCGACCCCGGCGCCGCGGTGACGCTGGTGACGCTGGTTCTCGACGCCCCTGCGCTCGACGCCGCACCGCGCGGCACCGGCGTGCTCGTCGCCCGCGAGGCCGCCGACGTGACCGCTAAGGCGCTCACGCACGCGACCGCCAAGTGGGCGTGGCTGGCGCAGGTCGCCGGTCCGGGCCGGCACGTGGTGCGCCTCTCGTACGGCCGCGCCGGCACGGTCACCGAGCCCGACGTCGACCTGGCGCTGCGCGACGCGGCGACGCTGCTGGGCGTGCCGCTGACCAGGGACCAGCTGGTGGGCCACGCGGTCGTCCGGTGGACGCAGGCGCTCCCACGGCCGAGCGCCGCGCACCAGGCCGTCGTGCGTGCGGTCCGCGACGCCGTGGGCGACCGGGACGGGGTCGCGGTGTGCGGTGCCTGGGTGGCGGGCAACGGGCTCGCGTCCGTGGTGCCGGATGCCCGCGCGGCCGCCCGGTCCCTGCTCTGAGACATTAGCTCGCGCATTTTCTGACAACGCGTCGGCAAGCGGTGCAAGAATGCCGTGGGTCACATTGTCCCGCACTATTTTCTGACAGATTGTCACGACCCCGTCACGGCAATTCGCGCACTTCGACATCCCCGCGCGAGAGGGGGAGACTGACGGCATGCCTCAGCACGTGCGCGTCGGGACCCGTGCGAGCGCGCTCGCGCTCACGCAGACCGGCCACGTGGTCGACGCCCTCGCCATCCTCGGGCGCGGCGACCTCACCCTCGAGACCGTCCACATCCGCACGGACGGCGACCGCCTGACCGGTTCGCTGCAGAGCCTGGGCGGCACCGGCGTCTTCGTGACCGCCCTGCGGGACGCACTGCTCGACGGCCGCTGCGACGTCGCCGTCCACTCGCTCAAGGACCTGCCGACCGGCGACCCCGATGGCCTGCTGCTCGGCGCCGTCCCCCCGCGCGAGGACCCGGCCGACGCCCTGTGCGCCCGCGACCTGCTGACGCTGGACCTGCTGCCCTCGGGCGCGATGATCGGCACGGGCTCCCCGCGCCGGGCCGCGCAGCTGCTCGCCGCGCGCCCCGACGTCGTCGTCGTCGACATCCGCGGCAACGTCGACACCCGGCTCGGTCGCGTCGCGGGCTCGACGACCGGCCCCGGCGACCTCGACGCGGTGGTGCTCGCCCGCGCCGGCCTGGCCCGGCTGGGGCGGCTCGACGCCGTGACGGAGGTCTTCACGCCCGAGGTCATGGCCCCGGCCCCCGGGCAGGGCGCGCTGGCGGTCGAGGTGCGCGCCGACCTGGCGCCCGGAGACCCGCTCGCCGCGGCGCTGCGTGGCCTCGACCACCGCCCGACCCGCCTCGCGGTCGTCGCCGAGCGGGCGTTGCTCGGCCGCCTCGAGGCCGGCTGCGCGGCGCCGATCGGTGCGTGGGGGCAGCTGGCCGACGACGGCCGGACGCTGCACCTCGATGCGGTGGTCGCGCGGCCCGACGGCGGAGCCACCCTGCGCCGGGGCATCAGCACCGGCCTGGGCACCGACAGCGTCGACGACGCCCACCGCCTCGGCGTCGAGCTGGCCGACATCCTGCTGGCCGACGGCGCCGCCGACCTCGCCGAGCTCGGGGCGGTCCGATGAGCGCGCCGCCCACGCTGCCCCTGGCGGGGTGGCGCGTCCTGGTCCCCCGACCGGTCGCCGGTCGCAGTCCCGCGGTCGTCGCGCTGGCCGCCGCGGGTGCCGAGGCCGTCGTCGTGCCCCTCATCGAGACCGTCCCGCCCGAGGACCCGACCGAGCTGGACGACGCGCTGCTGGCGCTGGAGAGCGGCTGGTACTCCTGGCTCGTCGTCACCAGCGCGGCGGCGGTCCCCGTGCTGGTCGACCGCGCGCAGGAGAGCGCCGGGAGCCTCACGCAGCTGATCGCCGACGGGCACGTGCGGGTCGCCGCCGTCGGCCCGGGCACCGCCCGCGCCCTGCGCGAGGCCGGGGTCGAGCCGGACCTGGTCCCCCGCGGCTCGTCGACCGCCAGGGCGCTGGTCGACTCGTGGCCCGAGCCGACCGAGCCGGCGCGGGTGCTGTTCCCCCGCGGCGACCTGGCCGCGGCCACGGTCACCGACGGCCTGCGGGCGCGCGGGTGGGAGGTCACCGACGTCGTCGCCTACCGCACGGTGCCTGCCGCGCCACCGCCCGACGACGTCCGCGAGGCCTGGGCCGACGGCACCATCCGTGCGGCCCTGCTCACGTCGGCCAGCACGGTCCGCGAGCTGGCGGCACGACTGGGGCCGCCGCCCACCAGCACCCTGATGATCGGCATCGGCCCGTCCACCGCCGCCGAGGCTGCGCGCCTGGGCCTCCCGCTCGCCGGCGTCGCGACCGAGCAGACGATGCTCGGCATGGTCGACGCCCTGACCCGCGCGGTCGTGACCGTCCTGCCGGGCCCGATCCCCAGCCCCGAGGAGCTCTGATGTCGGACGCACGCCGCATCCGCCCCCGCCGCCTGCGCGCCACCCCGGCGCTGCGCCGGCTGACCGCGGAGACGCGCCTGGACGCCGCGCAGCTGGTGCTGCCGGTGTTCGTCAAGCAGGGGCTCACCGAGCCGCACGAGATCAGCTCGATGCCGGGCGTCCTCCAGCACACGCGCGACTCGCTGCGCAAGGCGGTCGCCGAGGCCGCCGGCGCGGGGCTCGGCGGCGTCATGCTCTTCGCCATCCCCACCGTGCGGGACGCGGTCGGCTCGCAGGCCACCGACCCCGACGGGATCCTCAACCTCGCGATCGCGGACACGATCGCCGAGGTGGGCGACGCGCTCGTCGTGCAGGCGGACCTCTGCCTCGACGAGTTCACGGACCACGGCCACTGCGGCGTGCTCACCGCGTCGGGGGCCGTCGACAACGACGCGACCTTGGTCCGGTACGCCGAGATGGCGCTCGCGCAGGCCTCCGCGGGCGCCCACGTCGTCGGGCTGAGCGGCATGATGGACGGCCAGGTCGGGTACGTGCGGGACGCCCTGGACGCCGCGGGTCGCGAGGACGTCGCCGTGCTGGCCTACGCCGCCAAGTACGCGTCCGCGTTCTACGGCCCGTTCCGCGACGCCGTCGAGTCGCAGCTCGAGGGCGACCGCCGCACGTACCAGATGGACCCGGCGAACCGCCGCGAGGCCGTCCGTGAGGTGGAGATCGACCTGGCCGAGGGCGCCGACATCGTCATGGTCAAGCCGGCCCTGGCGTACCTCGACATCCTGTCCGACGTGGCCGCCATGTCCACGGTCCCGGTCGCGGCCTACCAGGTGTCGGGGGAGTACGCGATGATCGAGGCCGCCGCCGCGCGAGGCTGGATCGAGCGCAGACGGGCGATCCTCGAGTCCGTGCTCAGCATCCGGCGCGCCGGTGCCGATCACGTACTCACGTACTCTGCGACAGAGCTGGCCGGTTGGCTGGCAGAGGAGATCTGATGAGTGTCACCACCTCGGCAGCGACCGTGAGCTCCGCGAACAGCGCCACAGCGTTCGCGCACGCGCAGGCCGTCATCCCCGGCGGCGTCAACTCTCCCGTGCGGGCCTACGGCAACGTCGGCGGCACGCCCCGCTTCCTCGCGTCCGCGCAGGGCGCGTACGTCACCGACGTCGACGGCAACGAGTACGTCGACCTGGTCGGTTCCTGGGGCCCGGCGCTCCTGGGCCACGCGCACCCCGAGGTGGTCGAGGCGGTCCGCGAGGCGGCCGGGCGCGGCCTGAGCTTCGGCGCCCCGACCACCACCGAGATCGAGCTGGTCGACGAGATCCGCTCCCGGATCCCCCCGGCCGAGAAGGTGCGCCTGGTCTCCACGGGCACCGAGGCGACCATGACCGCGCTCCGGCTCGCGCGGGCCTACACGGGCCGCGACCTCGTCGTGAAGTTCGCCGGCTGCTACCACGGCCACGTCGACGCGCTGCTGGCCTCGGCCGGGTCCGGCGTCGCGACGCTGGGCCTGCCCGACTCCGCCGGCGTCTCCGCCGCGGTGGCCGCCGAGACGATCGTCGTCCCGTACAACGACCTCGAGGCCATCGAGGCCGCGTTCCACGAGCACGGCGAGCGCATCGCCGCCGTCATCACCGAGGCCGCCCCCGCCAACATGGGCGTCGTGCCGCCGCTGCCGGGCTTCAACGCCTCGCTGCGCCGCCTGACGCTCGAGCACGGCGCGCTGCTCATCCAGGACGAGGTGCTCACGGGCTTCCGCGTCGGCTACTCCGGCTGGTGGGGGCTCGAGGGCCTGCGCGAGGGCTGGGCGGCCGACCTCTACACGTTCGGCAAGGTCATCGGCGGCGGACTGCCGGTCGCCGCGGTCGGTGGGCGCCGGGACGTCATGGCGCTGCTGGCCCCCGTCGGCCCCGTCTACCAGGCGGGCACGCTGTCCGGGAACCCGGTGGCGACGGCCGCGGGCCTGGCCACGCTGCGCCTCGCGGACCAGTCGGTGTACGCGACCGTCGACGCCGTCTCCGCGCAGCTGCGAGCCGAGCTGGGTGCCGCGCTGTCCGCGGAGGGCCTCCCGCACGCGATCCAGTGGGCCGGCAACCTGTTCAGCACGTTCTTCGGTGCCGACGCCGCCCTGCACGGCGCCCGCGACTACGACGCCGTCAAGGCCACCGAGTCGTGGCGGTACGCGCCCTTCTTCCACTCGCTGCTCGAGTCCGGGGTCTACGCGCCGCCGTCGCCGTTCGAGGCGTGGTTCGTGTCCGCCGCCCACGACGACGCCGCGGTGGACCGGATCGTCTCCGCCCTGCCTGCCGCCGTCCGCGCCGCCGCCCAGGCGACGGCTCCGACGGAGTAGTCCCGCCGACCTACGGGTTGACCCAGGCGTCGTGCCGGGCGGCCAGCTCGTGCACGGTCGGCGGAAGCTCGCCCGAGACCAGACCGGCGAGCGTGACCTGGTCGAGCACGTCGCGGACGCTCACCCGTAGCGCCACCCACACCTCGAGCAGCGCCTGCGCCGACCCGCCGTACTCGAGCGCGGTCGGCCGCTCGTCGCGCACGGTCACCAGCGGTCCGTCGACCGCGCGGATGATGTCAGCGAGCGTGATCTCGTCGGCGGGCCGTGCCAGGCGGTACCCGCCCGAGCGCCCGCGGATGCTGGCGACGACCCCGCCGCGGCGCAGGTCCCCGAGGATCCTCTCGAGGAACGCGACCGGCAGCTGCTGCCCGACCGCCAGGTCGTCGGCGCGCACCGGGTCGCCGTGCGGGGACGCCGCCAGCTCGGCGCACGCCCGCACCGCATAGTCCGCCTTCGCCGAGACCCGCATGCAGCGATTGTGCCCCCCGACCGCCCAAGGAATACCCCCTAGGGGTATCGTGTTGCGAGAGAGGCACCCGCTCGCCGACGAAAGAGGCCCCCCATGCACGGCTACACCGACGCCAAGGACGACTACCTCAAGCGTCTGCGCCGCGTCGAGGGGCAGGTCCGCGGCATCGCCCGCATGGTCGACGAGGACGTGTACTGCATCGACATCCTCACGCAGGTCGCCGCCGTCACCAAGGCGCTGCAGGCCGTGAGCATCGGGCTGGTCGAGGACCACCTCGCCCACTGCGTCGTCGACGCCGCCCGCCAGTCCCCCGAGGAGGGCGCGGCGAAGGTCAAGGAAGCCGCCGACGCCATCGCCCGCCTCGTCCGTAGCTGAAGGAGAACCCTCATGAGCACCACCACCACGTTCGGCGTCGACGGCATGACCTGCGGCCACTGCGTCTCCGCGGTCACCTCCGAGCTCTCCGCGCTGCCCGGCGTGCAGGACGTCGCCGTCCAGCTGACGGTCGGCGGGTCGTCCACGGTGTCCGTCGTCTCGCAGGCTCCGCTGGCCGACGCCGCGATCGCCGAGGCGGTCGTCGAGGCCGGCTACGCCGTCACCCCGCGGAGGTCCTTGCTGTGACCTCGCAGACCGTCGACCTCGCGATCGAGGGCATGACCTGCGCCTCCTGCGTGGCGCGCGTCGAGAAGAAGCTGAACCGCCTGCCCGGCGTCGAGGCGACGGTGAACCTGCCCCTGGAGTCGGCGCACGTCACGATGACCGACGGGGTCGCGCCGGACACCGAGGCGCTGGTCGCGGCCGTGCGCTCCGCCGGGTACGACGCCACGGTCGTCGGCGCGCGCCCCCAGACCCAGCCGCCGGCGCCGCACGAGCACCGCGGCTCCTCCGCCGAGTTCATGCACCACGACATGGACACGTTCGAGCACGCACTCTCCGGCCACACGATGGCCCCGGGCCACGACATGGACGCCGACGAGGACACGTCCGCCCCCACCGACGCCCGCGGCACCGAGCTGCGCTCACGCCTGCGGGTCGCCGTCGTGCTGTCCGTCCCCGTGCTGCTGCTGTCGATGATCCCCGCTCTCCAGTTCACCGGCTGGCAGTGGGTCGTCGCGGTCCTCGCGCTGCCGGTGGCCACCTGGGCCGCCTGGCCGTTCCACCGGGCCGCCTTCCGCGCGGCCCGGCACGGCGCCTCGACCATGGACACGCTCGTCTCCATCGGGATCATCGCCGCGACGGGCTGGTCGCTGTGGGCGCTCCTGTTCGGCGGGGCCGGCGAGCTCGGGCTGACGATGACGCCGTCGCTGTGGCCGCGGGCGTCGAGCGGCATGGACGTCCCCGAGCTGTACTTCGAGGTCGCCGCCGTCGTCACCACGTTCCTGCTGGCCGGCCGGTACGCCGAGCACCGCTCCCGCCGCCGCGCCGGCGACGCCCTGCGCGCGCTGCTCGACCTGGGCGCCAAGGACGTGTCGTTGCTGGTCGGCGGCGTGGAGCAGCGCGTGCCGGTCGACCGCCTGGTGGTCGGCGACGAGTTCACCGTCCGGCCCGGCGAGAAGGTCGCCACCGACGGCGTGGTCGTGCGCGGCACCTCCGCCCTGGACACCTCGCTGCTCACCGGCGAGCCGGTCCCGGTCGACGTCGGCCCCGGCGACGAGGTCACGGGCGCGACCCTCAACACGTCCGGCGCGCTCGTCGTGCGGGCCACCCGCGTCGGGTCGGAGACGCGCCTGGCGCAGATCGGTCGGCTCGTTGCCACCGCCCAGACCGGCAAGGCCCCTGTGCAGCGCCTGGCCGACCGGATCTCCGCGATCTTCGTGCCGATCGTGCTGGTGCTCGCCGTGGGCACCCTCGCCGGCTGGCTGCTCACCGGAGCAGGCGTCCAGGCCGCGTTCACCGCCGCCGTCGCCGTCCTCATCATCGCGTGCCCCTGCGCCCTCGGGCTGGCGACGCCGACGGCGCTGCTGGTCGGCACCGGCCGCGGGGCTCAGCTGGGCATCCTCATCAAGGGCCCGGAGGTCCTCGAGCAGACCCGCACGGTCGACACGGTCGTGCTCGACAAGACCGGCACCGTGACCGAGGGCCGGATGGCCCTGGTCGACGTGATCGGCGTCGACGAGGTCCTGCGCTACGCCGCCGCCGTCGAGCAGCTGGCCGAGCACCCGATCGGTCGGGCCATCGCCGCGGCCGGTGCCGGTGCGGGGGGGCCGACCGGCGCCGACGGCGTGGTCATCGGCGCCGACCAGGTGCACGACTTCCGCGCCGAGGCCGGTCACGGCGTCTCCGGCGTCGTCCGCACCGCCCACTCCGGCGTCGGCCTGGGGCGGCGCGTGCTCGTCGGCCGCCCGGCGTGGCTGCGGGCCCAGGGCATCGACCCGACCTCGTTCGAGGGCCCGTTCGCTGCCGCCGAGGCCGACGGCGCGACCGCCGTCATGGTCGCGTGGGACGGCTCGCCCCGCGGCGTCCTCGTCCTGCGCGACCCGGTCAAGGCCACCTCCGCGCAGGCGGTCGCCGAGCTGCGCGCCCTCGGCCTGCGCCCGGTCCTGCTCACCGGCGACAACGAGGGCGCGGCTCGCGCGGCGGCCCGAGTGGTGGGCATCCCCGAGGACGACGTCGTCGCCCACGTCCTGCCGGCCGACAAGGTCGCCGTCGTCGCACGGCTCCAGCAGGACGGCGCGCGCGTCGCGATGGTCGGCGACGGGGTCAACGACGCGGCTGCCCTGGCCACCGCCGACCTCGGCCTCGCCATGGGCACCGGCACCGACGTCGCCATCGAGGCGGCCGACATCACGCTGGTACGCGGCGACCTCCGCTCCGCCGGCGACGCCATCCGGCTGTCCCGTCGGACCCTGCGGGTGATCAAGCAGAACCTGTTCTGGGCGTTCGCCTACAACGTCGCCGCGATCCCGCTGGCCGCCCTCGGCCTGCTCAACCCGATGATCGCGGGCGCGGCCATGGCGTTCTCGTCGGTCCTCGTCGTCGGCAACTCACTGCGGCTGCGCCGCTTCGCCTGACAGTGGAACCGGCGACAGCTAGGCCGGATACACGCTCAACGAGACGGCCGCCCCACCGCGCCCGAAGGGCCAGAACTCCGCCGGCCAAACATTGACGACGATCACCCGTCCCTCCGCGATCTCGAGGTCTGCGGTGGCAAATGCTGGGCGCCCGCCGCCAACGAGGACCTCGACGTGATGGTTGCCAGGGTCGAGGCGACGCCAGTGCGGCCCCCGGTGGAGCTGATCGAGACTCGCCGCTCGCTCGCGATCGACCATCACGACGACCTGCCCCCAGCCGCCCCGGGACGGATACCCGCGGAGCCTGTTGAATTGCGCGTACGACAGCATCCCGGTCTCACTGGCGTGCGCTCGCAGGTTCCGTCGAACGGCGGGCGGGAGGGGCCTCGCGTGAGTCACCGCTAGCTCCCCGCCGCTCCCGGCTCGGCCGTGCTGCCGAACCGAGAGCGACCGTACCGCCCAGGCCCGCTCGGTCGGGACGCCACACGGCCCAGTCCTTAGTGGAACCGGCGGCCCTCGTCGCGCCGGTACGCCGTCACCGCCATGGCCGCGAACAGCACCGTCCACGCGAGGATCACCAGCACCGCGTAGCCGTAGGCGGGGTAGCCAGTGACGGCCTGCACGGCCAGGTCGCGGGCGGCCCTCGACGGGAGCAGCTTCGAGATCGCATCGAGCCACGCCGGGAACGCCTCGGGCGGCAGGAACAGGCCGCCGGCGAACGCGAGCGGGAACAGCGTCGCCTGCACCACGGCGATCGCCGCCTTCGAGCTCAGCCGGTACCCGATCGCCAGCCCGAGCAGCAGGAACGGGACGGCCACGGCGGGCACCATGACGATCGCGGCGAGCGCCTGCGACGGCGTCACGGTCGCGGCCGTCGCGACCGCCCCGAGCAGCACGAGCGGGACGAGCGCGAGGTAGGACCAGAGGACGCCGTTGAGCACGCGGCCCACCAGCCGAGGTCCGGCGCCGGCCGGCAGCGTGCGAAGGAACGGGTCGAACGGCAGCGCGCGGTCCTCGGAGACGCCGACCCCGAACGAGAACAGGCACGTCGACATCACGGCGAACACCCCGAGCTGCGCGATCGCGGCCGTGGCGATGCCGGGGTCGTCGGCCACCGCCCGCTGCGGGATGACGAAGAACAGCAGCGCCAGCGACGGGAACAGCAGGTTGCCGATGACCGCGATGGGGATCCGGATGGTCTCCAGGAACTGGAACCGGGCGTGCACCACGGCCAGCGCCCAGAAGGGCCTCGGGGTCAGCGTGGCGGTGCTCATCGGACGACCTCCTGCTCGCGGGACTCGTGCGTCAGGGCGAGGAACGCCTCCTCGAGCGAGGCGCCGCGCATCTCGAGGCCGTGGAACGGCACGTCCTCGACGACGAGCGCGCGCACCAGCCGGTCGGCGTCGCTCGCCAGGACCGTCCACCGCCCGTCCGGGCCCCGCTCCGCGCTCTGCGCGCCGGGCAGCCGCGCGAGGTCGACGTCCGACGACGGCGGCAGCGAGAGGATCACGCGGCGCAGCGCCACCAGCCCGAGCACCGACCCCAGGCTGTCGTCGGCAAGCACGCGACCCCCACCGATGACCACGACGCGGTCGGCCAGCGCCTCGATCTCCTCGAGGTAGTGGCTGGTCAGCAGCACGGTCGCGCCGTCGGCGTGGTAGTCGCGCAGCGCCTGCCACAGGATGTGCCGCGCCTCGACGTCCAGCCCGGTGGTCGGCTCGTCCAGCAGCACCAGCCGTGGTCTGCCGACGAGCGCGAGGGCCACCGCCAGCCGCCGCTTCTGCCCGCCCGACAACCCGCCGGTCTGCCGCCCGACCAGGTCCTCGAGCCCGAACCGCGCGAGCACCTCGCCCCGCGTCATGGGAGCCGGATAGTGCTTCGCGACGAGGTCGACCACCTCTCCGACCGTCAGCGTCGGCGGCAGGCCCGTCTCCTGGGGTGTGGTCCCGAGCCCGATCCGCGACGACGCCCTGCGCGGGTCGCCGCCGAACAGCCGGACCTCGCCGGAGTCCTGCTTCCGCAGCCCGCTGACCAGGCTGAGCAGCGTGGTCTTGCCGGCGCCGTTGGGCCCGAGCAGCCCGACCAGCTCACCCTCGCCGACCGTCAGCGACACGTCGTCCAGCGCTCTGACCGGCCCGAACGTCCGGGTCACCCCGACCAGCTCCACGACGGCGGTCACGACGCACCGTCCAGCAGCGCGCGCAGCGACCGTGTGTACCTCTCGAACGCCGACCGCCCGGTGAGCGTGAGTGCCACGTAGGTGGCCGGTGTCCGTCCCTCGTGCGTCTTGGTGATCGTCACGTAGTCCGCCTCCTCGAGCCGACGTAGGTGGGTCGACAGGTTCCCTGCCGTCATGTCCAGCAGCTTCTGCAGCCGCGGGAACGCGATGCGGTCATGGGCGCCCAGCGCCGCCAGGGTCGCCACCACGCGGAGGCGGGCCTGCGCGTGGATGACCGGGTCGAGCTCGACCTCAGGCACGGGCCTTCTCCACCGCCGCGAGGACGAGCATCCCGCCGCCGCCGGCCGCCGCCATCACCAGGTACGAGCCGGGCAGCCCGGCGATCGCCGCGGCGGCCCCGACCAGCGCGATCCACCCGCCGAGCACGTACATGCCCGTCGACCGCCAGAGGATGCCCCCCGCGAGGTACAGCAGGCCGACCACCAGCGCCGCGATCGCGTTGGCCGCCAGCGCGATGACCTCGCCCGACGCCCCGGCCTGCGCCAGGCCGCCGACGATCATGCTCTGCGCGAGGAACCCGATCGCCCAGGCCCACCCGAGCATCGCCCCCTGCCGCGCGCTCGCTCCGGCGATGCCCCGCGTCCGCCGCGTGATGTGCACGATCGTCACGACGAGCGCGAGCACCCCTCCGCCGATGGCGATCGCCCCGGCCAGGACCGACGGGGTGTCGTCGTCGCGCGCGGTGAGCCACATCGCCCCGTACCCGACCAGCCAGACCGCGCCCCACACGCCGAACAGCAGTGCGCTCGACGGCCGCACGTCGCCGGCCCGGGCCCGCTGCGCCGCAATGATCGCGAGCGCATCCGCGAGCGCAGGCGCGTCGTCGACCCCCGCAGCCCCGGTCCTCTTCTCTGCCCCGGCGCCGATCTCGGTCCCGGACCCCGTTTCTCCCTCGGTCCCGGTCTCCACCTCGGCGTCGGCCCGTGTCCCGGTCTCCACCTCGGCGTGGGCCCGTGTCCCGGTCTCCACCTCGGCGTGGGCCCGTGTCCCGGTCGCCACCTCGGCGTGGGCCTCGGTCCCGGTGCCCGCCTCGGTCCCGGTGCCCGCCCCGGTGCCGGTTCCGGGCACCCCCGCGGGCTTCTCGGCATCTCGCGGCTCATCGATCGACATCGGACAACCCCCTACTTTGCATCACAAACTAGTTTGCCGACCCAGTCTCCGCAAGACCCATCTGGCCGCCGCCGCACCCCCATCGCCGAGCGCAGCCCCCGTCGCCGAGCGCGGGTTGTCGTCACCGAGCGCGCTCGCCGCAGGCACGCCGTCGGCGACGGGAAGGCGCGCTCGACAACCAACGAGCGCAGTCAGGCAGTCGGACCGGCGCAAGCACCGTCGGCCAGGGACGCGGCGACCGGCGCGGCGAGCGCGGCCCCCCGTCGCCGAGACCGGGTCTTCGGCGCCGAGCGCGCCCGCCACAGGCACGCCGTCGGCGACGGGCGGGCGCGCTCGGCAACGGACGAGCGCGCTCGCAGACGGACGGCGCGCCCGCGGCAGGCCGGGCGCACTCGCGCGGTCCGACCGCTCGCGGTCCGGGCGGACCCAGCCGGCGTCCAGGTGGCGTCCAGCGTTCCGGCCTACGCTGCGCCCATGACAGCGCCGACGCCGACGCCAGACGACGCGAGCCCGGACGGTCCCGCGCGGGGCGGGCTCGTCGCCGAGGCCCCCCGCGACACCGAGCGGACCACGGCCCCGCCGCCGGGCGACCGGGCCTACCGCCGCCGGATCACCACCGAGATCTGGATCGTCCTCGGCCTGTCGCTGGGCCGGTCCGGGCTGTACGCGGTGGTCAACATCATCGACCGGCTCACCGCCGGGCCGCCGCTGGGCGACCAGACGACGACGCTCAACCCGAGCCGCTCGCCCCGGCCGTGGCTGGACCTCACCTACCAGCTGCTGCAGATCGGGTTCGCGCTGGTGCCTGTCGCGCTGGCTCTGTACCTGCTGTCGGCCAACGGGAAGTCGGCGGTCCGGCGCATCGGGCTGACGTTCACGCGGCCGTGGCGTGACCTGGGCGTCGGCGTGGGGCTCGCCGCGCTGATCGGCATCCCCGGGCTCGGGCTGTACGCGATCGCCCGCGCGATGGGGCTGGCGGTCCAGGTGCAGGCGTCGGCGCTCAACGCGGCGTGGTGGACCATCCCCGTGCTGATCCTCGCGGCGCTGCAGAACGCGCTGCTGGAGGAGGTCATCGTCGTCGGCTACCTGATGGAGCGGCTGCGCGAGCTGCGCTGGAGCGCACCGGCGATCGTCGTCGCCAGTGCGCTCCTGCGCGGCTCGTACCACCTGTACCAGGGCTGGGGCGCGTTCGCGGGGAACGCGATCATGGGCCTGGTGTTCGCCGAGTACTACCGCCGTCGGCGACGGGTCATGCCGCTGGTGGTCGCGCACACGATCATGGACATGGTCGTGTTCATCGGCTACGCCCTGGTCCCCGCCGCCTGGATCGCGGCGCTGGGCCTCAACTAGCTAGACGGTCGCGGAGCTGGTCCCGAGGTCCTTGGCCAGCTGCTTGGTGGCGAACCCGCTCACCACCAGCACGACACCGGCGACGAACGCGAAGAGCCCCAGCACCACGACGACGACCTTGACGATGGTCTGCGGGTGCGTGAAGAGCAGCAGGCTGAACAGGAACGACAGCAGCCCGAACGTGAGCACCCAGTACCAGCCGATGTCCCGCGCCCGGTACAGCACGACCGACGCGATGATGGCGAGCACGCCGATCAGGAGGATCCAGGCCGCGATCAGGTAGTAGAGGATCTGCGCGGTCTCCGGGGTCCAGACCACGACGACGATCCCGAGCACCAGCCCGACGATGCCGGACAGCAGGAACCAGCCGGCGCCGGGCTCGCTGCGGTTGCCGAACCACTGGGCGATGGTGATCAGGCCGTCCAGGATCACGAAGATGCCGAAGATCCACACGAGCGCGGTCACCGACCACAACGGCTGGACGAGCATCAGCAGGCCGAGGATCAGCAGCACCACGCCACGCAGGACCGGCAGCCACCAGACACGGCGGAGCGCGGTGGAGACGTCGGCGGCGGTCAGGTCGTCGGACATCGGGGCCTCCACGGGTAGGTCGGGTCGAGGGAACGCCCCCTCGCGCGCTCACGGTAGTGGACGATCCCGACACAGCGCTCGAACGCGCGCATTTGCGTCGGACCAGGTCAGAGAACCGTGACGAGCGCAACGAGACGGGCGGCCCGCCCTGCCGGGTCCGGACAGCCACGCTGCCTAGACTCGCCCCTATGTCCGCGACGCCCGCCAGTCGCGCGGCGGCCGTGGCCGCTGCGCCCGCGGACGACGACGCGCCCGTCGAGCCCCGGCCCACGGAGGCGTCCGTCGCGATCGACGACGTCCCGACCGTCCGGGTGCACCACCCGAGCGACCTGCTGGGCACCATCCTGTCGGCGCTCGGCATCGCACTCGTGCTGGTGCTCGCCACCTACGCGCACAACACGACGACGGGCGTCGCCGAGGATGTCCAGGGGTTCGCCAACCTGCTGCAGCGGATCCTGTTCGTGCCCGTCCGGGTGCTCGAGGGGTTCGTCATCCTCGCGGTCCCCCTCGCCGTCGTCACCGAGCTCGCGTTCCGGAGGCTCGGCCGCCAGATCATCGACGGCCTGCTCGCGGCGTTCGCGGCGCTGGTCCTCAACGAGGCCGCCCTGTGGGCCATCGAGACGTTCGGCTCCGACGAGCTGGTGATCGGCATGTCGATCCGCTCGAACGGCGAGTGGGTGGTCACCCTGCCCACGTACGTCGCGCTGCTGGTCGGGCTGCTCACCGTCGTCGGACCCCGCGGGCGCCGGCGCACCGTCAAGTGGTCGTGGAACCTGCTGTGGGTCGCGATCGGCGTGCTGCTCATCACCGCCGGCGTCTCCCTGCCGGGCCTCGTGGTGTCGTTCCTGGTCGGGCGCGTGACCGGCCTGGGCGTGCGGTACCTGTCCGGCGTGCAGTCCGAGCGGGCGTACGGCTCGAGCCTGGTCGCCGGTGTCCGCCGAGCGGGCTTCGAGCCGGTCCGGCTCAGCCGGGTCGCCGACGAGACCACCGGCACGTCCCAGCTGGACGGCGACTCCGCGGCCCGGGCGCTGACCCGCTCCACCGACCACCGCGTGTACGAGCTCACCACCGACTCAGGTGACGAGCTCGACCTGGTCGTCATCGACGGCGACCGGCAGGTGGTCGGCATGCTCTCGCGTCTGTGGCGGTCGCTGCGGATGCGCGGGATCGAGGGCCGGTCCGTGGTGTCGCTGCGTCAGGCCGCCGAGCGCTCCGCCCTGCTGGCCTACGCGGCCCGCGCGGCCGGCGTCCGCACGCCGAAGCTGCTCAGCATCGCCGAGGCCGACGACTCCATGCTCCTGGTGCAGGAACGCCCCGGCCACGCCGTGCCGCTGGGGGACCTCGACCCGGAGGCGCTCACCGACGAGGTGCTCCGGGAGATCTGGGCGCAGCTGCAGCTCGCGCACGACGCCGGCATCGCCCACCGCTCCCTGACCAGCGACGTCCTGCTCGTCGAGACCGCTGTCGGCAGCCCCTTCGTCTGGCTGACCAGCTGGGAGCAGGGCGACGTCGCCTCGTCCGAGCTGGCCCGCCGCATGGACGTCACGCAGCTCGTCGCGCTGCTCGCCCTGCGGGTCGGCGCCACCCGTGCGCTCGACTCCGCGGTCGCCGTGCTGCCCGGCACGCACATCGCGGAGATCGGCCCGCTCCTGCAGACCATCACGCTCCCGCGCCTGACCCGCGACGAGATGCGCGCGAACAAGAAGGTGCTCGCGGAGCTGCGGTCGGCCCTCGTCGACCGGCTGCCCGAGGCCGACGTCGAGCCGCAGCAGCTGGTCCGGTTCGGCGCCCGCACGGTGCTGACCATCGTCGTGCCGATCATCGCCATCGTCTTCGTCATCACGAGCATCAACGTCGAGGAGATCACCTCGGCGCTCGCGGCCGGCGACTGGCGCTGGACCGTCGTCGCCTTCGTGCTCGGGCTGATCACGCTCGTCGGCGCAGCCCTGTCGTTCGTCGCGTTCTCCCCGGTCAAGCTGCCGCTCTGGCGGGCCACCCTGGTGCAGACGGCGGCCACGTTCGTCGGGCTGGCCGCCCCGGCCGGCATCGGGCCTGCGGCCCTGAACCTGCGGATGCTCCAGCGGCGCGGGGTGTCGACGACGCTCTCGGCGGCGACCGTCGCCCTGGTCCAGGTCAGCCAGTTCGTGGTGACCCTGGGCCTGCTGCTGGTGCTGACCATCGCCTCGGGGAACTCGGAGTCCGCGCTGCCGATCTCGCCGGCGGTCCTGCTGGTCATCGGCATCGTCGCCGCGCTGGTCGCCTCCGGGCTGCTGGTGCCCAAGGTCCGTCAGTGGGTGCTCGCCAAGACCATGCCGACCCTGCGTCAGACGTGGCCGCGGCTCATCGAGGTCCTGGGCCAGCCGTGGCGCCTGGCGCTCGCGTTCGGCGGCAACCTGCTCATGACGCTCGGCTTCATCTTCGCGTTCGACGCCAGCCTCGCCGCGTTCGGGCAGTCCGCCAGCCTGATCCAGGTGGCGCTGGTCTACCTGGCCGGCAACACGGCCGGTGCGCTGGTGCCGACGCCCGGCGGCATGGGCACCATCGAGCTGGCCCTGGCCGGCACGCTCACCAGCATCACCGGCATCAACCCCGGTATCGCCACGTCCATCGCGGTGCTCTTCCGCGTGGCCACGTACTGGCTGCGGATCCCGCTCGGCTGGGCGGCGATGCGCTACCTGCAGAAGACCGGCGAGCTGTAGAGACACCTCCGGGCCGGCACCTGTGCGGTGCCGGCCCGGAGGATGCTGCCGTCGGTCAGGCGAGCGCCTTGGCCTTGAGGGCCGCGTACTCGTCGGCGTCGATGGCGCCGGAGTCCAGGAGCTGCTTCGCGTCGGCGATGTGGTCAGCGGGCGACTTCGCTGATGCCACGTCGCGGATGTACGCGTCCGTCTCCGTCTTCGCCTGCTGGACCGCTGCCAGCTGCCGCTCAGCCATGCCCTTGCCCCTGGCGATCACGTAGATCAGGGCCACCAGGAACGGCAGGACGATCAGGCCGATGATCCACAGGGCCTTCAGCCACCCGCTCAACGCGTGGTCGCGGAAGAGGTCCCCGATGATCTGGAAGAGGATGACGAGGTAGGCGAAGAACAGGAACCACCAGATCAGCAGCCAGAACCACTGCGCAAAGCTGTTCATGCGACCTTCTCTCGACTGCGGCCGACCCCAGTGGCAGGCCCGCTTGTGGTGAGGTTAACGGACAATCCGCGCATCGCGAACACAGGTCTCGCCGCTGACCTGCAGAATCACAGAACCCCCCGGACCGTGGAGGTCAGAGGGGTTCTGTGAAGGGCGACGTTCTCAGGCAGCAGCGTTCTCACGCTGCGCCGGCACCGACTCGATCATGCTGCGGCGAGCAGCAAGTCCCGCCCACGCCTGCAGGCGCGGAGCCGGGAAAGCCGGGGTGAGGTTGATGGCGGTCTCGGACGGGTCTACTGAGTACCCACGCTGGTCCATGACACTGTCCTGTCTGTTCGGTAGCCCGGCTGACCCTGTAGGTCCCGTGGCTTTGCGTCCCCTCCTTGCAGAGGGTTTGCCGTTTTCGCTGACAAGTCAGACATTAGAGCAACATGAGAGGTCGTGGAAGCGTGTCAACGGCACCAAAATCGGACATTCGTCCATTTCACCCACATGGCCGTATCTGACGGCGGACGCCCCGCTCATCTTCGTGCTCACCCGAACGTGAACGAGAAGACCTGGAGACCCTCCGACGCGGTCAGCTCGACGGATCCCTTCTGCAGGGACCGGCTGCTGACCAGCCGATACGCCTTCGGGGAGCCGTCGACGGTGACGGCGACCCGGTCCACGACCGTCCCGTCGCCGTCGCGCACCGTCGCCGTGACCGTCCCCGTGCCACCGATGACTGCCTGGACCACCGTGGCGTGATACCGCAGGCGCAGGGTCGCGTCCGGCCCCGCCGTGGCCCCCTGGTAGTCGGTGGTCCACGTCCCGCCGAACGCCACGGTGTCGGGCGCCTGCTTCGCCGGGAGCGCGTACGTCGCCATGCCCTCCCGGTAGTCGCCCGCCACGTTGGTGTGCTTGCTCACCGAGAGGAACGTCTCCGGCGTGACGTCACCGGAGGGCGTGGTGTCGTCCACCTGCGTCCGGGCCGGGAGCCGCACGCTCGGGTCCGCCGCCGTCAGCAGGTCGCGGATCAGCGTCTCGGTCTGCGCGTACCCACCCTCCCCCTGCGAGACCTGCCGGATCCGGCCGTCGGCGTCGATCAGGTAGTGCGCCGGCCAGAACCGGTTCCGGTACGCGGTCCACGTGGCGTAGGAGTTGTCCTGCGCCACCGGGTACGTGATGCCGAGCCGCTGCGCACCGTCCTGGACGTTGCGGGTCTCGCGCTCGAACGCGTACTCGGGCGTGTGCACGCCGATCACCACGAGCCCGTCGTCCTTGTAGGCCTGGTCCCAGGCGGTGACGTGCGGGACCGAACGCTGGCAGTTGATGCAGGAGTACGCCCAGAAGTCGAGCAGCACCACCTTGCCCTTGAGGTCGGCGAGGTCGACCGGGGCGCCGTCCGGGGTGTTGAACCACGTGTCGATGCCGCGGATCGCCGGCGCCGGTCCGCAGTCCTCCAAGGTCGCCGAGTTGTTGGTGCAGGCGGCCAGCTGCCGGTTCTCGTCGGTCACCAGCCCGCCGAGGCTGAGCTGCTCCTGAACCGTCTCGTTGGCGGCGACCTGCGACTGCAGCGCGTCCGTGTACCCGGGCAGTGCGCGCTGGATCGCGTCCGTCAGGTTGAACGCCAATGCCAGGGCCAGCGCGATCATGAGCGCGCCGCCCGCCGCGCGGATGCCGCGCTGGTGGGTGCGGAACGCGGCGATGCGCTCGGCGACCCGGCGACCCGCGAGCGCGAGGACCAGCAACGGGATCGCGGCACCCAGCGCGAACGCCACGGTCAGGACGATCGTGCTGACGCCGACGGCCCCGGTCGCTCCCGCCACCGTGATCGCGGCGAGCACGGGGCCCGCGCACGGCACGTAGACGGCACCCAGCCCCAGGCCCAGCACGAAGCCGCCGCGTCCGGCGCCGGGGGCGCGTGTGGGAGTCAGGCGCTGGAACGGCCGCTCGAGGACCTCCTCGAACCTCGGCACCAGCAGCCCGAGGCCCAGCAGCGCCAGCACGACGATGCCCGCCCAGCGCAGCAGGTCCTGCGGCAGGCCGAGCAGGTTGAGCAGCACCGTGCCGACGAGCGTGACCATCGTGAAGCTGGTGACCAGCCCGAGGATCACGAGGTACGGCCGACGTGCCGACGCGCGGTCGCGGGTGGGTGCCGGAGCCTCCAGGGTCGCGACGCCGCCGGGCACCCACGCGGTCGGTCCCGAGAGGAACGCCGGCTGGGCCATCGCACCCACCGCGCCTGCTGCCCCCTTCGTGGCCCGGCCCGACGCGACCTTGACGGCCTTCGGGGTGCGGGCCGCCTCGACGCCGCCCGCGAAGAACACGACGGGCAGCACCGGCAGGATGCACGGCGAGATGCCGGTGATGAGGCCACCGACGAGGCCGATGAGCGCGAGCGTGAGCAGGTCCATGCCGGAGGTTCGATGCGGTGACCTCGGCGGATGGGTGGCTGGAACTCCCCGGCGATCCGACCCATCCGCTCCCCCGACCGTCCCGAACCCCACCCGAGAGACGACCGGGCGGGCACCCACCCGGACCACGTTCAAGGGAGAGTCACCATGCGCACCACGCACCGCACCCGCATCGCCGCCGTCCTGCTGGCCGGCGTCACCGGCCTCGCCCTGACGGCCTGCAGCAGCTCGGGCTCGAACGACGACACGGCCGGCTCGGACTCGTCGGCCGCCATGGAGACGCCGATGGACACGCCCATGGCCACCGACGACGCCATGACCGCCGACCCGGCCGCCGACCTCGTCGGCCCCGGCTGTGCCGACTACGCCGCGGCGGTCCCCGACGGCCCCGGCTCGGTCACCGGCATGTCCACCGACCCGGTCGCCGTCGCCGCGTCCAACAACCCGCTGCTGACCACCCTCGTCGCGGCCGTCTCCGGCGAGCTCAACCCGGACGTCAACCTGGTCGACACCCTCGACGGCGGCGAGTTCACGGTGTTCGCGCCCGTCGACGACGCCTTCGCCAAGGTCGACCCGGCCACCATCGAGTCCCTGAAGACGGACAGCGCCACCCTGACCAAGGTCCTCACGTACCACGTGGTGCCCGGCCAGCTGTCGCCCGACATGGTCGTCGGCACCCAGACCACCGTCGAGGGCGGCACGGTCGAGGTGACCGGCTCCGGCGACGACCTGATGGTGAACGGCGCCAAGGTCATCTGCGGCGGCGTCCACACGGCCAACGCCACCGTCTACCTCATCGACTCGGTGCTGATGCCGACGATGTGACGACCCGGCGGACCGGCCGCTCCGGCGGCCGGTCCGTCTGCGCGCTCCCGGTCGCCCCTGACGGCCGGTGGAGGTGCGGAGCCCCCTCGCAGGGTACGGCGAGGGGGCTCCGTCGCGTTCGGCCACGATGCCCCGGCACGCCCGATCCCATGCGCCCGCCCCCCGCCCGCGCCCGTGAGAACGTCACTTCGCCGTGAGAACGGCAGTTCATAGTGACGTTCTCGCTCCGAAGTGACGTTCTCGGGGGATCGCGAGGTCCCGGGCGCGGTCAGTGCCGCGGCGGCCAGGGGTCAGGTGGCGGAGAGGACGACCAGCGGGGTCGTCGTCGGCTGGTCGGAGCCGCCGGCCGGTTCGACCGTGACCGCCAGGGCGTCGCCGGACGAGAAGTCGTCGGCGAGCTGGCGGGCGGTGCCGGCGTCGTCGGCGAGCACGCCGGCCGAGGCCGCCTGGTCGCCGCTGACCACCCAGAGCTGGTAGACGTGGTCGGCGCCCGGGTCGGGCAGGCCGGCCGCGCTGAACAGCGCCGCCTCGTCGGTGAGGATCGCGGTCGCGACGCCACCGCCGGTCATGTCGCCGTGGACGACGACGGCCGACGGGTCGGTGAGCAGGTCCGCGAGCGCCTGCTGCTGCTGCTCGAGCTGGTCGGCCCGGTGCGCCTGCTGGATCGCGAGCGCGGTGGGCACGGCGGCGCCGATCACGACGGCCGCCGCGACGGCGAGCCATCGCACGGGAGCGCGGCGTCGGCGGTCCGCGAGGTCCGGGACCTCCGGACGCGTCTCGTCGGCGTCAGCGGGGACCCCGGCCGTCGTCGCGACGTGCCGCGGGCTGCTCAGGGGGCCGAGCTGGGGCGTGCCGACGACCGCGGCGAGGACCGACGCGCGCAGCGCGGCCGGGGGGTCGCCGGCGACGGCCTCGCCGAGGGTGGCCGCGACCTCCATCAGCTGGGCGAGCTCGGCGGCCGCCGACGGGTCGCTGGCGACGAGCTGCTCGACGAGCTCGCGCTCGTCGGGGTCGACCGCGTCCAGGGCGTAGGCGCCGAGCAGGGAGCGGACCTCGTCGTCGGTCATGCGGCCACCCCCAGGCAGTCGCGCAGGCGGATCAGACCGTCCCGGATCCGCGTCTTCACGGTGGGCAGCGGCGCCGCGAGCTCGTCGGCGACCTCACGGTAGGTCCGGCCGCCGTAGTACGCGAGCACCACCGCCTGCTTCTGGGTGGGCGTCAGCGAGCCGAGGCAGTCGCGCACCCGGACCTGCTCGAGGGCGGACTCGACCTCGTCGACCACGACGTCGTGCTCCCGCTCGGTGCTCTGGTCGAGGACCCGCTGGTCGCGGTCGCGCTGGGCCTGCACGGAGCGGACGCGGTCGACGGCCCGCCGGTGGGCGAGCGTCAAGGCCCAGGTGCGAGCGGAGCCGCGCGCGGAGTCGTAGCGCGCGGCGGTGCGCCACACCTCGACCCAGACCTCCTGCGCGACCTCCGCGGCGTGGTCGGGGTCCCGCAGGACGCCGAGGCAGGTGCCGAAGACCCCGCGGCCGAGGGCGTCGTACAACGCGGCGAACGCGACGTCGTCGCCCTGCGCCACGTCCGAGAGCAGGGCCTCGGCCGAGCGGGGCGCGTCAGCCTCGTCCGGTCCGCGGTCCACGCGGGCCAGTGTGCCCCAGCACGCAGCGGCCCGCCGCTCGGCAGGTGCGAGCTGCCGCGGTGGAGCGAAGAGCTGAGGCTGGGACATCGGATCCGTCGTCCGTCGTGCGAGTGGGTCACCGAAGGTTCGGCGCGGACGTGTCCCCGGATGGCTCTCGGGCCGGACCGGTGTCGGCGAGCCTGAACACCAGCTGCGTCTCCCAGCCGGTCATGTCGGGCTCGACCCGCGGGTCCGACAGCTGCAGCTCGAGGCGGCAGCCCCAGGCGTCGCCCTCCGGGGTGCTCCACCGGTCGAGCTCGAGCCCTTCGGCGTCGGCCCAGGCGAGCACCGAGGCGGTGACCTGGACCAGCTCCTCGGGCGGCCCGACGTGGCTGGTGAGCACGTACCGGCCGGCCGGGAGGACGCCCGGCACGACGTCGCCGTCGGCCCAGTGGACGGACTCGGCCAGCGGCACCCCGGCTTCGACGACCATGCCGCGGTCCATGTCGATGACGTCGTACCGGAAGAACGGCGGCCCCGCGGGCGTCAGGCTGTGGTCCGCAAGCCAGGCGAACAGGTCGGCGAACCGGCCCGCCACCTGCGAGAACGTGCCCGGGGTGACGGTCCGGCTGATGCCCACGTACGGCACCGCCGGTCGGTCCACCAGCACGGGGACCACGGCCGAGCGCTCCATCCGACCCGCCTCCTGCGCCTGAGGCTACGTCCGCCGGATGTGCGGCGCACGGCGTTCAGGGCCGGGAGGGAGGGGTCAGGAGCGAGGGGTCAGGAGTGCAGCGCGAGCGCGGCCGCTCGGTGGGCCTCGCGACGACGCTCGTCGGTCTCGTGCTCGAGGCGCTGCCAGTGCTCGACGACGACCACGGGGCGGTCGGTCCGGCGGGGCGTCCTGGTGCGGAGCGCCAGCCGGGGGACAGGGATGCGCACGGTGCGCACGTCGTACGTCAGCGCGACCATGTCACGCCTCCTCGGATGCGATGGGCTGCGGTGCGGGTGCGATCGCTCGGGGCGACCGGATCAGGTGCGTCTACCTGGTTGACGAAGCCGGTGGCGTGGGTTCGACACGCAGGTCCGGGTGGCTCGTGGCGAACCACCGCATGAGGCGGGCTCCGGCGGGCCGCGCGGCGACGTCGCGGGAGCGGTCCACGTACGGCTTGAGCAGGGCTCCGATGGCGTCGAGCAGCTGCTCCGACTCCTCCGGCGTGGCCCAGAACGTGTCCTTGGTCATCGAGGCCGGCAAGGGGGTCCCCGCCAGCTCGTCGGCACGGTCGGCCCGCTCGCGCAGGAAGCTGACGAAGCTCTGCGCCTCCTGCTCGACGGTCACCTCCGCCAGCTCGACGACGGCGCGGACCGAGCCGGGGACGGACTCGTCGGGCACGAACTGGGCGCGGACGGCACTCGGCCGCCACGGGCGCTCGCGCCCCCGCTGCGGCGCAGGCTCGATGAACCCGTACCGGGCGAGGAGCCGCAGGTGGAACGAGCAGTTGGCCACCGACTCGCCGGTGTGCCTGGCGCACTGGGTGGCCGTGGCCTCGCCGACGTCGTCCAGGTACTCCAGGAGCGCGAGCCGCAGCGGGTGGGCCAGCGCGCGGATGCGCTCGGGGTCGCTCCGGCTGGTCCGGGTGTCTGCGCTGCTCTCATCCTGCGTCATGGCTCGACCCTACGACGCGCAACGGTCGTTGCGCAAGAGTCATTGCGAAAGAGATGTTGAGGAACACGAACCATGAACGACGAAGGCCCCCACCGTCATGGTGGGGGCCTTCGTCGATCGGGCGGGAGCTAGATCACTTGAACGCGTCCTTCACGTTCTCGCCGGCCTGCTTGATGTTCGCGCTGGCCTGATCCGCCTTGCCTTCTGCTTCGAGACGCTCGTCGTCGGAAACCTTGCCGGCCGCTTCCTTGACCTTGCCCTTGGTTTCTTCCGCAGCGTTGCTGATCTTGTCGTCGAGACCCATCAGAATCACTCCTCTCGGGTTGGCAACACCTCGACGTTAGGACGCGTCCGCCGGCTTCGCATCCCGAGCGACCGCGTCGCGCAGCGCGCCCAGCACCTGCTCCCAGAGCCCGGTCGCGTGCTCCACCTCGTCCTGCGAACCGTTGCCGTCCTGCTCGAGCGCGACCGTGGTCGAGCCGTCGGCCTCGTCCAGCGTGAACGTCAGGTGGTGGTAGTTCTCGGGCACGTCGGGCTGCCCGCCGAGCGGCGAGTAGTGCGTGTACCGCAGCAGCCGTGGGGGGTCGATCTCGACGATCTCGCCGTGGTCCTGGAACGGCTTGCCGTCCCACTCGCCGTCGAAGGTGATGGGGTCGCCGACGACATACGTGCTGGTCACACGCGCGCCGACCATCCAGGTGGCGGTCGGGTCCACGAGCACGGACCAGACCTCCCCGGCGGGAGCGGGGATCTCGACCGTGGCGCGGGCCACGAGGTTCTCAGACATGCGTACCTCCTCGGACGCGGTACAGGTCGGTGAGCGTGAAGATCTCCGACCCGTGGTGGATGAGCTCCCGGTTGACGTGCGCCACCAGGTGGGCGAACGGCGCCTGCCGGTCGATCTCGGTGGCCTGGCTGAGGCCGACCGTGAAGATGTCGTCGTCGGACATGGTCGCGATCCCGGCCCGCCAGAGGTCGGCCGTGCGCGTCAGCTCCGCGACCGCCGGCCCGACCTCGCCGGAGTACACGAGCGTGGGCCGACGCGCCGCGTGGGCGCCGAACGTCCAGTCGTACCGTTCCGTCAGCACCTCGGTCAGGTGCGCCACGAGCCACGCGACCGTCCGCGGTCCCGGGTGCTCGACGCCCGGCGCGGGCCACTCGACCACCCAGTCCCCGACCCCGAACGTCCGCGCCGCGGTCGACTCAGCACGGCGTCGCACGCTCAGTGCCCCCGGCGCAGGCTCCCACTGGAACTCGTCCTGGGTCACGGTCTCGAGCCGCTGCCCGAGCTCCCACCAGGAGAACTCGAGCTGCCCGCGCACGACCGCGCGAGGCGTGGGATCGCTGAGGATCGACCAGTCGAACTCGTCCATCGGGTGCGCCTCCTGGGCGGCCGTGCCAACCCGCACGACCGTACCGACGACCTCCGACACCCGCCCGTCAGGCGGCCGGGCGCTCGGCCTCCGGCGTCTCCTCGCGCAGCCGCGGCTCGGTTCGGCGGTAGGGCGCGAACCCGGCCTTGTCGGCGTAGAACGCGCGGACGACGTCCATGTCGGCCGCGACGTCGCCGGTCAGGTGCAGGGTCGGCCCGAGACCCGTGGTCATCGTCGTCCGGTCGACGTAGCCCAGCGTCACGGGCAGGCCGGTCGCGCGCGCGATCCGGTAGAAGCCCGACTTCCAGCCGGAGCCGCTGCGGGTGCCCTCCGGGGTCACGACGAGGTAGAAGCGGTCGCCGCCCTGGATGCGGGCGACCAGCTCGTCGACCAGGCCGGCCGGGTCGCGCCGGTCGACGGGGATGCCGCCGAGGCCACGCATGAGCGGGCCGGCAGGGCCCTTGAACAGCTGGTGCTTGCCGAGCCAGCGGACCTTCAGGTCGGCCTCGCCCGAGATGGCGAGCATGAGGATGAAGTCCCAGTTCGACGTGTGCGGGGCGCCGATCAGCAGGCCTGCCCCGTCCGTGGGCACCCGTTCCGTGCGCAGGTCCCAGCGGCTGAGCCGCCAGTAGGCGCGGGCGAGGGTGCGTCGGAGGCTCACCTCTGGACCGTACTTGACCCATCCCGGGAACGGCGCAGCAGCAGCACCGTGACGTCGTCGATCGAGGCCGGGTCGCGGCACTCGCGCAGCACCTGGTCGAGGTCGATCTCCCGGTCCGGGTCGTCCGTGTGGTCGACCAGCCGGCGCAACCGTCTCAGCCCGTCCCGCAGCGAGGTCTGGCGCGAGTCGACGACGCCGTCGCTGTAGAGCATCAACCCCGCGCCCGGCTCCAGCCACAGCGTGCTCGTCGGCACCTCGCCGGAGCCGACGCCCAGCGGACGGTCGATGGGGACCTCCAGGAGCACGGCGGACCCGTCGACCTGCAGGTGCAGCGGACGCGGGTGGCCGGCGACCGACAGGGTCACCTCGCCCGTGCCCACGTCGACCAGCGCCACCACGACCGTCGCCATCTCGTACGGCATGGTCCAGCGCACCACGTGGTCGAGGGCCGCCAGCGTCACGGCCGTGGAGTCGCCACGCAGCAGGTACGCGCGCAGGGCGTTGCGGATCTGGCCCATCGCGGCGGCCGCGGACAGACCGTGACCGGCCACGTCGCCGACCACCACCGCCAGCCGGCCGTCGGGGAGCACGAGCGCGTCGTACCAGTCGCCGCCCACCCGTCCACCGGCGGCCGGCTCGTAGCGCGCCTCGACCGACCACCCGTCCGGTGCCGGGAGCGACGCGGGCAGCAGGCTGCGCTGCACCATCTCGGCCGCCCGCACCTGCAGCCGGCTGCGCTCCAGCAGCACCTCGAGCAGGTGCCCCCGCAGCTCCTCCGCCGAGCGCACCTCCCGGTCCGACCACGGCTCGCACTGGCCGCGCACGGTCTCCCGCCACAGGTCGAACGACTTGCGGGGGCTCAGGCGCACGTCGTCGCCCTCCCGCTGCGCGATCGCCTTGTTGTGGGGATCGCCGCCCCAGTCCACGTTGTGCACCGCCTCGTGCCGCAGCCAGACCAGCGCCTGACCGTCCGGCAGCCGCAGCGCCAGGAGCCCGGCCACGTCGGGCAGCGCCGCCGCGAGCGCCGGCTCCTCGAGCGCCAGCGCGCCCCGGACCACCACCTCGGCCTGCTGCTCGGCCACCCACGCCAGCAGCGCCGTCGGGTCGGCACGCACGCGGCCGACCGAGTCGACGACCCCGTCGGCCGAGACGACCGCGCCCTGCGCGGGCACGAGGTCGAGCAGCGCCGCGCCCGTGACCAGCGCCGTCGCGAGGGAGCGGTCCTCGTCGCGGGCGGCCAGCAGGATGCGCGCCTGGGTGCGGCCGGCGCGGATCCGGTCCTCGAGCTCGTCCTCCTCGACGCGCGCGACCAGACGCAGCGAGAGCGTCGACCCGAGGAACTCCGCCGCGGCGCGCACGCCGTAGGGGGGCTCGTGGGGGCCGGAGTAGTGGTGGCACGCGATGAGCCCCCACAGCCGACCGTTGCGCAGCAGCGAGATCGACATCGAGGCCGCGACGCCCATGTTGCGCAGGTACTCGAGGTGGATGGGGGACACGCTGCGCAGGATCGAGTGCGTGAGGTCCAGCGGCTCGCCCGAGCGCTCGTCGAGCCCCGGCGCGATCCGTGCGGGCGCGTAGCCGACGTCCGAGATGAGCCGGATCCAGTTCTTCTCGTACAGGGCCCTGGCCTGCGGCGGGATGTCGGTCGCGGGGTAGTGCAGGCCGAGGAACGGGTTGAGGTCGGGCCGCATGGCCTCCGCGACGACCTCGCCGTTGTACTCGGGGTCGAAGCGGTAGATCATCACGCGGTCGAAGCCGGTGAGCGCCCGCACCTCGCGCGCGGTGATGTCGTACAGCTGACCGAGCTCGTGGGTGTGGTTGAGCTGCTCGACCGCGCCGCGGACCGCCTGGTACGTGTTCGGGAACGAGAACGGCCGGGGGCCCGACGCCAGCTCCAGCTCCACGATCAGCAGGGTGTCGTCGTCGACCGCGATGCGGTGCAGCACCGCGTCGAGCTCGAGGTCGCCCTGCGGCGTGGCGGCCGTGACCAGGATCGGGTTGCGTGCCCGCAGGTTGCCCCAGGTGCGGACGTGCAGCTCGATCACGTCGGCACCGTGCGGCCCGAGCACGTCCGCCAGGGTTCCGCCGAGCACGTCCTCGACCGGGCGGCCCAGCACGGTGCCGACGTTCTCCGACGCGTGCCGGACGACGAGGTCGGGCTCCGTCACGGCGAGCAGCACACCCCGGGGCTGGATGCTGCCCGGGACGTGGATGGGCTCGCGCGCGCAGTTGTCGAGGTCGACCGGCTCGTCGTTCGCCAGGAAGGTCGTCCCGTCCGCCTCGGCCATGCCACCTCCGCCTCGTCGCGAGATCGCCGTGGCGACCACACTCGCACGATCGAGCGCTCCGGTGGGACCTTCCGCACGGATCAGCGTCGCGCAGCGACCGCCGGCAGCGCCGGGGCGAGGCGGGACCGGCGGACCAGCTCCCCGGGGACCCGCACCGCGCGGGCCCGCGACGGCATGAACCGCAGGAAGAACCCCACCCGCATGAGCCACGCGACCCAGCCGGTGAGCGGGATCCCGTACAGGTCGGCGACGCCCCGGCCGACCCCGAACGACGCCGCCTGGCCCAGCCCGAGGTAGCGGAAGCGCCGACCGGGCCGGCCCGTCAGCGCGCGGGCCACGTTGCGGCCGACGTGGTCGCCGGCCTTGATCGCCCACAGCGCGTTGGCCGTGACAGGCAGGCCGCTGCGCGGGTGCGCGACCGATGCGGCGTCGCCGGCGGCCCACACGTCGGGCGCGACGAGCAGCTCCCGGGTGGTCACCAGGCGGCCGCGGCCGTCGCGCGGGAGCGACTCCAGGCCGGGCAGAGCGACCGGTCGCTGGCCGGTGGTCGCCAGGACCACGCGCGTGCCGACGACCGACCCGTCCGACAGGGTCACCGACTCGTCGTCGGCGGCCACCACCCGCACGCCGGTCCGCACGTCGACCCCGAGGCGCGCGAGCTCCGCGGCGCAGCGGGCGGCGAGCCGCGGCTGCTCGTCGTGCAGCGCGGGGACCAGGCGGTCGGCCGACTGCACCAGGACCACGTCCGGGGCGCGGGCCGTCAGGGCGGCGGCGAGCTCGACCCCCGCGAGCCCGCCGCCGACCACGACCACCGGCCCGTCCAGGACGCGCACGTGCTGCAGCAGGTCGGCCAGGTCCCCGGGTCGGTGCAGCGTGAGCGCCTCCCCGTGCAGGCCGTCGAGGGGTTCGCGGCCACCGGTGCCGACGACGAGCGCGTCGTAGCCCAGGCTCTGCTCGGTGTCGCCCGACTCGAACAGCACGCGCCGCGCGACCAGGTCGACCCGCGTGACCCGGGCGTGCAGCACGCGAGCGGCAGGCATGGCCTCGGTCAGCGGCGTCTGCGTGAGCTCGATCGGCAGCAGGCCGGAGACGACCTCGCCGGTGAACCCGTGGAAGTTGTGCACCGTGTCCGCGCTGAGCACGACGATCTCCACGTCGCCGCGCCGCAGCTCGCTGCGCAGCCGCCGCACCAGGGCGGCGTAGGCGTGCAGCGTCACGTACCCGCCGCCGAGCAGGACGACGCGCTTCACCGCGCACCCGCCTCGACGAGCAGCGGCCGGCCGAAGCTGGTCGGGGTGGCGGCCGCGAACCCGTGGTGCGCGAACCGCCGCGCGAGGCCGCGGACGTGGGACACGTGGTCGAGGGTCGGGACCCCGGTGGAGAAGTGCCCCCGGTGGCCGGCCAGCCCGAGCAGGAAGGTCTCGGCGAAGCACGCGTACGCCTGGCCGCGCGGCAGGCCGATGTTGCCGCCCTTGAGCTCCATGCCGGGGATCGCGACGACCCCGCCGTCCACCACCGTGACGTCGGGCCGGGCGGCGGCGAGGTCCGGCGAGGTGTTGCGGGGCTGGGTCGCGTCGAGCACGAGGGCGCCGGGCGCCAGGTGCTCGGCCCCGAGCAGCGCGTCCGCCGACGCCGTGAGCAGCACCACCGCGTCGCAGGCGCGGACGTCGCGCAGGTCGGTCGACGTCGTCGTCGGCATCCGCGCCCCCACCTCCGCCGCCAGGTTCTCGAGCTTGACCGTGCCGCGCGCCACCAGCAGCAGCGAGTCCACCGACCCGCCCCGGGCCAGCAGCCGGACGAGTGTGGTGCCGACCGACCCCGTCGCCCCGACGACCGCGACGCGACGATCGGTGGCGCCGGCGAGCAGCTCGAGCAGCTGGTCCTCGACGATCGCCGCCGTGTACGCGTTGCCGTTGGTGACGCCGATGTCGGTCCGGCCCCGCAGCGTCGCGCCGCCCGCCGTGACCGTCGCCGTGAGCGCGCCGAGCCCGACCACCTCCGCGCCGAGGCGGGCGGCGTGGTCGATCGCCCGACCCACGCGCGTCCGGCCCTCGTGCGGGTTGTCCAGCAGGTGCCTCGCGCCGAACGGCACGACCACCACGTGCCCGACCGGCGCCTGGTCCAGCGTCACGCGGGCCAGCGTGTGCGGCGGCAGCGGGAGCGAGCGGACGGCCGTGTCGAGCAGCCCCTCCGGCACGCGGCCGAGCGGACGCCAGATACGGGCCAGGTCCTCGCCGAGCCGGGCTCGCGGGTGGACCAGGAAGGCGAAGCGTGCGGCGGTGCTCATCGGTGGCTCCCGTGGCTCGAGGTGTGCCCCGAAGGGGCGCCGCGAGAGCTCTCTGATACCGCCGGTACTGGAGCGGGGTCCGTCAGACCTCGTCGCGCCAGGTGTGCTGCGGGTCGTAACCGAGCAGGCGGCGGGCCTTGTCGATGGACAGCAACGTCTCGCGGCCCTCGATCTTTCGGGTGACCGGCACGTCGGGGAAGTACTCGGCGACCAGCTCGGCCGACGGGCGCTCCAGCACGATGTCCGGCGACGCCACGATGAACGCCTCGAACCCGGTGAGGTCGCTCTCGAGCGCGAGCCGGACCGCCAGGGCGCCGTCGCGGGCGTCGATGTAGCCCCAGAGGTTCCAGATGCGGCTGCGCGGGTCGTCGGCGAAGCCCGGGAACGCGGCGTAGTCGGCGACCTCCATGACGTTGGAGAACCGCAGCCCGATCAGCTTGAGCTCGGGGTCCCAGCGCGTGAAGTGCCGCGCCATCTCCTCCTCGACGGCCTTGCCCAGCGAGTACGTGCTCTCGGGGCGGACCGGGTACTCCTCGTCGACCGGGACGTACGGCGGCGGCGTCTCGAACGGCAGCCCGAGGACCGTCTCGCTGGAGGCCCAGACCACGTTCTTGATCCCGGCCCGGCGCGCGGCGCTGAACACGTGGTGGGTGGCGACCACGTTGTTGGCGAAGGTGGCGCCGCTGGGGAGCAGGCCCGGCGCGGGGATCGCGGCGAGGTGCACCACCGCGTCGACGCCGTCGTACCGGTCGTCGATGCCGGTCAGCGCCTCGGTCACCTGCCCCAGGTCCGTGAGGTCCACGCGCGTGAACAGCGCCCTCTGACCGGCCGGCGGGAGGGCGGAGTCGACGTTGACCACGTCGTACCCGTGCTCCGCCAGGTGCTCCACGACCGCACGCCCGAGCTTGCCTGACCCACCGGTGACAACGACGCGACTCATGGCCCCGACGCTATCCCGCGTCGACCCAGGCTCGCTCCGGCGGGAGCAGCGCCTCGAGCGCCGGCCAGATCGCGTCGGGCAGAGGCTCCGAGGCCAGGTCGAG
This sequence comes from Cellulomonas sp. P2_F12, assembly GCF_056403775.1. Classification (NCBI taxonomy): domain Bacteria; kingdom Bacillati; phylum Actinomycetota; class Actinomycetes; order Micrococcales; family Cellulomonadaceae; genus Cellulomonas; species Cellulomonas sp. P2_F12. The sequence continues at coordinate 357,643 of NZ_JBFUEV010000004.1, read as the reverse complement.
CGTGCGGGCGACGCGTCCGGGGCGGCTCATCCCGACGATCGTCGACGCGATCCGGGGGTCCCGCATCGAGAACTGCAGCGCCGCGGTGCCGAGATCGGTGTGGAAGTCGGAGCACACCCGCCGCATCGCCTCGACGGCGGCCAGCGTCTCGGGCGGCGCAGGACGGTAGCCGTACGTCGTCGGCCCCCCGGCCTGGAACGCCAGGATCCCGCCGCCGTAGATCGCCGCGTTGAGGATGCCCATCCCCTGCCGGACCGCCTCGTCGAGCAGCGGGCCGGCGCTGCGGTCCACCAGGGTCCAGCGGTTGTGCACCAGCAGGACGTCGAAGACGCCCAGGTCCAGGTACTTGGCGATCTCCTGGACCCGCCCGCCCGCCAGGCCGATCGCGCCGACCTCGCCGGCCTCCTTCAGCTGCACCAGCGCCTCGACCGGTCCCCCCGGCGCGGACATCTGGGCGAAGTCGAACGACTCCGGGTCGTGCAGGTGGACCAGGGGCAGGTGGTCCAGGCCCAGGCGCTCGCGGCTCTCCGCGACGGACGCGCGCACGCGGTCGGCGGAGTAGTCCCGGCCGGCCGGGTCGACCTTGGTGGCGATGACGACGCCCTCGGGCACGCCGCCGGCCTCCACCAGCGCCGCGCCGATGCGTCGCTCGCTCTCGCCGTCGCTGTACGCGTTCGCGGTGTCGATGAACCGGATCGGGCTGTCGAGGGCCGCCAGCACCGTCGCGACTCCCTCGTCGGCGGAGACGTCGCGTCCGAACAGGGCGGGCATGCTGCCGAGCGGGCCACCGCCGAGACAGACCGCCGAGACCTGGAGGCCCGTGGGGCCGAGATCGCGGATCCAACCGGGCTGACCGGGTGCGTAGTCAGGCGTCTTCATCCGGCCATCCCACCACGGAGAGGTCGCCGATGTCGGAGGTACACCCGGTGATCGTCATCCTCGTCCTCATCGCGGCGATCGGCCCCGACGCATCGATCTGTCGACCTAGGGCGTGAAGGCGGTGATGGTGTCGACGCCGACCCCGAACAGGTGACGGTCGACGACGACGAGCAGGTAGATGCCGGTCGGCGCCTGAACGGTCCAGGCACGCCGGCCTCCGCTGAGGTCGTAGGCCGCCACGGTCCGGGGAAGACCCGAGGCGAGCACGACCACGTGCCGCCCGTCGGTGATCAGGCTCTGCCCTCGCGCGCCGTCGGGAGACCGCTGCCAGACGAGGCGCCCCGATCGCAGGTCGCGCACTGCGAGGCCGTCCCGACCCAGCGCCGCGAGCCTCCCGTCGGCCACGAGCATCGTCACGACGTCCCGTGCCGCCCGGCGGGGCATCTGCCACGCCGTGACCCCCGTCGTGACGTCGACGGCGCGGATGCCGGGGCCCTGCAGGAGAAGGATCTCGGGGGTCGAGCCGTCGTCGGTGGGGATCCAGGCGGGGTACGACCGGCCCGCGTGCACGCGCCGACCGGTGAGGAGGTCGGTGAGCACGTCGGTGTCGTCGAGGTTCCAGGCGCGCCCGCGCAGCCACGACACCTGGTCGGCGTCGAGCGCGCCGACCCCCTCGCCGTCCGCGGAGTACAAGGCGGTGGACCCGAACCACGAGACCGCGAGCATGCCCTCGAGCACCTGCACCGAGGCGGACGCGGACCCGCGCCCGCCAGGGTGCCGAGCGACGTCGACCCTCCAGCGCCGTGTCCCCGTCGAGGGGTCGATCCGCTCCAGACCGGCCGGCCCGTCCCCCGTCTCGGGGACGTCCAGGACGACCAGGTCCGGGCCCAGCGCGACGATCGAGGACCCCCTGGTGAGGTGCCGGTCGAGGAGCGGCTCGCCGGTCGAGGCCGCGAAGGTGCGGAGCCGCAGCGACGCCGCCACGACTGTCGTGCCGTCGCCCAGGAGCTCGCCCGAGACCGAGCCGAGCCGCCAGGAGTTCGGGACCAGGCACGCGACGACCGGCGCGTCGGGCGCCAGGCAGGTCGTCGGGTCGTCCAGCGACCGGCCACCGAACGCCACCAGGTCGGGCGCGGTCGTCAGCACCGACCGCCAGAGCTCGGCCCCGGTCGAGGCGTCGAGCGCTCGCAGCGACTGCATCGCGCCGGTCCCCTGCTCCCACACCACGAGCGCGCCGTCGCGGATCCAGGCCCGACCGGGGACGGAGATCCCGCCGCTGTTCGGCTCCGGCGCGGACGTCCACGCGAGGCGGGGGGCCTCGGGCATCGGGGCGAGCACCTCGGGCATCAGCACGAAGGTCGCCGCGAGCGCGCGCTGCTCGCGCGCGGACACATCGACGGGGACCATGATGGCGGCCGCGAGCCCGACGGCTACCGCGACCGACATCGCCCGGTGGATCCGGGACCAGGCGAGTGCACCGCGAGCTCCGGCGACGACCGCGCCACGGGCGTGCGCCACCTCGTCGTCCGCCGGTGCAGGAGCGCACTCCCCCTGCTCGAGGAGCTCGACCTGCTCCATCACGGCGCGACGCACCATGACCGACGGTACTGCCGTAGCGAACCTCAGAACCAGGACAAACCGGGTGATTCTACCCACCGGCGGTGAACGCCACGATCCCGTCCGGACTCAGGGCGAAGAGGCGGTTGTCCACGACCATGAGGGACTCGAGGGTCGAGGGCGCGTCCACCGTCCACGCGCGTCGACCGTCCCGGAGGTCGTAGGCCACGACGTCTCCGTGGAGCCCGTTGCCGAGGACGAGGGCCAGGCGTCCGTCGGTCGCCAGGGTCTGTCCCCGGTAGCCGACCGCAGGCAGGGTCCAGGCCACGGCGCCGGTCCGCAGGTCGCGCACCTGCAGGTCACCGTGGACCAGCAGCACGAGGAGCCCGTCGACGGCGAGCATCGTCGGGTCGCTGCTCGGCGCGAGCTCGGGCGCGGCCCACGCGGTGCGGCCGGTGGTGACGTCGATGGCGCGCAGGCCGTCGACGTCGCCCTGCAGGAGCAGGATCTCGGGGGCGGATCCGTCGTCGGTCCGCAGCCAGGCCGGGTACGCACCCGTGACGTCGACGCTCCGGCCGGTGTCGACGTCCAGCAAACCCGACGGGTTGTCGGGGTCGGGCGTCCACCGGTGCCCCCGCAGCCGCCACCACTCACCGGTGTCCGGACCGTCCGCCGGTGTGCCGTCGGCCGTGAACACGTGCGTGCCGCCCCGCCACCGGACGGCCAGGTCGTCCCCGTCGCGCAGCACGTTCGCGAAGTCGGTCGCGGCCGCGCCGTCGACGGCGCCGCGAGGGATCGAGACCCTCCACCGCACGGCCGCGGTCGCGGGATCGAGTCGTTCCAGGCTCGACGCGCCCACGTCGGCGTCCGGCGTCTGCGCGACGGCGACGTCCCCGCCGATCGTGGCGAGGGAGGAGTGGACCGAGACCTGCGTGTCGACCAGCACCGACCCGTCGGCGACGTCGAACGTACGCAGACGGACAGTCATCGGGGCCATCAGCGTCGTGGATCCCACGACTCCGCCGTCCGCGTGGAGGTCGTTGCCCGTGCGGAGCCTCCAGTCCACGGGCACCACGCAGGCGACGACGCCGTGGCCCTGGGCCCTCGCGGGCGCGACGCACGCCGTCGGGTCCTCGGCCGAGAGGTACTGGGGGTCGCCCAGGTCCGCGGCCTCCGAGAGCGCAACGGTCCAGAGCTCGTCCCCGGTGCGGGTGTCGAGTGCGCGGAGGTGGTGCGCGAAGTCGGCCGTCTGGTCCCAGACGACCAGGACGTCGTCCCGGATCCAGGCGTGGTCCTGGACCCCTGCGAAGAAGTCGCCGCGATCGGACGCCGACGTCCACGCCACCCGCGGCGCCGTGCCGAGCGGGGCGAGCACCCCGGGCAGCGCCGCCAGGGCCGCGTCACGCTCCCGGGCCGTCCGTGCGGAGAGCGTCACGGGGATCGCGACGGCGACCGCGAGCGCGAACGCTGCGGCGCCGGTCAGGGCGCGGTGGCGACGGACCCACGAGAGACCTCCGCGCGCGGCCTTGACGACGGCGCTGCGGGCACGGTCGACCTCGTCGGGCGAGCTCGTGGCGGCGTCGCCGGGCTCCATGAGCTCGACCTGCGCCATCTCGCCACGGTGCGCCATGAACGGACGCTACCCGCCGGCCGGCGCTGGTTCACCGACTCGGCGCGACGAACGTCGACGCGACCTCCACCCGCAGCCGCCGGTCGCTACAGCACCCGCGCGAGGTCCTCCAACGCCGCCATCGGGTCCGCGCCCACCGGGATCAGCACGGTCGTGGTGACTCCCGCGTCGTGCAGCTCGCCGATCCGCTTCCTCGCCCCGGCCACGGTCCCGACGACCGCGAGCTGGTCGACCCACTCGTCGGGCATCGCGGCCGCGAAGGCCGGGCGGTCGGCCGCCCCGGCGCGCAGGGCGCGGAACTCGTCGGCGAACGGCAGCGGGGCGATGTGCACGTCCCAGTCGGGCTCGCCGATCCACTCCAGCGCGGGGCGGACGGCGTCGCGGGCGGCGGTGGCGGAGTCGTCGACCGCCGCGACGCAGTACGCCACGATGCGGTGCTCCCGGGTGGGGGCGATGTGCCGGAGCGCCTCCGCGACGTACTCGGGGGTCACCGGCTCGGCGAGGATCGTGCCGTCCGCGGACCGGCCCGCGAGCGCGAGCGCCTTGGGACCGCGAACACCGGCAAGGACTCGCGGCAGGCTGCTGGGCGGCGAGTGGAGGTCGACCCCGTGCAGCGTCACGTACCGGCCGTCGGCGTCGACGGAGCCCCCGCGCAGCACCGCGCGCACGGCGTCGAGGTGCTCGCCGAGCATGGTGAGCGGGCTCTGGGGCCAGGCGTCCACCTGCCGCATCCAGCCGGGCATCCCGTGCCCGATGCCGATGTCGACCCGGCCCGGGAAGAGCTGCGCCAGCGTCGCGGCCTCCATCGCGGTGAACGCCGCGTTGCGCACGGCGGCGGGCAGGATGCCGATGCCCACCCCGATGTGCTCGGTCATCGCGAGCGCCGCGGCGGCCTGGGCGACGCCACCGCGGAAGAAGCAGTCCTCGACCACCCAGAGCTCGTCGAACCCGAGCGCCTCGGCCCGCTGCGCGAAGGGCTTGAACCGGTCGGCGGGCAGGTCCCGCGGGAGCATGACGCCGACGGCGCGCTCGGTCATCAGATCTCCTTGATCACGCGCGCGGGGTTGCCCACCGCGACGACATTCGCGGGCAGGTCCTTGGTGACGACGGCACCCGCGCCGACGACGGTGTTGTCGCCGATGGTCACGCCCGGGCAGACGATGACGCCGCCGCCGAGCCACACGTTGTTGCCGATGGTGATGGGCTTGGCGGCCTCGAGCTTGTTCCGACGCGGCTCCGGGTCGACCGGGTGGATCGGGGTCAGCAGCTGGACGTTGGGGCCGATCTGCACGTCGTCGCCGATGTGGATGGGCGCGACGTCGAGCGCGACGAGCCCGAAGTTGGCGAACGTCCGCGCGCCGACGTGCAGGTGCACGCCGTAGTCGACGTAGAGCGGCGGCCGGATCCACGTGTCCTCGCCCAGCGACCCGAGCAGCTCGCGGAGCCGGTCGACGGCGTCGTCGTCGCCGTCCCTGACCGCCTGCGCGAACCGCTCCGCGCGGGCCTGCGCGGCGCTGGTCAGCGCGTGGATCTCGGCGTCGGCCTCGTACGAGTCGCCGGCGACCATGCGTGCGTACTGCGTGCGGGTGTCCTCGTCACTCATGCGCCCGACGCTCTCACAGCGTCACCCCTGAGCCGCACGCAGGAACTGCTCGAGCAGCGGCCCGGCCGTGGTCGAGCCGTACTCGCCGACGTCGACGAAGACGGCCACGGCCAGGTCGCCCTGGATCGCGATCATCCACACGTGGTTCTGCAGGCTGCCGGCGTCGCCGAACTGGGCGGTGCCGGTCTTGGCGGCGACGGGGTCACCGGGCACGTCCTGCAGGAACGCGGCCCCGCCCTCGGTCACGACGGAGCGCATGAGGTCCTGCAGGGTGGCGGCCTCGGCAGCCGTCAGCGGGACCGTGGGCCGAGGGGTCTCGGTCGGCGTGGCGGTCCCGGAGTCGGACGGCTCCGGGCTCGCCGCCCCCTCGACCGGGACCACGAGCCGCGGCACCACGGTCGACCCGTGAGCGACGGACGCGGCGACGGTCGCCATGCCCAGCGGGGAGGCGAGCACCCGGCCCTGGCCGATCATCGACGCAGCGTGGTCCGTGCCGTCCGAGTCGCCGGGGACGTCGCCGAGGAACGCGGGGAACCCCAGCGCCGCGTGCGAGTCCAGGCCCAGCGAGCCCGCGGCGTCGATCAGCGCGTCCTGGTTCGCGGAGTCGCGCGCCGAGATGAAGGCCGTGTTGCACGAGTTGGCGAAGGCGGTCCGCAGCGGGACGGTGCCCAGCTTGTCGGTGGGGTACTCCGGGAAGTTGGAGAAGGTCCGGCCGTCCACGGACACGGTCGCGGGGCAGGTGGTGTCGCTGTCCGGCGACAGCCCTGACCGCAGCAGGGCCAGGGCGCTGATCACCTTGAACGTGGAGCCCGGCGCGAACTGCCCGAGCGTCGCGGTGGACATCCCCTCGCCGCCGGAGCCGCTGGCCGCGGCGAGCACGTCGCCGGTGGACGGCCTGATCGCCACGATCGCGCTGGCCGGGGCGACCCCGGCGAGCACGTCCTCGGCCGCGTTCTGCAGGCGGACGTCCAGCGTCGTGGTCAACGGCGTGCCCGGCGTCGGCGGGACGTCGTACAGCTGGCGCGGCGTGGAGCCGTCGGCCTGCGCGGCCGTGATGGTCAGGCCGGGGAGCCCCCGCAGCTGCGCGTCGTACTGGCGCTGCAGGCCGGACAGGCCGGCCAGGTCCCCGGCCGCCACGGCGCCGTCGGACTTCTCGACGATCTCGGCCGTCGCCTCGCCGACCGACCCGAGGATCGGCCGCGCGAACCGGCGGCTGGGCGCGAGCGGCAGCGTGCCGACGACGTCGTTGACCCCCGGCATCGCGGCGAGCGTGAGCACGTCGTAGCCGGGATCGCCGTCCCGGATGGTGATGGCCTCGACGAACGCCTTCTCGCCGGCCGCGGCCACCTTCGCCGCGTACGCGTCGGGGTCCTGCCCGAGCTCGTGTGCGAGGGCCCGGGCGGCCGCGTCCTGGTCGGGCGCGGCGACCCGGGTCTTGTCGATGCCGAGGTGGTGCACGGTGCGCGGCTCGACGATCACCGCGCCGTCGGCACCGAGCACGTTCGCCCGGTCCGCACGTGTCCGCTGCACGGTCAGCACCTCGCCCGCCGTGAGGTCGGGGGCCAGCATGGTCGGCGCCCAGGTGACGTGCCAGACGTCCTTGTCGTCGCGCGTCATCTTCGCGTGCGTCTGGTACGTCCAGTCCGCGTCGCTCTCGTCGACGTCCCACGTGAAGCCGAGAGTCGCCGTCGCGGCGTCCTCGTCAGTCTCGTCCACCGTCGTCGAGACGACGGTGACCGCGGGCTCCCACGGCGCCAGGCCCCCGTACGCGGCGGTGCGCTCGGCCGTCGCGGCGGTGCTGTCGGCCTGGCCGCCGGCGAACGGCGCCTTGGCGAAGTTGCCGGAGGCGAGCGCGGCCGCGAGCGCCTTCGCGGCGCCCTGCGGTCCGGGCGGGTCGGCGGAGCAGGCCGTCAGCCCCGCGACCACCAGCAGCACGGCCACCCCGCCGCCCGCGAGCCGTCGCCGCGCCACCGCCCGTTCACCTGCGAACGTCATGCTGTCCCCTCGTCGTGCGGCACCGCCGCCGCCCTCTGCTCGAGCAACGCTCCGAGAGCGTGTCATCACCCGGTCGCCTCGCGTGGGCGAACGGTGCAGCCTTCACCTTTCCTCCCCAGAGAACCTCAGCCGAACAGACCGGCGGGGTCGTACGCCTGCCTCACCCCGGCCAGCCGCTCGGCCGTCGCCGCGTCCCACACCGGCTCGACCCTGCCGCCGAAGTTCGCGTTGAGCTCCACGGCCGTCCACGGCTGCACCGCGTCCGCGAGCGCCTGCGCCGCCACGGGCACGGTCGTCCCGAACTGCGTGGGGTCACCGGCGACCACGCCGAGCGTGAAGGCGGCCTGCCGCCCCGCGACGGCCGAGCCACCGGGGACGTCGACGTTCGCGGGGCCGGCCACGTGCCGCAGCTCGGAGGCGACGAACGGGTGCTGCGTCCCGGGCCCCACCTGACCGAGCACCGCCGTCGCCAGGTCGTCGTCGGCGTGGGTGAGCATGAACCCCCGTACCCAGCTGGGCCCGGGGTCGGTGGGGTCGTTGTGGATCTCCCTCGCGCGGGCGACCGGCAGCACGGCCACGGTGTCGGCCAGCGTCGGCGCGAGCGCCCTCAGGGGTGCCGCCACCGACTCGCCGACGGAGGCGTCCCCGGGCCGTGCGAACCGCAGCACCAGCACGGTCCGGCCCCGCAGGAACGGGGGCACCGCCTCGAACGGCGGGAAGCCGATGATCGCCACGCTCGTCGTGGTCTCCGGGTCGGCGGTCCGCGTCCACGCCAGCCAGCCGCGCAGCGCGGTCTCGATGTGCTCGGCGTCGAAGAAGAGGGAGCCGGCGTACAGCTCCGGCATCGCAACGAGCCGGACCCGTACCTCGGTCACCACGCCGAGCCCGGACTTGCCGCCGCGGAGCGCCCAGAACAGGTCGGGGTGCTGGTCGAGCGACGCCTCGACGAGCTCGCCGGTCCCGGTGACCACGGCGAACGACTCGACGCGGTCGGAGCTGAACCCGTGGCTGCGCGCGAACGGCCCGAGACCGCCGCCGAGCAGGTAGCCGACCACGCCGACGCCGGCCGACGACCCAGCGATCGGCGCGAGCCCGTGGGCGTCGGCGACCGGCACGACGTCGCTCCAGCGGGCACCGGCGCCGATGGTGGCGACCTGCGTCGCCGGGTCGACCGCGACGCCGTCGATCCGGTGCGTAGTGAGCAGGACGCCCGACGTCACGGGGGTGACGGCCCCGTGCCCGGTGGCGAGCACCGAGACCGGGACCCCCTGCTCGGCGGCCCAGCGGACCGTCGCGACGACGTCCTGCGCCGACGCGGCCCCCACCGCCACGTCCGGCGTGTGCAGCACGGCGCGGTTGTGGGCGGCGACCTCGTCGGCGAACCCCTCGTCGTCCGGGAGGAGCACGGGACCGGTGGTGCGGGAAGCGAGGGGATGAGACATGCCGACGGCTCCCTGCAGATCGGGTTCACGGGCAGGCTGCCACGCGGACAGCCCCGGAAGCACGACCTTTCCACCGACCTCCGACAGTCAGCCGACCAGCAGGCCGACCGCCCGGTGCAGGTCGTCCCGCACGTGCTCGGGGTCCGCCCCGGGCGTCAGGGTCACGCCGTGCACCAGCCCGAGCACCTGGTCGAGCAGCCGGTCCGCGGGCCACTCGTCGTCGCCGCGCGCGTCACGCAGGGCGGCCACCTTGCGCGCGTGCGACGACACCGACTGCGGGAGCTGCGCCAGCACCCCGGGACGCTCCAGGTTGTGCCAGAGCAGCAGCCGCACCAGCGACGGGTGCGCCCAGTTGAAGTCGAGCACCCGGACGGCGTACCCGGGCAGGTCCGCGGCGTCGAACGGCACGGCGTCGAGCAGCTGCTCGATCCGGTCCTCGATCACCGCGTCGAACAGCTGGTCCTTGCTGCCGAAGTAGGCGTAGATCCGCTGCTTGTTCGCGCCGGCTCGCTCCGCCACGCGGTCGACGCGCGCGCCGGCCAGCCCGCGCTCGGCGAACTCGTCGGCGGCTGCGTCGAGGATCCGGCGCGGCGTGTCCGCGGCCATCATGCGGGCAGGCCCGTCCCGGTCAGGTCCTGGGAGACGGCCCACAGGCGCGCGGCGGTGTCCTCGTCGCGCATCCGGCGGTTGAGCTTCGTCGGGCCCGTAGGGCCGACGAGCCCGAAGCGCCCCGACGGTCCGTAGTAGCCGCCCTCGGCCGCCAGCGGGTCCGTCGCCGCGAAGAGCATCGGTTCGGCACCCTCGGGCGGCAGCTGCGACGGGACGAACGGCAGGCTGCCGATGGGCGAGCGGTGCGACCCGTCGCGGCCCAGCGACGCCCCGGCCGTCTGCAGGTTGGTCTGCGTGAACCCGGGGTGGGCCGCATTGCTCATCAGCGGCCAGCCGCGCTGCGCGCTGACCCGGGACAGGTGGCGGGCGAGCATCAGGTCCGCCAGCTTCGACTGTGCGTACGAGCGGGTGGGGCTGTACCGCCGACGGGTCCACTGCAGGTCGTCGAATCGGATCCGCCCCACGTTCGCCATGCCGCTGCTCATGGTGGTGACCCGCCCGGCCGGCCCCGCCAGCAGCAGCGGCAGGAGCCGGTTGGTCAGCGCGAACGGGCCGAGGTAGTTGGTGCCCAGCTGCAGCTCGAACCCGTCCTCGGTCTCGAACCGCGTCGGCGGGGCCATCACGCCGGCGTTGTTGACCAGGGTGTCGAGGTGGTCGAGCTCGCTGCCCAGGGCGTCGGCGAACGCCTGCACCGACGCCAGCGACGCGAGGTCGACGATCCGCACCTCGGCCGACGCGTCGGGGTGCGCGGCCCGGATCTCCGCGAGGGCCTTCTCGCCCTTCTCCGCGGTGCGCACCGCGAGCACCACATGCGCCCCGGCGGCGGCCAGCCGCTCGGCCGCCTCCCGGCCCGTGCCGCTGTTGGCGCCGGTGACGACGACGGTGCGCCCGGTCTGGTCGGGGACTGCGTACATCTGAGGCTCCTCGCCAAGAACAACCAACTAGTTAGTTGGCAATCTGTCACGCATGCCCGCCACGGTCAAGAGGCAGCCGCGACCCCGAGAGGGTCGAATAGGAGGATGAACACCACCGTTCCGACCATCCGCCTGAACAACGGCGTCGAGATCCCGCAGCTGGGCTTCGGCGTCTTCCAGATCGACCCGGCCGAGACCAAGGACGCGGTCCTGCAGGCCTTCGAGGTGGGCTACCGCCACATCGACACCGCGCAGATGTACAAGAACGAGCAGGGCGTCGGCGAGGCCGTCGCCGCGTCCGGCCTGTCCCGCGACGAGGTCTTCATCACCAGCAAGCTGAACAACGACGCGCACGACCCCGAGGACGCCGCGATCGCGTTCGACCTGACGCTCGACACGCTCGGCCTCGACCACGTCGACCTGTTCCTCATCCACTGGCCGATCGCCATGGTCAGCGACTTCGTCGAGACCTGGAAGGCGATGGAGGACTTCTACCGGTCCGGCCGCGCCAAGGCGATCGGCGTCTCCAACTTCCAGCCGCACCACCTGCGCCGCCTGAACGCCGAGACCACGATCACGCCGGCCGTCAACCAGGTCGAGGTGCACCCCTACCTGACGCAGGAGGAGGTGCGGGCGTTCGACACCGAGCACGGCATCGCCACCGAGGCGTGGAGCCCGATCGCGCAGGGCAAGGTGCTCGACGACCCGATCATCGTGCGGATCGCCGAGTCGCTGGGAAAGACCCCCGCGCAGGTCACGCTGCGCTGGCACCTGCAGCGCGGCGACATCGTGTTCCCCAAGTCGGTGACCCGCAGCCGCATCGAGGAGAATTTCGCGCTCTTCGACTTCGAGCTGAGCGACGTCGACCTGGCGGACATCTCCAGCCTCAACCGGGACGAGCGCACGGGCCCGAACCCGGACACGTTCGACTACGTGCCTCGGTAGATTTCGAGGACCCTGTCGATCCGGCTGATCACCGTTCGTACAGACGGTGAGCAGCCGGACCGACGCCGGCGCCGAACACCGAGGAGGACGCCATGAGCCACTACCTGCTGAGCGTGATGGAGCCCGCCGGACCCATGCCGGACGCCGAGTTCCTCGACCCAATCATCAAGGCGGTCGGCAAGGTCGACCAGGCCATGAAGGACGCCGGCATCTGGGTCTACGCCGGTGGCCTGCACGACCCGAGCACCGCGACCGTGCTGCGCGCCAAGGACGGCGACGTCATCCCCACCGACGGCCCCTTCGTCGAGGCCAAGGAGCACCTGGGAGGTTTCACGATCATCGACGTGGACGACCTGGACGCGGCGCTCGACTGGGGCGGGCAGCTGGCCGTCGCGACGACGCTGCCCATCGAGGTGCGGCCGTTCCGCTACCAGTGACGCGGGTCGACGACGGCGCCGTCGCGAGCGTCTTCCGCGCCGAGCACGGCCGCGCGGTCGCCGTCCTGGCCCGGACCTTCGGCGACCTCGACGTCGCCGAGGAGGCCGTGCAGGAGGCGTTCGTCGCGGCCGTGCAGCGCTGGCCGGTCGACGGGCTCCCGCCGAGCCCGGCCGGCTGGATCATCACCACGGCCAAGCGCAAGGCCATCGACCGGCTGCGCCGGGAGGCGTCGCGCGACGACCGGCACGCCCAGGCGGCGCTGCTGCACGAGCGCGAGGAGCCGGTGGAGGTGGGACCCGTGCGGGACGACCGGCTCCGGCTGCTGTTCACCTGCTGCCACCCGTCGCTGTCCCTCGAGGCGCAGGTGGCGCTGACGCTGCGGCTGCTGGGCGGGCTGACCACCGAGGAGATCGCGCGGGCGTTCCTGGTGCCGGCACCCACCATGGCGCAGCGGCTGGTGCGCGCCAAGGGCAAGATCCGCGACGCCCGCATCCCGTACCGGGTCCCCCGGGACGCCGACCTCCCCGACCGCCTGCGCGCGGTGCTCGCCGTGGTCTACCTCGTGTTCACGACGGGTTCGGGGGCGCTCACCCGGCAGGACCTCTGTGCGGAGGCGATCCGGCTGGGCCGCGTGCTGGTCGAGCTCATGCCCGACGAACCCGAGGCCATGGGCCTGCTGGCGCTCATGCTGCTCACCGACGCCCGCAGGGACGCGCGGGTCGCGGCCGACGGGTCGCTGGTCCTGCTGAAGGACCAGGACCGCTTGCGCTGGGACGACGCCTCGTTGGAGGAGGGTCGCGAGCTCGTGCGGCGCTGCCTGCGACGCGACCACCTCGGTCCGTACCAGCTGCAGGCCGCGATGCAGGCGGTGCACAGCGAGCCGGCGGGGACCGACTGGCGGCAGATCGTGATCCTCTACGACCAGCTGATGTCGATCGCCCCGAGCCCCGTCGTGGAGCTCAACCGGGCCGTCGCGGTCGCCGAGCTCGAGGGTCCGACCGCGGGGCTCGCGCTGGTGGACGACCTGCCGCTCGACCACTTCTACCTGTTCCACGCGGTCCGCGCGGACCTCTTGAGGCGTCTCGACCGACCCGCCGACGCCATGACCGCGTACGACGACGCGCTCGCCCTCACGCCCACCGAGGCGGAGCGCGCGTTCCTGCAGCGCAGCCGCGACGCGCTCAGCGCAGCCGGGCCACCAGCGCCGCCCGCACCGTGAACCACTCCGCAGCGACGATCGAGAAGTAGGCCGTGTCCCGCAGGCCACCGTCCGTCGCGACGGTGTGCACGCGCCGCACGCCCTCGAACCGGCCCCCGATCCGCTCGATGGCCGCGCGCGACGCTGCGTTGCGGGCGTCGGTCTTCAGGGTCACCCGCAGGGTCCGCCACGTCTCGAACGCGTGGGTGAGCAGCAGCAGCTTCGCCTCGGTGTTGACCGCGGTCCGTTGTGCCGACGCCGCGTACCAGGTGCTGCCGATCTCGGCGACGGACGGCGGGAACTGGTCGCTCGGCGCGCCGCCGACCCCGATCCCGGGCGGCCAGGGCGCCGGGTCCTGGAACACCTCGAGGTCGAGGAACCGCGTGCTGCCGACGATTGTGTCGTCGGCCAGGCGTCGCACCGCGAACGGCACCGCGCGTCCCCCCGCGGCGTGCTCGAGGGCGGCGGCGACGTACGCCGCGGTGTCGTCGCGACCCTCCGGCACCCACGTGTACCCGTAGCTCCCACGCTCCTCGGCGGCGGCGCGGGCCAGGCCCTCGACGTGCGAGAGGTCCAGCGGCTCGAGCCGCACGTGCTGACCGGTCAGGGCGAAGGGCTCGATCATGCGGTCATCCTGGCGCAGCATGGTGCCCATGGACGAGCGCGTCTGGACCGTGGACGACCACCTGCGCGATGCGGACCCCGCCCACGTCGAGCTGTGGCGGGCGTTCGCGGCGCTGGTCGAGTCGACGGGACCGGTCACCTACGCCGTGGCGAAGACGACGATCACGTTCAAGGGTCCGCGGCGCGGGTTCGCCGGCGCCCGCCCCACCCGCCGGGGCGTCGACGGCTACCTCGACACGATGCGCTCGCTCGACGGCGACCCCCGGATCCTGCGGTCGTCGCCCTACCTCACGCGCCTCTACGTCAACCACTTCCGGATCAGCACGCTCGCGGACCTCGACGACACGTTCGCCGGCTGGGTCCGGGAGGCGTCCGCCGTCGGAGCCGGCGCCCACCTGGCCTGACGTCAGCCACCACCCGCGACCGTCGCGGAACGCGCCATGAGCAGGTTCCGCTCCCGCTGGGTGGGTGCCAGGGCCGCGGCGCGCTCGAGCTGGTCGGCGGCCTCGTCGGTGCGCCCGAGCCGGATCAACACGTCCGCACGGACCGCGCCGTACAGGTGGTAGCGGACCAGCCGGGGGTCGTCGGCGACGGCGTCGAGGGCCGCCAGCGCCGCCTCCGGCCCGTCCGCGTACAGGACCGCGACGGCCCGGTTGAGCTCGACGACCGGCGACGGTGCCAGCTGGGCGAGGGCGTCGTACAGCGCGACGATCGCCTCCCAGTCGGTCTCCTCGAAGCTTCTGGCACGGCTGTGGCACGCCGCGATCGCCGCCTGCACGGTGTACGGGCCGAGCGGCCGGCCCAGCGTCGTCGACCGGGCCAGCGCCGCGAGCCCGTGCTCGATCAGCGCGCTGTCCCACCGCTTGCGGTCCTGGTCCTGCAGCAGCACCCCGTCGCCGCGGGCGTCGAACCGGGAGGCCTGCAGCTCCATGAGCGCCACCAGCCCGTGCACCTCGGGCTCGCGCGGCAGCAGCCCCGCGAGCACCCGGCCCAGCCGCATCGCCTCGTCGGCCAGGTCCCGGCGGACCCACGTGGGACCCGTCGTCGCCGAGTGCCCCTCGGTGAAGATCAGGTAGACCACCTCGAGCACGGAGCTGAGCCGGGCCGGCATCTGGTCGGCCTGCGGCACCTCGAACGGCACGTGCGCCTCGGCCAGCGTCCGCTTTGCGCGCGAGACGCGCTGACCGATCGTCGGGGACGGCACCAGGTAGGCGCGCGCGATCTCGTCCGTGGTCAGGCCGCCGAACAGGCGCAGGGTCAGCGCGATCCTCGACTCGCGGGGCAGCACCGGGTGGCAGGTCAGGAACACGAGCGAGAGCAGGTCGTCGCCGATCGGCTCGTCGACGATCCGGTCCGCCGGCGGTTCGTCGGCGAGCCCGTGCGCCACGATCGCGTACTTGGTGCCGCGGTTCTGCTCGCGCCGGATGAGGTCGATCGCGCGGTGCCGGGCCGTGACCATCAGCCACGCGCCCGGCTGGTCGGGCACGCCCGTCGTCGGCCACTGCTCGAGGGCCGCGACGAACGCGTCCTGGGCCAGCTCCTCCGCCAGCCCGACGTCCCGGACCAGGCGGGTGAGCGAGGCGATGAGCCGCGGCGACTCGATCCGCCAGATGACCTCGACCGTGCGTCGCGCGTCGGTCATCGCCCCGCTCCTCGTCAGGCTTGCGTCGTCAGGCTTGCGCCTTCAGGCGGTCGACGATCGCCTGCTCCCGCTCGAGCACCTCGGGCGAGACCACCTTGGCGAAGTCCTCCATCTCGAAGAACGGCCGGATCTCGAGCACGGACACCATGCCCTCGGTGGTCGGACACCGCTTGGCCCACTCGACGGCCTCGTCGAGCGAGCTGACCTGCCAGATCCAGTAGCCGGCGACGATCTCCTTGGCCTCGGCGAACGGCCCGTCGACCACCGAGGTCTCGTGCCCGTCGAACACCAGCTTCACGCCCGCGCTGCTGGGCTGGAGACCCTCGCCGCCGAGCATGATCCCGGCGTTCACCAGCTGCTCGTTGTAGACGTTCATCACCCGGAACATCTCGTCGGTGGGCGCGACCTTGCCCTCGTCCGCGCCGGAACCCTTGATCATGACCAGGACCTTCATGGCTGTCTCCTCACGGTGGGTGCCCGCTCGACGCTAGTGCCGGGTCGGGGCCTTCACCAGGTCGTCGAACGGGGACCGGCGTTCTTCGACCGGGTGTGCCGACGAGTTTTCACCGGGCACCCCGCGCGGCCCGCTCCTAGCGTGGACGGATGACTGCTCCCGACGACCTCGAGGGCATCGCCCGCTTCTGGGACGGTGCGGCCGCCGCGTTCGACGACGAAGCCGACCACGGCCTCCGTGACGCCGGGACCCGCGCCGCCTGGGCGGCGCGGCTGGCGGGCTGGCTGCCCGCCGGCCCCTGGGACGTGCTCGACCTCGGGTGCGGCACGGGGTCGCTGACGGCGCTCCTCGCCCAGGCAGGTCACCGGGTCACGGGCGTCGATGTCTCGCCGCAGATGATCGAGCGGGCCCGGGCCAAGCTCGACGTCGCCGGGCTGCCGGCGACGTTCGTCGTCGGCGACGCCGCGCACCCGCTCGGCGACCAGGTCGACGTGGTGCTCGCGCGCCACCTGCTGTGGACCCTGCCGGACCCGCACACGGCGCTGTCTCGATGGGTCTCGCACGTCCGTCCCGGCGGCACCCTCGTCCTGGTCGAGGGCCGCTGGTCGGCGGTCGAGGGCTCCTCGTACGCCTCGGACGCCCCGGTCCTCCCCTGGGACGGCGGTGTCTCCGCGGCGGACCTCGTGGACGTCGTCCGCCCGCTCGTCGGCGCGCTGCGGGTCGAGAACCTGAGCGACGACGACGTCCTGTGGGGCGGACCGGTCACCGACGAGCGGTACGCCGTGGTCGCGAAGGTCTGAGACGCGACGAGGGGCCCGACCGGAGGCCGGGCCCCTCGTCCGTCAGATCACGGCGCCGGGTACTCCAGCACCACGCTCGGACCCTGGATGGTCGGGGTCACGGGGTCACCCACGTCGTTGACCACGTGGTCGATCGTGCCCGCCGCGTTCAGCGAGACGGTCAGGATGTCGTGCAGCCGCACGCCCGGCGTGACCGGCACCTCGTACGCCCGGGTGGCGTGCAGGGTCGGGTTCACGTTGGTGTAGATGTAGCTGCCCATGCCCCAGGCCTCGTGGGTCTTGACCTTGTCGCCCACCTTGTAGGCGGCCCAGCCGTTCACCCCGTCGTGCTGCCAGGACGCCTGGTCGGGGGCGTCGTACGGCAGCTCGTTCTGGAACATGATCGTCTTGCCCCGCTCGCCGTTCCAGACGACGTTGTACTTCTGGAAGTGCTCGGAGAACAGGCCGGTCGCGGTCACGTCGTTGCCGTTGACCAGCACGCCGGTGTCGGCGGTGTTGATCGTCCAGCCGACGCCCGTGCCGTGGTCTGCCCGCCAGGCCCACGTGTGGTCGATGATCGTCTGGTTGGTGTTGACGACGAGGCTGTTGGTGGCCTTGCCCACGTGCTCCCCGCCGATCCGGAAGAACACGTCCTGCACCGCGGTCGGGTTGCTCGCGCTGCTCAGCAGGGGCTTCTTGAGCCTGGCGTCGAGCGCCGAGATCTTGGTGCCCAGCTGCAGCAGCGCCGGCGAGTTCGTCGGGCCCGCGTCGAACATGAGGCCGGCGATGTCGATGCCGGGGACGTCCAGCGTCTGCATGGCCACCACGCCGTTGTCGGGGACGATCGTCGCCAGGCCGAGGCCCAGCACGACGGCGTTGGGCCACAGCACGTTGAGCGTCTTGCTGACGTGGTAGACGCCCGGTGTGAACAGCAGGTTCTTGCCGACGGCGAGAGCCGCGTTGATCTTCGCCGCGCTGTCGCCGGGCTTGGCGACGAAGAAGCTGCTGATCGGCAGCGACCGGCCCGGCGTGCTGCCGTTGGCCCACGTGGTCCCCGTGGTGTTCGTCTGCGCCGACGGCACGAACACGTTGTACTTCCCGGCGGCGTCGACATAGAGGTACGGCTTCTCGCGCGAGGCCGGGTTGGTGTCGAGCGTCGTGTACTTGTTCCCGCCCGCGAAGTCGGTGGCCGGAGCGCCCTGGACCCCGGCGAAGACCTGGTTCCACACGCTGTTGGTCCAGGTGGCCACCGAGCTGTTGCGGACCAGGAACTGCTGCTGGCTCCCGTTGATGACCAGCGGCAGGGCCGAGTCCGCGATGAAACCGCCCGACGCGTACTGCGGACCGTCGGTGCAGTAGTCCATGAGGCTGACGTTGGCGCCGGTCACGCTCACGCGCCGCATCGGAGCGGCCTGCGAGACGGCCCAGAAGTTGGCCGAGCCGCGGCAGCCGTCGGCGTTGCCCACCTGGTAGTGGATGCTCAGGTTGGACAACGAGCGCCAGAAGTTCACCAGCGCGGTGCAGTCCGACGGGGCTCCGGGTGCCGTCGGGAAGCACTGGTTGTAGACCTCGATCGCGCCGTTGATCACGACGTCGCCGGGGTTCTGGCCCAGACCGGCGACCTCGGTGAAGTAGCCCACCTGGAAGCGCAGCGGCTGCTCCGGGGTGCCGTACGTGCCGGGCTTGAACAGCAGCGCGTAGCGGCCGTCACCGAACTGCGCCGGGACCTGCTTCGCCGCGATCGCGTCGACCGTCGCCTGGATGTCCGCGATCGGCTGGCTGGGGTCGAACACGATCACGTTCGGGCCGAGGTCGGTGGGTGCCGACGCCTCCGCCGGGGCCGCGACCAGCGGCACGAGCGCGAGGCTCAGCGCCGCGACGACCACTGCGGTCGTCCGCCGGCGGTGGGGAGCCGCTGTCGCTGGTCGGTTCTGAGCATGCTGACGCCTACGAAGGAGCATGGGGGTTGGACCTTTCTCCGCACACAGGGCACGTCCGAGGACGGGCCCTCGCACGCGAGGGGGCACCGTCGTTGGCGCCGTGCACCGGACTTTTTGTTGCCGGCCAGGACAAAAGGTACTAGTCAGGTGACTCGTGTCAACCCTGACAGGTCAGTAAGTGTTCGGCCCTCGCGCCTCAGCCGCGGGCGGCCCTCGTCCCGGCGAGCCGCCGGATCCACGGCGGCGTCCCCCGGCCGCGGACGGCGTCCGTCGCGAGCCGCAGGCGGGCCGCGGCCACCTCGGACCGGCTCACCTCGACCACCGCGCGCGCCGCCGACGGGCGGACCGGCGCGGCGGCGTCGGCGGCCACGAAGTCGACGTCGTCGCCGCCCCCGCGGTCCTCCAGGGCCTGGAGCACGTCGAGCGACAGACCGGCGAGGAACGCGTCGTCGTCGGCCGTGGCCAGGGGCGACGACGCCAGCAGCGCGAGCGCGTCGAGCCCGACCGAGCGCCGGCTGTCGTCGTCGGCGAACGCCAGGTCCACGGCCCACTGCACGCGTGCCCACCACTGGGCCCGGGCGTCGGCCGCGCTGCGCTGCCGGACGGTGAGGATGCCGACGATGAGGGCGCCGATCGCGCCGATCGCGGCCACCAGCGGCCCGAGGGTCGCGACGATGACGTACCAGGGCTCCTCGGACAGCGCCGCACTCATCAGGCCTGACATCCCACCTCTTCCGTCTTCCGTCGACGACGCAGGCGAGCGTATCGGGCACCCCCGACGGCCACCCGCCGGCGTCAGTCGGAGGCGTCGAGGACCTCCGCGAGCCGGCGCAAGATCATGCTGCGCCAGCCGCCGCCCATGATCCGGCGGGACAGCTGTCGTTCCCTCCGGGCCCGCCAGGACGGATAGTGGGGACGAACCGCCGCGACGCTCGAGGGAGAGACCGATGGCCGGCACGGGAACCAAGGACGACCCCTGGCAGCTGACGACGGCACCCGGCTCGTCCGCGTACACGATGTACCGCGACGAGTCCGCCAACCCACCCGCCCTCGTCTGCCAGGTCGGCTCGACCACCCTGAAGTACCACCTGAGCGCGATCGAGGACCTGCACGCGTGGCTGCTCGCGCAGGGCGACGCGGTTCCGCTCGGTGCGGCCGACGAGCAGAAGCCGGCCGCCGCGGGGACCGTCGAGGCGTGGGGTCGCGACGAGAGCAACCCCGTCGGCGGCTGGTACGGGCTCCGCAAGGGGTACCGCGGCCGGTTCGGCATGTACCTGCCGCCGCTGCTCGAGGCGCTCGGCCTGGTCGAGCTGACGCACGACGCGCGGAACAACACCGTCCGCGCGATCCCCTCCTGAGGAGCGGCTGAGGGCACACGCCGCTCGAGCTGCTCGCCGCCCTAGCCTGGGTCCCGACGACGGGGGACCCATGAGCATCGCGGTGGCCTGGGGCGTGACCGCGGCCGAGCAGGGGCGCGAGTACCCCTGCGACGCCCTCGTGCCGGCCCCGGCCCGCCGGCTCTTCCGCGGCGTCGACGTCCTCGCGCCGCCCGAGGTCGTCTACCGGTGGCTGTGCCAGTTCCGCGTCGCGCCGTACAGCTACGACTGGATCGACAACGGGGGCCGACGGAGCCCCCGGACCGCGCTGCCCTGGACGTGGGAGCTGGAGGTCGGGCAGCGGTTCTCGCGGATCTTCACGCTCGACTCGTTCGTCGCCGACCAGCACCTGACGGTCCGGATGGCACCGGGGGCGGGCCGGCGACTGTTCGGCGACGTCGCCCTCACCTATGCCCTCACCCCGGGTCCGACGCACACCCGGCTCGTCGCGGTCCTCCGGGTGCCCGAGCCGCGCACCCGGACCCGAGCCGTGCGGACCTGGCTCCTGGCCTGGGGCGACCTGGTGATGATGCGCAAGCAGCTCCGCACCTTCGCCGGCCTGGCGGAGGCCGAGCACGCCCGCACCACTGGCCGCGGGACCGCGAGCTAGTCGAGCGTGTACTCGAGCCGCAGCCGGTGCGTGCCGTCCGCGTCGACCGAGATCACGCCGGTGCCCGCGATGCCGAGGAGCTCCCCGGTGCCGCTCGACGGGACGACGACCAGGTGCTCGTCGAACCGGTCCGTCCCGTGCGTCGATGCGGCATGGACGTAGTTGAAGCTCCCGCTCCGACCGTCCAGCGACCCCTCGAACGACTCCATCGCCACGTACGTCCCCACCCCCCGGGCCGGGTCGAAGGCGGACGTGAACAGCGTGGTCGACCGGCCGTCGATCCCGCCGGAGTACTGCTTGGCCATCGTGGCCACGCCGACTGCCAGCGCGGTCACCACCGGATCCTCCTCGGCGATCGGCACGCCGACGAAGCCGCTGACGGTGAAGGTCCCCTCGGTGATCATCCGTGCACGCTAGCGACGGCCTCCGACATCCGGATCGCGGCCGGGGTGACCGCACCCGCTCCCTAGAAGGGTGGGTCGCCGAGCTCGGCCGGCGGTGGTGGTGGTGGTCGGTGGGTGTGGAGGTCGGGGGTGGTGTGGATGAGGGCGGGGTGGCGGGCGTAGGTCAGGCCGTGTCGGTCGGTCCAGGTGGAGACCCCGGTGGCGGGGCTGTAGGTGACGTTCCACCAGCCTTCGGTCTTGGCTTGGTGGTGGTGTTTGCACAGCGCGTGCAGGTTCGCCTCGCACGTCTGCAGCTTGTGCGGGTCGTCGCCGCGGTGGTGGTTGTAGGGGGTGCGGTGGTCGAGTTCGCAGCGGGTGGCGGGTTGGCGGCAGCCGGGGAAGGTGCAGGTGACGTCCCGGGCTTGCACGGTCCGGGTCAGGTCCGCCCCGGGGCGGTACGACGTCGTGCCGACGGCGCAGACCTGCCCGGTGGTGTCGGTCAGGACGGCGCGCCAGGTGCCGTCCTGGGCGAGCTCGCGGGCGACCTGCGCCGGGACCGGACCGTACGACCCGAGGAACCCGGGCGCGTCGTCCAGGCCGAGCAGCGTGGTGGCGGCCACGGAGAGTTGGACGGCGACCCTCTGCCCGTGCTTACGAGGCAACGGGGTGCCGTCGGGGGTGGCTTGCCGGTCCAGGATGGCGGTGAACACGTCACTGAACGCGTCCGCCCGCCGCTGGTCCACGGTGCGCTCGTCGCCGTCGAGGGCGGCGTGCCCGGCCAGGGCGTCGATCGCGGTGAACGCCGCCGTGGCCTCGGCGGCGGGTAGGTAGGCGACCAGTCGGGCCATCGCGTCGGGGGCCAGGATGAGGTCGATGCCGCGGCGGTCACGTTCGGCGAGGCGACGCTTCTCCACCAGGGCGGGGTTCAGCGCGATCAGGGTGGCGCGCACGTGCCGCGCCAGCTGCGGCGCCGTCAACTCGGAGGACCGGGCGATGGCGTCGTCGATCACGGCCCGCACCGCGCCCGCCTCGAGCCCGGATCCGGCCTTGGTGACTTCGTCGAGGATGATGTCGATCTTGCGGGCCTCGATCGCCCCGGCCGCCCACGCGTCGCCCAGGGCCGGGTGCTGGCCGGTGCCCCAGGCGCGCAGGAACACCATCTCCGCCGACCGCCTCGTGCACACCAGCGCGCACGCCAGCTCGTCCGGGACATGCCGCAACGCATCCGTGGTGCGCGCCTCGATCTCGCGGACCACGACGGCTTGGGCGGCCTGCAGCATCGCGATCGCCTGCGCCATCCCCGTCACCGTGTTCACCAACGCCACATCCGAGACCTCCGCCACCGGCACCGACGTCAACAACGCGACCAGCTCACCGACGTTCACGCCGGGCAGCGGGAAGTCTTCGATCGCGCCCAGGTCGATCACCCGTACCCCCGGACCCGCCACCGGTGCCGCCCCCGGGCGCGCGCCGTGACCCGTATCCGCCCACACCAACCCCGACACGGCCGAGGACACGGACCCGGGCGCACCCGGGGACGACCCGGTGTCGGAGGTGGGCGCGAACGCGGGCGCCGCAGCCGCTGTGGTCGGAGACGAGGCGGCCGCAGCTGGCTTGGCGGCGGACCTGGGCGAGGGCCAAGCCTCGGAATCGTCGGAGGCAGACCAAGCTGCAGCCCCGGCCTGAGCCGTGGTCGGGGCAAGGGAAGGCGAGCCGGCGTCAGGTCGACCGACAGCGTGCGCAGCAGTACTGGCGACCTCGACCGTCTCCATCACCGCCGTCACCACGCCACCTCCACCGCACCAACCGCCCGATCCGGGCATAGAACAACTGTACGATCGACCACTGACATTCACCCCTGACCAGCACAAACGCGACACAAGCGGCGCGGCCCGAGGTCACCGACGGCGGGTCACGACGACTCCCCAGCCCCGTACCGCGCCACCAGCTCGGCGCCGAGGGCGGCCAGCTCGGCCCGGACGGACGCCGGCTCGAGCACCTCGACGGACGACCCGAACCCGGCGAGGTGCTCGGCGACCGAGCGCGCGGTGTGCGAGGAGACCTCGACGCGGGCGCGGCCGTCGTCGGCAAGGCCCAGGTCCGTGACGTGCCGGCCGAGCTGCCCGCGCAGCACGGAGACCAGGAAGGGCGCGCAGAGCACGGTGGCCGAGACCCGCGACCGGCGCTCCTCGATGTCGTCCACGACGGACGACCAGATGCCCGCGACGTCGAGGTCGTCGGGCCGCTCGGCGGAGATCTCGAGGACGGTCAGCGAGCGCACGCGGTCGAGCCGGAAGGTCCGCCGCCCGGCGGGCGTGCCGGCGACGAGGTACCAGACCGACCCCTTGTCGACCAGCGCCCAGGGGTCCACGGTCCGCGCCGACGACCCGCTCGAGTACACCAGCGACACCTGCCGACGGCGGACGACCGCGTCCTGGAGCTCGTCGACCCACGGAGGCCGCTCGCGGGCGGCCGCGCCCCATCCGACCGGGTCCACCAGCACGGCTCGACCGGCGGCCTCGGCGTCGGCACGGAAGGTGGCCGGCAGCGCGCGGACGAGCTTGCGCAGGGCGGACGCGGCGGAGGCGGAGCGGTCCGCGACGGGTCCGAGCAGCAGGAACAGCGCCTGGGCCTCCGACGACGTCAGGCCCGTGAGGTCCGTCCGCGCGCCGCCGACCAGCGACCACCCGCCGCCGCGGCCCGGCTGCGGGTAGACGGGGATGCCGGCGGTCGACAGCGCAGAGAGGTCGCGCCGCGCGGTCGCCACGGACACCTCGAGCTCGGCGGCGACCTCGGCGGCCGTGACCCGCCCGCGCGACTGCATCAGCAGGAGGGTGGCCACCAACCGGTCCGCGCGCACCCCAGAACACTCGCAGACAAAGTGATCAGGAGGTGAGCACTTCAATCGGAAGGGTGAGACACATGACCACGACACAGCACACCTTCCGCGGCCTCGCCAACGTCTCGATCTTCGCCGACGACCTCGACGCCGCCCGCTCCTGGTACACGGACCTGCTGGGCCTCGAGCCGTACTTTGTCCGCGACGGCTACGTCGAGTTCCGCCTCGGCGACCACCACGACGAGCTCGGCATCGTCGACCGCCGCTTCGCCCCGGCGTCCGGCGGCCCGTCGGGCGCCATCGTCTACTGGCACGTCGACGACCTCGACGGCACCTGGCAGCGCCTCCTCGAGCTGGGCGCCACCGCCCTGGACGGTCCCCGCGAGCGGGGTCACGGCTTCGCGACCGCGTCCGCGGTGGACCCCTTCGGCAACGTGGTCGGCGTGATGACCAACCCGAACTGGGCCGAGCGCGCCGCCATGTAGTGCGCCCGCAGCTCCGGGGACAGCCGCTCCAGCGAGTACCGCAGGGCGGTCCGGGGCAGCGTCGCCGCGTGCTCGTCGAGGAACGCGAGCAGCCGCGCCTCGTCCTTCTTGCCCGCTTCCCGCAGCAGCCACCCGACGGCCTTGTGCATGAGGTCGTGCTGGTCGCCCTCCAGCAGCGCGGCCAGCGCGAACGTGTCGTCGAGCGACCCGGCACGGACCAGCGCCAGGGTCGCGACGACGGCGATGCGCCGCTCCCAGAGCGACTCCGACCCGGCGAGCCGGTAGAGCACGTCCGCCGGGGTTCCGGACAGCACTGCGCGACCGAGGACGTCGGGGGCGCTGGCGTCGACGAGGTCCCAGTTGTTCACGCGGTCGGTCCGCCGCAGGTAGAGGTCGAGCAGCTCCCGCCGGCGCGGCTCGGTGGTCCGCCGCGCCGCGCACTCGAGCGCCATCACCTTGAGCGCGAGCAGCCGCACCTCGTGCCGCTCGTCCTCGAGCAACTCCTCCAGGGAGTCGACCGGGAGACCGAGGGCCGACCGGGCCACCGCGACCACCTGCGGCACGGTCAGCCCGAGGAAGACGTCCCCCTCGCCGTACTCGCCGGCGCCGGTCTTGAAGAACCGCGCCATCCCCGCGGCACGCTCGGGGTCCGCGAGCGCCACGAGCCGGTCCACTACGGGCGGGCTCATGCGACGCCCAGCGTCCCGACGAGCGTGGTGCCGCCCGACTCGTCGTCGCTGACCACGCGCACCGACAGGCCGGCGTCCTCGAACGCCGCCGACGCCGCGGGCACCTGCGCCTCGCTGGTCTCCACCAGCAGGTGCCCGCCGGGTCGCAGCCACCGCGGTGCGACCGCGGCCACGCGGCGCAGCACGTCGAGGCCGTCGGGGCCGCCGTCGGCGGTCACCAGCGGCTCGTGCAGCCGCGCCTCGGGCGGCATCGTGCCGATGGCGTCGGTCGGCACGTACGGCACGTTGGCGACGAGCAGGTCCACCCGCCCGCGCAGGGCCGCCGGGAGCGGCTGGTCGAGGTCCCCCTCGAACACCTCGCCGCCGACCGTCCCCACGTTGCGCCGCGCGCACCGGACTGCCGCCGGCTCGATGTCCGCGGCGTACAGCTCGACGGGGACGAGGTGCGCGAGCGCGACCCCCAGCGCCCCGGAACCGCAGCAGAGGTCCACCACCACGGCACGACCCGAAGGCGCCAGCCGGGCCGCCTCCCGGACCAGCAGCTCGGTGCGGCGGCGCGGCACGAAAACCCCGGGGTCGATCTCGATCCGCAGCCCGCAGAACTCCGCCCACCCGACGACGACCTCGAGCGGCTCCCCGGCGACCCGCCGCGCGACCAGCGAGGCCACGTCGTCGGCGCCCGTCGCGAGCAGGATCGACGCCTCGTCCTCCGCGAACACGCACCCGGCGGCCCGCAGCGTCGCGGTGATCTCGGCGTGGGTCGGCGTCACCCGGGCACGCTACTCCGCGGTGATCCGCAGGATGACGCGGTTGTCGGAGTCCTTGCGGCCCAGCTTCTCGATGCCCATCATCACGCGGTACTCCAGGCCGTACTTCTCCTGCATGACCGCGTTGCACCGCTCCCGGGCGGCGTCGTCGTCGAGCACCTCGGCCACCCCGGTCAGCACGGGGGCGTCGTCGTCGACCTTCCCGAACCGGCTGCTGGGCGTCAGCTCGACGCGGGCGTCGTGGCGCAAGCGCTTGACCTTGCCGCTGCCCCGCGGCGTGGTGACCAGGAGCGCGTCGCCGTCCTGACCCACCCACACGGTCGTCGGGACCCCGACCCCGGACTTGCGGTACGTGGTCAGGGAGATGAACCCCTCGTCGGCGAGGGCGTCGAAAGTCGTCATGCGCGATGGTCACCCACGCACGAGACGGCCGCACCCCGTGGAGGGTGCGGCCGTCTCAGGACACGCTCAGGCGGTGGCGTAGCCGGCGAAGGGCTCGCCGCCGGTGGAACCGACGTACGGCTTCGAGTCGTAGCCGAGGATGTACAGGAAGATGATGCTGAGGAAGAGCAGCCCGACCGTGAAGCCGGCGCCGTGGCCGAACGAGGTCGACAGGCCGTGGTAGATCAGGACCGCGATGACGATGTTCACGATCGGGATCAGGAGCAGGATGATCCACCAGATCGGGCGACCCGAGACCTTGATCAGGACGATCGTGGACCAGATCGGGATGAACGCCTGCCACACGGGCTCGTCCGCCTTCTTGAAGACGCCGAGGAGCGCGAAGGAGTAGAGCAGGTAGCTGACGATGATGGCCCCGACGTACACGCCGATGAGGTTCCCGGCGGACGTCGTCGTGGTGGCCACCTCGGTGGCGAGTGAAGTGATCATGCGCGGACAGTAGCGAGGAACCTGCCCCGTCGTGGGGGGTTTGGGCGAGCGTCTCGGCTGTCAGATTGCTCCCGGTACGTGCTCCTCTTACGGTTGCCAGGACACACGGCGACGGCCCGGGCACGTGGGCCCCCTCGGAGAGGCCCGCCCCATGAGCGTTCCGCAGGTGTCCCTCAGAGCACAGATCTGGCGCAAGAAGCCGATCACCGCGGCGACGGCGACGTCGAGCGAGGGCCTCGAACGGTCGCTCGGCACGTTCACGCTCATGATGTTCGGCGTCGGCTCGACCGTCGGCACGGGCGTGTTCTTCGTCATGCACGAGGCGGTCCCCGACGCCGGGCCGGCGGTGATCATCTCGTTCCTGCTCGCGGGGCTGGCGGCCGGGCTGTCGGCGCTGTCCTACGCGGAGATGGCGTCGGCGGTCCCCGTCTCCGGCTCCACCTACTCCTACGCGTACGCGACGCTCGGCGAGGTGGTGGCGATGGGCGTCGCGGCCTGCCTGCTCCTCGAGTACGGCGTCTCGACCGCGGCGGTCGCGGTCGGGTGGAGCGGCTACCTCAATCAGCTGCTGCACAACCTCGTCGGGTGGCAGATCCCGAACGTGCTCTCGGCCGCACCGTGGGACTCCGACCCCGGGATCATCAACCTGCCGGCGCTGTTCCTGGTCGCGATGTGCGCGCTGCTGCTGATCAGGGGTGCGTCCGAGTCCGCCAAGGTCAACGCCACGATGGTCGTGATCAAGCTGGCCGTCCTGGTGATGTTCGTGGCGATCGCGTTCACCGGCTTCAACGCCGACAACTTCTCGGACTTCGCCCCCAAGGGCGTCGCCGGGATCACCGCCGCGGCGGGCACGATCTTCTTCACGTTCATCGGCCTCGACGCCGTCTCGACCGCCGGGGACGAGGTCCGGGACCCGCAGAGGACGATGCCGCGCGCGATCCTCGGGGCCCTGGCGATCGTCACCACCATCTACGTCCTCGTCGCCGTGTCCGCCCTGGGCACCCAGCCCTGGCAGGAGTTCGGCGACGCCGCGCAGGGCGAGGCCGGGCTGGCCAAGATCCTGCAGGACGTCGTCGGCGCGAGCTGGCCGGGGACGATCCTGTCCGCCGGCGCGGTCATCTCGATCTTCTCCGTCACCCTGGTGACGATGTACGGGCAGACGCGCATCCTGTTCGCGATCGGTCGCGACGGGCTGCTGCCCAAGCAGTTCGCCAAGGTCAGCCCCCGCACCCACACGCCGGTCAACAACACGGTGATCGTCGCGATCGTCGTCGGCCTGCTCGCCGCGTTCATCCCCCTCGACTACCTCTGGGACCTCGTGTCCATCGGCACCCTGGCCGCGTTCATCGTGGTGTCCCTCGGCGTGCTCATCCTGCGCCGGACCCGGCCCGACCTGCCCCGCGGCTTCAAGGTCCCCGGCTACCCGGTCACGCCGGTGCTCGCCATCGCCGCCTGCCTCTACATCCTGTCCGGCCTGCACTGGTACACCTACGCGTGGTTCCTGCTCTGGCTCAGCGTCGTGCTGGCGTTCTACTTCCTGTGGGGCCGACGGCACTCCGTGCTGGAGCGTGCGATCGAGCTGGGGATCCTGCAGGACGAGGACGTGCGGTGACGATCGTCGTCGGCGCCAACCCGTTCGGGGACGCCCACGGCGCGATCGACCTGGGGGTCACGCTCGCGCGCACGCTGCCGGAGGCCACGGGCGCGAACGTCCTCGTCATCGCCACCGTCGTGCCGCCCGGGTGGGTGTTCCCGTCCATGGCCAAGGTGGACGGCGAGATGCAGGAGTGGGTCC
This sequence comes from Cellulomonas sp. P2_F12, assembly GCF_056403775.1. NCBI lineage: Bacteria > Bacillati > Actinomycetota > Actinomycetes > Micrococcales > Cellulomonadaceae > Cellulomonas > Cellulomonas sp. P2_F12. The sequence goes on along the minus strand of NZ_JBFUEV010000004.1, from coordinate 329,159 downwards.
AGGCGCGTGCCGACGAGGCCGAGGCCGCAGCGCTGGAGTTCCTCGAGGACCGCGCCGAGGGTCTGACCATCGAGTTCGTCCGGCTCCACGAGCGCTCGACGCCCCGGTCGCTCGCCGCCCTCGCGGAGTCCCGGGACGCGACCGCCCTGGTGCTCGGCTCGTCGCCGGACGGGCCCGAGGGCCGGGTCGTGGTGGGGTCGACGGCCGACTACCTGCTGCACTCGTCACCGGTCCCGCTGGCGATCGCCCCGAAGTCCTACCGTTGCGTCCCGGGCCCGACAGGCGTCGCCGCGCACCGTCTCACCTGCTCGTTCAGCGGCTCCCACCTCGCCGGCGCGGCCGTCCGCTGGGCCGCCCGCCTGACGCGCGAGATCGACGTGCAGCTGCGGGTCTGCTCGTTCGGCGTCCGGTCCGCGACGATGTACCCGCCCGAGATCGGCACCGACATCGAGTCCGAGGTGAACGAGCAGTGGCGCGCGCAGATGGTCGAGGCGCAGGCCGCGCTGCGGGCCCGGCTCGGTGACGCGCTCGACGACGACGTCGCCCTCGTGGTCGCCACCGGCACGAGCTGGTCCGAGGCGCTCACCTCGGTCGACTGGACCCCCAACGAGCTGCTCGTCCTCGGCTCGTCCAGCGCGAGCGCCCTGCGCCGGGTCTTCCTGGGCACCAACGCGACGAAGATCATCCGGCACTCGCCGGTCCCGGTGCTCGTCGTGCCGCACGACGAGCTCTGACTTGCGTTCGAGCGCACTCGAAGTCCTAGCGTCGTCGTCATGACACAGAAGACCTGGTTCCTCACCGGCACGTCCCGCGGCTTCGGCCTGGAGTGGGCGACCGCCGCCCTCGAGCGCGGCGACCGCGTGGCTGCCACCGCGCGGGACGTCTCCTCGCTCGACGGGCTGGTCGAGCGGTTCGGCGACGCCGTCCTGCCGATCGCTCTCGACGTCACGGACCGCGCCGCCGACTTCGCGGCCGTGGCGCAGGCGCACGACCACTTCGGGCGGCTCGACGTCGTCGTCAACAACGCCGGCTACGGCCAGTTCGGCTTCACCGAGGAGCTCTCCGAGGCGGAGCTGCGCGACCAGATGGAGACCAACCTGTTCGGCGCCTTCTGGGTCACCCAGGCCGCGCTGCCGTTCCTGCGCGCGCAGGGCAGCGGGCACATCATCCAGGTCTCGTCGATCGGCGGGATCTCCGCGTTCCCCAACATCGGCGCCTACCACGCGTCGAAGTGGGCGCTCGAGGGGTTCAGCCAGGCACTGGCCCAGGAGGTCGGCGGCTTCGGCATCCACGTCACCCTCGTCGAGCCCGGCGGCTTCTCGACGGACTGGGGCGGCTCGTCGGCCCGCCATGCGACCCCGATCGCGGCCTACGACGAGGCCCGGGCGGCGATGGCCGAGGCGCGCGCGAAGCGCATCGGGACGCCCGGCGACCCGACGTCGTCGGCCGCGGCGATCCTGCGGGTCGTCGACGCCGAGCAGCCGCCGCTGCGGGTGTTCTTCGGCGCCTCGCCGCTCGGCACCGCGAAGGCCGACTACGCCTCGCGGATCGCCACGTGGGAGCAGTGGGACGACGTGGCGCAGCTGGCCCAGGGCTAGGCGTCCTCGGCGGCCTTCCCGTCCGGCTCGGCCACGCACACCCACAGGGCGTCGGGCCGGACGGTCACGTCGAGGGTGTCGGACGGCTCGATGACGTCACCGTCCAGCTGGCGGGGCTGGGGGCGGTCGCTGGTCACGGTGATCCGCGACCCCCGCAGAACCTCCATGTTGGGCACGCGGTGGCGGCCCGGACGCAGGACGCCGAACGCCAGCTGGATCCAGTGGCCGAGGTTGCGCGGCGCGAGCACCGCGACGTCCATCTGGCCGTTGTCGGGCTCGGCGTCGGGCAGCAGGTTGACGCCGCCCTGCAGGCGTCCGACGTTGCCGACGACCACCGTGCGGGCCCGGCGGCGCAGGACGGGGTAGTCGTCGACCTGGACCTCGACCTTCATCTCCGCGTCGTTCAGGTGCTTGAGCGCCGAGTAGACGTAGGCGACCGGGCCGAGCACGGCCTTGAGCTTGGTCGGGGCGTCGTCGACCATCGCCGCGTCCAGGCCCATGCCGGCCATCACCGCGAACGCCTGGTCGCCGACGTACCCGAGGTCGATGGTCCGACGGCCGCGCTCCAGCGCCAGGCGCACGCCCTCGACCGGGTCCGACGGGATCTCCAGGTTCGCCGCCAGCAGGTTGCCGGTGCCTCCGGGCAGGACGGCGAGCGCGGAGTCGCTGCCGGACAGGCCCTCGATGGCGGCACGGACCGTGCCGTCGCCGCCGGCCACGAACACCACGTCCGCGCCGTCGGCCACCGCCTGCCGGGCCTGGCCTGTGCCGGGGTCCTCGGCGGTCGTCTCCAGCCACCCCGGCTCGGGCCACCCGGCGTCGGCCAGCTGGTCCCGGATCTGCGAGCGGAGCTCGTCGAGACCCTCGACGCGGTTGGCGTTGACGATCACCGTCGACGTGAGCGGGGCGTGGTCGAGGCGGTGCTCGGCGGGCGTCGTGCTGGGGGTCGTCACGTCGGTGAGTCTCCCCCGGGGTCTGTCGACCGGCCACTCGAGACCCAGTCCTGCCGGCGCAGGCGGTAGTAGACGGTGCGCCGCAGGGGATGGCCCTCCGCGATCGTCGGCCAGTCGAAGTCGTCGGCGGGGTCCCGGGTCATCCCGAGCCGGCGCATCACGGCCTGCGAGCGCAGATTCGTCGGGACCGTGAAGGAGGCGATCTCGTCGAGCCCGAACTCCTCGAAACCCACCCGCACCGCCTCCCGTGCCGCCTCGGTCGCGTACCCGTACCCCCACGCCCAGCGCGGCAGCCGCCAGCCGACCTCCGTCAGCGACATGTCCCACACCGGCCGCGCCAGCCCGGTGAACCCCGCGAACCGGCCGGCGTGCTCACCGGCCGTGACCTCCAGCGCCCACAGGCCCCAGCCGTTCTCGCGCATCCGCTGGTCGATCCGGTCCGCCATCGCGTCGCTCTCGGCTCGCGACAGCGTCGCCGGGAAGTACCGCATCACCTCGGGGTCGGCGTTCAGCTCCGCGAACGGCTCCCTGTCCTCCTGCCGCCAGCGGCGCAGGATCAGGCGTTCGGTGCGATGTTCGAGCGTCACCCCAGGCACCGTACGCTGCCCCGGTGATCGCCGCCGTGCTCGACGCCTGGACGCCCTCGTCGGCCGCGCAGCGCGTGCTGCTGGACGAGTACCGGGCCTTCGTCGCCGCCTCCGGCACCGCCGCGGTCTACCGGTCGCTGGCACCCGAGCACCTCACCGCCAGCTGCTTCGTGCTCACGCCCGACCACGCGCGCGTCCTGCTCTGCTTCCACCGCAAGGGCCAGTTCTGGGTGCAGCTGGGCGGGCACCTCGAGCCGGACGACGCGTCGTTGGCGGCCGCCGCGATACGCGAGGCGCGCGAGGAGGGCGGGATCGATGCGCAGCTCGAGAGCCGGCTCCCCGCCGACCTGCACCGCCACGAGCTGGCGGCGGCGTTCGGGTCCTGCCGGGTGCACTGGGACGTCGGGTTCGTCGCCTACGCACCGGCGTCGTCGGCACCCGTGGTCAGCGACGAGAGCGAGCAGGTGGCCTGGTTCGACGTCGACGACCTGCCGGCCGGCACGCCCGAGGACTTCGCCGAGCGGCTGCGGACCGTGCTCGACGAGGTGCGAGCGAGAGCGGGCGCTCCGGCTAGCCCGTGACCGTCGAGACGGAGACACTGCCGCCGGTCATCGCGCCGGAGAGGCAGTCGAGGACCCGGCGTAGGTCCACCGGCGTGGCCTCGGGGACCGTCTGCGCCGAGACGTGGGAGACGGGCAGGTCGGCCGTCATGATCCCCTCGGTCAGCGCCGGGTCGTCCAGGCAGCCGCTCCAGTCGCCGTCGGGGTACTGGAGGGTCACGATCCAGGGACCTTCCGCCGGGATCGCCGCCGGGCGCGAGCCGAGCCCCGCGAGCGCGGACAGGCCGAGGCCGATGGCGACGAGCAGCGCGACGACGGCCCCGAGCCTTCCTCGCACCGCACGCATGAGCTGATCCTAGTCATTGCACCATTCGGTTCAGTGTCGTATGGTGAACCACATGGTTCAGCATGAGACTCTCGACCGGATCTACTCGGCCCTCGCCGACGGGACCCGGCGCGACATCCTCACCCGGCTCGGGCAGGGACCCGCCAGCATCGGGGAGCTCGCCGGCCCGCACGGGATGAGCCTCACCGGCATGAAGAAGCACGTCCAGGTCCTCGAGGACGCCGGCCTGGTCACCACCGAGAAGGTCGGCCGTTCGCGGCAGTGCCGGCTCGGGGAGGAGCGACTGGACGACGCCATGGCATGGATCTCCTTCTACCAGCGGCTCTGGGAGCGTCGGCTCGACGGTCTCGAGGCCTACTTCACCCTCCAGAGAGGCACGGACCGATGACCACCACCGACACCCTCGAGCTGCGCACCACCCGCGTCCTTCCCGCGACGCCGGAGGAGGTGTTCGACGCCTACACCGACCAGGAGAAGCAGACGATCTGGTTCTCGATCCTCGACACCACACCCGGCATCGTCGAGATCACCGTGGACCTGAGGGTCGGCGGCCGGCAGACCGCCGTCTGGGGCCGGGACGCCGACAGCCTGTTCCGCGAGACCCAGACGTTCCTCGTCATCGACCGCCCGCACCGCCTGGTCACCGAGTCGTCCGGCAGCAGCCCCGACGGCATGACCATGACCACGCACATCGAGGTCACGTTCGAGGCGGTCGACGGCGGCACCCTGATGAGCGTCGTGCAGACCGGGTTCCCGTCCGTCGAGGTGCGCGACTTCTTCGCCGAGCACGCCTGGAACGGCGCGTTCGACCGCATCGCGGCGTTCCTGGTGCGGGGCTGACGCATTCACGTTGCCGCTGGGCGGGGGCTCCGACGAGGCTGACCGGATGATCGACATCGTCGCCGTCCCCGCCGACCCCGACCACCCCGACGCGTGGACCGTCGAGGGGTCGGTCCTCGTCGGCGACGCCATCGACGCTGAGATCCACGGCACGACGGACTTCGCGCTCGACGTCCCGACCACGCGCGCGACGCTGCTCGAGCCCCACCGCAAGGTCCACCGGCTCGTCGCGGTCCCCCGCGGCTCCACCGACGTCGTCGGCCGCGCGATGGTCGGCCTGCCGCTGGTGGGCAACGCGCACGTCGCCGTCGTCTACGTCGGGGTGCACCCGGCGTGGCGACGTCAGGGCATCGGGTCCGCGCTGTTCGACGCGGGGCTGCAGCTCGCACGCGAGGCCGGCCGTCGGGTCGTCCTGTCGGACTCGTCCTACGCCGTCGAGCCCCCGCCGGGACCGGACGCGATCGCGGCGCCGACCGGCAGCGGCCGCATCCCGGCCGACCACGACGCGACCCGGTTCGCGCTGTCCCGCGGCTTCACCCTGGAGCAGGTGGTCCGGCACTCCGTGCTCGACCTCCCGGTCCCCGCGGCGGTCCTCGACCCGCTGCGACAGAACCCCGGCGCCGACTACCGCGTGCACACCATGCGGGACGCCTACGACGAGCGCTGGCTCGACCAGCTCGCCGTCCTGCGGACGCGGATGAGCACCGACGCGCCGCACGCCGGGCTCGAGCTGACCGAGGACCCCTGGGACGCCGATCGGGTCCGGGCCGCCGCCGACGCCGTGCACGAGCGCGGGCAAGGGTTCCTCTCGGCGGTCGTCGAGCACGTCCCCAGCGGCACGCTGGCCGGGTTCTCCGAGGTCGAGTACCCCGTGGGCAAGCCGGCGGTCGTCTTCCAGGGCGACACCCTCGTGCTGCGCGAGCACCGCGGCCACGGGCTCGGCATGCTCGCGAAGATCGCGGTCCTCGACGCCCTCCCGGCTGAGCGCCCGCAGGCGGCCCGCATCCACACCTGGAACGCGCAGGAGAACCGGCACATGCTCGCCATCAACGTGGCGCTCGGGTTCCGCCAGGCGAGCGTCGACGCCGAGTGGCAGCGACCGCTCTGACGGCGTCACAGGCTCGTGCGAGCATCTGGACGTGACCCGGACGGACCAGACCACGTGGCAGCCCGGGTCGCTGCGCGCCGCGACCGGGGGGCTGGTCGCGCTGACGCTGGCCACCTTCGTGGCCATCACCACGGAGCTGGTGCCCGTCGGGCTGCTGCCGCAGATGAGCGCCGACCTCGGCGTGACCGAGTCGATCGCCGGCCTGCTGGTCACCGTCTACGCGTTCATGGTCGCGGTGCTCGCGATCCCCCTGACGCTGGGCACCCGGCGGCTGCCGCGCAAGGGGCTGCTGCTGGTGACGCTCGCCGCCTACACGGCCAGCAACGTGCTCGTCGGCGTCGCACCCACGTTCGGCGTCGTCGCCGCCGGGCGCGCGCTGGGCGGCATCGCGCACGCGCTCTTCTTCTCTCTGAGCATCGGCTACGCGTCCCGGCTGGTGTCGCCGCAGGTCACGGGCCGGGCGCTCGCGCTCGTGACGGCCGGGGCGTCGGCGGGTCTCGTGCTCGGCGTGCCGCTGTCCACCGCCCTGGGCATCGCCGTCGGGTGGCGCAACGGGTTCCTGGTCCTGGCCGCGGCCTGCGGGATCGCCACGGTCCTCGTCGCCACCCTGCTGCCCGGGGTCTCGTCCGACGACGCCCCGCACGCCGACGACACGCAGACCGCGCGCCGCGCCCGGCTCGGGATCGTCTCCGCGTCCAACACGCTCACCTACCTCGGCCAGTACGTGGTCTACACGTACATCTCGGTGATCCTGCTGGCCACCGGCCTGCGCGAGACGGCGGTCGGCCCGGTGCTGCTCGGCCTCGGGGCCGTCGGGCTGCTGGGCACCGCGTACGCCGCCACGGCCCTGGACCGGCACCCCCGGCGCGGCACCGTCGTCGTCCACGCGGGCATGGCCCTCGGCCTGGTCGCGCTCGGCCTGGCGTTCCCGACGACCGCCTGGGTGCTCGTCGCCGCGGCGGTCTGGTGCGGGTCGTTCGGCGCGATGGCCTCGGTGTTCCAGACGGCCGCGATCCGTACCCGCGGCGGCTCGCCCGACATCATCGGCGCGCTGGTGAACTCGACCGCGAACATCGGCATCGGCGGCGGCGCGGCCCTCGGCGCCCTCGTGCTCGTCGGACCCGGGCTCGGCGCCCTGCCCTACGTCGGCGCCGGCCTGGTAGCCGCGAGCCTCGTCGTCATCCTGGTGTCCCAGCGGGCGTTCCCGGCGCAGCCGTAGCCGGTCAGACCCCGGACGCGCGCATCGCGACCGCGACCCAGGTCCGCCAGGGCCGCCACGCCTGCGCCACCTCCGCCAACCGCTCGGGAGACAGGGGCTCCTCCTCGCCGAGCGCGCGCGCCACGGCGGCCCGGACCATCGGCTCGTTCACCGGAAGCTCGTCGGTGTGCCCGAGGGCTCGGACCGTGACCAGCTCGGAGTAGAACGGGCCGATCCCCTCCAGCCGCTGCAGCTCGGTCGCGGTGTCGGCCGGGTCCTGGGCGCGGAGGGTCGCGGTGTCGAGCCGACCGTCGAGCGCAGCCTGCGCGACGCCGCGCATCCGGTGCAGCTTGGGCTCCGGGATGCCGGGGAACTCGGCCAGCGCGAGCACGGCCTCGGGCAGCGGGACGGCGGCCAGCTGCTCGCCGGCCACGTCGAACACCCGCCCGTGCGCCTGCGACAGCGCCGCGCGGACCGCGATCATCTGGCGCAGGGGTCGACGTGCGGACAGGACCGACCACAGCAGCGCCTCGTAGGCCGAGTAGAACAGGGGCGGACGCAGACCCGGCCGGCGGGACTGGACCGAGCCGACCAGCGGGTCTCGCGCGCCCAGCTCGTCGTACCCCGTCGCGCCGACGTCCACGGAGAGCACCCGCGCGACGTGCGCCGCCACGAGGGCGGGGTCGGCCTCGCCCTGGACCTCGCAGCGCAGGACCGCCGCGGAGGGCTGCGTGACCGCGGCGGCGACCTGCGTGCGATACCCGTCGAGGCAGAACGCGAGCCTCATCACGGACCCGTCGGCGGCGTCGCGCTGGCCGAACCCGAACCGGATGCTCTGCGCAAGGTCGAACCGACCGTGCAGGGGGATCTCGACGACGTCGGAGGCCATGGCCAGAACGCTAGGCCCGAACACCCACACGCGGCTCAGCCGGCGACGGGCTCCGGCTCGGGTTCCTCGACCGCCGGCACCTCGACCGCCGGCTCCACGGCCTTCGGCAGGTCCTCGCCGGACAGCCACGAGTACCAGGCGGTCTGCGGACCGCCCTGCAGCAGGACGGCCCGGGTCAGGAGCGTGAGCGGCACGGCGAGGATCGCGCCGAGCGGCCCGATGATGAAGGTCCAGAACAGCACCGACACGAAGCTCAGCGTCAGGGTGATGTTCACGGCGTCAGCCACGAACTTCGGCTGGATCAGCACCTGCAGCGTCACGTTGACGGCGCTGTAGATCGCGACCACCGCGAGCGCCAGCGGCCAGCCGCCCACCACGAAGGCGAGCAGGGTCGGTGGGATGACGCCGATGACGAACCCGATGTTCGGGATGAAGTTGGTGACGAACGCGAGGATCGCCCAGACGGCCGGCGCGGGGACCCCGAGCGCCCAGAGCGCGAGCCCGTCGACGACGGCGACGACCGCACCGAAGGACGCGCTGACGACGAAGTAGCGGCGGACGCCGATGTTGAACGTGGTGGCCCGCCCGAGCACGCCGGCCTGCGTGTCGCCGAACTGCACGTGCGCCCCGTCGTAGCGGGCCGCGTCGACGGACGTGAAGATCACGTACGTCACGACGACGAACAGGGTCGTCAGGACGCCGACCACGGCCCCGCCGAACTTCGTCGCGACCCCGAGCAGCTGCGACGGCTGCAGGGCGTCCGTGATGGAGTTGACCGCGTCCTGGTCCACACCGATCGACGCGAGCCACGCGGTGGCGTCGGTGATCGACGACTGCAGCTCCGTCAGGTAGTCCTGGACGAGCCCGCCGAACTGGATGCCGGCGAACACCAGCATGGCGATCAGCGCGAGCAGGATCAGGTACACGACGACGATGACCATCGTGGTGGCGGCCGCGCGGTGCCAGCCACGCCGCTCCAGCGGGTGCCGGATGGGGTGCACGATGATGACGAGCACCGCCGCCAGGAACAGAGGAGCGAGCACGTCCCGGGCGGCGTGCAGCCCGGCGAGCGTGACGATCGCGGCCGAGAAGAACAGGAGCGTGCGGGTGGAGGGCGCGAGTCCCTGGGGCGAAGCCATCGAGCGCACGTGCTCCTTCGACGAGGGTCCGGTGCACGCAAGATAGCGCGCGGCGTGCTCCTTCCGACCGAAGGCGTCACGGACATGCACCTTTCGCGCCGGGGTCCGCGTTCGGAACACTGGGCCGGACACGTGCCGTCGCGCGAAGGGAACCGACCTATGAGCCCCACCGTCGTCCTGATCCACGGAGCATTTGCCGACGCCTCCGGCTGGGGCGGTGTCATCACCCGCCTGACGGCGGCCGGGTACGCCTCCTACGCTCCCGCCAACCCGCTGCGCAGCGTCTCGGGCGACGCCGCGTACGTCCGCTCGTTCCTGTCGACGATCGAGGGCGACGTCGTCCTCGTCGGGCACTCGTACGGCGGCGCGGTCATCACCAACGCGGCGGTCGGCGCGCCGAACGTCAAGGCGCTCGTCTACATCGCGGCCTTCGCGCTCGAGCAGGGCGAGTCCGCCGGTGCGGCCACGGCCCTCGGCAGCGACGGACCGCCCCCGGACCTCACGCAGGTGGTGGACATCCGCCCGTTCCCCGACGCGGGCGAGGGCAACGGCGACGCCTACCTCAAGGTCGAGATCTTCCCCCAGGTGTTCTGCCAGGACCTGCCCGCCGAGCTCGCCGCGGCGATGGCCGTCAGCCAGCGGCCCGCCAGCCTCGCGACGCTCGTGGAGCCGTCCGGGGCGCCCGCCTGGAAGTCCCTGCCGTCCTGGTACCTGGTCGCGTCCGGGGACCGGGTCATCCCCCCCGCCGCGGAGCGGGTCATGGGCGCGCGGGCCGGGGCGACCGTCGTGGAGATCGACAGCTCGCACGTCGCCATGATCAGCCACCCCGACGAGGTCACCGCCCTGATCCAGCAGGCGATCGACGCCGTCGGGTGACCGTCGCCCCCACGCTCGTCGAGCTGTCCGACGGCCGGACCCTGCGCTCGTACGTCGTGCCCGTCGACCGGCCCCGGCTGACCGTCTTCTGGCATCACGGCACCCCGAACGTCGGCACGCCGCCGGAGCCGCTGCTCCCGCTGGACCCGAGCATCCGGTGGGTCTCCTACGACCGGCCCGGGTACGGCGGGTCGACCCCGCACCCCGGCCGGTCGGTGGCGTCGGCGGCCGGCGACGTCGCGGCGATCGCCGACGCCCTCGGCATCGACCGGTTCGCGGTGCTGGGCCACTCCGGGGGCGGCCCGCACGCCCTGGCCTGCGCGGCGCTGCTGCCGGACCGGGTGCTCGCGGCCGTCGACGGGTCCGGGACGGCTCCGTTCGGCGCGGACGACCTCGACTGGTTCGCCGGCATCAACCCCGCCGGGACGCGCGAGCTGCGCGCGGCCGTGGCCGGGCGCGCGGCCCTCGAGCACGAGCTGTCCGGCTCCGAGTACGACCCCGAGATGTTCACGCCCGCGGACCACGAGGCCCTCGACGGCCCGTGGGGCTGGCTGGGGCGGATCGCGGGCGAGGCGCAGCGGGGCGGCATCGGCGGGATGGTCGACGACGACCTCGCCTACGTCGCCGACTGGGGCTTCGACCCGGCCGACATCCGGGTGCCCGTGCTGGTGCTGCACGGCGACGCCGACCGGGTGGTACCCGCGAGCCACAGCGAGTGGCTGGCCGAGCGGATCCCGTCGGCCGAGCTCTGGCTGCGGCCCGGTGACGGGCACGTCTCCGTGCTCAGCGCTGCGCCCGCCGCCCTGGACTGGCTGCTGACGCACTGCGGATACTGACCGGATGCCAGCAGAGACCGTCGTCGAGCGGCACGCGTCCTGGAAGGAGCTGTTCTTCGACCTGGTCGTCGTCGCCGGCATCGGCCAGCTGGCGCACCTGCTGCACGAGGAGTCCGACCCGACGACCGTCGGCCTCTACGCGGTGCTGTTCCTGGCGTTCTGGATCTCCTGGGCGGGCTTCGCGGTCTACGGCAACATCGCCGGGGACGACGCCCGGACGACCGTGCTCATCACGGCGATGCTCGGCCTCGCGGTCATGGCGGCGTCGGTGCCGGGCATCCACGGGCAACGCGCGAACGCCTTCGTCATCGCGTACGTGGCCCTCCGCTGGCTCGCCGGGGCCGTCTTCTCGCGCGGCAAGGTGCTGCTCGACTGGCCGCTCGCGCAGTACGGGCTGGGGGCCGTCCCCTGGCTGGTGTCGCTGTGGGTGCACGCGCCCGGGCGGTACTGGCTGTGGGCCCTCGGCATCGTCATCGACCTGTTCGTGCTGCTCACGGCGTCGTCCGAGCGCACGATGCAGGACGCCGAGGAGAAGCTCGAGCGGGTGCAGGGCTCGCGGCGGGCGCGCGGTGGCCCCGGCGGTGGCGAGCCGTTCGTGCTCGAGGGCACGCACGCCGACGAGGAGCACCTGGCCGAGCGGTTGGGCCTGTTCGTCATCATCGTGCTGGGCGAGGGGCTCATCCAGATCATCGACGCCGCCGCCGACACGTCGGAATGGGACCGCAGCACGGTCGTCGTCGGGCTCGGCGCGTTCGCGCTTCTCGCCTCGGTGTGGACCGCCGGCCTGCTGCACGGCACGGCGGGGATCCCCCAGCTCAAGCCGCACGTCGTCGCGCCACGGATCGTGATGCTGCTGCACGCGCTGCTCACCGGCGCGCTGGCCGCTCTGGCCGCCGCCCTCGGCATCGCGGTCGCGCACACGCACGGTGCCCTCGAGCTCGACGCCCGGGCGCTGCTGTGCGCGGCGATCGCCGTCTACTGCGCGATCGGCGTCGCGACCGCCGCGCTCGTGGGGACGACGCGGGGGTGGCTGCTGGTGCGCGGCATCCCGAGCGTCGTCGTGCCGGTGGCGCTGCTGTTCCTCGGCGAGTCCCTGTCGGTCGGCACGCTGGTGTGGCTGCTGGTGGCCGTCGTCGTCTGGCTCGCGCTGGAGAAGCGGGAGGGCGAACCGCCCCCGCGGCCCGCCCGGCGGCGTCGAGGGGAGCACGCGACCGAGGACGACGGCATGATCGGCGCATGAGCCAGCCCCTGGATGTCACCTTCACCGTCCCCATCGAGAAGGACGGCGCCTTCCCGACGTTCCTGGAGCTGACCGGCTCGAAGGAGCTGCTGGGCACCGGCAAAGCGGTCAAGGTCAGCGGGACGCTCGACGGGCACCCGTTCGCGGCGACGCTCATGCCGTCCGGCACGGGACCTCACTGGCTGCCGCTGCGCAAGGCGCTGTGCACGCTCATCGGCAAGGACGCCGCGGGCGAGCTGGTCGAGGTGCACCTGCTCGAGCGGACCACCTGACCGCTACGGGACGATGTAACCGGCCGCCCGGAACAGCTCGTACCACTCCGCGCGGGTCAGCGGGACGTCCGACCCCTGGGCCGCACCGGCGACGCGGTCCGGGCTCGTGGTCCCCAGCACCACCTGCATCTGCGCCGGGTGGCGGGTGATCCAGGCGGTCGCGATGGCGATGGGCGGGACGTCGTACTTGTGCGCCAACCGGTCGATCACCACGTTGAGCTCGACGTACTGCGGGTTGCCCAGGAAGACGCCGGTGAAGAACCCCGCCTGGAACGGGGACCACGCCTGGATGGTGATGTCGTGCAGGCGGCAGTAGTCGAGGATCCCGCCGTCGCGGTCGATCGACTGGTCCTCCGCCTGCATGTTCGCCGCGACACCCCGCGCGATGATCGACGAGTGCGTGATCGACAGCTGCAGCTGGTTGGCGACGATGGGCTGCGTCACGAACTTCGTGAGCAGGGCGATCTGGCCGGGCGTCTGGTTGGAGACGCCGAACGCGCGGACCTTGCCCGCGGCCTCGAGCTCGTCGAACGCGCGGGCCACCTCCTCGGGCTCCACCAGCGCGTCGGGGCGGTGCAGCAGCAGGATGTCGAGGTACTCGGTGTCGAGCGCCGCGAGCGACCCGTCGACCGACTCGATGATGTGCTCGTAGGAGAAGTCGAAGCCGTCGGGCGGCACGATGCCGCACTTGGTCTGGATCACCAGCTCGGCGCGGTCGGCGGGCGTCAGCCGCATCGCCTCGGCGAACCGCCGCTCGCACGCGTGCATGGTGCCGCCGTAGATGTCGGCGTGGTCGACCATCGTGATGCCGGCGTCGCGACCGGCGCCGACCAGCTCCCGGATCTGCTCGTCGGACTTGTCCGCGATCCGCATCAGGCCGAGCACGACGTTGGGCACCGCGATGTCTGTCCCGGGCAGGGTGAAGGTCTTCACGGGGCCATGCTGCGCCTAGCCGGGCCGGCGTGCCAGTAGCGAGGCCTGCGCGCACTTCTCGCGGTCGGGCTGCGGCTCGCGGAGCAGCCGGGCGCTGACGACGAGGCCTGCGGCGTGCACGGCGGCGGCGACCGACTCGGGGGCGTGCCGGTAGGCGTCCGCCGACACGTCGTGCCCGTAGGCGTGGGTCATCGTGCGGGCGGCGTCGTCGCCGGCGTGCCACCCGAGCAGCAGGTGGCCGCCCGGCGCGAGGACGCGGGCCAGCTCGGCGACGACCGCGGGCAGGTCCGCCGGCGACGTGTGGATGATCGAGTACCAGGCCAGGATCCCGCTGACGCACTCGTCAGGGAGATCCAGTGCCGTCATCGACCCGACGTCGAACGACAGGTCGGGGTAGGTGCGCCGGGCGACCTCGATCATGCCGGGCGACAGGTCGACCCCGTCCGCGACGATCCCGACGGACGCCAGCCACGCGGTCATCCGGCCCGTGCCGCAGCCGGCGTCGAGCACCCTGCCGGTGCCGCGGACCCGGTCGGCGAAGGCCGCGAGCATGGCGCCCTCGAGACCCGACTCCGGGTTCAGCCCCGTGACCAGCTCGCCGTACGCGACCGCCACCGTGTCGTACATCGCGCGGGTGGCGGCGAGGTTGTCGCCCATCAGGCGGTGACCAGGAAGCCGGCGCGCAGCAGCACCTCGTCCCGCGACGACGGGCCGACCAGCAGCTCGAACGTGCCCGGCTCGACGATGCGGTGGCCCGCGGCGTCGACGATCGTGCAGTCCGCGACAGGGAGCTCGAGGTCGACGGTCACCCGTGCCCCCGGCTCGACGGTCACCTGCCGGTACGTCTTGAGCTCCTTCTCCGCCCAGGTCACCGTGGTGACGACGTCGCGGACGTAGACCTGGACGGTCTCGAGCGCGGGCCGGTCGCCCACGTTGTGCAGCGTGACCTGCGCACGGAGGGTCCCGTCGACGCCGAGCGCCGGCTCCAGCACCCGCAGGTCGTCGTACTCGACGGTCGTGTACGAGAGGCCCTCGCCGAACGCGAACGGCACCCGCTGCGTGAGGTCCGCGTACCGCGTGCCGTGCTGGGCGGGCAGCTGGTTGTAGTAGACGGGCAGCTGGCCGACGTGCTCGGCGAACGTGATCGGCAGGCGACCCGACGGCTCGATCTGGCCCAGCACGAGCTCGGCGATCGCCCGACCACCGCGCATGCCCGGGTTGGCGGCCCAGACGATCGCTTGTGCAGACATCGCGCTCGGGGGCAGGACGTGGGGCTTGCTCGCGATGACGACGACGACCAACGGCTTGCCGGTCGCGGCGAGGGCGTCGAGCAGGGCGACCTGGCCGCCGACGAGCTCCAGCGTGGCGGTGGAGCGGCCCTCGCCGACCAGCTCGATCCGGTCGCCGACGACGGCGACCACGACGTCGGCGTCTTTGGCCGCTTCCACGGCCGCGGCGATCAGGGAGGCGTCCGGTTCGACCGGGATGACGACCTGCGGGCGGGGCTGGCCGTCGGGGAAGAACTCGCCCTCGGGGTCGGCGCCCAGCGTGAGGATGTCCGCGCCGCGGGCGTGCGTGACGGTCCAGCCGTCGGGTGCGTGCGCACGGAAGCCGTCGAGGACCGTCTGCGTCATCTCGCGCGGGTGGCCGTCGGGGAGCCAGTCCGCCTGGCCCGAGGCGCCCGCCCAGTCGCCCAGCTGCGTGTGCTGGTCGTCGGCGTTCGGGCCGATGACGGCGATCGTCTTCGGGCTGTCCGTGAGCGGGAGCGTCCCGTCGTTGGTCAGCAGCACGAGCGAGCGCCGGGCCACCTCGAGGTTGAGCGCGACGTGCTCCGCGGACCCGATCACGGCCTGCTGGCGCTCCACGCTCGGGTGGCGGGCGTCCTCGAACAGCCCGAGCTCGAACTTCAGCGTGAGGATCCGGCCGACCGCAGCGTCGAGCGCGGTCTCGTCGAGCATCCCGCTGCGCACGGCCTCCTGGGCGCCCTCGAAGAACCCGGGCGTCGTCATCACCATGTCGTTCCCGGCCCGCACCGCCGCCGCCGACGCGTGCGCGTAGTCGGGCTGGATGTGCTGCTCCCAGACCATCCGGCCGACGTTGTCCCAGTCCGTGATCAGCGTGCCGGTGTAACCCCACTCGCCGCGCAGCACCTCGTTGAGCAGCCAGTCGTTGATGGTGATCGGCACGCCGTCCATCGACTGGTAGCCGAGCATGAACGTCCGGCAGCCCTCTCTCGCGACCCGCTCGAACGGCGGCAGGAACCACGAGCGCAGCTTGCGGCGGCTGATGTCGGCCTCGCTGGCGTCGCGCCCGCCCTGCGTCTCGGAGTACCCGGCGAAGTGCTTGGCCGTGGCCAGGATCGCGGTCGGGTCGTCGAGGCCGTCGCCCTGGTAGCCCCGGACCATGGCCGACGACAGCTCGCCGATGAGGAACGGGTCCTCCCCGAACGTCTCGCTCACGCGGCCCCAGCGCAGGTCGCGCGCGATGCAGAGCACCGGCGAGAACGTCCAGTGGATGCCGGTGGCCGCCACCTCGACCGCCGTCGCACGGGCCGCCCTCTCCAGCAGGTCGGCGTCCCAGGTGGCTGCCATGCCGAGCTGCGTCGGGAAGATCGTGGCGCCCTCCCAGAAGGAGTGGCCGTGGATGCAGTCCTCCGCGATGAGCAGCGGGATCTGCAGGCGCGTCCGCGCGGTGAGCTCGTGCGCCTCGCGCACCCGCTCCGGGGAGGTGTGCAGGATCGACCCGACGTGCAGGTTCAGGACCAGGTCCTCGACGCCGTCCTTGGCGTTGAGCTGCATCATCTGCCCGACCTTCTCCTCGAGCGTCATGCGCCCGACGAGGTCGGCGACGCGGTCCGCGACGGGTCGGGTGGGGTCCTGGTACGGCGCGGTCATGAGGCGTCCTGATCGGATCGTTTCGAGCATGATGGGCTGCGGAACACCCTAGAGGAGCGTGTGATGACCGACGAGTACGACGCCGTGCGGGCCGTGATGAACAACGGCGGGCTCTACGTGGACTTCGGCCCCGGGCTGGAGACGCTCGAGGCCGAGCGGGTCGCCGGCAAGGAGCTGGCCTACGACTACAACCACTCGCGGCCCGGTGAGTCGGCCCTGCGGGCGTCGATCCTGCAGAAGCTGCTCGGCTCCGTGGGTCCCGAGGCGTGGATCGAGCCGCCGTTCCACGTGTCGTACGGCTCGCACGTGCACGTCGGCGCCCATTTCTACGCGAACTTCAACCTCGTGCTCGTCGACGACGCCGACATCGTCATCGGCGACCGCGTCATGCTCGCGCCGAACGTCACCATCTCGACCGCCGGCCACCCGACCGTCCCCGAGGAGCGCGTCGGCGGCTGGCAGTTCTCCCTGCCCGTGCGCATCGAGGACGACGTGTGGATCGGGTCGAACGTCACGATCCTGCCCGGCGTCACCATCGGCGCGGGCTCCGTGATCGGCGCCGGCAGCGTGGTCACGCGCGACATCCCGCCGCGCGTCGTCGCCGTCGGTGCGCCGTGCCGGGTGCTGCGGTCGGTCGACGAGCCGCGCGGGGCGTAGGGGCGGCTGGCGCTCACGCTGCCGACGCCCTTCTGCGGGCTCAGCCGGTCCGCTTCGCCGGCGCGGCTCCCCTGCGGTCGCCTTCGCTCGCTCGCGCCGCGCAGCCACTCCCTGGCTCCGGCGCGGCCTTCTGCCACTCGACCGACGGGCCGGAGGCGTAGATCTCGCACGGACCCCCCGCTCCCGCCCGGCGCTGCGCGAGGTTGCGCCGCGTGTGTGCTGGTCAGGGGTGAATGTCAGCGGTCGGTCGTACAGTTGTTCTATGCCCGGATCGGGCGGTTGGTGCGGGTGGAGGTGGCGTGGTGACGGCGGTGATGGAGACGGTCGAGGTCGCCCGCCCGGCTGCGCGCGCTGCCGCTAGACCTGACTCCGGCTCGTCCGCACCCTCCACGGCCACGGCCGGGTCTGCAGCCTCGTGGGCATCCGCATGCACCGCCGCAAGGCCCGCGCCCAGCTCCTCCACCACGCCAGCTGCGCCCGCCTCGTCATCCACCACCACGGCTGCGCTGCCCGTGGCTGCAGCCGCCGCTGGGTTGGTGTGGGCGGACTCGGGTCACGGCGCGCGCCCGGGTGTCACGCCCGTGCCCGGCCCGGGTGTGCGGGTGATCGACCTTGGTGCGGTCGAAGACTTCCCCCTGCCCGGGGTCGATCTCGGTGACCTGGTGGCGTTGTTGACGTCGGTGCCGGTGGCGGAGGTCTCGGATGTGGCGTTGGTGAACACGGTCACGGGGATGGCGCAGGCGATCGCGATGCTGCAGGCCGCCCAGGCCGTCGTGGTCCGCGAGATCGAAGCCCGCACCACGGACGCGTTGCGGCATGTCCCGGACGAGCTGGCGTGTGCGCTGGTGTGCACGAGGCGGGCCGCGGAGATGGTGTTCCTGCGCGCCTGGGGCACCGCCCAGCACCCCGCCCTGGGCGACGCGTGGGCGGCCGGTGCGATCGAGGCCCGCAAGATCGACATCATCCTGGACGAGGTCACCAAGGGCGGGTCTGGGCTCGAGGCGGGCGCGGTGCGGGCCGTGATCGACGACGCGATCGCCCGGTCCTCGGAGCTGACGGCGCCGCAGCTGGCCCGGCACGTACGCGCCACCTTGATCGCGCTGAACCCCGCCCTGGTGGAGAAGTGTCGCCTCGCCGAACGTGACCGCCGCGGCATCGACCTCATCCTGGCCCCCGACGCGATGGCCCGCCTGGTCGCCTACCTACCCGCCGCCGAGGCCACGGCGGCGTTCACCGCGATCGACGCCCTGGCCGGGCACGCCGCCCTCGACGGGGACCAGCGCACCGTGGATCAGCGGCGGGCGGACGCGTTCGCGGATGTGTTCACCGCCATCCTGGACCGCCAAGCCACCCCCGACGGCACCCCCCTGCCGCGCAAGCACGGGCAACGCGTCGCGGTGCAACTGTCCGTGGCCGCCACCACGCTGCTCGGCCTGGACGACGCGCCCGGGTTCCTCGGGTCCTACGGTCCGGTGCCGGCGCAGGTCGCCCGCGAGCTCGCCCAGGACGGCACCTGGCGCCGCGTCCTGACCGACACCACCGGGCAGGTCTGCGCCGTCGGCACCCAGACCTACCGCCCCGGGGCGGACCTGACCCGGACCGTGCAAGCCCGGGACGTGACCTGCACCTTCCCCGGCTGCCGACAACCCGCCACCCGCTGCGAGATCGACCACCGCACCCCCTACAACCACGACCGCGGCGACGACCCGCACAAGCTGCAGACGTGCGAGGCGAACCTGCACGCGTTGTGCAAACACCACCACCAAGCCAAGACCGAAGGCTGGTGGAACGTCACCTACAACCCCGCCACCGGGGTCTCCACCTGGACCGACCGACACGGCCTGACCTACGCCCGCCACCCCGCCCTCATCCACACCACCCCCGACCTCCACACCCACCGACCACCCCCACCCACACCCGTCCCACTCGGCGACCCACCCTTCTGACACAGTCGTCCGATATCGAGCGCTCCCAGTGCCGCGACCCCACTGCCGAACGGACCTCCCTGGCGTTCGCGACCCGGCCACCTGGCCCGCTCCGGCCCCCGCGAGACTGGCGGAGCGGCGACTGACTCTTCGCTCCGGGCCTCGCTCAAGGCGGCCCGCCAGGCCTGCCCAGCTCAGCAGCCAGATCCCCAGGTCACCACAGCCCGGTCAGCGCACACACGGCGAGGCTGACTGCGACCACCGTTCCCACGACCACGGCGGCCGTCCGCGCGGCCCTCACGCCGAGCTGCTGCCACGCGACCGCGATCGGGACGGCCCAGACGAGCACGGCGATCGCCCGCAGCGCACCGCCCTCCACGACGTCGGCATGGCTGGGCATCGACGCCATGAACGGCGACCCCATCAGCAGCCCGATGAACCAGAGGAACCCGGACATGGGTGCGACGACCAGCAGGCTGACGCCGACGACGGCGAGCAGGGCCCATCGGCGCGAGGTCATGCCGGAACGCCAGGGGGCGCAATCGTCCGACGGACCCGCCGACGATCCACGTCACTCGCCCGGTCGATCGGGGTCTTGTCGCCGCGATGCCGGGGAACGGGGTCAGCGCACGCGGCGGACCGCGATCACGTTGTCGGTGACCTCCGCGACCTGGCCGCCCGGGCCGGTCGCGGTGCGCTGCGGGGCATCGAGCCGGACGATGTCCCACCCGTCGCCGAGGTCGAAGGACTCGAGCGACTCGGCGGGCGTCGGGAAGGTCGCGTCCTTGTCCCAGGACCACGGCGACACCGACGCGTGCTCGGTCACCAGCAGCATTCCGCCGGGGGCGACGAGAGCCGCGGCGCGGTGGAGCACCTCGGAGCGGGCGACGTCGGCGGGGACGTGGAAGTAGCTCGCGGTGACCAGGTCGAACACGCCGGACGGCATCGAGTGCCGCAGGTCGTGGTGCTCCACGGCCACCCGCTCGGCGAGGCCGGCGTCGGCGGCGTCCTGCGCCACCCGGGCGAGTGCGGTCGGCGCGACGTCGACCGCGGTGACCTGCCAGCCCAGCGACGCGAGCCAGAGCGCGTCGCCGCCGTGCCCGCAGCCGAGGTCGACCGCGCGCCCGGGCTCCGGGAGCAAGGCCGTGACGACGTCGACGAGGACGGCGTTCGGTCGGGTGCCCCAGGACGGCTCGACGGTCGCGTAGTGCTCTTCCCAGTAGTTCTCGCCGTGGGTGTGCTCGGTCATGGTCGTCACCCTGCGCTGCGGGACGTCCCGCAAGCAAGTGAGCCTCCTGCGAGCACGAGCGCCTCGCGCGAGCACGTGAGCCTCCCGAAAGCACACGAGTCAGGTCGCGACGAGGGCACCGGCGCGCGGCGCGCGGACGGGCGGGCGGCGGCGTCGACGAATGATCCACTCGGCGATCGCCAGGTCGATCACCCACGCCGCGCCCATGAGCAGCGCGCGGGCCGTCTCGCTGGGCGCGCCGAGCACCAGGGTCCACGGCGCGAAGATGACCGCCTGCGTCCCGGCGCCCAGGCCGAGCGCGTAGCCGCGGGTCATCCAGGCGCTGTGCGTCACGACGTCACCCCGCCGGATGAAGACGACGCCGAGCACGAGGAACACGACCATCGCGGATCCGAACACCAGGCGGAAGACCTCGAGCAGCGGCCCGTCGCCAGCGGGCAGGTCGGTGAACACCGCCATCCACAGCCCCGCGAGCGCGGCGAGGATCCCGGCGGGCGCGACGACGCGTCCGGCCATGCGGTGCCACCGCGGTCGGCGTCGGCGCAGGCCGGGGTGGAACTGGAACGCGCCGAGCAGCAGGAACGTGGTCGCGCACACGATGTGCACCACAACGGGCGCCGGCATCGTCACGAACCGCTCGTTGTCCGGGGTGACCTCCGGGCCGCTGCTCAGCTCGGCCAGCCGCAGGGCTCCGGCGAGCATCGGCACCAGGCTCAGCAGGATCAGGCCGGCGGGTATGCGCCACGCGTGACGGGGCACGGGGTCCTCCTCGGTCGGGTCGCGAACGTCCTGGGACGAGCCTGGCGACTGCGTGCCGCGGATTCATCGGCCGAAGAGCAGGTCGCGCGGATCGTCCGTCCGGCCGATGTGGCCCCGGCCCCGGCGCCGGGCGGAGGAAACCCTCCGGCGCGCCCGGTCGTTCACCGGGCAGCCGGCGCGCCCGTCGGCCGAGCCACGGACGGAGACACCCATGACGCTTATCTGCCCCAAGTGCGGCTCCGACATGCGCGCCTACGAGCGCAACGGCGTGACCATCGACCAGTGCACCGGCTGCCGCGGGATCTTCCTCGACCGCGGCGAGCTCGAGCGCCTCACGGACGCCGAGTCGGCCTACTACGGCTCCCGGCAGGCGGCGGCGCCTCCCGCGCGCTACCCCGAGGATCAGTACCGCGGCGACCGGGACGACCACTACTCGAGCACGAAGAAGCGGCGCCCGAGCAGCTTCCTCGGCGACCTCTTCGACTGACGGCGACGGCGGCGCCTCAGCGGCACGTGTCCGCGGCCGGCGCCCCCGCGAAGCGGTCCGCCGTCCACGTGAGCAGGTCCGGGACCAGGGGTGAGTCGGCCGCGACGAGCCCGACGTGGTCCAGGCCGGCGTAGGTCCGGTAGTCGACGGCGTACCCGGCGGCGCATCGGGCGTCGACGTAGGCGTCCTGCGCCGACGGGACCACGAGGCGGTCGTCGGCACCCTGCGCCACGAGCACCGGCGCCGGGATCGGCCCCGACGGGACGTTCTCGGTGAGCCGCGCCAGGAACGGGCCGCTGCTCGGGTCGCCGGACCAGATCGGCTTGTCCAGGAACACCGAGGTCACCGCCGAGACGAGGATGCCCGGCTCGGACAGGCACCGCTGGGCCATCTCCCGCACGATGATCCGCGCACCGGGCCGGACCAGGTCGTCGTACCGGACGTCCGGGTAGGTGGCGGTGTAGGCGTCGACGACGTACGACGCGAAGAGCTCGCCGCCGGTCACGCCACCCATGGCATCGACGAGGCCGGGCAGGTTGCTCGCCGGCGCCAGGGCCGCGACACCGTCGATCTCGAGCTCCGGGGCGTACGTCGGCGCGAGCATCCCGGCCCAGAGCGCCGCGTGCCCACCCTGCGAGTGACCCCACACCACCGTCTGGTCGGCCAGGTGCGCCGCGGTCAGCTGGTGCGCCGCGCGGACGGCGTCGAGGACGGACCTGCCCTCGCCCTGCCCGATAAGGTACGGGTGCTGCCCCGACGTGCCGAGCCCGATGTAGTCGGCGGTGACCATGGCCCAGCCCTGCTCGATCACCCGATCCTGGACGACCATCGCGCCGGCCCGGAGCCCCTCCTCGAGCACGGACGGGGCGCAGCCCGGTGAGGCGCCGGTGGTCCCGTGGGCCCACGCGACCACGGGGCTCGGACCTGCCGACGTCGGGGCGATGACGATCCCGCTGCCGGTCGCGGGCTCCCCCTCGTCCCTGGTGGTCGTGTAGAGGATCTTCCACGCGGAGGCGCCGGCGGGGATCTCGTCGCTGCGGAACGGTTCGCTGCGCAGCAGCTGTCCGGGTGCCGACGGGGCGTCGGCCGGCGGATCGTAGAAGGCGTCCGGAGACGGCGCACCCCGCTGCAGGGCGAGGCTCAGGACCACGAGGACCACGGCGACGAACGCGCCCAGCACCGTCCCGGCGAGCCGCCAGCCACCGACGCGGGCAGCGCGGCGACGCCGACCCGGCCGTGGGACCGGCACGTTCCCGCCGCGGACGAACCCGACGAGCTCGGTCACCCCGACGACCACGAGCCATGCCCCGAAAGCCACGGCGAGCACGAGCACGGTGATGTCCGGCCACGCCAGCGCGAGCACGCCGAACGCGATCGACGTGACGCCGCCGACCGCCGCGTCCACGCGTGCGGCGCCCCTGACGCCGGGGGCGTGCGCGACGTCGATCGCTCCGCCGACGACCAGCGCGAGCGCGAGCACCACGGTGAGGATCCCGAGCGTCGCCCCCGGCCACACGGCGACCGCGATCGCGGCGACCAGGAGCACGATGCCGCGCAGCACGGTCGTGCGCGCATGGTCGCCGACGACCAGCCCGGCGATCCCGGCGACGGCGAGGCCGGTCACGACGAGGACGAGAAGGACCGCGAGCGACGAGAACGGCCGGAGCACGAGCACGGCACCGAGCAGGACGCAGCCCAGCCCGAGCACGAGGCGCACGCCACGCGGCACCCGTGGTCGAGGGGCAGCGGCTGTCGCCATGAGCCGAACCTAGTGCGCCCTCCGAGCGCCGATGTGGGACCTCCGGTGCAGGGTGGACGCATGGACGTGACGCAGGTGGTCGAGGCGCGGGTGACCTCGGGCGAGGTGCACGGCGCGGCGTGGCTGGTGGACCGGGGCGGGTCGGTGACCAGCGGGATCGCGGGCATCGCCAGGCCGGACTCGGTCTTCCGGATCTCGTCGGTGACCAAGCCGGTGGTCGCGGCGCTCGCCATGGCGCTGGTCGACGACGGCGTGCTGGCTCTCGACGACGAGGTCGACCGGTGGCTCCCGGAGCTGGCGGACCGGCGCGTGCTGCGCTCCCCGGGAAGCCCGCTCGACGACACGGTCCCGGCCGACCGCGCGGTCACCGTCCGCGACCTGCTGGAGTTCCGGCTCGGCATCGGCATGGACTTCGCCGGCCCCTTCCCGGGCACGGTGCTCGGCGCGCTGGCCGAGGCAGGACTGCCCGTCGGACCGCCCGCGCCGCAGGACGCGCCGCCGCCCGACGAGTGGATGCGGATCGTCGGGGGCGTGCCGCTCTCCGCCCAGCCGGGGACCCGCTGGCTCTACAACACGAGCGCGCAGGTGCTCGGCGTGCTCCTGGCCCGCGCCGCGGGTCGGCCGCTGCCCGAGCTGCTCGCCGGCCGGCTGCTCGACCCGCTCGGCATGCGCGACACCGGGTTCCACGTCCCCGCACAGCACCTCGCGCGGCTGGACCGGCACTGGACGGGCGACGATGTCTACGACGAGCCCGACGGCCAGTGGTCCCGGCCGCCCGCGTTCGCCGACGCCGGCGCCGGGCTGGTCTCGACCGTCGCCGACCTGCACACGTTCGCGACGATGCTGCGCGGCCGCGGGTCGACCGTGCTGAGCCCGCAGGCGGTGACCGCGATGACGTCCGCGCACGTCGGGGCGCACGACCCGGCCGGGCACGAGGGCTGGGGGCTGGGTCTCGGCGTGCTCCTGTCCGACGCTCCCGACGGCCGGCACGCCGGGACCTACGGCTGGGACGGCGGTCTAGGGTCGACGTGGTGGACCGACCCGGTGACGGACACGATCGCCGTGCTGCTGACGACGGACGCGTGGGCGTCCGGCCAGCCGACGCCGATCTTCACCGACTTCTGGCAGGCGGTGTTCGCAGCGTGACGACGACATTCCACCAGCTGCACCTGGGCGACGGGCCGCTGCTGCTGCCGAACGCCTGGGACGTCGGCTCGGCCCTGGCGTTTGTCGACGCGGGATTCCCGGCGGTCGGCACCACGAGCTTCGGCGTGGGCGCGGCCCTGGGCCGTGCGGACGGCGGCCGGGCCACGCGGGACGCCACGCGCGAGCTCGTCCGACGGCTCGCGCACCTCCCGGTGCACGTGTCGGCGGACGTCGAGGACGGGTACGACGACGACCCGGACGTGGTGGCCGCCTACGTCGCGAGCCTGCCCGTGGCCGGCATCAACATCGAGGACAGCATCGACAGCCGGCTGGTCGCTCCCGAGCGGCACGCCGCCAAGATCGAGGCGATCGCCCAGGCCAGTCCGGGCGTGTTCATCAACGCGCGGGTCGACACCTACTGGTTCCGGCAGGACGCGACCGTCGCCGCCACCGTCGCCCGTGCGCTGACGTACGTCGCCGCAGGAGCGCACGGCATCTTCCTGCCCGGCGCGACGGACCTGGACGACCTGCGCACGCTGGCGCGCGAGATCCCCGTGCCGCTCAACGTGCTGCTCATCCCGGGCTGGAGCGTGCTCCAGCTCGGTGACCTGGGCATCCGCCGCGTGAGCACGGGCTCGCTGCCCTACCGGGCCGCGGTCGACGCGGCGGTCGAGGTGGCCACCGCCGCACGCGACGGTCGGACGCTCCCGGGGGCGACGTCGTACGCGCAGGCCCAGGAGCGCCTGCGCCGGTACGAGGGCGACTGACCGCCGGACGCCCTCAGACGAACCGCTCGACGAAGGCGATGACGACCGAGTCGTTCCAGCCGTCGATGCCCCCGAACACGTCCGCCCGCTCGGGCGAGGCCATCCAGGCCTGCTCGAGGCGCACGAACTCGTCTGCGTCGCCCTCCGCGGACACGGCCCACGTGAACTCGGCCGCCTCACGGTTGAGGTAGGCGGACTCCACGGTGAAGCCGAACGCGGCACGCGCGGGTACCAGCCGGCTGGGCCACCAGGTGAGGAAGTCCTCGACCAGGTCGGGCTTGAGGTTGTAGCGGCGGAGCTGGACGGTCCGGGTCACGTGCGGTCCTCTCGATCGACGGTGCAGCCAGGCCAGTACGGGCGGGCCGGTGCAGGCAGGTCAGTGCGGCGTCAGTCCGTGCCGGCCGTCAGCCACGCCTCGAAGGCGTCGAACGACGACGGCCGGCCGAGGAAGTCCTGCACCAGGTCGGCGGCGTCGGCCGACCCACCGGGCGCCAGGATCGCCTCGCGGTAGCGGCGGCCGACCACGGGGTCCATCAGGCCGTCGGTGAACGCGGTGCGCAGGTCCTTCGCGATGATCAGGCTCCAGAGGTACGTGTAGTACGCGGAGCCGTAGCCCTCGAGGTGCCCGAACCCGGCGTACTGGTGGGTGTCCGGGATCGGTGTGTAGGGGCCGAACCTCGCGTCGATCTCGGCGGTGTAGGCCGCGAGGTCGGCCGGCGGGTCGGCGTGCAGGCCGTAGGAGAGGGCCGTGAAGTTGAGCTGGCGCCGGGTCCAGGCGCCGCGCGCGAACCCGTCGGCCCGCCGCATCGCCGCGACCAGCTCCGCCGGGATCGCCTCACCCGCGGCGTTCGTCGCGAAGGACCCGAGCACGCCCGCGTCCCAGCCCCACTCCTCGAGCAGCTGGCTGGGCGCCTCGACGAAGTCCCACTCGGTGGCGACGCCGGTGAACATCGCCCAGGGCTGCTGCCCGCCGAGCACCTCGTGGACCAGGTGCCCCAGCTCGTGGAAGAACGTCAGCACGTCGTCGTGCTCCATCAGCCCGGTGGGGAAGTTGCAGACGAGCACGCCCTCCGGCAGCGACCGCCCCGCGATGCCCGGCACCAGCCCGAACTGGGCGGCGTGGTTGAACTTGCCGGCCCGAGGGTGCATGTCGAGGTACACGCGTCCGATCAGCGACCCGTCGACCGCGACGTCGTAGACCTGGACGTCGTCGTGCCACGTAGGGACGTCCACGGGTTGCAGGGCGATGTCGAACAACCGCTGCACCACGTCGAGGATCCCCGGCAGCACGGCCTCGTAGCGGAAGTACTCGCGGACCGCTCGGGCGTCGACGTCGTACTGCTCGTTCTTGATGACCTGCTCGTAGTACAGGTTGTCGGCGGGCGTGACCGCGACGGCGTCGGGGACGTCCTCGCGGTACCGGGCGAGCATGACCTCGACGTCCCGGGCCGCCGGCGCCGCGGTGAGGGCGTCGAGCCGCTCGATCAGGTCGGCGATCGCCTGGCCGGTGCCGATCATCCGGGGCTCGGCGTCGTACGTGGGCCAGTCCGGGTAGCCCAGCAGCGTGGCGCGCTCGGCCCGGAGCCGGAGCAGCTCCGCGAGCAGCGGCTCGTTGGCCGGCCAGCCGAGCGACTGGTACTCGCTGGTGAGCGCGAGCCGGACGGCCGGGTCGGTCGCGTACGTGCGGACGGGGAGCAGGTCGGGGTACTCGGTGGTCAGCGTGACCAGCCCGTCGGCGTCGGCGGGGTGCTCGGCCCGGAAGTCGTCGGGCAGCCCGTCCAGCTGCTCGGGCGGGACCTTGACGCTGCGCACGCCGTCGCGGATGTTCCGCGAGAACTCCAGCCCGATCTCGGTGCACCGCTGCGCGAGAGCCCGCAGCCGGTCGCGGTCCTCGGGCGAGCGGTCGACGCCCGCGCGACGGAAGTCGCGGAGCACGTGCTCCCGGACCCGGGCCGCCCCGGGCTCGAGCCCGTCCGCCGACGTCGCCGCCAGCACCTGCCACAGCTCGTGGTCCAGCTCGCGCTCTGTGCCCAGGTCCTCCGCCGCCTGCGCGCGCTCCTCGGCGGCCGCCCGCAGGTCCGCGTCGGGGTGCACCTCGGCGAGCAGGTGGGCCGCCGACGACGCCGACCCGAGCGCGATGTCCGTGTCGTTCCACAGGCCGAGGACCTCGGCGGTCGACCGCGGGGTCCCGTCCTTCAGCCGGGCGACGAGGGCGCGGGCGTCGTCGAGGGACGCGTCGACGGTCGTCGCGAGGAAGGCCGGCCAGGCGGCGGCGTCGGTGGGGAACGAGGTCGGCGGCTGCGCAGGCATGCGTCCGACCATATTCCCGTCACCGGCGCACCGACGCAGGGTTTGCGCGATCAGGTCAGCGGGGGCCACCCAGGATCAGTCGCACGGTGACCGTGTCGCCGACGTCGAGGTACTCGGCCTTGCGCACCATGCCCTTCACGGGGACCAGGTAGCGGCCGTCCTTGGGGAACAGGGACGTCTCCCACTCGGTGTCGTCGATGCGCGCGAGCACGGGGATGACGCCCCAGCCGTAGGTGACCATCGAGGACACGGCCTTGATGCTGGCGCTCTCCGCCTCGGGCACCGGGACGTAGTGGTACGGCGACGGACCTCGCCAGTAGATGATCTCGCCGCTGAACTCCAGCTCCATCGACCCAGGATGGCGCACGTGCGCGCGCGGGCGCAGCCCGTCGCCGGGCGGGCATGGCATGAGAAAACCTGTTGGCCGCGTCGGTCGCGGCCTGCTCGACTGGTCGCGATGACCACCACGGGAATGCACGCCGACGAGCTCGACCTGCCCGTCGAGCTCGTCCGCCGCCTCCTCGCCGAGCAGCTGCCGCAGTGGGCGGACCTGCCCGTCCACCGCGTGTCCTCGAGCGGCACGGACAACGCGATGTTCCGGCTGGGCGACGACCTCGTGGTCCGGATGCCCCGCATCCACTGGGCGCGCGGCGGCGTCGACCACGAGGCGCAGTGGCTGCCGCTGGTCGAGGGGCTGCTGCCGGTGACGACTCCCCGGCTGGTCGCCGTCGGGAGCCCCGGTCCCGCGTACCCCTGGACGTGGTCGGTCCTGTCCTGGGTCCCCGGCGAGAACCCGCGACTCGGCCACCTGCACGACGCGGCGGGACTGGCCCGCGAGCTCGCGGCGCTCGTGCGGGCCGTGCGCGCGATCGACCTCGACGGTGGCGTCGCCAGGCCCGGCACGCTGGCGGCGAGGGACGCGCAGGTGCGCACGGACATCGCGGCGCTGGCCGACGACATCGACACCGCCGCCGTCACCGCGATCTGGGAGCACGCGCTCGCGACCGCCGAGTGGGCCGGGGACGCCACCTGGGTGCACGGCGACATCGCGCCCGGCAACCTGCTGCTCGACGACGACCACCGGCTCACGGGGCTCATCGACTTCGCGGGCATCGGCGTCGGCGACCCCACCGTGGACCTCGGTGTCGCCTGGAACCTGCTGCCACCGCCCGCGCGGGCGCAGTTCCGGGCCGCGCTCGAGGTCGACGACGTGTCCTGGACGAGGGCACGCGCGCGGGCCCTCGCGCAGGCCCTCGTCCAGCTGCCGTACTACCGCGACACCAACCCCGTGCTGGCGGCGAACGCCCGGCACGTGATCCGCGAGGTCACGGCTGAGGCGTAGGGCCCTCCAAGGACTCCGCGATGCGGGTGATCGCGTCCAGCCGGCGGTCCCACTCCGCGCCGATCGCCTCGAGCGCGCGAGCCGTCTGGTTCAGGCGTGAGCCCAGCGCGCGGTACCGGATCTCCCGCCCGGCCCGGACGGGTTCCACCAGGCCGGCGTCGGCCAGGACGGCGAGGTGCTTGGCGATGGCCTGCCGGGACACCGGGAACCGGGTGGCCAGGGCGGACGCCGACAGCTCCTCGCGCCCCAGCACCTGCAGGACGGCCCAGCGGGTGTCGTCCGCGAGCGCGGCGAACACGGGGACCAGGGTCGAGGTCACGCGGATCCCTCCAGGAAGGCGACCAGCTCGTCCAGCTCGCTGGTCCACCCCTCGCGGTTCGAGCTCATGGCCTCCAGCGGGTCGCGACCCAGCAGGCCGAAGCCCGACTCGACGACGCTCAGCACGGTGGCGCCCCCGTCCGCCACGAGCGTGAACCGGACCAGGGTGGAGTTGTCGGGGCGCAGCGGCTGGTCGGGCGTGCCCCACGTGAAGGCGAAGACGGCGGGCTCGTCGTACTCCTCGATGCGCACGGGGAACTCGCCGTAGCCCTCGAACCCGAACGTGCCCTCGCCGCCCACCCGCAGGTCGGGCAGCGTGGCCATGCTGCCGAACCACTGGGTGATCAGGTCGTCGCGGGTGAGCGCCGCCCAGACCCGGTCCGGCGACGCCTTGATGTGGACGGTGCGCGAGACGGTGTAGGTCTCGGTGTCGACGACGGCGGGCTGCTGGGTCATGGTCTGTCCTTCGGTTCGCTCCGGCGATGCAACACGAGAGTTGCACAACCGAAGAGCACGCGCAACTCGTCGGTTGCAGTCCACCTCGTATCGCTTTGACTCCGGAGTCGGCGGGAGCGCACCATCGGGTCGAGCTGTGCCGCGGGACGAGCCCCCGGCCGTCGACCACGGAGCGCACCACGATGCAGCGGGGAAGCGGGGCGGCCGTCCAGGCCTGCTCAGGCATGCACCGGACGCCCGCTCGGCACGCCTGACGCCTCACGGCGACTCCTTCGGCATGCCTGCGCGGGGACCGATCCCCTTCCCACGTCGCACGAGAGCCGAACCCATGAACCCCCTGACCGAGAAGATCGTCCGCGCCTCCTTCGTGAACTGCTCGAAGCGTGAGGCCGCCCAGCTGACCCTGCCCCCCGACCTGGCGGACCTGCGCTGGGACCGTCTGGACTACCTCGGGTGGATCGACCGCAAGGCGCCCCTGCGCGCGTATGTCGTCCTCCCCGTCGAGGACTCGCTGGTCGGCGTCACCCTGCGGTCGCCCGAAGGTGCCGCGAAGCGCCGGCGAGCCGTGTGCGCCTGGTGCGAGGACGTCTACGCCACCGAGGACGTCTCGATGTACGTCGCCCGCCGCGCCGGCTCCCCCGGACGCAACGGCGACACCATCGGCACCCTGATCTGCACCCGCTTCGACTGCTCGAGCAACGTCCGGCGCAAGCCGACCATCATCGAGGGCGGCGACGACCCCGCCGGCTTCGTGCAGCGCCGCATCGAGGACCTGCACGAGCACACCGCGAAGTTCGCCCGCGAGGTCCTGCGCGAGCTCTGAGCCGTGTGGGCGGGTGGCCGTACCGTCCCGGGATGGCCACCCGCCCGCGCGTCATCGTGTCCGTCACCGCGACGGTCGACGGCCGGATCACCCTCAGCCGCGACGAGCGGTTGCTGGACGACGAGGTGGACCGGCGCTGGAAGGCCCTCTGGCCCGCCGACGCCGACGCGCTCGTCGCACGTCGGGCCGCGGCGATCGAGCGGCACCGTCCGACCGTGGTCCTCGAGGGCAGCGGCACATTCGTCCCCGACGACGCCGGTCCCGGTGGACCTGCCCGCGTCCGACGAGGACCTCTGGTCCGACTTCGTGCCGCGGCGCACGCCGCGGTGGTTCGCGGTGGTGGACGGCCGGGGTCGGGTGCCGTGGACGTTCACCGGCGACGACGAGACCAGCCTGCTGGTCCTGGTGTGCCGGGCGACCCCCGCGGCCTACCTCGCCGACCTGCAACGCCGCGCCATCCCGTATCTCGTCGCCGGGGAGCAGCGCGTCGACCTGGCGGCCGCCCTGGTCAGGCTGCGCGAGGTGCTCGGCGCGGAGTGCGTCGTGTCCGAGGGCGGCGGCGGGCTCAACGCCGCGCTGCTCGGCGCCGGCCTGGTGGACGAGCTGCACGTCCTGACCATCCCGGCGCTGGTCGGCGGGCTGGGCACGCCGTCGATCGTCGACGGGTCGCCCCTGCGCCCGGTCACCCTGACCTCCACCCACGTCGAGGTCGGGCCGAACGGCTCGATCCTCGCCAGCTACGAGGTCTGAGGGTCGAGAAGGCTCAGTCCTCGTCGAGGCAGAGGCAGAACGGGTGCCCGGCGGGGTCGATCATCACGCGGACGTTCGGCTGGAACTGGGCGTCGGCCACGCGTGCGCCCAGCGCGACCGCGTCCTCGACGGCCGACGCGAGGTCGCCCACCTGGAAGTCGAGGTGCATCATCGGCCGCTGCTCACCCTCGACCGGCGGCCAGACGGGCGCCCGGTACCCGTCGGCCTGCTGGACGACCATGAACGTCGCCCCACCCGGCGCCTGCAGGATCGAGGTGCCCGGTTCCTGGTGGCCGATCGGCCAGTCGAGCAGCGCCGAGTAGAACCCCGCCAGGGCCTCGGGGTCCGGTGCCTCGATGGCCAGCCCCCACCACATGCCGTCGATCCGTGATCGCATGCGCCAAGTCTGGCCACCGAGGCCCGGGAGTGCCTACCGGTAGAGCCGCACGTCCGCCAGGCTCCACCAGCTGCCCGCGCTCGCGGTCGAGGTGATCCGCACGTAGCGGGCGAGCGTCGGGCGCACGGTCACGGTGGTCAGCTGACCGGTCGCCTGACCCTCCGCGGCCGTGGTCCACCGTTGCCCGTCCCGGCTGGTCTCCAGCAGGTACCCCTGCGCGAAGTCGCCGAGGTTGTCGCCGGAGTCGACGGCCACCTGCCGGAACAGCGTGGGCCGCCCGAGGTCGACGGTCAGCGACTGGCCCGGCGCCTGCGCGGCCCCGCTCGACCAGCGCGTGGAGGCGTCGCCGTCGACCGCGAGGCCCGCGTCGGCGGTCGCGAGGCTGGCCGTGGCGGTCGCCCCGGACAGGTCCAGCTGGCGCGGGACGTCCCGCAGCGACCGGGAGTCCGGCCACGTGAACGTGGCCAGGGCACCGCCGGGCAGCGTGTACTCGAACGACCGGTCGCCGACCGCCACGGCGAAGCTGCGGGGGTCGTCGTTCTCGTTGTGCACGACGAGTGCCGTGGAGCCGTCCGGGTTCCGGAACGCGACGTCCATGATCTGCCCGTTCCAGCCGGTGGTGCCGAAGCTGGTCGAGGCGATGCGCTGGGCGCCGGGCCGGACGAACTTCGCCAGGTGGCCGATCGTGTAGTACTCGGCGTCGGTGCGGACGGTGCCGTCGTCGCCGATGGTCAGCAGCCCGGTGCAGGTCCCGCAGCCGCCGAGGTGCGGGGTGCCGTCCTCGCGCAGGGCGATGTTCCAGTTGACCACCGACTGCGCCCAGTTCCGGGTGGTGCCGATGGCGATCGTGCGGGCGTGCCAGGTGAGCGTGCCGCGGAAGATCTGCTCCGGGGTGTCCGTGGGACCGTGCGAGCCGGAGCACTCGGTGAACCAGATGCCCTTCTTCGGGAACGCCTCGTGCAGCGCGGTCTGGTCGCTCGGGTCGCCGTAGTAGCAGTGGTACGCGGTGCCGGCGATCCACTTGGCGGCCGGGCCGGACAGCAGCTGGTACGGGTAGTCCGTGGCGGGGTCCTCGCCCGGCGGCGTGTTCGCGGCGTCGTTCGGGTGCGTCTGCCAGTTGTGGTCGTACCCGAGGATCTGCGTGCGCGGGCTGGCCTTCTTCAGGATCGGTCCCAGCGCGAGGATGACCTTCTCCTGCTGGGCGACGGGCATGTCCGTGCCGGGGTAGGCGTCCGGCGTGCGGTTCTGCGGCTCGTTCTGCACGCTGAGGAAGTCGATCGGGACGCCGGCCGCGGTGTACGCCTGCACGAACTTCACCAGGTAGCGCGCGTAGGCGTCGTAGACGGCCGGGTCGTCCTTCAGCCGGCCGCCGACGAGGGAGTCGCCGGTCTTCATCCACGCCGGCGGGCTCCACGGCGTGGCCATCACCTTCAGCTCCGGGTCGAGCCGCTTGGCCTCGCGCAGCAGCGGCAGGATCTGCGCCTCGTCGTGCGCGATCGAGAAGTGCTCGAGCGGGAAGTCCGTGGCGCCCGGCGCCACGTCGTCGAACGTGTAGTGCGCGGCCTCCGCGGTGAAGTCCGACGAGCCGACCGGCTGCCGCAGGAAGCTCACGCCGATCCCGTCCGTCGGGTCGAACAGCGAGCGCATCGCCTGGTCACGCTGCGCCGGCGTGAGTGCCGACAGCAGGCTGGCCGAGGAGTCGGTGATCGAGGCGCCGAACCCGTCCATGGTCTGGAAGCGCTGCGTGGGGTCGACGACGATCGTCGTGAGGTCGCTGCCGCCGCTCTCGAAGGTCACCGGGTCGCGCTGCTGGAGCAGCTCCGCGCGGTCGGGCGTCGTGACCCAGACCTGCGCCTGGACGGCTCCGCCACGATCGGCGTCCCCAGCCGACGCGGGTCCCGCCAGGCCGACCACCAGGCCGGCGACCGCCACCAGGGAGAGTGCTGTTCTTCTCATCGCGAGCTCCTCGTCGAGCGTCTTGTCCACGGCGACGCTGCCGTGTAACACTCTGTAACAACCGGACGATCCGCACGTATCCGCACTCACCATGTGCCGCCCGCAGCAGGCTGTCAACCGCTCGCGGCGATGGAACAGGATGTAACAGGTGGCGACGACGCCGACGCACAGCACGGTCCGGCAGATCGCGGCCGACTCCGGGGTCTCGATCGCGACCGTCTCCCGCGTGCTCAACGGCCACCCGAGCGTCGCGCCCGGGACCCGCGCCACGGTCGAGGCCGCGATCGCCGCCCGCGCCCCGGCCGTGGTGATGCCCCGCCGGACCGCCACCCGCACCGGGCCCGTGTTCGTCCGGTGCCCGTACGTGCTCAGCGACTACTTCGGGCTGATCGTCTCCTCGGTGACCGAGACCCTGCGGCTGCACGACCGCGTCGTCCACCTCGACGCCGGCGAGGCCTCGCAGCACAGCCACCCGCTGGCATCCCTGTCGGGCCGGGCCGCGGGCGCGATCCTGGTCCTGCCCCCCGAGGATCCGGCAGAGCTGCTCGCGCTGCGCCGGCGGGGCTTCCCGTTCGTCGTCGTCGACCCGCGCACCCGGCCACCCCACGACCTCGCGTCGGTCTCGGCCGCGCACGTCACCGGCGCCCGCCGCGTCACGGCCCACCTGCTGGAGCTGGGCCACCGCCGGATCGGCGTCATCGCGGGGCCTCAGGAGTGGCTGGCCGGCAGCGACCGCCTCGCGGGCCACCACGCCGCCATGGGTCAGGCGGGCATCCTGTCCGACCCGGCGCTGATCCGGCTGGTCCCGCCCACCCTCGAGGAGGGGCTGGAGGCCGCCGGCCACCTGCTCGACCTGCCCGACCGGCCGACCGCACTCGTCTGCTTCAACGACAAGATCGCCGTCGGCGCGCTGCGGGCCGCTCAGGCTCGGGGTCTCGACGTGCCGGGGGACCTGTCGATCACGGGGTTCGACGACATCGACGTCAGCCGCGCCACCACCCCCGAGCTCACCACCGTGCGCCAGCCGCTCGAGGAGATGGGCCGCACGGCGGTCACGCTGCTCGCGCGCCTCATGGCCGGGGACAAGGTCGAGGCGCTGCACATGGAGCTGGCCACCGAGCTGGTCGTGCGGGGCTCGACGGCGCCGCCGCCCGATCAGCCCGGCAGCCGGTAGACCGACACGTGGGAACGCGAGTCGGCCGTGAACTCCTCGCCCGACCAGTCCGCGTGCCGGCTCTCCCGCGTGAACCCGGCCAGCTGCGCCATGAGATCGAGCTCCGAGGGCCAGATGTAGCGGTGCGGCGTGCGGCCGAGTCGCGCCTCGCGGCCGTCGCCGAACCGGAAGTGGTGCGAGACGACCCTTTGGTGCAGGACGTCATACGTGTCGAGGCCGATGTAGCCGGGCTCGACGTTCCAGACCGTCGCCTGCACGCCCGGCGGGAGCTTCCGGAGCTCGGGGACCCACAGCTCGATGACGAACCGGCCGCCGGGGACGAGGTGGCGCGCGGCGTTGCGGAAGCACGCGACCTGCTCGTCCTGCGTGAGCAGGTTCGCGATGGTGTTGAAGACGAGGTAGACGAGGCGGAACTCGCCCGGCGCGGTCGCGGTCGCCATGTCGCCGACCACCACCGGGATCGTCGCCTCGTCGACCTTGGTGCGGAGCTGGTCGACCATCGGTCGCGACAGCTCGATACCGACGACGGGCACCCCGCGCTCGGCGAGCGGCACGGCGACGCGGCCGGTCCCGATGGCGAGCTCGAGCGCCCGCCCGCCGTCCGCGAGCGCGGCCAGCCGGTCCACTGTCGGGCCCAGCACCTCGGGCGCGAACATGCCGGTGCCGGGCGTGTCGTACTCGCGCGCGGTCTCGGCGTCCCACAGCTGCTCCTGGTCCATCCCGCCGACGATGGCAGCGTGAACCGGTGCCGTCGACCGGATATCAGGGCTGGCGCCGGTGCACCGCCCAGGCGTCGGGAGCGTCGAGGTCACCGGCGGCGACCCGCGTGAAGACCAGCCGGTCGTGCAGCCGGTCGCGCCGCCCGGCCCACAGCTCGACCTCGTCGCAGTCGATCCGCCACCCGCCCCAGCCGTCGGGGACGGGGACGTCGTCGGGAGAGCCGGTGTCCGGGTAGAGCGCCGCGTACCGCTCGTACCGGGCGACCAGCGCCGCGCGGTCGGCGATCGGCTGCGACTGGTCGGAGGCCCACGCGCTGATCCGGGAACCCCAGGCGCGGGACACGAAGTAGGCGGCGACCTCGTCCCGGCCCACGGGGACCGCGCGCCCGCGGAACCGGATCGCCCGGTACATCGCCGCCCACGTCAGCGCGGCGGCCACGGAGCCCGTCGCGCCGATCTCCCGGCTCTTCGTCGACCCCAGGTTCGTGACGAACCCCGGTCCCCGCGCGTCGAGGAAGCGCATGAGGACGGTCCGCACGTTCGGCCGGCCGTCGGCATCGACCGTCGCGACCGACAGGGCGGTGGGCTCGGCGACGTCGCCGTGCTCGGCCTGCCGGGCCTCCGCGTCGGCGACCCAGCGGCGCACCTGCTGGAGCGGTGTGGGTGCGAGATCGCCCTCGCTCAGCCCGTCGTCCTCCACGGCACCTCGCCTCTCGTCGATGGTCGCGAGGATATCCGGGTGCAGCGACGGGAGACCGGCTCGTAGGTTGTCGCGATGGAGGAGCCACGGATCCACGAGCACTACGAGACCGACATCGACGAGGACCAGCGACTCCGTCGCGGGCTCGGCCGCCTCGAGCTGGCCCGGGTGCAGGAGATCGTCCGGCGGCACCTCGCGCCGGGCTCGCGGGTGCTCGACGTCGGTGGGGCGACTGGCGTGCACGCGGAATGGTTGCTCGACGACGGCCACACGGTGCACCTGGTCGACCTGCTCCCCGGCCACGTCGCCCGGGCGACCGAGAGCCTGGGCGGCCGCGCGGGGTTCACGGCGTCGGTCGGCGACGCCAGGGCGCTGGCGGTGCCCGACGCGTCCGTCGACGCCGTCCTGCTGCTCGGCCCGCTCTACCACCTCCCCGACCACGCCGACCGGCTCGCCACCTGGCGCGAGGCGGCGCGGGTCGTCGTGCCCGGCGGCGTCGTGGTCGCCATGGGGATCTCGCGCTTCGCGTCCCTGTTCGACGGCCTCGCGCAGGCCTACCTGTTCGAGCCCGCGTTCCGGGCGATCGTCGCGCAGGACCTGGCCACCGGCGCGCACGAGAACCCGACCGCGGACCCGCGCTGGTTCACCACCGCGTACTTCCACCGGCCCGAGGAGCTGGCCGGCGAGGCGACCGAGGCCGGCCTGGACCACCGGGAGACCGTCGGCGTCGAGGGCATGGGCGCGTGGATCAGGTCGTTGGCGCCGGTGTTCGACGACGACGGCCGCCCGGCCGACCGGGACGTCGTCGTCGAGGCCGCGCGGACGATCGAGTCGGAGCCGAGCCTGCTCGGCCTGAGCTCGCACCTGATCGCGGTCGCCCGGCGACCGTAGGAGCGCCCCGTGTGTGCTGATATGAGCACGTGAGCGACGACTTCCACGACACCGAGCTGATCTCCACCGGACGCCTGCCCCGGGAGGAGCTGGTGGAGCGGCTCATGCAGGACGCGCACGACCGGTACGCCGGGGTCGACGACGGCGCCGTGGCCGACTACATCCCCGCGCTCGCCGACGCCGACCCCGAGCTGTTCGGGCTGAGCATCGTGTCGGTGACGGGCGCCTCCCACAGCGTCGGGGACTTCCGGCACGAGTTCTCCATCCAGTCCATCTCCAAGGCGTTCGTCTTCGCGCTCGTCTGCGACGCGCTGGGCCCCGAGGCCGTGCTCGACGCCGTCGGCGTGAACAACACGGGCCTGCCCTTCAACTCGGTGAT
This sequence comes from Cellulomonas sp. P2_F12, assembly GCF_056403775.1. NCBI lineage: Bacteria > Bacillati > Actinomycetota > Actinomycetes > Micrococcales > Cellulomonadaceae > Cellulomonas > Cellulomonas sp. P2_F12. The sequence goes on along the minus strand of NZ_JBFUEV010000004.1, from coordinate 291,926 downwards.
GGCGCTCGAGCTGAACGGCGGAAGCCCCATGAACCCGCTGGTCAACGCGGGCGCCCTGGCCACCACGAGCCTGGTGCCGGGTGCGACGGCCGAGGAGCAGTGGGCGTTCGTGCAGGCCGGCATGTCGGCGTTCGCCGGCCACCCGCTCACCCTCGACGACGACGTGTACGCCTCCGAGGCCGCGCACAACCGCCGCAACCAGGCCATCGCGCGGCTCCTGCAGAGCTACGGCCGCATGGCGCGCGACCCCCTCGAGACCACCGACGTCTACACGCGGCAGTGCTCGCTGCTGGTGTCCGCCCAGGACCTGGCCGTCATGGGCGCCACCCTGGCCGACGGCGGCGTCAACCCCGTGACCGGCGAGCGCGTCGTCGACCCGTCGGTGTGTCGGTACGTGCTCGCCGCCCTGGCCACGAGCGGTCTGTACGAGCGGTCCGGCGAGTGGCTGTTCACCATCGGGCTGCCCGGCAAGAGCGGGGTCTCGGGCGGCATCGTGACGGTGGCGCCGGGCAAGGGCAGCCTGAGCACCTTCTCGCCCCGGCTCGACGCGGCCGGTAACAGCGTCCGCGGCACGTTGGCCACGCGGTACCTCTCCGGCGCGCTCGGGCTCAACCTGTTCGCGTCGCGGCCCGAGCCCTACACCCCGTAGAAGCTCTTGAGCAGCTCGTACACCACGATCGCCGGCCAGATCAGGGCCTTCGGGATGGCCAGCACGAACATCCAGAAGGTGTCGGCCTGCGCGAAGTAGAAGACAGCCGCGCCGATGAGCCCCAGGCCGTAGACGGCACCGCCCCCGGCGCCCGACCCCTTGGACGACATGGCGGCTCCCTCGCTAGCGCTGCACGATCACCCTAGGACGGCCGCCCCGTCGACGTCACCGGGTCGCGGGCTTACGCTCGAACCAACCGCCGCAACCCGTGGCGCGCGACCAGCGGGGGTCCTGGTGACCGACACGATCGACGACCTGCTCGAACGCCCCGTCGTCACCCGTCGACCGCAGCGCGCGCCCGACCCGCTGTTCCAGCCGCTCTCCAGCACCGTGCGCTACCCGCCCGGTCCGATCCCGGACGTGCAGGACGCCGTGCCGCCGCCGGTCCGCGAGCCGGTCCCGTGGCAGTGGCCCTGGCAGGGCACGCAGTGGCCGTGGCACGGGCAGCAGTGGCGGTGGCAGAGCCGGCAGACACCGTGGCAGGGCAGGCGGATCGTGCTCCCGACGTGGCAGCGGTCGCGCGTCGCCGCCGGGCTGCTCGGCGTGTTCTTCGGCGGCCTGGGCCTGCACCGGATGTACCTCGGCTACTGGCGGCGCGGCCTGAGCATGCTGGCCATCACCGTCGTCGCCGGGTTCTTCACGCTCGGGCTGGCGGCGCTGGTCATGGCCGTGTGCGGGTTCGTCGAGGGGTTGCTGTACCTGTCGATGCGGCGGGGCCGGTTCGCCCGGGACGCCCGCGGCCGGCCGTTGCGCGGCTGAGGCAACCCGCTCATGGCGGTGATCCTCGACATCACGATCTCGCTCGACGGCTTCGTCACGGCCCCGAACGCGGGGCCGGGCAACGGGCTCGGCGACGACGGTCTGGTCCTGCACGAGTGGGCCATCGGCGACCGGACCGCGCAGGACGAGCAGCTGCTCACCCGGGGCGAGGCCGTCACCGGCGCCGTCGTCATGGGCCGGCACACCTTCGACGTGGTCGACGCCCCGGACGGCTGGAACGACGAGCGGCACTACGGGGCCGACAAGGGCGACCCGGCCGCGCCGCTGCCGTGCTTCGTCGTGACCCATCACGCCCCCGACCACGTCCGGCTCACCGACCGGATGACCATCGTGACCACGGGTCTGCGCGACGCCGTCGACCAGGCGGCGGCCGTGGCGGGCGACAAGGCCGTCGTCATCATGGGCGGCGGCGAGCTGGGGGCGTCCGCCCTGCGCGACGGCCTCGTCGACCGGCTCCACCTGCACGTCGCCCCGCTGTTCCTCGGCGCGGGATCGCCGTTGTCCCCCGGGACGCGCGTGACCCTGCTCCTCGACGAGTCCGCGACCGTGATCACCCGCAACGCCGCGCACCTGTTCTACGACGTCGTGCGGTAGCTGTCACAGATCCTCCGCGGCCGGTGTCTTGTGTCCGACACCAGCGCACGAGGAGGAACCATGACCAGCACGACGCGGGTCCCCGCCACCGAGATCACCGGTCTGTACGGGGCCCTGGTGAAGAGGTTCAGCACCAAGATGTTCGGCAAGGTGCCCGAGGCCCTCGGGGTGATGGGCAACAACCCTGCCGTCCTGAAGTTCAGCCTGGGGCTGGGCCAGAAGTCGGCGAGGTGGCACGCCTGCCCCGAGGACCTGAAGTCGTACGCCCACATGGCCGTCGCCTCCCTGGTCGGCTGCTCGTGGTGCCTCGACCTGGGGTACTTCCAGGCGCACAACGAGGGACTCGACCTCGTCAAGGCTCAGCAGGTTCCGCGCTGGCGGGAGTCGACCGTGTTCACGCCGCTCGAGCGCGACGTGCTGGGGTACGCCGAGTCGATGACCCTGACGCCGCCGACCGTCACCGACGAGCTCTCCGCGCGGCTGCTCGACCAGCTCGGGGCGCCCGGCCTGGTGGAGCTCACCTCGTGGGTCGCACTGGCCAACCTCTACTCCCGGACCAACTCCGCCCTGGGGATCGAGGCGGAGGGGTTCGCCGCCTCCTGCGACCTCCCGCCGCTGGCCCCGCCGAGCCGCGTAGCGTCCCGGTCATGAGCGAGGACCCGTTCGTCGCGCACCGCAGCCTGCTGTTCACGGTGGCCTACGAGATGCTCGGCTCCGCCGCCGACGCCGAGGACGTCGTGCAGGAGACCTGGCTGCGGTGGGCGGACCTCTCCCCCGGGGCGAGGGCAGAGGTGCGCGACGCGCGGGCGTACCTCGTCCGGATCGTCACCCGGCAGTCGCTGAACCGGATGCGCACGCTCGCGCGCCGGCGCGAGGACTACGTCGGCGAGTGGCTGCCCGAACCGCTCCTGACCAGCCCCGACGTCGCCGAGGACGTCGAGCTGGCGGAGAGCGTCTCGTTCGCGATGCTCACCGTGCTGGAGACGCTCGACCCCACCGGCCGGGCGGTGTTCGTGCTGCGCGAGGTGTTCGACACCCCGTACGACGAGATCGCCGACGCCGTCGGCAGGACCCCCGCCGCCGTGCGCCAGATCGCCCACCGCTCCCGGGAGCACGTGGCCGCGCGACGACCCCGGCAGCAGGTGAGCCGGGCCGAGCAGTCGGCCGTCGTCGAGCGGTTCCTCGCCGCAGTCCGCGACGGTGACCTGCAGGGGCTGCTGGACGTGCTCGCGCCGGACGTGGTCGTGGTGGCCGACGGCGGCGGCGTGGTCGACGCGACACGGCGCCCCGTGACGGGTGCTGACAAGGTGGCCGCGTTCCTGGCCGGCCTGGCGACGATCACGGGCGACTTCGTGTCGACGCCCGCCTGGGTCAACGGCGGTCCCGCGGCCCAGGTCCACGTCGGAGGCGAGCTCAACACGGTGATGAGCCTGGTGATCGAGGACGGCCGGATCGCGCGCATCTACGCGGTCCGCAACCCGCACAAGATGACGCGGCTGGCCGAGGAGACGGCGCTCAGCCGCTGACCCAGCCGCCCGACGAGTCCGCGTGCATCGGTGGGCACGCCGTCGCGCCGGCGGGGAGCATCTCGAAGTGCCAGGCCTCGTTCGCGTACGCCCGGCACAGGCCGAGCTCGACGCCGTGCTGCTCGAGCCAGAGGGCCCCGGCCGTCGGCCCGACGTCGACCGCCAGGCCCTGCACGTGCGCGGACGCCCCCGGCGGGAGCACCCACCGGTGCGCCTCCTCCAGCGACCCGTAGCGGGCGACCGCCGCGTCGACGAGCTCCTGCTGCTCCTGCGCGGAACGCCAGCCCGACGTCAGGGTCAGCTCCACGCCGTCGCGAGCCGCCGCCTCCTGCGCCGCCTCGAACCGCCGCGCGAGCTCCGGGTCCAGACCGTGGGGCGGTGCGACGGACCTGACGACGGCGTAGGCGCTCACCGCGAGCGCGGCGCACAGCACGGCCACGACAGCGATGCCGGTCCGCCGGGCGCGGCGACGGCGGACGCGCTCGGGGAGCCGGCCGATGTAGAGAGTCACGCACCCACCGTGCGACGCGGACGTGCCGCACGGCGTCGGCCTGGGAACCCTTCCTGCGGCCCCGGACCTGGTCCCCGGGACGGAGCGGGCTCCGTCCCAGGGCTGAGCCTCGGTGCGCGTGTCAGAGGTGCGTGCCACGGTGGATCGCATGGAGATCACCCGCCTGCAACCGGCCGGCCTCGTCCGGAGCCCGGCGTTCAGCCACGTCGCCGTCGTGCCTGCGGGCGCGACCACCATCTACGTCGGCGGCCAGAACGGCGTCGACGACACCGGTGCGATCGTCTCGGACGACGTCGCCGAGCAGTCCGTCCGCACCATCGACAACGCGGAGATCGCGCTGCGGGCCGCCGGCGCGACGCTGGCTGACGTCGTGCAGTGGACCGTGCTCCTCGCGCAGGACGCCGACCTCGCGGCGGCCTACGGGGCCATCGGTCCCCGGCTCGCCGTCGACGGCGCCCCGCCGCTCGTCACCGCCGCCCGGGTCGCCGGGCTCGGCGTGCCGGGAGCGCTCATCGAGGTCAGCGCGATCGCGGCCGTGCTGCCGACCGGCTGACCCGGTCAGCCGTCGTGCTCGGTGCCCTCGAGCACGGCCTTCAGGCGGGCCAGGTCGCGGGTCACCAACCCGGTGTCGCGCTCGAGCTCGTCGTCGGTCATCCCGGGAGAGCGGCGCAACGTGAAGACGACCTCGGTGGCGCCGCCGTCCGCGAGCGCCCGCATCGGCACGTAGACCGCCTCGCCCGACGGCGTCAGCACCTCGTGGTCGAGCACGCCGAACTCGTTGCGCGGGGCGAACGTGACCCGTGCCCGACCCTCCGACGTCTCGACGAACCAGGTGCCGTCGTCCTGCACCACCGAGGTACCCAGGCCGGGTGCCCACCGGGGCAGGTTGGCCGGTTCGGACGCGAAGGCGTACACCTCGGCCACGGGTCGGTCGATGTGGACGCTGAGATGCCGGGAGGCGGTCATCCTGCGATGGTGCCACGGCACCGCGTCTCGTTCCTGCGCAGGTCAGGCGCTGGTCAGGACGACCAGCTCCTGGGTCGCCCGGGTCATCGCGACGTAACGGTCGACCGCGCCCTCGATCCCCGTGCCGAACGCCTCCGGGTCGACGAGGACCACCAGGTCGAACTCGAGGCCCTTCGCCAGCTCCGGGGTCAGCGACCGGACGCGGGCCGTCCCGCGGTAGTCCGGGTCGCCGATGACGCACGCGACACCCGTCGCGTGGTCCGCCAGCCAGGCGCCGAGGATCGCGTCCCGGTCGGCCACCGGCCCGTGGACCACCGGGACGCCGCTGCCACGGATCGAGGTCGGCACGTTGACGTCCGGGAGCACCGCGCGGATGACCGGCTCCGCCTCCGCCATGACCTCCTCGGGCGTCCGGTAGTTGATGCTCAGGGACGTCAGCTCGATCCCGTCGAGCCCGACCCGCTCGAGGCGCTCCCGCCACGACTCCGTGAACCCGTGCCGGGCCTGCGCGCGGTCGCCGACGATCGTGAAGCTCCGGGACGGGCACCGCGCCAGCAGCATCCGCCACTGGGCGTCGGTCAGCTCCTGGGCCTCGTCCACCACGATGTGCGCGAACGGGCCCGCGAGCGCGTCCGGGTCGGCCGCCGGCAGCGCGGCCACGTCGACCAGCTTGTCGCGCATGTCGTCCCCGCGGAGCATCTGCATCACGCGCAGCTCGGTGTCGTCGTTCTCGATCAGCTGGTCGACGATCTGGCTCATGTACTCCCGCTCGGCGGCGAGGGTGGCCTCCTGCCGGCGACGTCGCCGGGACGCCTCCGGGTCGCCCAGCCGGTGCCGCGCCGCGTCCAGCAGCGGGAGGTCGGACACGGTCCACGCCTGGGCGTCGGCCCGCTGCAGCGTGCGGATCTCCTCCCGCGTGAGCCCGGGAGCGCACAGACGGAGGTAGGCGGGCACCGACCACAGGTCGCCGACGAGGTCGGTCGGTTCGAGCAGCGGCCACGCGCGGTCGAGGGTGGTGTTGAGGTCCTTGCTGGTCAGGAGCGCGCGGCGGAGCAGCTCGGGCTCGATGTCGTCGTCGTCGACCTTGTCCAGGAGGATCTCCAGCAGCGCGTCCCGGACCTGGTCGCGCGCCTCGTTGTGCGGGGTGCCCGGCTCCGGGGCCTCGAACGCCTCGGCCCAGTCGTCGGCGCTGACCCAGAGGTCGACCCAGGCGGTCTCGACCTCCGTCCCCGTCGTCGGCGGCCTCTCGTAGAACCGGACCGCCGGCTCGATGGCCGCGACCATCTCCACGGTCGACTTCAGGCGCGCCACCTCCGGGTCCGTCTCGGCCGTCGCCGCGGCCCCCTCGGGGACGAGCTCGCGCAGGGTGCAGGTCCGCACGCCCTCCTCGCCGAGGCTGGGCAGCACGTCGGACACGTAGTCGAGGTACGGCTGGTGCGGACCGACGAACAGCACGCCGCCGCGGCGGTGACCGAGGCGCGGGTCGGAGTAGAGCAGGTAGGCGGTGCGGTGCAGGGCGACGACGGTCTTGCCGGTGCCCGGGCCGCCGTCGACGACGAGCGCGCCGCGTGACCCCGCGCGGATGATCGCGTCCTGGTCGGCCGCGATGGTGCCGAGCACGTCGCGCATCCGGTCCGACCGGTCGGTGCCCAGGCTGGCGATGAAGGCGGACTGGTCGTCGAGCGCGGCGTTCCCGTCGAACCCGTCGGCGGTGAACACCTCGTCCCAGTAGTCGTCGACACGTCCGCCGGTCCAGCGGTAGCGGCGGCGGCTCGCCAGCCCCATCGGGTTCGCGTGCGTCGCCCCGAAGAAGGGCTCCGCCGCGGGGGAGCGCCAGTCGAGCAGCAGCCGACGCCCGTCGCGGTTCGTGAGCCCCAGCCGGCCGATGTACACGGGCTCGCCTCCGTCGGCGCTGACGATTCGGCCGAGGCAGAGGTCGAGGCCGAACCGCCGCAGCGTGCGCAGGCGAGCGGTGAGCCGACGGATCTCCTGGTCCCGCTCGACCGCCGCCGTGCCCGAGCGGCCCGGGGCCCTGCGCTCGGCGTCGAGCCGGTCGGACAGCTCGGCGGTCTGCTGCTCGAGGCTCGCCGCGATGGCGGCGAAGTGCAGCTCGTCGCGGCCGATCGACGCCGGGTCGGCTTTGCGGGCGAGGTGGTCGGGAAGGTCGAACGCACTGGTGGTCACGGGAGTCACGGTCGGAGATTCTGCGCGGCGACGGGGGCCTTGCCGCAAGCCCCCCTGTGCTCTATACCTTGAGAAGGGAGGGCAGTCGGTGCCCTCCCTTTCCCATGGGCTCTCCGCCCCCGGTCTGCGAGGGGAGCGACGTGGAGATCCAGCTGAGCATGCTCGGGGTGATCGTCAGCGACATGCCCGCAGCGCTGCGGTTCTACCGGCTCCTGGGGCTCGACATCCCGCCGGGCGAGGACGAGAAGCCGTTCGTCCTGCACCGCATGGCGAGCGGCGTGACGATCTTCTTCGACACCGTGTTCGCGGCCCGGTACGACGCCGACCATGCCCTGCCCACCGGCGGCGGGTACAGGACGCTGTTCGAGTTCTACCTCGGTGACGACGCCGCGGTGGACGCCAAGTACACGGAGCTCACGGCCGCCGGCTACCACGGGCGGATGGCGCCGGAGCAGACGTCCGGCCCCTACGCCGCGATGGTCGACGACCCCGACGGGAACGTGGTCCTCCTGACGTCCGACGACGCCCTCGGCCGCGCTGAAACAGTTTGAGGGTTGACAGTTAGAGATCGAACAGTTAGATTTCTGACCATGGATGCACCGGACAACACCCTCAGCACCAGCCTCGGGCTGGTCCGCTGGATCGGCTGGGCCCAGCGCAAGGCCGGCGACGACTGGATCCGGGCGCGCGAGCTCAGCCACGAGCAGGCCTTCGCGCTCGGGTACCTGGTGCAGAACCCCGGCGCCATCCAGCGCGACATCGCCGAGATGACGCGCACCAGCCCGGCGAGCGTCTCGAGCCTCCTGCAGGGACTCGAGCGGCGCGGCCTGGTCGAGCGCCGCACCGATGCCGGCAACGAGCGCAGCAAGCGCGTCTACGCCACACCCGAGGGCGCCCAGCTCATCGCAGGCTTCGACTCCGCGATGGCCGAGGTCGACGAGTCGATCCTGGCCCCGCTGGACGACACCGAGCGAGCCGCTCTCCACGCCCTGCTCAGCAAGATCACCGCACAGCTTCCGCGCCCGACCCGGTAACAGCCGGGCACGCGCCCCCCACAGACCACCTCGCGGCGCCGACGTCAGTCGGCGTGCGCTCCACCCTGCCCGGACAAGGAGCAACCATGACCACCGTCGACATCGAACCCCCCGTGACGGCCGACGCCGTCGGCACCAACCGCTGGTACCTCTCCGCCGCACCGATCGTCCGCGCCCTCGTGCACCTGTGCGTGCCGATGGCCGCCGCGATGATCGTCGGCGCCGTCTACAACCTCATCAACGCCGGCTTCATCGGCTCGCTGCACGACTCCACGCTGCTCGCCGCGATCACGTTCGGCGCGCCGATCCTCGGCCTGGTCATGGCGGTGGGCGGCGTGTTCGGCGTCGGCGGTGGCGCGCTCATCTCCCGACTGCTCGGTGCGGCCGAGCACGACCCCGCGCAGGCCGGCGAGATCAAGCGCGTCTCGTCGTTCTCCGTGTGGGGCGCGGTCATCTCCGGGGCCGTCCTCGGCGCCCTCGGGCTGCTGTTCCTGGACCCGCTCGTGTCGTTGCTCGGCGCGGACGCCCCGGCGGTGCCGGCCACCGGCGCCTTCGTCGGCGTCATGCTCGCGTTCGTCCCCGTGCTCGCCGCCGCCTTCTGCCTCGAGCAGCTGGTGCGGGCGGAGGGCGCGGCGCGCCAGGTGATGGTCGGGCTCATCGGCTCCACCGTCGCGAACCTGGTCCTCGACGTCGTGTTCATCCTCGGGCTGCACTGGGGCGTCGCCGGCGCGGCGCTCGCGATGGGCCTGGCCAACCTCGGCGTCGTCGTCTACTTCGTCGTCTGGCTCCAGCGCCACAGCGAGCACGTCGACCTCGCGCCGCGGTGGTTCACCCTGTCGCCCGCCGTGCTCAAGCCCGTGTTCGGGGTGGGCATCGGCGAGCTGCTGCAGGCCGGCTTCCTCATCGTCACGTCGCTGGTGCTCAACAACCTCGCCGTCGCGTACGGCGACGGCGCGCTCGCGGCCATGGGCGTCGCGGTCCGCATCGCGCAGATCCCGGAGTTCCTGGTCATGGGCATCACGCTCGGCGTCCTGCCGCTGCTCGCCTACGCGTTCGGCAAAGGCGACCGGCAGCGGCTGATGTCGGCCCTGCGCGTGTCCGCGATCGCGGTCGGTGGCATCACGCTCTTCTTCGCGACGGCGGTCTTCGTCTTCCGCGACCAGGTGTTCTCGGCCTTCGTCGCCGACCCCTCGGTCCTCACGGTCGGCGTCACCATCCTCGCCGCCCAGCTCGTCGCGATGATCGCCAACGGGTTCGCCGGGCTGCTCACCTCCTTCTTCCAGGCCACCGGGCGGGCGGTGCCGGCGACCGTCATGTCGGTGACGCAGGGCGTGCTGTTCATCCCCGTCGTGCTGCTGGGCAACCTCTGGTTCGGGCTGGCCGGGATCATCTGGGCGCTTACCCTCACCGAGGGTGCGGTGCTGGTGGTCGGCGTCGTGATGTGGCTCGCGTCCCGTCGCGCGATCGACCGGGGCCTGGCCGAGGGCAGCCCGGAGCGCGCCGACGAGGTTCTCGCCGCGGCCTAGGAGGCGTCCGCGCGGCCCTGAGCCTCGAGGATCTCGGGCACGTGGGACTCCGCCCAGTCGCGCACGGCCTGCAGGGGCCCGCACAACGACCGGCCCAGCGGCGTGAGCGAGTACTCGACCCGGGGCGGGTGCTCGTCGTACTGGGCGCGGGCGACGAGGCCGTCGGTCTCGAGCGCTCGCAGGGTCTCGGTGAGCACCTTCGGCGTGATGCCCTGGATGTGCGTTTTGAGCTGGGTGAACCGTCGCGGCCCGTCGGCGAGGGCGGTGACGACGAACACCGTCCACCGCGCGCCGATGCGGTGGAGCACGGTGCGGCTGGGGCAGGTGGCCGCCATGACGTCGTACGCCGTGCCCATCCACGCTCCCGCGGTTTCGTTGAAGGTACCGGTATCAAGACCATACCGTGACGCCCGCGGCGATCCCGACCCCCGCCGCGCGGAGGAGCGGACATGAGCACGGACCTGACCGGGCAGCGCGTCCTGGTGATCGGCGGAGCGAAGCACCTGGGCGAGGCGGTGGCCCGCCGTGCAGCGGAGGCCGGCGCCGCCGTCGTGATCGGGGCACGCGACCTCGAGCGGGCCACGCAGGTGGCAGCCGGGCTGCCGGACGCGATCGCGGTGCGCATCGACGTCACCGACGAGGCGACCATCCGCGCGGCCGCCGCCGAGCTCGGTCCGATCGACCACGTCGTCGTCACGGCCACCGCGAGCCACAACGTTCCCGTCGCGGACCTGGAGCGCGCGGGGATCCTCGCCGCCCTCGAGGCCAAGGTGATCGGCCCGTTCCTGCTCGCCAAGCACTTCGCCCCGACCATGCCGTCGACCGGGTCGTTCCTGCTGTTCTCCGGCGTGGCCGCGTGGAACCCCGCACCCGGGTACACCGTCATGGGCGTGGCCAACGGCGCCGTGTCGTTCCTGGCGTCCCACCTGGCCACGGAGCTCGCGCCGATCCGGGTCAACGCCGTCTCGCCCGGCATCGTCGACTCCGGCACGTGGGACCGTCTGGGGCCGGGCGCCAAGGAGGCGGTCCTCGGCTCGGCAGCCTCGGCGAACCTCGCCGGGCGGGTCGGGCAGCGTGCGGACATCGCCGAGGCGGCCGTCTGGCTGCTCGGCGCCGGGTTCGTCTCCGGCGAGACGATCCACGTCGAGGGTGGGGCGCGGCACGCCTGACGTCGGCCCTGAACTGCCGGTTCGCCGGGGAGGCGCGGCTGTACGCTGCCGGAAAAGAGGGCAGGGGCCGACCCTGGTCCTGGTGGCGGAGCGGCAGAACGGTCGATGACACAGCAGCCGGCGCAGTCCTTGCACCGCCGAGCCGCCCGGCTCGGGTGGGCCTCGGCCGCGCTCGCGCTGGCCTCGGCGCTGCTCCTGGGCGGCGCGGTCTGGCTGATCGCGACCAGCTCGCCGCCGATCGTCCCCGACGCCGAGCTCGCGATCGCCATCCTCCCCGTCGACGTCCGGCTGACCGCACCGCGACCGACCATCGTCGTGGGCGTGGGCCTGGCGGTCGCCTCGTTCCTGGTGGCGATGGCAGCCCAGCAGACCGCCGTCGCGATGCGCGTGCTGTCCCGCGGTCGGGGCCTGGCGCAGCCGGTGCCGATGGCCACGGCGAAGCTGAGGCGTCGCATCCTCGGTACTGCCGCCGTGCGCAGGCTCGGCCTGGACGCTCCGCCGGACTGGCCGCTGTCCGCCATCCCCGCCGAGGCGGACGCCGCCGGCCTCGTGCGGTGCACGGTCCTGATCCCGGCGCACAACGAGGAGGCCGTGATCGATCGGACCCTCGTGTCGCTGATCGACCAGCGCCGCCCGCCGGGACGGATCATCGTCGTCGCGGACAACTGCACCGACGCGACCGTGCAGATCGCCCGGGGCCGCGGCGTCGAGGTCGTCGAGACCGTCGGCAACACCGAGGCCAAGGCCGGCGCGCTCAACCAGGTGCTGGCCGGGTTGCTGCCGACGGCCGGCGCGCAGGACGTCGTGCTGGTGATGGACGCCGACTCGACGATCACGTCCGACTTCCTCGAGGTCGCCCTGGGCCGGCTGGACGACGACCCCGACCTGATGGCGGTGGGTGGCCTGTTCTCGGGTGAGGACGGCGGCCGGGTCCTCGGGCAGATGCAGCGCAACGAGTTCGCCCGCTACCAGCGCGTGCTGGACCGCCGCGAGGGCCACGTGTTCGTCCTCACCGGCACCGCGTCGGTGATCCGCGCGTACGCGATGCGCGCGATCGCGGAGTCCAGGGGCTCCCTCATCCCCGGCAGGTTCGGCGACGTCTACGACACGCTGGCCATGACGGAGGACAACGAGCTCACCCTGGCGTTGAAGTCGCTCGGGGCGCAGCTGACGTCCCCGTCGGAGTGCCGCGTCGTCACCGAGGTCATGCCGACGTGGCGTGACCTGCGCAAGCAGCGCAACCGCTGGCAGCGCGGCGCGCTGGAGAACATCGGCGCGTACGGGCTCACGCGCACGACCGTCCGCTACTGGTGGCAGCAGGTCGGGCTCGCCTACGGCGTCATCGCCCTCCACACCTACCTGCTGCTCATGGCGATCGCGCTGCTGGCGGCGGACGGGTTCCGCTGGTCGGCGCTGTGGACGGCCGTCGGGTTGATCTTCCTGCTGGAGCGCGTGGTGACCGCGTGGGCGGAAGGGTGGCGCGGGCGTGTGCTGGCGGCACCGTTGGTGATCGAGCTGGGGTACTCGCTGTTCCTGCAGTGGACGTTCATCGTGTCGCTGGCGCAGATCGCCACCCGGAAGAAGTCGGGCTGGAACTACGTCCCGCGGCCGACGGCCACCGCCGCCGCGCTCGCTCTGCCGGTGATGCTCGCCCTGCCGACGCTCGGTCGCTGGAACCCGTTGCCGTCCTCGATCCTGCAGACGACGTGGTTCGAGGCGCTGAGCCTGTTCGTCGGCGTGAACACCTTGATGTTCGCCACGTTGTGCGTGTTCCAGATGCTGCCGCCGATCGGGCGCAGCCTGCACCGGTTCCAGGCACGTCGGGCGGCCCGGCACGATCCAGTCGGGGCGTTCGAGTAGGCGGTGTCGATTCCGGCCCTTCCCGTTCGACGCATCGGCGAGCCAGAGTGGGACCGGCCGACGGGGCCGGTCCCGGGCGGAACGAAGGAGTCGACGATGAAGGTCTTGGTTCTGGGCAAGGCGACGGAGCAGTCCGAGTCCGGCGAGCTCGGTTCCCCCGAGGACTTCGTGGCGATGGACAAGTTCAACGAGCAGCTCGTGGAGGCCGGCGTCGTGCTGGCCGCCGACGGGCTCCAGCCCTCGAGCAAGGGCAAGCGGATCACCTTCGACTCCAGCGGGAGCCCCACGGTGATCGACGGACCGTTCGCCGAGACCAAGGAGCTCGTCGCCGGGTTCTCGATCTGGGAGGTCGCCTCCATGGAGGAGGCCGTCGAGTGGGTCAAGCGCTCACCGCTGCGCGAGGGTCAGGTCGAGCTCCGCAAGATCCTGGGCCCCGAGGACTTCGCCGACTCCTTCCCGGCCGAGCTCGCGGCCGCCGAGGAGCGGGCGCGCGCCGACACGTAGCAGTGACCTCGGCGACCCAGCAGGCGATCGAGGCGGTCTGGCGGATCGAGTCCGCCAGGCTGATCGCCGGCCTGGCCCGCCTCGTCCGCGACGTCGGGCTGGCGGAGGACCTTGCGCAGGACGCTCTCGTCGCGGCGCTCGAGCAGTGGCCCCGGTCGGGCGTCCCGGACGTCCCGGGCGCCTGGCTCATGGCCGTCGCCCGACGCCGCGGCGTCGACGCGATCCGGCGAGCCGTGACCCTGCGGAGGAACGTCGAGCTGCTGGGTCGCGAGCTGCGTGATCACCAGACCCCGATCGACGACCTCGAGCTCGACACCCACGTCGAGGACGACGTGCTCCGACTCATGTTCACCGCGTGCCACCCGGTGCTGTCGGTCGACGCCCGCGTCGCGCTGACCCTGAAGATGGTCGCCGGACTGTCGACCGAGGAGATCGCCCGCGCGTTCCTGGTGCAGCCGACCACCATGGCGGCGCGCATCACCCGGGCGAAGAAGGCGCTCACCGCGGCCGACGTGCCCTTCGAGGTCCCGGTGGGCGAGGAGCTCGACGACCGGCTGAGCTCCGTGCTCGAGGCCGTGTACCTGGTCTTCAACGAGGGCTACACGGCGACCGTCGGCGCGCAGTGGGCCCGCGCCGACCTGTGCCAGGAGGCGATGCGCCTCGGCCGCATGCTCGCCGCGCTGGCACCCGGCGAGTCCGAGACCCATGCCCTGGTGGCATTGATGGAGATCCAGGCGTCCCGCCTGCGCGCCCGCACCGGGCCCGACGGTCGGATCGTCACGCTGGACAAGCAGGACCGTGCGCACTGGGACCGGCTGCTGATCACGCACGGTCTCGCGGCGCTGGACCGGGCCGAGGCGCTCGGCGGCACCGGCTCGTACGCGATCCAGGCGACGATCGCGGCCTGCCACGCCCGGGCAGCGCACGCCGAGGACACCGACTGGGCGCGCATCGCCTCGCTCTACGGCGACCTCGTGGCCCTGACCCGCTCGCCGGTCGTCGAGCTGAACCGCGCGGTCGCCGTGTCGATGGCCGACGGGCCGGCCGCCGGGCTCGCCGTGACCGACGGGCTGCTCGACGTCGCGGCGCTGCGCGGCTACCACCTGCTGCCGAGCGTGCGCGGCGACCTGCTGGCCAAGCTCGGGCGCTCGGCGGAGGCACGGGCCGAGTTCGAGCAGGCCGCCCGGCTCACGTCGAACGAGGCCGAGCGCGCGCACCTGCTCGCCCGGGCCGGGCGCAGCTCATCGGGGCCGTGATGTAAAGAAAACTAGACATGGTGTCCGGTCTGTCTTACATTCGTCGGGACAGCCGACCGATCGGAGACCCCATGACCACGGACGACGACCACGTCCCCCTCTCCTACGGCGAGCGCACGGCCTGGACGTATGCGGTCGTCATCCCGGCGGGCACCCTCGCCTACCTCGCGGTCGTCGTCCCGCGCGTGCTCACCCAGCCCGTCGCGGACGTCGCGTGGGCCGGGCCGATGCTCTGGGCGATGGGCCTGTCGATCGTGGCGAGCATCGTCGGCGCGATCGTCTTCGCCATCGTCGTGCGGGACCACGAAGGCCGGCTGGACGTGCGCGACACCCAGATCGAGCGCTACGGCGACCGCATCGCGCTGTGGTTCACCGCCGGCGGCGCCATCGTCGCGCTGCCCCTGGCGATGCTCGAGGTCGACTGGTTCTGGATCGGCAGCACCCTGTTCGTCCTGGCGGCGGTCGGCTCCACCTGGGGCGCGATCACCCAGATCCGCGCCCACCGGGGGACCTTCGTTGGGTAGGACCACGCGCGTCACCAACACCGTCCGCACGCTGCGGTTCACGCACGGCGAGATGACGCAGGCCGAGCTCGCGACCCGCATCGGCGTCACCCGTCAGACCGTCATCGCCATCGAGCAAGGCCGGTACTCGCCGTCCCTCGAGATGGCCTTCCAGATCGCGCGGGTGTTCGGGGTCCCGCTCGACGAGGTCTTCCAGTACCCCGACGACGAGGACCGCTAGAGATCGCTCGCCCTCACCGGACCGCGTGCCACAGGCACGTGGCCTCCCCCTCGCACACCCTCGCGCGCCCTCCCGAAGGAGCCCGTCATGTCTGTCCGCCGTACCGCCCGCCTCGCCGGCCTGCTCTATCTCGTCGTCGCCGTCCTCGGCGGATGGGCCCAGCTCACCCGCACGCAGGTGCTCGTGCCCGACGACGCCGCCGCCACGGCCCAGGCGATCGCCGACCACGCCGGCGCCATGCGGCTGGCCGTCGGCGCGGACGTGCTCGACGCCACCGCCTTCGCGCTGTTCGGCCTGGCGATGCAGCGGCTGCTGCACCACGTGCACGCCCGCGCGGCCGCCGCGCTCGTGCTCGGCACATGGCTCAGCGCCGCGATGGGGCTGGTCATGCTGACGTTCCACGTGGGGGCGCTGGTCGTCGTCACCGACCCCGCCGTGTCGTCGGCGGTCACGGACGCCGACGGGATCGCCCTGCTGCTGCTCGACCTGCAGTCCGCGGCCTACACGCTCGCCGGCGTCTTCTTCTCGCTGTGGATGGCGTCCGCCGCGTTCCTCATCGCCCGGTCGGGGATGTTCCCGCGGTTCCTGGCGCCGCTCGTCGCCGCCGGGTCGGCCGCCTGGCTGCTGGACACCGTGCTCGTCTCCGCCGCGGTCGACCTGCCGGCGCTCGTGTCCGCCGTCCCCACCGTGACCGCGACGGTCGCCGAGCTCACCCTTCTGACCTACCTGCTCGTCCGGGGTGTCCGCCGCGGCGCCGACCTGGTGACCGCCTCGGCCGCGAGCGCCTGAGGGAGCGGGGCGTCGGCAATTCGCGTGCGCTCCCCGGTGGGACGGTGTCTGATCGCCACGTGGCCATCGAGCTGAGCACACCGGGCGTCGACCGGCTCGGCGACGTCGTCCGCGCGCTGCGGGACTGGCAGTCCGACGCCTCGCCGATGCAGCTGCACCCCGGCGACCTGGGCTGGTACTGGCGGTTCGGCGCGGAGGCGACGGCGGCGGCGGTCCGGACCTGGAGCCGGTACGGACGGCTCCTCGCCGTCGGGTTCCTGGACGGACCCGAGGTCCTGCGGATGACCGTGGCGCCCGACGTCTACGGAGAGGAGGAGCTGGCTCACCAGGTGGTCTCGGACCTGTCCGAACTGGAGCGTGGCGTCCTGCCGGCGGGCGCGGTGTCCGTCGAGGCGCCGGACGGCACCCGGGTGCAGGGCCTGTTGTCCGAGGTCGGCTGGGCCACCGGCGAGCCGTGGACGCCGCTCCGCCGCGACCTCGCGGGGCCGGTGGAGGAACCCGGGGTGCGGACCGAGGTCGTCGGGCCCGGGCAGGAGTCCGAGTTCACGGCCGTCCACCGGTCGGCGTGGGACAGCCCTCGGTTCACCGACGAGCTGTGGCGCACGATGGCGGCCGGGCTGCCCGCCGCCGACGCGCGGTGCCTGCTCGCGTACGACGACCGAGGCGTGGCGGTGGCGGGGGTCACGGTGTGGTCGGCCGGCCCGGGACGGCCGGGGCTGCTCGAGCCCCTGGGAGTCCACGCCGAGCATCGGGGGCGCGGCTACGGACGGATGATCTGCGTCGCCGCGGCGGCCGAGCTGAGGACGCTCGGTTCGTCGAGCGTCGTGGTCTGCACCCCGAGCTCCCTTGCCCCGGCCATCGCCACCTACCAGTCCGCCGGGTTCGAGCGACTTCCCGAGCGGCTGGACCGCTCCCGCGGCGCCTGACCGACAGGGCGCGTCACTGCGCGAGCTGCTCGAGCTGCCAGGTGGCGATGCCGGTCATCTCCTCGCCGTACGGGGCCGACGGGTCGAGCCGGGGGTCGTCGGGAACGCGGCCGTGGCGCAGCGCGTCCAGGTAGGCCCGCTCCAGGTCGACCCGGGCGCGGAGCTCGTCAGCATCGCCGACGGACCCGTGGCCGGGGACGACGACGTCGATGGCGCCGGCCGCGCCCTCGAGCAGCCGCAGCGCCGCGAGGTAGTCCTCGACCGGGTCCTGCGCGAACGGGCTGAGGATGGGCACGAGGAGGTCGGAGAGCATGTCGCCGGCGACGAGCACGCCGCGCTCCTCGACCAGCAGCGCCGCGTGGCCCGGGGCGTGCGCCTGGTGCTCGATGACCCGGACCTCGGGTCCGGCCCACGGCACGCGCGTCGTCTCGGGGGGCAGCCCGGCGATCCGGCCGAACACGCCGTCGAGCGGGACCTGGTCGACGATGTCCGACGGGATCATCCCGGCCACGAAGGACGCCCAGCCCGGGTCCGCGAGCCGTGCCTGGATGGCGGCCGCGCACCGGGCCGTGCCGTAGCGCGGCGGCTCACCGAGCTCGGCGTGCCAGAGCAGGTGGTCCCAGTGCGGGTGCGTCGAGAAGCCCGCCGCCACGGGCCGGCCCCGCTCGCGCAGGTCGGCCGCAATGCCGGCCAGCTCGTCGCCGAGCACCCCGGGGTCCACGAGCAGCACGCCCGCCTCGCCCTCCACGACCACGGCGTTGCTCTGCATGAACTCGCTCACGTGGACGAGCACGCCCTGCGCGATCTGCTGCAGCATCAGCTCTCACTCTCCTGGCGGATGGCGTAGCGGCGCTGCGTGACGCCGGACTCGAACGATCGCTGCTCGAGCGGGTCGAGGTCGATCGGCCGGTCGTAGTCGTCGAACAGCGGCCGGCCGAAGCCGAGGATCGTGGGATGGGTGGTGAGCAGCAGCTCGTCGAGCAGGCCCGCCCGGAGCAGCTGGGTGGCGAGCGCGGCCCCGCCCACGCCGATGGCGCCGTCGGTCCGGGCCCGCAGGGCGGCGAGCTGCTCGATCGCGTCGTCCCCGCCGACGACCCGCGTGTCGTGCTCGGCGGTGTGCCGGGTGCGGGAGACCAGCACCTTCGGCTTCGCGGTCCAGATCTCGCCGTACTCCCGCATGTAGTCCGGCAGGGACGCGTCCTCCCGCGCTCGCGGCCAGTACTCCTCCATGAGCTCGTAGAACACCCGGCCGTGGACGATGAGCGCGACCTCCCGCGTCTGCGCGTTGAACTCGCGGTGCAGCTCCTCGTCGATGCGCAGCCACTCGCCCGCGCCGTTGTCGCCGGGGACCTGCTCGATCCGCAGGTCGAGGGACACGTTCATGCTGTAGACGAAGCGGCCCATCGTGTTCTCTTCCCGATAGTGATTGCGCTTTGCAACCACTATATTGAGGACGTAAAGGGTGTCAAGGAGGAGTCGTGGAGCCACGGTCCGGATGTCCGATCAACGCCGCCGTCGAGGTGCTCGGAGACCGCTGGTCCCTCATCGTGCTGCGAGACGTCATCTTCGGCGACCGCCGCTACTTCCGGGCGCTCCTCACCGGGTCGATCGAGGGCATCGCGTCGAACATCCTCGCCGACCGCCTGGTGCGGCTGGTCGAGGCCGGCATCCTCACCCGAGGGACGGCCGCTCGCGGGCAGCGTGCGCGCTACAGCCTGACCGAGGCCGGCATCCAGACCCTCCCGATCATCGACGCCCTGGGCACCTGGGGCCTCGACTGGCGCTCGGGGAGCGCCGAGCTCCGGGCCCGGCAGCAGCTCATGCGCGACGAGGGTCCGGCGTTCGTCCAGGAGCTCATGGACGAGCTGCGGGTCCGCCACCTCGGCGCCCCACCGACGCCGCGCGACGGGCCGGGCCCGCTCGAACGCCTCGACGCCGCCTACGCCGCCGCCACGGAGCAGCTATGACCCGAACGCCCTCCATCGCCCCTCCGAGACCACATCGACGGCGCCGTCGACGACCGTGATGGCCGTCTGCTCGTCGATCGCGTAGGCCGGCGCGCCCAGGTCGGCGGCCCACCGCTCCGCGTCCGCCAGGGTGTTCGTCGGGAAGGCGTCCAGGTGCGGGAAGATCGAGAAGTCGACCACCCCGAGGGTCCGGTCGTCCGGCGCGGCCCGCCACTCGACGAAGGACAGCCCGATCCGGGGTGTCATCACCATGCTCCCGGCGCTCACCCCGACCCAGACGGTGTCGAGCAGCGACGGCAGCAGCTCGGCCAGCCCGGACTCCCGCACCCAGTGGCACAGGTACGTCGCGTCGCCGCCGTCGACCAGGAGCACGTCGGCCGCCCTGACCCACGGGACCCAGCGTTCCGCGCCGATGGTCGGCAGTGCCGTGAGCTCGAGGACACCCAGCGACGCCCACCCCAGGCCGGAGAGGTGCCGGAAGTGGGGCTCCGCCGCCACCAGCCCCCGCACCGACGCCGGCCCGCACATCGGATGGCCCCACTGGGCGGTCGGGACCACCAGCGCGTGCGACTCGGAGACCGGCTTGCCGAGCAGCCGCACGAGCGCCGCGTGGATGCTGGCGTTCGTCACGCCGCCGGACGTGAGCAACAGCTTCACGATGCCTCCGAGTTCGTGCGCGCCAGATCAGCTGCTGCCCGCGCCGCGGTCTCGATCCTCGCGCAGTGGGCGGCCCAGTCGGCGGCGTCGTTCGCGGCGCTCCCGATGTCCAGCTGCTCGCGCAAGATGTCCGCGTGGCCGGCGTGCCGGTTGCTCTCGGTCAGGACGTGGACCATCGCGTTGAACAGCGTCACGTTCGGCTGCGGCCACCACGGGACATGCCCCGGGGCGTCGATCTGCAGCGCATCGACGGTGGCATCCGCATGGCGGCACGCGCGCTGGTACCCGTCGATGACGTCGGCGCGCGACTCCCACTCGTGGACCCACAGGCTGTCGCGGTTCTGGTAGCCGGGATCGTCGAATCGAGGAAGCCGATCGGAGAGCGGACGACCGAAGATCGACCCCAGGTAGCACGCCTCCGCGATCGTCAGGTGCTTGATCAGACCGAGCAGGTTGGTACCGGTCCTGGTCAATGGACGGCGGGCGTCGTACTCGGACAGGCCGTCCAGCGTGCCCAGCAGTGAGTGCCGGGTCCATCGAAGGTCGTCGTGAAGGTACGCCTTGGCGAAGTCGTCGTTCATGCTCGACAGCGTCACACCGCGGGCCGAGGCTCGGCTAGTTCGGGAGTCCGACGAGCAGACTCGAGCGCCGTCGAGCCGCTCGGGTCCCCGGCCACGCTGGCTAGCATCGATCGCATGCCCATCACCCTCGAGAACGTCGGCATCGCGGTGCGCGACCTCGACGCGACGATCGCCTTCTTCACGGACCTCGGACTCACGGTCGTCGGCCGCGACACGGTCAGCGGTGAGTGGGCCGACACGGCAGTCGGCCTCGACGGCAACCACGCCAGGATCGCGATGCTCCAGACGCCCGACGGTCACGGTCGCCTCGAGCTCTTCGAGTACATCCACCCCGACGCGATCGAGACGGAGCCCACCCGTCCGCACGAGATCGGCATGCACCGCGTCGCCTTCTCGGTCGACGATATCGACGAGGCCCTGGCGATCGCCGCGAGGCACGGCTGCTACCCGCTGCGCGGCGTGGCGACGTACGAGGACATCTACAAGCTCACCTACGTCCGCGGTCCCAGCGGCATCCTCGTGATGCTCGCCGAGGAGCTCGCGACCGCTCAGCCGTAGTCGCGGCGGTAGCGGGCCTCGACGTGCCGGGCCTGCGACTCGCGCTCGGCCTCGACCGTCACCCCGTGCTTGTGCGCGAGGGCCGCCAGGATGGCGTCGCAGACCTCGGCGTACTCGGCGACGAGCGAGGGGCGGGTCGTCGCCACCCAGCGCTGCTCGGCGGCGTACCGCACGTACTCGCTGACCGCGGCCTGCTCCGTCCGGATGAGGCTGCCGTCGCAGACGAGCGGGCTGCCGTCCGGGTTCGCGATCCCCGGACCGGCCTGGGCGCCCGGAGGTGGGGCGGCGACGGCCGGTGCCTCGCGGGGCTCCGGCACTGTGTAGGCAGGGGCTTCCGGCGGCGGCGGCGCATCGGTCCGCCGCGCCTGCTCGGGGACCCCGGGCGCCAGCATCCCGGCGTTCAGCTGGCGGAGCTGCTCGGTGAGACCGTCGAGCCTGGCCGTGTAGGCCTCGATCACCCCGAGCTGCACGTCGAGGGGCACCTCGGCGTCGCCGCCGAAGAGGTCCTGGTCGTAGGACTCCCGGGCGCGCAGCAGTCGCTGCGAGAGCCGGTGGATCTCGTCGCGCAGCTTCACCGCCTCGCCCGCCACCTGCGGGGGCGCTGCGGGCAGGTCTGCGTCGTTCAGCGCGTGTGCCATAGCCAGCTTCCTTGGTCGCCTGTGGCGTCTCTTCTTCATCGACGCCGTGGGGCGGCTACGTGAGCAGTGAACCGGGCGAATTCTCGTGCGCCCACCAGCTGCCCCGTCGACCCGTCGTCAGCGCACCCGCAGCACCTGGCCCAGCCGCTCACGCCGGCGGGCGGACGACTCGACCGCCACCACCGCCAGCACGGTCGCCCCGAGGAGCACGACCGGCAGCACCGTCCACCACGGCAGCACCACCCCCGGATCGGTCGACTGCCCGGTGACGAGCCGCAGCGCGAGAGGCGCCACGAGCGCGCCGACGAGGGCGATGGCGAGCAGCACGCCCCCTGCCGCGGCCACCAGGGTCGACGGCAACAGCTCTCCGGCCGCGACCCGTGCCGTGTCCCGTGGTCGCAGGCCTAGCACCCGCGCCGTCGCGAGGGATCTGGCACGCCCCGGAGCGGAGGCGGCTGCAGCCAGGACGACGATGGTCATCGCGTACCCGGCGCACAGGACCGCGACGAGGGCGACGAGGGTCAGCAGCCCCCCGGCCAGCGGGTCGGACCGGCGCTCGGCGAGCAGCTGCGCGCGGTCGAGCACATGCCCCTCGACGGCCGGGGCGGCCGCGCGCGCCACCTCGGACGACGTCGGGCCGACCGCCCACACCGTGTCCAGACCCACCGCGTCCTGCTCGGCACCGGCGGGCCGAGACCCGGTGCGCTCGGCTCGCGCGGTCGCGACGGCCCTGACGACGGCGGCCAGCGCGTCACGGTCGACCACGACCGTGGGGCCGCCCGGTGTCCCGTCGGGCTGCTGCGCGGGCAGCGCGGGGACCTCACCCATCGGCTCGAGGTCGACCGTCACGCTCCCCCAGCGCAGCGACGGCCGGGTGCCCAGCAGGACGCCCGGCACCAGGGCGGGGAGCGGACCTGGTGCGACGCGGGTGGTCGCGGCGCCGGACGCGTCCGCCAGCGCCGCGAGCGCCGGGGCGGCCCCGAACGGCGTGCGCGCGAGGAACTCTCCGAACGGCACCGGGTCGACCGCCAGCACACGCACCTCGTCGACGCCCCGCACGCCGAAGACCTGGGCCCGGGCCTGCACCCGCCCGACGGCCACCGCGTCGACGCCCTCGGCGGCGGCCATCCGGTCCGCGACGTCCTGCAACGAGGCGTCCTGCGACGTCGTGCGCAGGACGACGTCGGCGCCGAGCCTGTCCCACGCGCCGTCCGCCTGACCGGCACGTGCGGTGCCGGCGAGCGCACCGCACAGCCCGACGAGCGTCGTGACGACGACGAGAGCGACGAAGGGCAGCATCGCCCCGGTGGAGCCGGCTCGCGCCGCCGCGAGCAGCCCCGGCGCCTTGCGGGACCGGCGCGCGACACGCAGCGCTCCTCCCAGCAGCAGGGGGACGGCGTGCCACAGCAGCAGGGCACCCGCGGCCGCGACGAGCACCGGCGCGGCGGCGAGCACCAGGTCCGCCACGCCGGACATCGACACCGCTCCCCGCCGACGCAGCGCGACCAGGGCCCCGGCCGCGACCAGGAGGACGGCGGCCTCGAGCGACACCCGCCGCACGGTGCGCACGCGCTGTGCCAGGCGTCGACGGTGCCGGTCGGTCGGGACTCGACGTGCGTCGCTGCGCGCCGTGGTCACCATGGCGAACGCCGGCGGCGCGACCAGTCCCACGGTCATGACCACGACGACCCAGGGCCAGGCCACCGCGCCCGGTGCCGCCGCCTGCCCGAGCACCAGGCCGACCGCCGCCCCGACGCCGACGACCACGGCGGCCTCGGCGCCGGCGCCTCGGGCGACGTCCGGGAGGGAGGCCCCGCGGGCGCGCAGCGTGCGCAGCGCGGCGGAGCGCCGGCGCGCAAGAAGGTCGGCTGCGACCAGCAGGACCAGCACGGCGCCGCCTGCCAGGCCGGCCAGCACCACGGTCGCCTGCGACCAGGTCGCCGCCACCCCGGCGCGCGCCTGCGTGAGCACGAGGTCGAGCCGGGACGTCACCGATGGCCCCGGTCCGGGAGCCAGCACCAGGTCCGGCGACGCCTCCAGCGCGGCGACCTGCTTGGCCAGGGCGTCCGACCCGGCGTAGTCCAGCGCCTGAGGCTCCACCGGGAACCGGAACGTCCGGGTCACCCCGTCCGGCTCGAGCGCGGCGCGCGCAGCGGGGAGCGACGCCGCGGACAGCAGGCCGCCCACGACGGTGGTCGGCGCGTTGCTCTGCCCCACCACGCGCGGCCGGAGGACCTCGGGCCGCGCCGTCCACACGCTGTCCTGCGGGTCGTTCGCGTCGAACACCCCGGTGACCTGCACGGGCACGACCGTGTGGTCGGGCTTCACGGCCTGGAAGGTGTCACCCGCACTGACGTCGAGCAGACGCGCCACCGCGTCCGAGAGCGCGAGCTGCACAGCACCGTCGGGCCCGGGGCCCCCGGGTGCACCCCCGCTGAGCCAGCGAACGGCGGGGTCGTGCCCCGCCCACAGGTACGTCATCCACAGCACCCCGCCGGTCGGCATCCCCGGTGTGCTGATCGTCAGGTCGGTGCTGGTGGCGGCGGCGACGGGTGGCCCGAGAACACGGTGCAGCGACGGCGGCAGGGCACGGTCGATCGTGCCGGCCGCATCGTCGACGCCCGCCCTGGTCTCGAGCTCACCGACGGTCGGGTCGGACGCACCGGCGCCGTACGTGCTGGTGACGACGACGTCGGTGGGCGGGTCCGCGCGCGCGACAGCCATCCGGACGGCGGTGTCGGCGCGGCTGCTCAGCAGGCGGGGCACGGCATCCGTGACGCCGACGGTCAGCGCGACGACGATCAGCGTGACGACCAGAGGCCACAGGTCGGCGCGGGACCGGCGCCAGGCGGCTCTCATGCTCCCGGCTCCATGCGCAGCCGGCCGATCGTCGACCGGCGTACCGTCCGGGCCGCCAGGGGGACGACCACCGCCGCGCACCCGAGCAGGAGCACGAGCACCGTCGCCACCTGCACCTCCCACGGCCACGTCACGACGGCGCCCGGCACGGGTGGCAGCCCCTGCGACGAGACAGCCAGGAGCGGGCCGATGGTCCAGCAGGCGAGCGCACCGAGAAGCGCTCCGGCGAGCACCGGGAGCCCGACCAGGACGGCCTGCTCGGCGAGGACGGAGTTCAGCACCGAGCGTCGCAGCGCTCCGAGGCCCCGCAGGCGGGCCACGTCGGCCTCGCGCGCCTCGAGCGCGGTCGTGGTGTAGATCGCCGTCCCGACGAACGTGAGCACGAAGGCCGCCACGACCAGCAGCGCGGCGGCTGCCCGTTGCGCCGCCCGCAGGGGACCCTCCGCGCTCTCGTGGGCCACGGCGGTGCGGTCGGTCACCGGGCCGATCCCCTGGGCGGCGAGTGTCGCCGCAGCGCCGGGTTGCATCACGCCGCCGACCCACCACGCGTCGGTCAGGGTGTCGAGGTCGCCCTGGCTGAGGGTGGCGCGCGACAACGAGTCCACGTCGGCCAGCAGCGCCAGGGCGCGCGGCTGCGAGGGGATGTAGGCCGCGACACCGGCCACCTTCGCGCGGACCGGGGTCAGACCGAGAGCGAGCTGTACGCCGTCGCCGACCTTGAGCCCGAGCTCGTCCGCCAGCTGTGCGGAGACCACCACCGGCACGTCGTCGACCGGGTGGAACGCGAGAGCGGTGAGGGTGCCCTCGGACCAGAACAGCCCCGGCAGATAGGCGGTGCCCGCCAGCGTCAGCCGCACCCCGTCGGGCTCCTCGGCCGCCGTGATGCGGTCGAGCGCCGCCACGACGTAGTCGCTCGTCGGCGGGTGCGCGGGGAACCACCCGTCGTCGGATTGCAGGGTCGCGTCGCGCAGCGCCACCTCGATGTCGAACCCGACCTGGCTCTGCTGGTCGGGGTCGGCGGCGTCGCCGTACGCGGTGAGCCGGGTGTCCACGGCCACCAGCCGGACGTCGGGCGGCACGGCCACGGCGAGGTCGTGCGGAGCGCCGTCCAGCGGCACGGCCCCCGCAGGCAGCGCCGCGCGCGCCCCCTCGGCGTCCTCCACGACGATGCTGAGGGTGGCGCTCATCGCGAGCTCGTCCTCGACGTGCCCCGTCACCACCAGGTCGGCGCTCGTGCCGGGCAGCCGCACGCCCCCGACCGACCCGGTCGGCGCCAGTCCCGCTGCCGCATCGTCCCAACCGCCGGACGGCAGGCGGCCGCGCAGCAGCCCGTCGGCGTCCCGCGTGTCGACCGCGACCAGGTGCACGGCTTCGTCGCCACCCTGCGCGCGCGAACCGAGGGTGATCGGCCTGCTCGTGGCAGGGCTGACCCGACCGCCCGTGGCTGTGCGCAGCGTGGCGCCCGTGCCGAGCGCGTCCAGCTGCGCGGGCACCGAGAGGTCGGTGCCGACCGTGGCCGCCGCCTGGTCGCGCTGGGACTGCGACCACGTCGCGGCGAACCCGATCCCGAAGGTCGCGCACGCCGTCGCCAGAACGACCAGGAACGCCGCCGCGGCGCCCTGCGGGCGACGCGCCACCCCCCAGGCGGCGAGCGGCAGGGTCAGCGAACGGGCCGACGCGGCGCGCGCGTCGGCGCTGCGGGCGATCAGCGCGAGGGGGCGCAGGACGAGGGCCGCCCCCGCCAGGAGGCACAGCACCGGAGCGACGACGAGCACCGGGTCTGCCGTGGCGCCGCCGGTCACCCGGTGCTCGCGCAGCTGCAGATAGGCGAGCGCCGCCAGAGCCAGGAGCAGAAGGTCGGCGCCCGAGCGGGCCACCACGCCCACGCGGTCGTCGCGGACGCCGCGCGGCGTGCCGGCGGCCAGCCAGGGCAGCACGAGCAGGGCGCCGAGTGTCAGCGTGACGGCGCCGACGCTCGCGACGAGCGGGAGCAGTCCGCCCTCGGGGACTCCCCCCGGATCGAGGCCGACCGCCCCCGCCAGCACGCCGTACAGTCCGAGCGCCAACGCCGTCGCCGGGACCACCGCGAGGATCGCGAGGACACCGGCCTCGGCAGCGGCCTGGCCGACGAGTCGGCCGCGGCCGGTTCCACGGGCGCTGAGCAGCGCCGCCTCGGGTGCGCGCCGACCTGCGACGAGCCGGGCGGCCAGCACGACCGTGGTCGCTGCCAGCGCGGCGCCCAGCAGCGCCACGGCGAGCACGCCCGAGCCGGTCACCCCGCGCTGCTCTCGGGCCGCGTGCACCGTGCGCGCGTAGGGCAGGTCCACCACGAGGTTCTGGGTGCGGTCGCCCAGCGCGCTGCCGAGCTCCCCCTTCAGGGCGTCGACGCGCGCACCTGCCTGGGTCAGGTCGCCGGCGTCTGCACCCGTCAGGTCGGGTTGCACCCGCAGGGTGACCCGACGCAGCGGGACCTCGCTCGCGGCGAGCCCGCCGGGTGCGACGACGAACGGGCCGTAGGCCGTGATGTAGCCGCGGTAGTTCGGGCTCACCCCGGTCCCGCCCAGCGGGTCCTCGGCCCACGCCGGGTCGGGTCGGGGCACGAACGTCCCGACGACCGTCAGCTCGGTGCCACCGCCTCCCGGCGCTCCGGCGAGCGTGGTCACGCTCCCGACGTCCAGGTCGAGCGCTCGTGCCGCGGACGTCGGCATGGCGACCTCGCCCGTCGCCGTCGGCCAGCGCCCCGTCTCGAGCGTCCCGCGGGCG
This sequence comes from Cellulomonas sp. P2_F12, assembly GCF_056403775.1. Classification (NCBI taxonomy): domain Bacteria; kingdom Bacillati; phylum Actinomycetota; class Actinomycetes; order Micrococcales; family Cellulomonadaceae; genus Cellulomonas; species Cellulomonas sp. P2_F12. The sequence goes on along the minus strand of NZ_JBFUEV010000004.1, from coordinate 264,825 downwards.
TCGCGGTCGTCGAGCTCCGCGAGGTAGCCGAGGCGCAGCGGCCCGCCGTCGGGCGGCAGGTACCTCATGACGGTCGAGACCCAGGCGGTCTCGGTGGTCGGGAGGCCGCCGAAGGCTCCCGTGAGCATGGCCGACGCCTCCGCGACCGCTCCGGAGGCGTCGCGCGCGGTGGCGGCGACGCGCTCGCTCACGTCCGGGTCGTCGGGGTCCTCAGGGAAGCCGAGCGCAACCCCCACCGCGACATCCTCGCCGGGGGCGTGGACCATCGAGAGCTGCAGCGCCCGCTGGGGGGAGGCCGTCAGGAGCAGCACGCACGTCCCGACCAGGCTCGCACCCGCGATCATGACCGCGAGCACCGTCGCCAGCACCGCCACCTGGGCGCGCCCGCGCCGCCACAGGAGCTCACCCACGCTCGGCAGCATCCACGAGTCGACCGTCGACAAGGTGCACCGCGCGGTCCGCGAGCGCGATCATCACCGGGTCGTGCGTGGCGACGAGCGCCGTCATCCGCTCCGCCTCGACGACACCGCGGATCAGCGCCATCACGGACAGCCCGGTCTCGCTGTCGAGCTGCCCGGTGGGCTCGTCGGCGACCAGCAGCCGGGGCGAGCCGGCCAGAGCCCGTGCGATGGCGACCCGCTGCTGCTGACCGCCGGACAGCTCGTCGGGGCGCTGCAGCGCGTGCGGGGCGAGCCCGACGAGGTCGAGGAGCATCTCGACGCGGCGTTCGCGCTCCGGCACGGGTGCCTCGCGCAGCCGCATCGGCACACCGACGTTCTCGGCTGCCGTCAGCACGGGTATCAGACCGAAGGTCTGGAAGACGAAGGCGACCCGGTCGCGGCGCAGCAGCGCCTGGTCGTCGTCGCTGAGGGCGGCCACGTCGACGCCGTCGACCAGCACGCTCCCCTGGTCGGGGCGGTCGAGCCCGCCGACGACGTTGAGGAGCGACGTCTTGCCCGACCCGGAGCGCCCGACGAGCGCCACGAGCTCGCCCGGCTCCACGTCGAGGTCGACCCCGCGCAGGGCGTGCACGGCCGAGCGGCCGCTCCCGAAGGTGCGGTGCACGTCCCGCACGCGCACCGCCGCGCCCACGCCCGTGCTCACCTGGCGCTGCCGTCGGGCCACACGCCCAGGTGGTCGGCCTCGAGCGCCAGGCGCACGCGGCGGGTCAGCGCGAGCGCCTCGCGGTACTCGCGCGGCACCTGCAACCGCCCGGCCCGGTCCATCACCGCGTACTCGTCGTGCGTGACGTCGCCGCCGGCGTCCCGACGCAGCACCTCGCTGCTCGTCCGCCCGTCCCTGATCGCGACGGTGCGCTCCACCAGCCCGCTGACAGCCGAGTCGTGCGTGACCACGACCACGGTGGTGCCGGACTCCCGGTTGACGGTGCGCAGGGCGTCGAACACCTCGCGCGCCGTGGCGGTGTCGAGCTCGCCCGTCGGCTCATCGGCCAGCAGCAGCTGGGGCTCGTTCGCCAGGGCCGTCGCGATGGCGACGCGCTGCTGCTCGCCTCCGGACATCTCCCGCGGCTGCCGGCCGGCGACGTGTCCCACGCCGACGAGGTCGAGCAGCTCCGCGGCCCGCGCCGACCGGTGCCGCCGCGGCCCTGTCATCGGCGTCGCGACGTTCTGCAGGGCGGTCAGGTACGGCAGAAGGTTGCGCGAGGTCTGCTGCCACACGAAGCCGACCATCTGCCGGCGGTAGGCGACCCGGTCACGTGCGGTCATCGCCATCAGGTCCCAGCGCCCCACCCGCACGCGTCCCGCGGTCGGTGCGTCCATCCCGGACAGCACCGCCAGGAGCGTCGACTTCCCCGAGCCGCTGGCTCCGACGACCGCCACCATCTCGCCCTCGTCGACCAACAGGTCCAGCCCTTGCAGGGCCTGCACCTCGACGCTGCCCGACTGGAAGATCCGCACGACGTTGTCGCAGACGACGAGGGCGTCGTGACCGAACTGCGCGGGGGCCTTCGCACCCCCGCCCAGGGCCTCGAGCGTGCTCTCGGACACGGGCGCTCCCTCCGTCGGACGACATCCCCCCGCAGGCTAGGCCGATCGGCGCCGCCCGGTGGGCAAACGTCCCGCGGCGCGCGCTCTCGACGAAGGTCCGAGCACGAGCCTCGGCCGCGTCAGCCGCGGGAGCGCCGACCGAGGGCCGCGGCCACGACGCAGCCGATGAGCGCCACGCCGCTCGCGACGCCGGCCGCGAGCGCGACCGTACCGTTCTCCAACGGTCCCTGAGAACGCCCGATGCTGATCCAGGCCAGGCCCCACGCCATCGCCAACCCCACCGGCACGATCACCGTCGGGCGGCCACGGCCGTACGTGGCGTACGCGAGGGAGAGGGCCGCCGCGCCGGCGAGCAGGACCACCGACCACGCCGTGGCACCCAGCACCAGGTCACCGACGCCGGCGTGCGCCAGGAACGCCGCGACGTTGGCCAGCGCGGCGACGCTCACCCACCCCAGGTACAGGCCGACCGTCACGTCGGTCGTCACGTCGACGACCCCGCGCGGAGGGGCGGCGACCAGCGCGACGAACAGGACGCAGAGGACCGCGAGCAGGCCGACGATGACCAGGACCGAGCCGACGAGCGATCCGCGCTGCACCACACCGATCCAGAGCGCGTTGAGGAGCATCGAGGCGAGCACCCACCATGCGGTGGCTCGCAGACGAGGGTTGGTCGCCTGCCGGGGCACGGCCTGGGCGACCGCGACGACGGCCAGGCCCAGATAGATCACCGACCAGATGGAGAAGGCCGGCGTGGCCGGCGCCACGGGTGTCGCGGTCGCCGACAGGGCTCCGCCGGCCGCGTCCGCGACGGCCTGGCCCCCGAAGGCCCCGGAGCCCGCCGCGGCACCCACGACGGCCACCACCGCGCCGACCAGCACGCAGACCTGCCGGGTGCGGTCGGCCGTCCTGGGTCGGTCGGAAAGGATCGCTCCGGTCGCTGACATGGCTCCAGCATGCCTACCCTCAGCATGCTGAGCATCTTGGCGGCAGCCCGGGCACCACCAGTCGACGACGCGGTCGGACCAGGTGCATCCACGGACGCCACTCACCCCGAAGGAGGGGCGACGGCGTCGCTACCGCCGCACCCGAGGGATCGAGGGAGACCTGCGTGGGAATCCAGACCTCGCTGGACGCCGTGCGTTCGGCCGAACGGATCGTCGACGCCCTGCAGCGCGCCGACGCCCTGACCTTCGAGAGCAGCCGCGACCCCGGTATCCGCACCGTCCGGGTGCTGCGAGGCGCCGTCGAGGACGCCGATCAGCTGGTGGTCGTCGCGGCGCTGCACGCGCTCGGCACGGTCGTCGACGACGAGGCGGCGCGGGCCCTCGAGGGCAGCCTCTCCGACGACCGGCGGTTCGTGCGTGAGCACGCCGCGTGGGTGCTCGGAGCGGGGCTGCCGCGGGCGGGCGCCGTCGGCAGGCTCGTCACGATGGTCGCCGACGGAGGGTTCGGCGGGATGCTGGCGCAGCGCACGCTCGAGCAGTGGGGTTCCCGCAGCCCGGAGCTCCTCGCCGTCGGGGTCGAGGGCGCCCTGGTCGGCGCCTCCGACCGAGGTGCGCGCACCCGGCTCGTCGAGACCCTCGGGCTGGTCCAGCACCCGATCGCCGGCCGACCCCTGCTCGCCGTCGCGGCCGACGACGGCGAGGACCTCGGGGTGCGCGCCGCGGCAGTGGCCGCCCTGGGCGAGCGACCGGCGACCGGCGCGGCGCTGGACCTCCTCGGCCGCCTGTCCTGGGGCGACGGTCACCTCGCCCAGGTCGCCCGGCTCGCCATCGCCGACCTCGACCTGGCGGCCTCCGGTCGGCGACGCCGCTCGAGGTCCGGGCTGACGATCGGTCAGCTGTTCCTCCACGCCGACATCGACGCACGGCTCACGGCGGCGGGCGCCGGGGACAACGGCGGGATCGCCACGCTGCTGGTCCGGCTGGGTGACGCGCTCGTCGCACCCGGTGGCACCCGCGTGGACCGCGTCCTGACGATGTCCCGCGGCTCGGAGGCGGAGGCGCTCGCCGACCTCGACGGCCTGGACCGCGACGGCCACCGCTACGGCCGTGTCCCCCTGCTCCCGGAGCCGGTCCCCGCGGCGTCGGCATGGCCCGCGCGGGTCGCGGCCCGTCGCGGCATCCGGCGGCTCCTGCGGGCCGCGGGCGGCGTGGACGCCCTGCACCTGCGCATGGCGGACGTGGGCAGCCTGGCCGCCGCCGACATCGCCCGCGAGCTCGACATCCCGGTCGTCTTCAGCGTGGCACCCGACCCGCAGGCGGGGATCCAGTCCCTCGACCTGGCGGGGCAGCTGACCCGGGAGAACTTCGGCGAGGCCGACGAGCGCGAGCACTACTGGTTCCGGTCCCGGCTCGTGCAGCGGCTCGCCGCCAACGCGTCGCACACCGTCCTCTTCCCCCGGCCCGACCTCGGGCGTGACCTGCGCACGCTCGTCGGCATCGACATCACGGCCCATCCCGAACGGCACACGATCGTCCCCGAGGGCGTCGACCTCACGGTCATCGACGCCGCGACGGCCGACGCGGTGGCGCACGCCGGAGGCGCGGCGCCGTCGGAGGCCGTCGCCGAGCTGCGCAGGCTGGTCGGGACGCTGCCGGTCGAGCGTCGCGAGCTGCCGCTGATCGTCAGCGTCGGCCGCCTCCACCGCGTCAAGGGCATGGCAACCCTCGTCGAGGCGTGGGCGACGGACGGGCTCCGCGAACGCGCGAACCTGGTGATCGTGGGCGGCGCGCTCGACCACCCGTCCGCCGACGAACGCGACCAGCTGGACCGGATCGACGCCCAGGTCCCCGCCGACCGACGGCCCGCAGCCGGGCTTCTCCTTACCGGCCACCGCCCCAACGACGTGGTCGCCCGTTGGCTGGCATCGACCCGGGCCGGACTGCCCGGGTTGAGCGCGCCGGGCGGGATCTACGTGTGTGCGAGCCTCAAGGAGGAGTTCGGGATCGCGCTCCTCGAGGCGATGGGCGCAGGTCTGCTCGTCGTCGCACCCGACACGGGCGGCCCGGCGACCTACGTCGAGGACGGCGTGACCGGGTACCTCACGCGCACCGTCGACGCCGACCGCCTGGCGTCGGCGGCGTCGGCCGCGTTGGACTCGTCGCTCGCCGAGACGGACGACCGCCGGGCAGAGCGCTCCCGGCGCACGGTCGAGACGCGATTCACGATCGGCCGCATGGCGACGACGCTGGCGGAGATCTACACGACGGTCGCCGACGACGAGCGCGCGGCACGCTCGGACCTGGCCGCCGCCGGATGACCCTGCTCGTCATCGCGCCGGACTACGCGTCGCACCTGCTCCCGCTCGCCACCCTCGCCACCGCGTGGCGGGAGGCGGGCGAGCGGGTGGTCGTGGCCTCCGGACGCGCCACCGCCGGGCTGGTGGACTCGTTCGGCTTCGAGCGGGTCGAGCTCCCGCTCGGCCGCGGGTCGAACCCCGGCGTGATCCGGGCCGGCGAGCAGCCCCCGGACGAGGGCGCCTCTCTCCAGGGCTTCTTCGACGCCACACGCCGGGGGATGATCCCGACCCTGACCTACCAGGCGAGCGAACGCCTGGTCGACCTGATGTGGCAGCCCGTCGAGAAGGCACGCGCCACGCTCGCGGTGATCGACAGCGTCCGTCCGGACCACGTCGTCGTCGACCACCTGGCCTACAGCGCACGGCTGGCGCTGACGACCGGCGGGGTCGCCCACGCGGACGTGGTGCTCGGGCACCCGACGGCGCTGCCGGTCGGCGACGAGGTGTACGGCCGCCCGCCGCTGTGGCCCGCCGCGTTCCGTCCCGACCCGGCCGAGCTCGACCGTCTCGAGCTGCTGTGCAGGCAGGTCGCCGACCGCTTCACGGCCCAGTGGAACGAGGCCGCCGAGGTGCTCGACCGGGGTGCGCCCGCCGTCGCCGACGCCTTCGCGCTGCACGGGCCGCTCGTGCTCTACAACTACCCCGCCGAGCTCGCCACGCCGGGCCGGTCGCTGCCGCCGCACCGGTACCTGGGTGCCGCACTGCGCCGGGAACCGGTCGACCCCCAGGTCGAGGCCTGGCTCCGCGACCCCGAGCCCTTCGTCTACGTGAGCTTCGGCAGCTTCCTGTCGGTCCGCGGGGACGTCCTGGCCCGGGTGACCGCCGCCCTGCGTGGCGCGGGCCTGCGGGCGGCCGTCGCCACCGGCGTGACTCCGGTCGCGGACCTGGGCGACGTGCCGGCGAGCTGGCTGGTCCGGGAGTACCTCCCTCAGGTGCGCCTGCTGCACGACGCCGTCCTCGCCGTGACCCACGGCGGCAACAACTCCGTCACCGAGGCCGCGGCCACCGCCACCCCGATGCTGGTCCTGCCCTTCTCCACCGACCAGTTCGCCGGCGCTGCGGCGATCGAGCGCGCCGGCGTCGGCGAGGCGCTCGACCCGAACGACGCGTCCGTCGCGCAGATCGGGGCGGCCGTCGAGCGGCTGCTCGGGCTGACCGGCCCCGGACGCGAGGTGCTGAGGACGGTCCGGACCGGACTGCAGCAGGACCCGGGCCCGGCCCGGGCCTACCGGGCCACGGTGGGCGACGTGCTCGAGCCAGTGCCCCTCGCCGCGCTCCGCTACCAGGCGAGTCCGGGCTCGTAGGTGCCGAACGACCACTCGTGTCCGCCGGGGTCGAGCACCCGCGCGCGGCGCGAACCCCACTCGGTGTCCTCGGGGGGGAACACCGGCCGGCCGCCCGCCGCGAGCGCCCTGTCGTACAGGTCGTCCACTCGATCGGTGTGCAGGTAGAAGCCGCGCCCCACCGATCTGTCGTGCAGCCCTGGTGTCTCGTAGCTCTGGTCGAAGCTCGCCACCATCACGATCGCACGATCGAGCCGCAGCTCGGCGTGCTGCACCGTGCCGTCACTCCCGTCCTGGCGACTGACGACCCGGAAGCCGAGTGCCTCGAGCCACGTGATGGCTCCGGGAGCGTCCTGATAGCTGAGGTAGCCGTACAGGGCCGCAGCGACCGGCTGGTCATTCATGGCTCCGACGCTTGCACGCGCTCCGCGAGGCGTCCACACGGGGCGTCCGACGCCCGCCGCCACCTCCGTCGTCGGTCTGGCCACGCACCGCGCGTGAGCTCGGCCGCACCCGCCGGCTACACCTGCGGTCGGGCGTCGCCGCCCACCGGGCTCGGGCGGTCGCGCCCGGCTACGGACGGTCCGGTCAGGCAGATGGCTGCCGTCGTGGCAGGCGAGGGGTACCCAGGGGGAAGGGCGCTGGGCGCGGTGCCCAGATCGAGCTCGTCCATGGCCAGGGCCGCTCGCAGCTGCCGCCCGATGGACGGTCGGACCCTGCCCAACGTTCCCGCGGCGAAGGCGAGCGTCGCCCGGGGAGCGTGCCGCGGTGGGCGTGCACGTCCGTCCGCGGACTGGATGAGGGCGGCGAGCTCGTTCATGGTCAAGCACTCCGGGCCGACGATCTCCAGCGTGCGGCCGCGGACGGAGGCGTCAGTCACCGCACGGTCCACGATCGACGCGACATCGACGACGGAGACGAAGCCGATCGGGTTGGCTCCGCGGCCGAAGACGACCGGTCGACCGGACCGGCTCGCCGTCCGCCGCAGGATGTCGATCCACAGCTCGAGGAAGGCGGTGGACCGCAGGATCGTCACGGGTGCTCCCAGGGAGGATGCATGTGCCTCTGCAGCGTGCTTCATGCGGAACAGCTCCATCGGGTGGTCGGCCGAGGCGCCCACCACCGACATCAGGACGAGGTCGGCGTCGGCGGACCGTGCGACGTCGGCGAGGGCGATGTTGCCGTCGCGGTCGATCGCGGTCGGGTCGGCATCACGCGTCCCGGGGAAGCCGTGCATCGCCGAGACCACGACGCTCGCGCCGTCGACGGCCCGATGCAGTGAGGACCGGTCCCGGACGTCGCCACGCACGAGCTCGACCGGTCGGCCCGTGGTCTTCGGGGCCCGGGCAAGATCACGGGTCATGACACGTACGGGCAGACCGCGCGCGACCAGGCGATCCACGACGAGCCGGCCGAGCCTCCCTGTGCCGCCGACGACCAGGATCACCGCGACACTCCGGGGAGGACCTGTCGCCGTACGGCCTCGTCGGCATCGCCCGGACCCTCGTGGACCGGCTCGAGGTAGAACCGCGCCCAGCCCGCGCACCCGTCCGTTACTCCGAAGATGATCACGCCGCGCATCAGATGAGGCGAGCCGTCCACCCGCGTCCCGGTGTGCTCCCACTCGGTCCATATGACGTCGCCGCTGACGGAGAGCCGCAGGACCTGGGCGTGGACATCGGGGACGGCGGCGAAGATCTGTGACCAGTTCCTGCTGACCTGCTCCCTACCGACGAACCCGCGCTCGGGATGCGCCGGTGTCTCGTTGCGATAGTCGGCGGCGAAACAGTCGACCACCGCCTCGACGTCGTGCGCGTTGGTGGCCGCACAGAGTCGACGGACGAACTCGACAGCTCCGTCGTGGACCTGGGTCTGAGACTCCATCGTGTCCGGCTTTCAGGGGCGTCTGGCGGGTGACGGTCAGTCCTGCGCGCTGGGGCCCGCGTTCCACTACAGTGCGGAATATTCGATACACCACTATGGAACGAAAGGACTGAGCCGTCAACACCACCTCCCGCCGGTACGACGCCAGCGGCCGTCGGGCGCAGGCCGCCCGGTCACGGTCGGCCATCGTCGATGCCGCACGCGACCTCTTCCTGTCGACGGGCTACGCGGGATCCACCATCGCGTCGATCGCGGCGCGGGCCGGCGTGTCGGCCGAGACGATCTACAAGGCCTTCGGCGGCAAGCCTGGTCTCGTGCGGGCCGTGTGCGACCAGGCGCTCGCCGGCGCGGGACCCGTCCCCGCCGAGCAACGCTCCGACGAGCTGCAGAGGACCGAGCAGGACCCGCGCGCGATCATCCAGGGCTGGGGCGAGCTGACGGTCGAGGTCGCACCGCGAATCGCGCCCGTCCTGCTGCTGGTCCGGGACGCGTCGACGGGCGACCCGGCGATGGCCGAGCTCCGCGCGGAGCTGGATCGATCCCGCCTCGCACGGATGACCCACAACGCAGCGAGCCTGACAGGGCACCTGCGCCTGGGCCTCGACCAGGAGACTGCCGCCGACGTCCTGTGGACGTACAGCTCACCCGAGCTCTACGAGCTGCTCGTTCTGCGGCGCGGGTGGACGGTCCGGCACTACGGCGCGTTCCTCGTCGACGGATTGACCGCCTCTCTGCTGAGGTGACCCCGCTGCGGCAGTCCACGCAGAATCCTGCATCCGGAGCCAACCGTGTCGTCACGCGCGGAGGCCCCGCAGGCCGGTGCGGAGCTCGTCGACGAGGATCTCGGGTTGCTCGAGAGCGGCGAAGTGTCCGCCCCTGTCGGCGACGCCGACGTGCATCAGGTTGCTGTAGGCGGCCTCGATCCAGCTTCTCGGCAACCGGGGGATGTCTCGCGGGAAGACGGTCACGGCGACCGGCAGCGTGAGCGTCGGACCGGCCATGGTCGCCGAGCGGTTCTCCCAGTAGATCCGGGCGGACGAGGCAGCACTGTTGGTGAACCAGGCGAGCGAGATCGCGTCCAGCATGGTGTCGGTGCTGAGGGCGTCCTCGGCGAGGCCGCGGTTGTCCGTCTTGGACTGGAACTTCTCGTAGATCCAGGCCGCCTGGCCGGCCGGCGAGTCGGCCAGGGCGAACCCGACGGTCTCCGGCTTCGTGCCCTGCAGGTGGTTGGACCCGCCGAGCGGGCCGGAGTAGAGGGCGAGACCGTCCACCGCGCCGCGCTCGTCGGGAGTCAGCGTGTCGGGGATGTGCTCCGGGAACGCGTACGGCGTGCTCAGGTGAATCCCGAGGAGACCCTGGGGCTGCATCGCGCCGAGAGCCGTGGTGACGGCCGCCCCCCAGTCGCCGCCGTGGGCCGACCAGGACCGGTAGCCGAGTCGGCGCACGAGCTCCGTCCACGCCAGGGCGATGCGGGTGACGTCCCATCCCGCGTCGGTCGGCTTGCCGGAGAACCCGAATCCCGGGAGGGACGGGATGACGACGTCGAAGGAGTCGGCGGCATCCCCTCCGAACGCCACCGGATCCGTGAGCGGCCCGATCAACCTCAGGAAGTCGGCGATCGATGTCGGCCATCCGTGCGTCAGGACCAGGGGCAGAGCGTCAGGGTTCGGGGACCTGACGTGGAGGAAGTGGATGTCGAGCCCGTCGATCGTGGTCAGGAACTGCGGGAAGGAGTTGAGCCCGGACTCGAAGCGACGCCAGTCGTACTCGTGCTCCCAGTACGAGACGAGGGACCTGGCGTTCTCCACGGGGACGCCCTGCGACCAGTCGCGGACGGTCTCCCGGTCGGGCCAGCGGGTCCTGGCAAGCCGTTCCTTGAGGTCGTCGACCTCCGCGTCCGGGATCGTGACGCGGAACGGTCGGATGTCGGCGGATGCAGGACTGGATGCGGTCATGGTGCGCTCCCCTTCGGCTCCGGTGCACGAATTGCACACTGGTGTGCAACATAGGCGATTGCACACCAGTGTGCAATCATCAGGACTGTGCAGAACGAGACCGCAGGGCCTCGCGGCGGCGACACCCGGGAGCGACTCCTCGACGTGGCAATCGAGGTCCTCGGGACGACCCCGGACGCGAGCATGGGCGACGTGGCCTCGGCAGCCGGGGTGGTCCGACGGACCGTCTACGGCTACTTCCCGTCCCGGTCCGACCTCCTGGTGGCACTCGCGCGACGCGCCGCGAGCGAGATCGCGGCGGTCCTCGCCGATGATGCCCCGGTCGGCAAGGCGGCCGACGTGGCGTGGGCCGACTTCATCGCCCGCCTCTGGCCGCTGACCCACCGCTACCGGGTGCTCGTGGTCCTCCGGCGCGGCGAGTTCGGGGAGGGCATCCACGCCCTTCTCGGAGAGGTCGAGCAGTCACTTGCCGACCTGGTCGAACGGGGTCAGGACAGTGGGGTGTTCGGGCGACACCTCCCCGCGGGCGTCCTCAGCCAGGCGGCCTGGTCGGCGGTGTTCACCATCGCCGACGACGACGACCTGTCCGGGGCGGAGCTCGACGTCTCCGCGGTGATCCTGACGAGCCTGCTGATGCTGGGGGTTCCGGAGTCGCGCGCGACGGTCTTGGCCGAGCGGTCGGGTCGGGCCTGAGCTCTCGAGGTCTCAGGCCGGCGGGAGGCCGCCCGTGGGCCGGTCGTCGACGGGCACCAGCCCGATGTTGTGCAGGAGGTCGCTCAGCGAGGCGACGCCCGAGCCCGGCCGGCGGCGGATCAGGTCCGCGACGACCCCCGTCCACCCGGTCTGGTGCGTGGCTCCGAGGCCCGCGCCGTCGTCCCCGTGGAAGTACTCGTTGAACTGCACGAGCCCTTGCCAGCGGGGGTTGTCGCGGAACTGGCTCACGTACCCGTAGCAGGGTCGTCGGCCGTCGCCGTCGAGGGTGAAGAGCGAGATCAGCCGCCTCCGCAGGTCGTCGGCGATCTCCGTGAGGCCCGTGCGATCTCCGGACCCGGTCGGGTACTCGATCTGGACCTCGTCGCCGAAGAACGTGCCGTAGACGCCGATCGAGCTGACCAGCAGGTAGTTCAGGGGGAACCAGATCGGGCCTCGCCAGTTCGAGTTGCCGCCGAACATCGCCGTCGTCGACTCCGCGGGCTCGTAGTCGATGCTCGCCCTGAGCTCGCCGATGTCGAGGACGTACGGATGCTCCCGGTGGGCGGCTGAGACCGCACGCAGGCCGTACGGCGACAGGAACTCCGCCTCGTCGAAAAGTCGCCGGAACAGGCGCTCGATCCGCTCGACGCCGACCACGCCGATCAGCATCCGACGATCGCCCGGGGTGCCGCGGATCATGCCGGCGTCGGGTGCGAGATGAGGCTCGGAGCCCAGCAGGTCGGCGAAGCTCTTGCCGAGGAGCTCGAGGCGGCGGATCAGCGGCTCGTCGATCACGACCCCCGCGAGCACCGGCAGCACACCGACCATCGAGCGCACCTTCACAGGGATGCGCTCGCCGTCGTCGAGCTCGATGCGGTCGTAGAAGAACCCGTCGGTCTCGTCCCACAGCCCTTGGTCGTCGAGCGCGTTCTTGATCAGTGCGTAGTGCTCGAGGAACTTGATGGTGAGGTCCTGCGTCGGCTGGCCACCCTGCCGGTGCAGGACCAGCGCCATCGTGGCCATGTGCAGCGAGTAGAGGGCCATCCAGGCCGTCGCGTCGGACTGCTCGAGCGTGCCCGCCACCGGCAGCTTGTCGCGGTCGATGGGACCGATGTTGTCCAGACCGAGGAAGCCTCCCTCGAACAGGTTGGAGCCGTCGGAGTCCTCACGATTGATCCACCACGTGAAGTTGACCAGCAGCTTGTCGAACACGCGGCGGAGGAAGTCGAGGTCCGTCCCGCCGTCGACGGAGAACACCTCGAGCGCTGCCCACGCCTGGACGGGCGGGTTGAGGTCGTCGAACGACCACTCGTACGCGGGCAGCGCGCCGCTGGGGTGCTGGAACCACTCACGGCAGATGAGGATCAGCTGGTACTTGGCGAAGGCCGGATCGACGTGCGCGAGCGCGACGCAGTGGAACGCGAGGTCCCAGGCCGCGAACCACGGGTACTCCCACGTGTCGGGCATCGACAAGATGTCGAAAGCATCGAAGTTGCGCCACCGGCTGTTGCGGCCGGTCTTGCGCGACTCCGGCGGCGGTGGCTGCCCGGGGTCCCCGTCGAGCCAGCGCGCGACGTCGTAGTTGTACAGCTGCTTGGACCAGAGCATGCCCGCGAATGCCTGGCGCATCACGAGGGCCTCGTCGGCGGTGGTTCCCGCGGGCGTCAGCTCGGCGTAGAACTCGTCGGCCTCCGCACGGCGGAGCGCGGTGACCCGGTCGAACGACGCGCCCAAGGCCCCGGCAGGACCGCCACGCGGGCGCAGGCGCAGACGCAGCTCCACGGTGTCCTGGGACCGGACCTCCACCTGGTACCACGCGGACGCCTTGGTCCCCGCTCCGTCCGGGTTGACCGTCGACGCGCCGTGCAGCACGTGGTCGTTGATGCCGTCCTTCGGGTACGCCGGGGACTCGTCGGCACCGAAGAGCATGGCCGCGTTCGTGTCGTTGTCGCAGAAGAGCAGCGGCGGGGCGGAGCCGTCGGGACCCGGCCCGACGACGAGCTCCAGGTCCCCGAACTCGGGGTGGTCGATCTCGATCGTCGCGCCGGCGCCGGCGCGCAGCCCAGGACGAGGCTGGTCCAGCTCCCACGACCAGGTGTTGCGGAACCAGACAGTCGGCAGCACGTGCAGCACCTCGGTGTCCGGACCGGCATTGGTGACCTGGACCGTCATGAGAACGTCGTGCGGGCCGTCCTTGGTGTACTCCACCTCGACCACCCAGAACCGGTCCTCGTCGAACGCGCCGGTGTCCAGCAGCTCGTACTCGGGCTCGTGCTTGCCCCGGCGGCCGTTCTCCGTCACCAGGTCGGCGTACGGGAACCCCCGCTGCGGATAGTGGTACCGCCACCGATTGAGCGCGTGGCTCGGCAGCGCGTCGGTGAACCACCAATACTCCTTGACGTCCTCGCCGTGGTTGCCCTCGTTCCCCGTCAGGCCGAACATCCGCTCCTTGAGGATCGGGTCGCGACCGTTCCAGAGCGCCAGCGACAGGCAGAGCCTCTGCTGGACGTCGCAGAAGCCGGCCATGCCGTCCTCGCCCCACCGGTACGCCCGCGAGCGCGCGTGGTCGTGCGGGAAGTGGTCCCAGGCCTCGCCGTCCGCGCTGTAGTCCTCACGGACAGTGCCCCACTGCCGCTCGCTCAGGTAGGGCCCCCACAGGTACCAGTCGCTGGCCTGCAGCAAGCCGTCCTCCAGCCGACCGAAGGCCATCACCCGCTCGCGCTCGGCACCCATCTCACGCCCTCCCGTCGACCGGACGCGTCCGCGGAACTCGGGATCGACGGCTCATGCCCGACAGACTGCCTGGCGCAGGGCGCGCAGGTCATCATCCGAAGGAGATGACGCAGCACTCCATCTCGTCGGCGTCCTCGCGGTGCAGCAGGAAGACTCCCGCCGTTCGGCATGCGGCCCCGGATCTCGAACCGCGGACGGCATCGACCGCGTCCGCCGACCGCACGATCCAGATGGTCGGTGGTGCGGCGGCGGCCACCGCTGACTCACCGCACCCCCGGAGCGCCCGCGAAGCGTCGGGCGCCCGGCGTCCGGAGCTCATCCGATCGCGCGGGTCACGAGCGCCGTGATCTGCTTCTCCGCGGCGGGGGTCAGCCGGGCCAGGGCGAACTCCGCAGGCCACATCGGGCCGTCGTCGAGGGCCGCCACGTCGCTGAAGCCGAGCGTCGAGTACCGGTTCTTGAACTTTGCCGCCGGCTTGAAGAACAGCAGGACCTTGCCGTCCTTGGCGTAGGCCGGCATGCCGTACCAGGTCCTCGGCTCGAGGTCCGGCGCGACGTCCGTGACGAGGACGTGCAGCCGCTCCGCCATGGCCCGGTCCGCGTCCTCCATCTCGGCGACCTTCGCGAGCAGGTCGTTCAGCCCGTCGGCCTTCTTGCCCGTCGCGCGCACTTCCTTGGCGCGGTCCTTGATGGCGGCGCGCTCGGCGGCGGAGAAGCCTTCGGTGGTCTCGGTCGTGGTGGTCATGGTGGTTCCTTCCCTGGGGAGCTGTCATCACCCTGACGTTCGCCGTCGGCACGGTGTGACAGAGACGGGCTCAGCAACCGATGCAGGTCACCACGTGGGGCCGAGGAGTCGGGCAGCGTGATGCGTCCGGCGGCGATGACATCGCCGCCGGAGGCTTTGCTCTCGGGGTCAGCCCCGCAGGGTGGCGATGGCTGTGTCGATACGCCGTCGGCGCGTCTCAGGCTTCTTGGCGCTCTCGATGGCGCGCACATGCTCGCGCTTGCGGCTGTCGGTCAGGGAGTCGTACGCGGCACGGGCGACGGGGTCGTCGTCCAGGGCTCGCGCGAAGTCCTCCGGCTCGACGACGACGCGGGGCTCGGTGTCCAGCTCCAGCTCGACCTCGACCTCCTCGCCGATCGTGACACCCGCGGCCCGTCGGTTGGCGTTGCTGAGGCCGAGCAGGTGGCGGCCCCGCATGATGGCGACGCGGCTCTTCCAGGAATGCCCGTTGACCGTGATCGTCACAGGCGGCCGCGCGCCCCCGCCGAGCGCCGCTGCCACCTCGGGCGGAACTTCCAGCCCCCGCATGGGCTCGGGTGGCTCGACGACGGTGCGAAACTTCACGGCGCGCTCCTGGGAACTCGTCAGGCCTGCATGTCCACGAAGCGCGAGTAGTGCCCCTGGAATGCCACGACCAGCGTGTCGGTCGGCCCGTTTCGGTGCTTGGCGACGATGACGTCGGCCTCGCCCGCGCGGGGGGACTCCTTCTCGTAGGCGTCCTCGCGGTGCAGCAGGATCACGATGTCGGCGTCCTGCTCGATCGAGCCCGACTCACGCAGGTCGCTCATCTGCGGCCGCTTGTCGGTGCGCTGCTCGGCGCCACGGTTCAGCTGGGAGATGGCGATAACCGGGACCTCGAGCTCCTTGGCCAGCAGCTTCAGGGCCCGGGAGAACTCCGAGACCTCCTGCTGGCGGGACTCGACGCGCTTGCCGGACGACATCAGCTGCAGGTAGTCGATGACCACGAGCTTGAGGTCGTGCTTCTGCTTGAGCCGCCGGCACTTGGCCCGGATCTCCATGAGCGACATGTTGGGCGAGTCGTCGATGAACAGCGGCGCCTCGGAGATCTTGCCCATGGTCGCGGCGATCTTGGCCCAGTCGTCCTCGCCCATCTGGCCGTTGCGCAGCTTCTGCAGGTGCACGCGCGCCTCGGCCGACAGCAGACGCATGGTGATCTCGTTGCGGCTCATCTCGAGCGAGAACACGACGGACGTGAGCCCGTGCTTGATCGACGCCGACCGGACGATGTCGATGCCCATGGTCGACTTGCCGATGGCGGGGCGCGCGGCGAGCACGATCATCTGGCCCGGGTGCAGGCCGTTGGTGAGCCGGTCGAGGTCCGAGAACCCCGTGGGGACGCCGATCATGCCCTCGCCGCGGTGGCCGGCCGCCTCGATCTCGTCGACGGCGCCGCCGATGATGTCGCCGAGGATCAGGTAGTCCTCCGACGAGCGCCGCTCGGTGACCGCGTAGACCTCGGCCTGGGCGTTGTTGACGATCTCGTCGACGTCGCCGCCGTCGGTGCCGTAGCCCAGCTGGACGATGCGTGTGCCGGCCTCGACCAGCTTGCGGAGCACCGAGCGCTCCCGCACGATCCGCGCGTAGTAGCCGGCGTTGGCGGCGGTGGGGACCGAGGAGATGAGGGTGTGCAGGTACGGGGCGCCGCCGATGCGCTGGATCTCGCCGCGCTTGGTCAGCTCGTCCGCGACCGTGATGGCGTCGGCGGGTTCGCCGCGGCCGTACAGGTCGATGATCGCGTCGTACACGACCTCGTGCGCCGGGCGGTAGAAGTCGGTGCCGCGGATCTGCTCGACGACGTCGGCGATCGCGTCCTTCGAGATCATCATGCCGCCGAGGACGCTGCGCTCGGCGTCGAGGTCCTGCGGCGGGGTGCGGTCGTAGCCGGCGTTGCCCCCACGGCTGCCGCCGGACGGCATGCCGTACTCGAGCTCCTCGATCGTCACCTGATCCCCATCGTCGTCGTCGTACACATGTTCCATGGGGGGTCTGACATCCACGCCCACGCAGGTCCCCGAGCACAGATCGGGAGCTCGCACACGCGACGTTAGGGGTCCTGCGCCACTCCTCCAAACGCAGGAATCCGCCTGTGGGGAACCCCCGGCACATCTGTGAGGACACCTGCCGAGAACTGTGGAGGACCGCTCGCCTACTGTGAGGGAGCCTGTGGATCGGGACCGAATTTATCCACAGGCCGTGGACAGTGGTGTGGACGACCAGACGAATCTGGGCACGGATCTGCGCCTCACCCGCGCAAACGCTGTGCACGTGCTGTGGACGCGAGAAGGGTTGGCCGAGATTTCATCTGTCGGACACCGATCCCCGGGCTTGGACCGGCAGATACTCGCGCTCGCCCTCCCGGCGCTCGGCGCCCTGGTCGCCGAGCCCCTCTTCGTCCTGGTCGACTCCGCCGTCGTCGGCCACCTGGGCACCGCCCCGCTGGCCGGTCTGGCGCTCGCCTCGACGGTCCTGGTGACGGTCGTCGGCCTCTGCGTCTTCCTCGCCTACGCCACCACCGCGGCCGTCGCGCGACGCCTCGGCGCCGGCGACCGGACCGGTGCGCTGCAGGTCGGCGTCGACGGCATGTGGCTCGCGCTCGGCCTCGGAGTCGTCCTCGCCGCCGCGACGTGGCTCAGCGCGCCGTGGCTGGTGGGAGCCCTCGGTGCAACCGGCGAGGTGGCCGAGCAGGCCGTCATCTACCTGCGCTGGTCGTCGCCGGGCCTGCCCGGGATGCTGCTGGTCCTCGCGTCGACGGGCGCGCTGCGCGGGATGCTCGACACCCGCACACCGCTGGTCGTCGCGTCGGTCGGCGCCGTCGTCAACGCGGTGCTCAACATCGTGCTCGTCTACGGCGCGGGCATGGGCATCGCCGGCTCCGGGCTGGGCACCGCGCTGACCCAGATCGCCATGGCCGTCGCGCTCACCCTCGTCGTGGTCCGCGGCGCCCGTGGCGTGGGCGCGCACCTGCGACCGGCGGCCGGGGGCATCTGGGCCAACGCGCGTGCGGGCACCCCGCTGTTCGTGCGCACCCTGTCCCTGCGCCTCGCGATCCTGCTCACGGTCTGGGTGGCCACCGGCCTCGGCGCCGTCGAGCTGGCGGGGCACCAGGTGGTCGCCGCCGTCTGGGGGCTCGCCGCGTTCGCGCTCGACGCCCTGGCCATCGCCGCGCAGGCCCTGGTCGGGCACGGCCTCGGCTCCGCCGACGTGCCGCGCGTCCGTGCGGTCCTGCGCCGGACCCTGCAGTGGGGCGTCGGGGCCGGCGCCGCGCTCGGGCTCGTCATCGGCGGGCTCTCGTGGGCCTACGTGCCGCTCTTCACCGCCGACGACGACGTGCGCCGGGCCGCCGTCGCCGCGCTCGTCGTCGCCGCGGTGACCATGCCGATGGCCGGGTGGGTGTTCGTGCTCGACGGCGTCCTCATCGGCGCCAGCGACGGCCGGTTCCTCGCCTGGGCCGGCATGGCCACGCTGGTGGTCTACGTGCCGTTCGCACTGGCCGTCCGCGCCGCGGCCCCGCCGGGCGCGGCGGGGCTGGCGTGGCTGTGGGCGGCGTTCGCCGGCGTCTTCATGCTGGCCCGCGCGGCGACCACGGGCTGGCGCGCCCGCGGCACCGCCTGGATGGTCACGGGGGCATAGAAGCGCCCCGCTCCCACGAGGGGAACGGGGCGCTTCCGTGCAGCTCAGCTCAGGCTGCGACGACCTTGACGGTCACCGTCGCGGACACGTCTGCGTGCAGACGGACCGACACCTGGTACTCGCCGAGGGCCTTGATCGGCTGACCGATCTCGACCTTCCGCTTGTCGATCTGCGGCGCGCCCGACTTCTTGACCGCGTCAGCGATCTCGGCAGTCGTGACGGCACCGAACAGACGGCCCGACTCGCCGGCCTTGGCCGACACGACGACCGGCTTGCTCTGCAGCGAGTCGCGGATCGCCTTGGCGTCGTCGAGCGTCGCGATCTCGCGGGCCTTGCGGGCCTTGCGGATCGCGGTGATGTCCTTCTCGGCGCCCTTGGTCCAGGCCGTCGCAAGGTTGCGCGGGACGAGGAAGTTCCGGGCGTACCCGTCCTTCACCTCGACCACGTCGCCGGGGGCACCGAGGCCGGTGACCTCGTGGGTCAGGATGATCTTCGCCATGATGGTCTCCTTTCTCAGCGCGCCGACGACGAGTACGGCAGGAGTGCCATCTCGCGGGCGTTCTTGACGGCACGCGCGATCGCGCGCTGCTCCTGGACGGACACACCGGTCACCCGGCGAGCGCGGATCTTCCCGCGGTCGGAGATGAACTTGCGCAGCAGCGCAGTGTCCTTGTAGTCGACGACGTCGATCTTCGCCGCCTTGAGCGGGTTCTGCTTCTTCTTCGGCTTTCGGACCACGGCCTTGGCCATCGTGGTGCTCCTTGTCTGCTGGAGCCCTGGGCGTTGCCGTGCCCAGGGATGGGGAATGTCTGAGTGTCAGGCGCCGATCAGAACGGGGGCTCGTCGGAGTAGCCGCCACCGGAACCACCTGCGGGCGTCGCCCACGGGTCGTCCTGCTGGCTGCTGCCGCCGCCGGAGCCACCGAATCCGCCGCCGCCGCCACCGTTGCTGAAGCCGCCGCCGCCCCCGCCGCCGAAGCCACCGCCGCCGCCACCCGAACGCTGGGTCCGGGTGACCTTGGCCGTGGCGTAGCGCAGGGACGGGCCGACCTCGTCGACCTGGAGCTCGTACACGGTGCGCTTCTCGCCCTCGCGGGTCTCGTAGGAGCGCTGCACGAGCCGACCGGTCACGATGACGCGGGTGCCCTTGGTGAGCGACTCGGCGACCGACTCGGCCGCCTCCCGCCAGATCGAGCAGCGGAGGAACAGCGTGTCGCCGTCCTTCCACTCGTTGCTCTGGCGGTCGAACGTACGGGGGGTGGACGCGACGGTGAAGTTCGCGACCGCAGCCCCCGTGGGGGTGAAGCGCAGCTCGGGATCCCCGGTCAGGTTCCCGATCACCGTGATGACGGTCTCACCGCTCATGCCCAGCTCCTCGTTCGTTCGATCAGTCGGTTGATGTGGAGCCGCACGCTACGTGCAGCCACCCACACGAGATCAGGCGTCGGCGCGAAGGACCTTGGTCCGCAGGACGACCTCGTTGAGGCCGAGCTGGCGGTCGAGCTCCTTGGCGGTCGCGGGCGTCGCGTGGAAGTCGATGACGGCGTAGATGCCCTCGGACTTCTTCTGGATGTCGTAGGCAAGCCGACGACGACCCCAGATGTCGACCTTGTCGACAGTGCCACCGTCGGTCTTGACGACCGTCAGGTACTTGTCGAGCGACGGAGCAACGGTGCGCTCCTCGATCTCGGGGTCAAGGATGATCATGAGTTCGTACTGACGCAGGCTCATACCCACCTCCTCTGGTCTCAGCGGCCACGGTCGATCCGTGGCAGGAGGGTGTGTGCGTCGCTGAGCCGCGAGCTCCGTCCATGACGACGGCCTCTCCGGGCACAGCAATCTCCAAGGCTACCCGGCCGGAGGCCACGGCCGAAATCGGCTGTGGACGACCGGGAGCCCGGAAGCTAGGGGGTCGGCGTCGGCGTCGGTGTCGCCGGTGCCTTCGGGCCGGTCGAGATGACGAGCGTCACCCCGCTGCCGGCCGCGACGACGGTGCCGCCGCCGGGGTCGACGCGGATGACCCGGCCGGACGTCACGGTGTCCGAGGACTCGGACGCGACGGACGGCGAGAGCCCCGCGTTCATGACCGCGGCGGTCGCGTCGGCCTCGAGCTTGCCCTCGAGCCCGCTCGGGACGGCGATCTGGGTCGGCGCCTCCTGCGTCGGCTCAGGCGCGGCCGTCTCGGTCTGCGTGGGCGCGGGCGTCGCCGACGTCGTCGGCTTGGGGCCGACGTTCGCACGCTCCGGGAAGTCCTGGACCGTCGAGTACGGCGCCTGGGCGAACACGGCGGACATGTACGACTGCCACAGGAACGCCGGCCAGGTCGCACCGGTCACGAAGTCGACAGACCTGCCGTTCTTCTTGTGGCCCCACGCGGTGATGGTGTCCTGCGCCTTGCCGTCCTCGCCGGTCTGGCTCAGCGACACCTCGGTGACGATGCTCGGCGTGAAGCCGACGAACCACGCCGACTTGTTCTCCTGCGACGTACCGGTCTTGCCCGCGATCGGTCGGTCGAGGGGCTGGATCCAGTCCTTGCCGGAACCCTTCTGGACCACCTGGGTCATCGCGTACGTCGCATCGGCGACGACGTCGGGCGCGAATGCCGTCGCCGACGTGTCCGGGTGCTGGTACGCGACCGAGCCGTCGGGGTTCTTCACGGACCGGACGATGAACGCGTCGTGGCGGGTGCCCCCGGAGGCGATCGTCGCGTAGGCCGTGGCCATCTCGAGCGGGTGGACCGAGGTGGTGCCCAGCACGTTGGCGGGGTTCGACTCGACCGGCGTCACGACGCCGGCCGCCTTCGCCGCCGCGGCCGTCTTCTCGGGACCGATCTGGAGGTTGAGCTGGGCGTAGACCGTGTTGACGGACTGCGCGGTCGCCTCGACGAGGTCGATCTTGCCGAACGACTCGTTGCCGAAGTTGCCGACCATCTTCGACGGCGAGTCCCAGCCGGCCAGCTTCTGGTCGTCGCGGCCGCTGAACCGCGTGGTCAGCGGGACGCCGTCACCGAGCGCCGCGAGCAGCGTGAAGGGCTTGAACGTCGAGCCCGCCTGCACGGTGTCGTACGTGGCCGCGTTGCGCTGGTCGGCGAGGTAGTCGCGCCCGCCGTACAGCGCGACGATCGCGCCGTCCTTGGGATCGACCGACGAGATCGAGACGCGCAGGCGGTCGCTCGCCGGCTTCTCGCCGTCCTGGTCGGGCAGGGTCCCGTCGAGGAAGCCGTTCGCCGCGGCGACCGCCGAGTCCTGGATGGGCTTCTGGATCGTCGTCTGGATGGCGAAGCCGCCCCGGTTGATCTCGTCGTCGGACAGGCCCATGGGGCCGCTGCCCAGCTCGTCGCGGACCATCTCGAGGAGGAAGCCGTCCGGGCCCTTCATCGTGTTCGAGCGCTTGTACTCGACCGTCGCCGGGAACACCATGGCCGCGCGGTCGGTGGCCGACAGCCAGCCCTGGCTCTCCATGGAGTCGAGGACGATGTTCCAGCGGGCCTCGGCCTTGGCCGGGCTCTTCGCCGGGTCCCAGTTGTTGGGCGACGGGATGATGCCGGCCAGGAGCGCGGCCTGCTCGCGGGTCAGCGCGGCGGCATCGACACCGAAGTACGCCTGCGCGGCGGCCTGGATGCCGTACGAGTCACGGCCGAAGTAGATGGTGTTCAGGTAGGCGCCCATGATCTCGGGCTTCGACTGCGACTTGGCGATCTTGACCGCCAGCAGCGCCTCCTTGAACTTGCCGACGTAGTCCGTCGTCGTCTTGTCGACGTAGTACCGCTCCACGTACTGCTGCGTGAGCGTGGACCCGCCCTGCGTCTTGCCGCCGCGGATGTTGTTGAGGAACGCGCGGCCCATGCCCGTGACCGAGATGCCGCTGTTGTTGGTGAAGAACGTCTTGTCCTCCGCCGCGGCGACCGACTGGCCGACGTACTCGGGGAGCGAGGAGTACTCGACGATCTGACGCTTCTGCGCGGAGAACGTGCCCATCACGGGGCCCTGGCTGCCGTCGGTGTTGGCGTAGTAGACGGTGGAGGTCTGCGCGCGCGTGTCGTCGGCGGGGTCGGGGATCGTCGTCGACGCGTACGCCGCGACGACGGCACCGACGCCGAGGAACCCGATGACGATGAAGGTGCCGATGACGACGCGCCACGACGGCAACCAGCGGTGCAGGCCGTGGAAGCCCGTGCGCGGGTAGTCGACGAGGCGACGCTTGGGGGCGCTGCTGCGCGACGAGGACGTCGAGCCGCGGGGCGCACTGCGCTTGCCCCGGGCGGGAGCCCTCCGATTCGTGCCTGCCAACGCGCTGCCTTCCGTCCGACGACTGGGGATGGGCGAGCCCGCCCGTTTCCGGGCAGGCGTCAGCCGCTGAGCCAGTATGGGGGACCGCTCTGTGCTGGTCAGGGGACCCACGGCCGGTTTCGGCGGTCCTTCACACGATCGGCACGGCGCCCGCGAACGCCCACCTCAGACAGGGCCCGGGAACGTGACCGCGGTCACCGGCGGCGGGTCGGACTTGCTCGGTCCGTCGTTCTCGACATACTCTCCGGATGTATCGAGTTGATACATCGACTCCACCAACATCCTGAGGAGGTGCCCCCGTGCGCGGTCGTTCCGACGTGCTCGAGCCGGCCATCCTCGGGCTGCTGCACGAGTCCCCGATGCACGGCTACGAGCTGCGCAAGCGGCTCAACCTCGTGCTGGGGTCGTTCCGCGCGCTGTCGTACGGCTCGCTGTACCCCTGCCTGAAGTCGCTGGTCGACCGTGGGTGGATCCAGGGCACGGAGTCGATCGTCGCGCCGCACACCGTGGCGTCCAAGCGCGCCCGCATCGTCTACCAGCTGACCGCCGACGGCAAGGAGCACCTCCAGGAGGTGCTCGCGTCGTCCGGGCCGGCCACCTGGGAGGACGAGAACTTCGACGTCCGGTTCGCCTTCTTCGGGCAGACCGACGCCGAGACCCGTCTTCGGAT
This sequence comes from Cellulomonas sp. P2_F12, assembly GCF_056403775.1. Classification (NCBI taxonomy): domain Bacteria; kingdom Bacillati; phylum Actinomycetota; class Actinomycetes; order Micrococcales; family Cellulomonadaceae; genus Cellulomonas; species Cellulomonas sp. P2_F12. Next base: position 241,572 of record NZ_JBFUEV010000004.1, on the reverse strand, counting down.
CCTCGAGGGTCGGCGCACGCGCCTGACCGAACGGCTCGAGACGGTCCGCCTGTCCTTCGCCCGCACCCGCGAGCGCATGGACGAGTACACCCTCGAGCTCCAGCGGCACGGCCTCGAACAGGTCGAGCGTGAGGTCCGCTGGCTCGACGGGCTGATCGACAACGAGCGCGGCCTCCGTCGCACCCGTCCTGCAGGCACCGGTCGTCCGGCCGTTGCTGACACACCCGCTGGGGACGACGACGTCGCCCCCGCGCGAACCACCGAGAAGGAGCGAGGATGACCTCCATCCGCGTCGCCATCGTCGGCGTCGGCAACTGCGCCGCGTCGCTTGTCCAGGGCGTGCACTACTACGCCGACGCAGACGCCAACAGCACCGTGCCGGGTCTCATGCACGTGCAGTTCGGCGACTACCACGTGCGCGACATCGAGTTCGTCGCCGCGTTCGACGTGGACGCGAAGAAGGTCGGCTTCGACCTCTCCGAGGCCATCGTCGCCTCCGAGAACAACACCATCAAGATCGCCGACGTCCCGCCGCTCGGCGTGACCGTGCAGCGCGGCGTGACCAACGACGGTCTCGGCAAGTACTACCGCGAGACGATCACCGAGTCGGACGCGGAGCCGGTCGACATCGTCGCCGCCCTGCGCGAGGTCCAGGCCGACGTCCTGATCTGCTACCTGCCCGTCGGGTCCGAGATCGCCGCGAAGTACTACGCCCAGTGCGCGATCGACGCCGGTGTCGCGTTCGTCAACGCCCTGCCCGTCTTCATCGCGTCCGACCCGGTGTGGGCCGCGAAGTTCGAGGCCGCCGGTGTCCCGATCGTCGGCGACGACATCAAGTCGCAGGTCGGCGCCACCATCACGCACCGCGTTCTCGCGAAGCTCTTCGAGGACCGCGGCGTCGTGCTGGACCGCACGTACCAGCTGAACGTCGGCGGCAACATGGACTTCAAGAACATGCTCGAGCGCGAGCGCCTGGAGTCCAAGAAGCTCTCCAAGACGCAGGCCGTGACCTCCAACCTGACCGGCCCCCTGGGCGGCAAGAAGGAGGACCGCAACGTCCACATCGGCCCGTCGGACTACGTCGCCTGGCTCGACGACCGCAAGTGGGCGTACGTCCGCCTCGAGGGTCGCGCCTTCGGTGAGGTCCCCCTGAACCTCGAGTACAAGCTCGAGGTCTGGGACTCGCCCAACTCGGCCGGCATCATCATCGACGCCCTGCGCGCCGCGAAGATCGCCAAGGACCGCGGCATCGGCGGCCCCATCCTGTCGGCGTCGACGTACTTCATGAAGTCCCCGCCGGTCCAGATGGAGGACACCCTGGGCCGCGCCCAGCTGGAGTCCTTCATCCGCGGGGAGAACGAGCGCTGAGCTCGAACCACCCGCTGACCTGACGACGAAGGCGCGCGTCCCCTCGGGGGTGCGCGCCTTCGTCGTGCCCGGCACCACTAGATGAAGACTTTGTCGCGCTGGGTGCGACAAAGTCTTCAGCTAGGCGGGCTGTGGATGGGGTGCACAGGTGGCCCGACACGTGCTGCAGGCTGCTTGGGTGGCGGGCGTGCGCGGCGGGGGGTCGATCGGCGGCCGTCTGCCGGCGCAGCTTGGTAGTCGTGCGCGGGAGGTGATCGCGCATCAGGACGCGGTCGCGACCACCGCGCAGCTCCAGGCGTGGGGGGTCCACCGCGCCCTGATCGCCCGGCGGGTCGCCACGGGCGAGTGGCAGCACCTGTTCCGAGGTGTGGTCGTGCTGCACTCGGCGACGATCACCTGGCACCAGAAGGCACGCGGTGCGCTGCTCTACGCCGGCGAGGGTTCCGCACTGTCCCACCGGTCGGCAGCGTTCGTGCACGACGTCGTTTCACGGACGGGCGCTGCTGCTCGAGCTCCTCGGCGAGGCCGAGCCGGGCATCGAGTCCCCGCTCGAGCACCGGTACGCCCGAGACGTCGAACGGCGCCACGGGCTGCCGCGAGCTCGTGCGCAGGTTCGCGACCGGGTGGGCGGGCGGTGGATCCGGGCCGACCGGGTGTACGAGGGGCTCGGTGTCCGGGTCGAGCTGGACGGCCGGCTCGCGCACCCGACCGGGCGGACGGACGACGACACCTGGCGGGACAACTCCGTCGTCATCGAGCGGTCCGAGGTCACGCTCCGCTACCGGTGGCGGCACGTGGCGGTGGAGCCGTGCGCGACGGCCGGTCAGGTGGCGTCCGCCCTGCGCGCCCGCGGCTGGACCGGAGGCGCGACCCGCTGCTCGCCGACGTGCGCGCTGTGAACGAGCCGGGCCGTCGGGGGTGGTTGGGGTGGATCATCGCGCGGCGACCACCCACGACGACAGGCCCACGGCCCATCCCTCGCCGGGCGGCACCGGTCCCAGCACCACCGGGGTGCCTGCGGCGCCGTGCAGCGTGAGCTCCGTCGGCAGGCTCGTCGCCTCGCAGCCCGGCGTCTCCGCCACGTAGACGGACCCGTCGGCTGCGGCGAGCCCGACGGTGCCCGTGGCGAGCTGCACGGGCGTCCCGTCCGTCAGGTACACGCCCTCGGGGCACGCGTTCGCCGTCGCGAGCCCGGGCGTGAGCGGGACCCCGGCGAACGCCACGACGCCGTCGCTCACGAACGTCCCGGCACCGGCCGACGTGAACGGGTCGCCCTCGACCTGCTGCCGCACGGTCGTCACGGTGCCGTCCAGCCCGGCGCGCACCAGACGCGGGTTCCACTCGAGCGGGCCGCCGCCGCCCGTGAAGTCGAAGCACTGGGCCAGCAGGCCGGTCGCGTCGATCCAGGCCACGGTGCTGCACTGCGCGTTCGGCTGCCCGTACGGGATCGCGGTCCGGGTGCCGTCGACCACGTCGACGACGACCACCTCGTCGGCCGACGCCGTGTCGGTGGCGACCAGCCGGCCGTCGGGGCTCACGCTCGGGCGCGCGGCCGACGACCCGAGCGAAGCGATCGACCGGACGTCCCCCTCGGTGGGGAGCACGTAGGTGTCGGGCGCGGCGGGTCCGTCGACCGGGGTGATCCAGACCTCGGCCCCGCCGGCCGCGGCCGTCACGAAGGTGGCTCCGGCCGGGAGCCGGCGCGGGTCCGGGGTGAGCGTGCCGGTCGCCAGGTCGAGGGTGGCAGGGGCGCCGTCGGTCAGCACCCGCGCGGTCGTCGCGCCGGACTGCCACGAGACCAGCTGCACGGCAGCGGCCGTCGACAGGTCCGCCACCAGGTAGCGCTCGCCCGACGGGGACACGAGCAGCACGTACTGCCCCGCGACCGCACCGTCGGCGGAGGACGCCGGGCGGTAGGTGGTGAGCACCCAGCCCGGGGTCGGCGTGCCGAGCAGACCCGTCGGCAGGGGCAGCGCCGACGGCATGCCGGGGGCGGTGATCGGCGACGGGGCAGGGGTCGGCGTGGGGGTCGGTGACGGTGTCACGACCGTGGGCGACGGCGTCTGCGCGGGCGGCGGCGGGTTCTGCGTGCCGCGCGTGCCCAGCCAGCCTGCGGTGACGATGCCGGCGACGGCCGCCACGGCGACGGACGACTCGGCGGAGTGCCGGACGATCCTGCGGTGCCGGACGCGGCGGACGGTCCGGGCGAGGGCCGCGGACGCGGGGGTGATCCCGGCGATCTCACGCTCCTGCGCGTCGAGGGCGTCGGCCATCAGGTCGCTCAGGTCACGCGTCATGGCGCACCTCCGGGGTGGGGACCAGGCGGACGGGCTCGCCGTCGCTGGTCGTGCTCGTCGTACCGAGCAGGGCGTTCAGGGTGCCGACGCCGTCGGCCACGTAGCGCTTCACGGCGCCCTCGCTCAGGCCGAGCAGGGTCGCGGTCTCGCGGACGGACAGGTCGTCGACGTGCCGCAGGACGACGCAGGCGCGCTGGCGGGGACTGAGCCGGGCCAGGGCGGCGCGGAGCTCGTCGGGCAGCCCGCGCGCCGGCGCGTCCCCCGCCACGGGGTCCACGAGCGCCGAGGCCCGCTCGATCGCGGCGTGCTCCACGGCGTCGTGCCGGGTGCGGTCGATGAACCGGGACACGATCGCGCGCCGGACGTACTGCTCGGCCTGCTCGACGGAGCGGAACCGCGCCCGCCCGCCGAACGTCGACACGAGGGCGTCCTGCACCAGGTCCTCGGCATCGGCGCGCGACCGGACCAGCAGCATCGCGCGGGCGACCAGTCGGGCGTAGCGCTCGGCGACGACCTGCTCGAGCATCGGCTCCCAGTGCCCGCTCATCGCGCCTCCTCACGCCGTCCTACCAAGACAACGAGCGTGGGCGCCAGGAGGTTGTGGGTGCAGTGAGTCCCGTGAGCTCGTGTCGTCAGCGCCCGGAGGACCGGGTGGGAGGATGACCCGGTGCAGGTGATCGCCGACCTCAGGGCCCTCTGGCCGCTCCGGGACTTCCGCAAGCTCTTCGCCGTCCGGCTCACGAGCCAGACGGCCGACGGCATGTTCCAGGTCGGGCTGGCCACGCTGTTCTTCTTCTCGCCGGAGAACGCGAGCACGGCGGTGGGGGTCGCGACGGCGTTCGCGGTGCTCCTGCTGCCGTTCACCATCGTCGGGCCGTGGGCCGGGGTGCTGCTCGACCGGTGGCGCCGCCGGCAGGTGCTGTTCGTCGGCAACCTGGTCCGCGTCGCGATCACGCTGCTCATCGCCGTGATCATGGTGACCGACGGCGTCGGTCCGGCCGTGTACGTCCTCGCGCTGGTGAACCTGTCGATCAACCGGTTCCTGCTGTCGGCGCTGAGCGCCTCGCTGCCGCGGACGGTCGACGGCCCGCTGCTGCTCACGGCCAACTCCCTGACCCCGACGCTCGGGGCGGTGGCCGCGGGCGTCGGCGGGCTCGTCGGGTTCGTGCTGGGCCTGGTGCTGCCGGCCGGGCGGGGCAAGGACGCGGCCGCGCTGTTCGTCGCGGCGGCCGTCATGGCGGTCGCGGCCGGCCTGGCCACGCGGCTGGGCAAGGACCGGCTGGGTCCCGACGAGCGCGCCGACGCCCGTCAGATGCGCGCCGAGCTCGGCCTGCTCGCCCACGGCCTGGTCGCCGGGGCCAAGCACCTGATCGCGCGGCGGACCCCCGCGCGGGCTCTCGGGATCATGGCCGCGCACCGGTTCCTGTACGGCGTCACGTTCATCGCCAGCATCCTCATCGCCCGCAACCTGCTGTCCGACCCCGCGGACGCGAGCGCGGGGCTGCGTACGTTCGGCCTGGTCCTGGGGGCGTCGGCGGCGGGGTTCGTGCTGGCCGTCGTGCTCACGCCGGTGTTCTCCCGGCGCACGGGCCCGCACGTGTGGATCGTGCTCTGCCTCCTGCTGGCCGCGGTCAGCCAGCTGCTGCTGGTCGCCTCCGCCGGCCGGACGGCCGTGCTCGTCGCCGCCGGCGCGCTGGGCCTGGCCGCGCAGGGCGCGAAGATCTCGGTCGACACGATCGTGCAGCGGGACACCGACGACGCGTTCCGGGGCCGGGCGTTCGCGCTCTACGACGTCCTCTACAACGCAGCCTTCGTCGGCGCCGCCGCGCTCGGCGCCCTGACCCTGCCGGACACCGGCTACTCCCGCGGGCTGTTCTTCGTCCTCGCGCTCGCGTACGCCGGGTTCGCGGCCCTCTACGGGTCCGCCTCCCGGGGGGTACCGGCGGCGGACGTCGCCGAGGCACGATTGGCCTCGTGAGCAGCGACGACGGGGTGATGGACGACCTCCCGCTGCACGCGGTCCTCAGCAGCGACCTGGCACTGTCCATCTCGGACGCGCGGCAGAGCGATGCCCCCCTCGTCTGGGTCAACGCCGCGTTCACCCGCCTCACCGGCTACCCGGCCGACGAGGTCCTGGGACGCAACTGCCGGTTCCTGCAGGGCGCCGACACCGACCCGCTGGTCGTGGGCCGGATCCGGACCGCCCTGGACAAGGGCCACGCGAGCGCGTCGGTGATCCGCAACTACCGGCGTGACGGCTCGCCGTTCTGGAACCAGGTGGTCATCAGTCCCGTGGTCGACGAGGCCGGGACCGTCACGCACCACATCGGCATCCAGGCCGACGTCACGGACCGGGTGGACGCCGAGCGCGTCCGCAACCTGGAGGTGGACTCGGTCGAGCAGTCGACGGCGCGGCTCGACCTGCTCGCGCGGATCAGCGACGAGATGGCCCGGCACCTCGAGTACGACGACGCCGTCGACGCGCTCGGGGACATGGCGGTGCCCGCGCTGGCGACCTGGGGGTTCGTCGCGGTGACCGACGATCGCGGCCGGTTCACCCGGGTCCACCTCGTCGCGGGCGACCCCGACGACCGCGAGACCGCCCGCGCCCTGGCCAACGAGGACCTCAGCTGGCTCACGCGGGCACCCAAGATCACGGAGGCGCTGACCAGCAGCCCGGGATTCGTCGCGACGCCGTACCAGGTGGACGTGCCGGGCCTCCCGGGGCGCACCACGTCCGTCCAGCTCGACCTCCTGCGCCGGCTCGGGCTCGGCAGCGCGATGATCGTGCCCCTGCGTGCCCGCGACCGGGTGATCGGGGTGCTCTGCCTGGTCGCCGTCGACGGGTTCCGCCCGGACGCGGCCGTCACGGCGGCCCACCTCGGGCGCCGCGCGGGCTTGGCCCTGGACAACGTCCGGCTGTTCCTCGCCGAGCGCAACGCCGCGCTGACCCTCCAGCACAGCCTGCTGCCCGAGATCCCGCACATCGCCGGGCTCGACGTCGCCGCCGCCTACGTCCCCTCGACGCGACGGACCGAGGTCGGTGGCGACTGGTTCGATGTCCTCCCCCTGCCGGACGGCGCGATCGGCCTGGCGGTCGGAGACGTGGTCGGCCACGACCTGCGTGCCGCCGCCGCGATGGGCCAGCTGCGCTCGCTGCTGCGGTCGTATGCGTGGGAAGGGTCCTCACCGGGCCAGGTCCTGGCCCGTGCCGACGAGCTGGTGCGCGGGCTCGACCTCGCGGACATCGCCACCTGCGCCTACCTGCGCTGGGAGTCGTCCGACGCGGGAGCGCACGTCACCTACGCGCGCGCCGGCCACCCGCCGCCCCTGCTCCGGCTGGCGGGCGGCGAGGTGCTCGCGCTCGACGAGGGGCTGTCGACGCCGATCGGGCTGGCCGGACCCGGCGGCGCCGAGGCGAAGATCGACGTCCCCGCGGGCGCCACCCTCGTCCTCTACACCGACGGGCTGGTCGAGCGGCGGGACCGCGGGCTGCGCGAGGGGATCGCCGCCCTCACCGCGGCGCTGTCGGCACTGCCCGACGGTGCCGACTCGACCACCGTGAAGGACCGGCTGGTCGAGGCGTTCGTCGGGCAGCACCAGGAGGACGACGTGTGCCTGCTCGTGGTCAGGCGCGCGCAGCCCACCAGCTGAGCAGCTCCTCGCGCGCGACGTCCGGACCCAGCGGTCCGCGCTCCATCCGCAGCTCCAGCAGGTACCGGTAGGCCTCGCCCACCTCGCGCCCCGGCGCCAGCCCAAGGATCTCCATGATCTGCGTGCCGTCGAGGTCGGGCCGGACCGAGTCGAGCTCCTCCTGCTCCTGCAGGCGCGCGATCCGCTCCTCGAGGTCGTCGTACGCCGCGGACAGCCGGGCCGCCTTGCGCAGGTTCCGCGTGGTGCAGTCGGACCGGGTCAGCCGGTGCAGCCGCTCCAGCAGCGGACCCGCGTCGGTCACGTAGCGCCGGACGGCCGAGTCGGTCCACCCGCCCTCGCCGTACCCGTGGAACCGCAGGTGCAGCTCGGTCAGGCGCGCCACGGCCTGCACGGTCGCCTTGTCGAAGCGCAGCTCCTTCAGGCGCTTGGCGACGAGCTTCGCGCCGACCATCTCGTGGTGGTGGAAGCTGACGCCGCCGCCCTCCTCGAACCGCCGGGTGCGGGGCTTGCCGATGTCGTGCAGCAGCGCCGCCAGCCGCAGCACCAGGTCGGGCCCGGGAACCGCGCCGTCGGGACCGGTCTCCAGCGCGATCGCCCGCTCGAGGACCATCAGCGAGTGCTCGTACACGTCCTTGTGCCGGTGGTGCTCGTCGATCTCCAGGCGCAGCGCGGGCAGCTCGGGCAGCACGTGCTCGGCCAGCCCCGTGTCGACCAGCACCTCGAGGCCCGCGCGCGGCTGCGCCGAGACCAGCAGCTTGCTCAGCTCGTCGCGCACCCGCTCGGCCGACACGATCGCGATGCGGTCGGCCATGTCGACGATCGCCGCGCGCGCCGCTGGGTCGACCGCGAACCCCAGCTGGGCCGCGAACCGGGCGGCGCGCATCATCCGCAGCGGGTCGTCGTCGAACGACTGCCGGGGGTCCACCGGCGTGCGCAGGATCCCGGCGGCGAGGTCCGTCAGGCCGTCGAAGGGGTCGACGAACGTCAGCTCCGGCACGCGGACGGCCATCGAGTTGACGGTGAAGTCGCGGCGAGACAGGTCGCCCTCGAGCGAGTCGCCGAACGCGACCTGCGGCTTGCGGCTCGCGGGGTCGTACTCGTCGGTCCGGTACGTGGTGACCTCGACGACGACGTCCTGCGCCAGCGAGGAGCGGCGGCCGGCGAACCTGCGGGCCCCGATGGTGCCGAACTCCTTGCCGATGTCCCAGTGCGCGTCGCCCCAGCGCGCGAGGATCGCCTCGGTCTGGTCCGGCGACGCCGACGTCGTGAAGTCGAGGTCGGCCGACACCCGGCCGAGGAAGGCGTCGCGCACGGGGCCGCCGACGAGTGCGAGCTCGTGGCCCGCCGCGCGGAAGAGCGAGCCCAGCTCGAGGGCGTCGGCGGGCAGAGCCGCGAGCACGCCGAGCGCACGCTTCTGCAGGGCCGCGAGCGCGGCGCCCAGGTCGGGCGTCTCGGGGTCGTCGGACTGATCGAGGGGCGGCACTCGTCCAAGCCTGCCAGACGTCTGCCGCGATGCGGACGGGACCCCGGGTGCCAAGTCGTTACAGTGTCGATATGTCGAGCCCGGCGCACCCACCCGTTCCCGGGGGCGTGCCGTCGCCACCGGGCGGTCATCCGCTGCGCATCGATCCGCGCCACGCGATCGCCCGGGTCCCGGCCGCGCCCCTGCCCGTGGTCGACGAGACCTCGGCCGGCGGCATCGTCGTCAGCCGCCGCGAGGGCGTCGACCACGCCGCGGTCATCGCCCGCCGCAACCGGGCCGGCCGCCTCGAGTGGTGCCTGCCCAAGGGACACCTCGAGGGCGACGAGACGCCCGAGGAGGCCGCGGTCCGGGAGATCGCGGAGGAGACGGGCATCACCGGTCAGGTCCTGCGCCGGCTCGGTGTCATCGACTACTGGTTCAGCGGGGACGACCGCCGCGTGCACAAGGTGGTCCACCACTTCCTGCTCGGCGCCACCGGTGGCTACCTCACCGTCGAGGGCGACCCGGACAGCGAGGCGGAGGACGCCGCGTGGGTCCCGGTCGCGGAGCTGCACGGGATCCTCGCGTACCCGAACGAACGCCGGCTCGCCGAGGCAGCACTCCTCGTGCTCGTCGGCGAGGCATGAGCGCCCGCTCGCTGCGACGCCGGGTGCTGTGCGCGGCCCTGGCCGTCGCGGGTGCGCTCGCGGCCGTCGCCCTGCCGGCCGCCGCGGCCCCGGCCGACCCGGACCTGCCCGTCTCCGTGCAGATCACCGAGGTCACGCCGAGCGTGCTTCGCCCCGGCGAGGACCTGCACGTGCGGGCCGTCCTGCGCAACGACGGCGACACCGAGATCACCGCGCCCACCGCCGCCCTGCGGCTCAGCCGGTTCCGCATCGGCACGCGCGCCGAGGTGGACGCCTGGGCGTCCGCCGGGACCGACGGGCTGAGCCGCACGTCCCGTGTGGCCACGACGCCGGTCGCCGCACCGTTGCTGCCGGGGGCCAGCGTCGGCGTGGAGCTCGTCGTCCCGGCGTCGGACATCCGGCTGCGCGACGGCGCCGACACGTGGGGTCCCCGTGGGCTGGTCGTCGAGGCCCTCGACGGGTCGGACCGCGTCGGGCTGCAGCGCACGTTCCTGCTCTGGCTCACCACCGACGACGTCGCGCAGGCACCCGTGTCCGTCCTGGTCCCTGCGGTGGGCCCCCCGTCCGCCCCGGCGCCCCCGCAGGAGGGCGAGGTCACGGGTGCCGACGAGCAGACCATCGCGGAGCTCGACCGGCTCACGGCCCCCGGTGGGCGGCTGCACGACCTGTCGACGGCGATCGCGACCGACCCGGACATCGGCGTGGCCGTCGACCCCTCCCTCGTCGCCGCGGCCTCCGCGGGCACCCTGCGCACTCGCGCCTGGGCGACGACGCTCACCGAGACCCTGGGTTCGCACGACGTCGCCACCTTGCCCTGGACGGACCCCGACATCGCCGCGGCCGCGCACGCGGGCCACGCCGACCTCGTCCAGCTCGCCGTCGACCGGACCGCGCAGCTGGGCGTCCCGGGCCTCACGACGACGTCGGGCCTGCTCTGGTCGCCGGGCGCCGATCTCCCCGACCAGACGACCGCCGCGGTGACCTCGCAGGCGGGCGCCGACCTGCTCGTGCTGCCGCCCCGCACGGACGTCGACGCCAAGCAGGCGCCCGACGCCCGCGGCGAGGTGCACACGACCGTGGGCACGGTGGCGACGCTCGGGCCGGACGCGACGCTGACCCAGCTGTTCGCCACGCCGCAGAAGGTCGAGCCGGGAGCGACGCCGACCACCACGGTCCAGCGGACCCTCGCGGAGCTGGCCGTGATCAGCCAGCAGTCGTCCGACCCGCCCCGCATGCTCATCGCGCCGGGCCGCGCCTGGGTCCCCGAGCAGGCGAACGTGGGTGCCCTGGTCACCGCGATGGCGAACACCCCCTGGGTCCGGCTCGATCCGGTCTCCACGCTCCTCGGCGCCACCAGCGACCCGCCGCGCACGACCCTGCCGACCAGCGCCGTCGATGCCGCCGAGCTGGCGCCCACGAGCGTCGACGCCCTGGCCGACGCCCGCGGGCGCGCGGTCGCCTTCGCCAGCGTGACCAGCGAGCCGGCGATCCTCCTGGACGGCGTGGACACCGAGGTGCTCGCACCGCTCGCGGTCGCCTGGCGCACCAACCCCGCCGGCCGCGACGCGCTGGTGACGACGGCCGTCGCGGACGTCGACGCCCGCACGACGGGGCTGTCGATCGCCCGGGTCAGCGACGTGCGCGTCGTCGCCGCCGACAGCGAGCTGCCGATCATCGTGCGCAACACCCTGACCGTCCCCGCGACCGTCCTGCTGCAGGTCACCCCGCGCAAGCCGTGCCTCGAGGTCGGCGAGCTCGACCCCGTCGACGTCGACGCGCAGAGCGAGGTCAGCGTCCGGATCCCCCTGCACGCGCGCGCCAACTGCTCCGTCGTCGTCGCTGCCCGGCTGACCGCGACCGACGGCCTGTCGGTGTCGCCCACCGTGCGGTTCACCGCGCAGGTCGCACCCACGATCGAGAGCATCGGCACCATCGTCGTCGGCGTCCTGCTCGCGCTCGGCCTGGTGCTCGGGATCGTCCGGACGGTACGCCGCGGGCAGAGCGCCCGACGCGGCGCCCGCACCGAGTCGGAGTCCGGCGCGCCGACGTCGCTGCCCGTGCTGGGCGGTACACCCGAGGACGAGCAGGAGCCCCGATGAGCGACGACGGGATCCGCCGCGGCGCGGCCCTGATGGCGTCGGGCACGGCCGCCTCGCGCGTTCTCGGCCTGCTGCGCGGCATGGTGCTGGCCACCGCGATCGGCGCCACGGGGCAGGCGGCCGACGCGTTCGCGGTCGCCAACAAGCTGCCCAACGTCCTCTACATGCTGCTCGCGGGCGGCGTGCTCAACGCGATCCTCGTGCCGCAGGTCGTGCGCGCCTACAAGCGCAAGGCGGGCCAGGAGTACGTCGACCGCCTGCTCACGCTCGGTTTCGTGCTGCTGGCCGCGGCGACGCTGGTCCTCACGCTGCTCGCGCCGTGGCTGGTGGGTCTCTACTCGAACTTCGGCAACGCGGCGCAGAACGAGCTGGCGACGACGTTCGCGTACTGGTGCATCCCGCAGCTCTTCTTCTACGGCGCCTACGCCCTGCTCGGGCAGGTGCTCAACGCGCGCGGGTCGTTCGGTCCGTACATGTGGGCGCCGGCGGTCAACAACATCGTCGCCATCGCCGGGTTCGCCGTGTTCATCGTGCTCTTCGGCGGCTGGAAGAGCTCGGGCGTCGTGGACGCCTCGTCGTGGACCACCGGGCAGACCACGCTGCTGGCCGCCGCCGCGACGCTCGGGGTGGTCGCGCAGGCGGCCGTGCTGTTCCCCGCGCTGCGCCGGGCCGGCGTGCACTACCGGCCGCGCTGGGGGCTGCGCGGTTCCGGCCTCAGCGCCGCCGGCGGCGTCGCCACCTGGACGCTCCTGGGCCTGACGGTGGGGCAGCTGGGCTACCTCGTCGTCTCCCGCGTCGCCTCCGCCGCCCCGGCCGCCGCCGTCGCGCAGGGCGCCTCCGCCACCGCCGTCGCCGGCCCCGCCGCGTACGACGTCGCGTTCCTCATCTTCATGCTCCCCCATTCGCTGGTCACGGTCTCCCTCGCGACCGCCCTGTTCACCCGGCTGTCCGGGCAGGCCCACGACAAGGACGTCGCCGGCGTGCGGTCGACGCTCTCCTCGGGGCTGCGCGTGGTCGGCGTGTTCACCGTGTTCGCGACGGTCGCCATCGCGGTGCTGGCCCTCCCCCTCACGCGGGTCGTGCTGGCGACCGCGTCCGCCGGGTCCGCCGACGCCGTCGCGACCGTGGTGCTGACGATGATCATCGGGCTGCCCGCGTTCGGTGCCTGGTCGATGTTCCAACGCGCCTACTACGCGTACGAGGACGCCCGCTCCATGGTCCCCATCCAGGTGGTGATGGCGGGCGTCGTGGTCGTCGGCGCCGTCCTGTCGCGGGCGGTCCTGGACCCGACGTACTGGGTCGCCGGCGCCGGCGCCGGCATGACCGTCTCCTACCTCGTCGGCGCGTGGATCGCGCAGTGGCGGCTCCGGCGTCGGCTCGGGGGCATCGACGGAACGCGGGTGCTGCGGGTCCTGGCCCGGGCGAGCCTCGTGGCCCTCGTCACCGCCGGCGTGGGGTTCGGCGTCCTCGAGCTGCTCGGGCTCGTCCTGTCCACCGGGTTCGTGGCGTCGGTGATCGAGTGCGCCGTCGTCGGCACCGTGATGGGCCTGGTCTACGTCGGCGGGCTGCGGCTGCTGCGGGTGGACGAGCTCGACAGCCTGCTCCTGCCCGTCCTCCGGCGCATCCGCGGAGGACGCCGCTGATCCCGCACGTCTAGCATGCAGGGTGTCGTGCCGGTGGCAGGGCAGGTGGTCGACACGGAGGTGCTGGTGAGCGAGGTCGTCGGACGAGGCACGGTGCTCGCGGGCCGCTATCGCGTGCTCGCCCCTGTGGAGTCCGACCTCGAGGGCGCCAGCGCCTGGCAGGCCACCGACCAGATCCTCGACCGGCCCGTCCGGGTGCGCATCCTCGAGCACGGAGCCGTCGCTCCCGCCCTCGACGCCGCGCGCCGGGCGGCCCTGGTCACGGACTCCCGTCTCGTGCGCGTGCTGGACGTCGGGACGCACGAGGGCTACGGCTACGTCGTGTCCGAGCAGCTGGTCGGCCCGTCGCTCGCGCGGCTGGTGGCCAACGGTCCACTGAACGCCGACCAGGCCCGCGCGGTCGTCGGCGAGGCGGCCTCGGCGCTCGAGGTCGCTCGACGTCGCGGTGTCCACCACCTCGCCCTGCGGCCGTCCGTGCTCCACGTCAGCCCCGACGGCCGGGTCCTGCTCGGCGGTCTCGCGCTCGACGCGGCACTGCTCGGCGACTCGGGTGGTGATGCCCGCTCGACCACCCGGGCCGACGCCGTCGGCCTCGTCCGGCTCCTCTACGCGGCCCTCACCGGGCTGTGGCCGGCCGATCCGCGCGCCCCGCAGACGCCCGGCGGCGAGACGCTGCCGCCGGCGCCCGTCGTCGACGGTTCTCCGGTCGCCCCGGCGGACCTGGTCCCCGGTGTGCCCAACGACCTCGACACGCTCTGCGTCGTCACGCTCGGCCCGAACGACGACGGTCCGCACAGCCCCGGCGAGCTGGTCCGCGAGCTCGAGCCGTGGGGGGAGATCCGGGCGTCCGTCAGCGACGTCGCGCCCGTGGGCGGAGCTGTCGCGGCCGCGCAGTTCCCGCCCACCGGCGCCGCCGCGCCCGGCGGCGGTGTCCCCGTCCCCGACGATGACGACCCCCAGGACCCGACGCCCGTCGTCGTACAGCGGCAGTCCGTGCGGGCGGCGTTCCAGCAGCAGGACCCCCACGGTGCGAACCGGCCCGGCACGCCGCCGCCGGCCACCCCCGCCCGCGCCGGCTCCCTCGGCGCCACCGCGGCCGCCGCCGACACGGTCACTCCGTCGACGGGCATGCCTGTCCCGCCACCGCCGGGCCCGCCCGGCCCGCCTGCCTCGGTTCCGCCCGAACCCCCGGTCGCGGCCACCATCCCGCTGGCGGCCGCCCTCGCGTCACCGCCCGTGCCGCCCGCGGCGCCGCTGCCCGCACCCCCGGCGCCGGAGCCTCCGGTGCTCCCCACGGTGATCCGTCGCCCCGTCGCGCAGACCACCGGGTCCGGCAACCCGCCCTCGGTGCCCCCCGCGACGCCCCCGCCGGTCACGTCCGCGCCGATGCCACCTCCGCCCCAGCCGACGTCCGCGTTCGACTTCGGCGACGTCATCGGCGCGGAGGAGGCCGGACGACCCACCAGGCTCCGGTTCGACCCGACGGCGCTGGTGCTGATCATCGTCGCGATCGTCGTGATCATCGGCGTCGTCCTCGCGTTCAAGGCGCTGTTCTCATCCGTCGACAGCACGGGATCGCCGGACCACTCGGCGTCGCAGAGCGCCGCGGCCCCCTCCGCCTCCGCCGCGCCGTCCGACGCCTCCGCCGCGCCCTCGGCACCCGCCGCACCGGCCGGCGGCCCTCCCGTCATCGCGTCGGCGACCACCATCGACCCGTCCGACGGCGACGGCGAGCACCAGGAGGACGTCGCCAAGGCGTTCGACGGCGACCCGTCGACGTTCTGGTACACCCAGACGTACAAGCGTGCCGACTTCGCCGGCTTCAAGCCCGCCGTCGGCTACGCGATCACGCTCACCGCCAAGACGACGGTCACCACGGTGACGCTGCACTCCAACAGCACGGGCGGCAACGTCGAGATCCGCGCCACCGACGCGGCGGCCCCGACCACCGGTGCGGTGCTCGCGTCCGGACCGTTCGGTGCCGACTCCGTCTTCACGCTGAACCCGGCCACCGAGACGCAGTCCCTGGTGCTGTGGATCACCGAGCTGCCCACCATGCCCGACGGGTCGTTCCGGCTCGAGCTCACGGAGATCTCGCTCTCCTGAGGCGCTGCGACACGGGTTCCGGAACAGATCCCGCCTAGGATCGGTTGATCCCGTCAGCCCCCGCCGGAACGTCTCCGGCGCGCCGAACCGCAAGGAAGTCGCCGTGACCGAGCAGTCCACCACCATCCGCGATCTCGTCATCGTCGGCTCGGGCCCGGCCGGCTACACCGCCGCGATCTACGCGGCCCGCGCGGGCCTGGCCCCCCTGGTGATCGCCGGCTCGGTCACCGCCGGCGGCGCGCTGATGAACACCACCGAAGTGGAGAACTTCCCGGGCTTCCCCGACGGCGTCCAGGGCCCCGAGCTGATGGAGGGCCTGCAGAAGCAGGCCGAGAAGTTCGGTGCCGAGGTGCTGTGGGACGACGCCTCCTCGCTCGACCTCACCGGCGAGATCAAGACCATCGAGACCCTCGGCGGCGAGACCTTCCAGGCCCGGTCCGTCATCCTGGCCACCGGGTCCGCCTACCGTGAGCTCGGGCTCGACGACGAGAAGCGCATGTCGGGCCGCGGCGTCTCGTGGTGCGCCACCTGCGACGGCTTCTTCTTCCGCGACCAGGAGATCATCGTGGTCGGCGGCGGCGACTCCGCCGTCGAGGAGGCCACCTTCCTCACGCGGTTCGGCAAGCGCGTCACGCTCGTGCACCGCCGCGACCACCTGCGCGCCTCCAAGATCATGGCCGACCGCGCCGCCAACGACCCGAAGATCGAGTTCGCCTGGAACAGCGAGGTGGTCGCGATCCACGGCGACGCCAAGGTCAGCGGCGTGACCCTGCGCGACACCGTGACCGGCGAGACCCGGGAGCACCCGGCCACCGGCGTGTTCGTCGCCATCGGCCACGTCCCGCGCTCCGAGCTGGTCAAGGGCCAGGTCGACCTGGACGACGAGGGCTACGTGCAGGTGATCGGTCGCACGACGGCCACCAACCTGACCGGCGTCTTCGCGTGCGGCGACCTGGTCGACCACACGTACCGCCAGGCGATCACCGCCGCCGGCTCCGGCTGCGCGGCGGCCCTGGACGCCCAGAACTTCCTGGCGTCGCTCGGCGACGCCGTCCACCAGGTCGAGGAGCACTGATGAGCGGCACCACCCCCGTCACCGACGCCACGTTCCAGGCCGACGTCCTCGAGTCGGACCTCCCGGTCGTCGTCTACTTCTGGGCGCCCTGGTGCGGGCCGTGCCGGATGGTCGGTCCGGTGCTCGAGGAGGTCGCCACCCAGTACGAGGGTCGCGTCAAGGTGCTCAAGATCAACTCCGACGAGAACCCCGGCACCGTCGGCGACTACGGCATCGTCTCGATCCCGACCCTCAACTTCTTCTCGGGCGGTGAGCTGGTGAAGTCCGTCATCGGCGCGCGGCCCAAGACGATGATCACCGAGGAGATCGAGGGCGTCCTCGCCGCCGTCTGACCTCTCGCCGCCGTCCCCGTGTCGCGGGGACGGTGCGCGGACCATCGCCCGTCGCGTGCGAAACTCGGGTGCATGACTGCGCACCCTGTTCCCGACGGCGAGACGTCGGGCCCCCCCACGTCCTCCGCCGCCGGCGCCGGGACGCGTCTCGACCGCTGGCTCGGCTCCTACGCCGAACGCACGCACGGCATGCGTTCCAGCGAGATCCGGGCGCTGTTCGCCGTCGCCAACCGCCCCGAGGTCGTCTCGCTCGCCGGTGGCATGCCGTTCCTCGAGGGGCTGCCGCTCGACATCCTCGGCGACCTCGCCCAGCGTGTCGTCGCCACCCGCGGCCTCCAGGCGCTCCAGTACGGGTCGGGCCAGGGCGACGAGACGCTGCGCGAGCAGATCCTCGACGTGATGGCCCTCGAGAGCATCGATGCGCACCCCGACGACGTCGTCGTCACGACGGGCTCGCAGCAGGCGCTCGACCTGGTCACGCGCATATTCGTCGACCCGGGTGACGTCGTCGTCGCGGAGGCCCCGTCCTACGTCGGTGCCCTCGGCGTGTTCCGTGCCTACCAGGCCGACGTCGTGCACGTGCCCATCGACGCCGACGGGCTCATCCCCGCGGCGCTCGAGCAGACCCTCGCGTCGCTCGCCGCCGAGGGCCGCCGGGTCAAGCTGCTCTACACGGTCCCCAACTTCCACAACCCGGCCGGTGTCTCGCTCTCCGTCGCCCGACGCCCCGCGATCCTGGCGATCGCGCAGCGCTACGGCGTCCTCGTCCTGGAGGACAACCCCTACGGCCTGCTCGGCTTCTCCGGCGAGCCGCGCCCCGCGATGCGCTCGCTCGACGACGACGGCGTGCTCTACCTCGGCTCGTTCTCCAAGACCTTCGCCCCCGGCTACCGGGTCGGCTGGGTGGTCGCCCCCCACGCCGTGCGCGAGAAGCTGGTCCTCGCCAGCGAGTCCGCGATCCTGTGCCCGTCCAACGCCTCGCAGATCGCCATCTCGACCTACCTGGCCACGTGCGACTGGCAGGGCCAGATCAAGTCCTACCGCGAGCAGTACCGCGAGCGGCGCGACGCGATGATCTCCGCGCTCACCGAGCACCTCCCCGAGGCCTCCTGGAACGTGCCCGACGGTGGTTTCTACACCTGGGTGCGGCTCCCCGACGGGCTCGACGCCAAGGACATGCTGCCGCGCGCCGTCACCGCCCGGGTCGCCTACGTCCCCGGCACCGCCTTCTACTTCGACGGCTCCGGCGCCGACCACATGCGGCTCTCGTTCTGCTACCCCACGCCCGATCGGATCCGCGAGGGCGTACGTCGCCTCGCCGGTGTCGTCGCCGGCGAGCGGGAGCTCGTCGAGCTCTTCGGCACCACTGGGTCCGCCGGCGCCCAGGACGTCCAGTCACCCGCGCCAGATGCCGTCTGACCTGCACGTTCATCGATTTCGTGGCCTTGTGATCACGCTGGACGGGCGCTGGAGCTCGTCGGCTCGTCGTGGTGCGGTTCGTTCGTCGCTCGTCCGCTGTTCGTCGTCGGGTCGCCGTTCGTCGCTCGTTCGCCCGTCGTCGTTGGTTCGCCGCGTGTCGCCTTCTTGTCCTGCGCCGTCCGTCCGTCCTGCCATCGGAGTCGTCCAGCCGTGACCACCACACCGTCGCCCCGCGTCGTCGTCCTGGCCGGGGGCCTCTCCCACGAGCGCGACGTCTCCCTGCGCTCCGGCCGGCGGGTCGCCGACGCGCTGCGCTCCGTCGGTGTCGACGTCTCGGTCCACGACGTCGACGCCGACCTCGTGCCCGCGCTGCTCCAGCTGCAGCCCGACGTCGTCTGGCCGCTCCTGCACGGCACCAGCGGCGAGGACGGCTCGGTCCGGGACATCGTGCAGATGCTCGGCCTGCGGCTCCTGGGCACGGGCCCGCGAGAGAGCCGGATCGCGTGGAGCAAGCCCATCGCCAAGACCGTCGCGGTGCGGGCGGGCCTCTCCACCCCCGACTTCGTCACCTTGCCGCAGTCGCTCTTCCGTGAGCTGGGCGCCCGTCAGGTGCTCGACTCGATCGTCCGTCGGCTCGGGCTGCCGGTCGTCGTCAAGCCGTCCCGGGGAGGGTCGGCGCTCGGAGTCACCCTCGTGACCACCCCCGAGGCGCTGCCGCAGGCGATGGTCGACTGCTTCGCCTACAGCGACACGGCCCTCGTCGAGCGGGCGGTCATCGGGACCGAGGTGGCCGTGAGCGTCGTCGACACCGGCCACGGCCCCGTCGCGCTCCCCGCCGTGGAGATCGTCACGGACGGGCCGTACGACTTCGACGCTCGCTACAACCCCGGCCGCACCGAGTACTTCGCCCCGGCCCGCCTGTCTCCCGACCTCACCGAACGGGTCGGCCAGGTCGCAGTCGCCGCGCACGTGGCCCTCGGCCTCGACGGCCTCTCCCGCACCGACCTCATCGTCGACGACGACGGAACGGTCTGGTTCCTCGAGGTCAACGTGGCGCCGGGCATGACCGAGACGTCCCTGCTCCCGCAGGCGGCCGAGGCCGCGGGACTGCCGCTCGGGCAGCTCTACCGCGATCTCGTGATGGCCGCGCTAACTCGCTGACCTGCCGATATGGGTCGGTTCGGCCTAATTTGTACGTTCGCACCACGGCGCGACGTACGAGATCGTCGGTGGATCAGCCCTTGAGCAGGCCCGGGTCCTCCGGTGCGAGGCTGGCCAGGATCCGGTTGAGGTCCTGCACCGACGCGAACTCGACCGTCAGCCGACCTCGCGACTTCCCGAGGGAGACCTTGACCCGGGTGTCGAACCGGTCCGACAGCCGCGCCGCAAGGTGGTCGAGTGCCTCGTTCTTGACCCCGGCACGCGGAGCCGCACGGCGCACGGCAGGCTCGCCGTCGCCGCCGAGCGACACGATCTCCTCGACCGCACGGACCGACAGGCCCTCGGCGACGATCCGCTGCGCGAGACGCTCGATCGCGGCACCGTCGTTCAGCCCCAGCAGCGCACGGGCGTGACCGGCCGACAGCACGCCCGCGGCGACCCGCCGCTGCACCAGCGGCGGCAGCTTGAGCAGACGCAGCGTGTTGGAGATCTGCGGACGCGACCGCTGGATGCGGGTGGCCAGCTGCTCGTGGGTGCAGCCGAAGTCATCGAGCAGCTGCTGGTAGGCGGCTGCCTCCTCGAGCGGGTTCAGCTCGGACCGGTGGAGGTTCTCCAGCAGCGCGTCGCGCAGCAGGTCGCCGTCCTCGGTGTCCCGGATGATCGCGGGAATCGTCGCCAGGCCGGCGGCCTGGGTGGCGCGCCAGCGGCGCTCTCCCATGATCAGCTCGTAGCCGTCGCCGGCGTCCCGGACGACGATCGGCTGGAGCACGCCGACCTCGCGGATCGAGCCGACCAGCTCGTCGAGGGCATCCTCGTCGAACACGGTGCGAGGCTGCTTCGGGTTCGGCCGGATCGAGCCGACCGGCAGCTCCGCGAACCGGGCACCCGGCACCGGAACGAGGCCGTCGGCCCCGGCAGCGTCGGCGTCTCTGGGGACGGACTGCGGCTCGACGACGAGCTCGGTCGCCCGCGGAGTGGCATCGTTCGCGCTCGGCGCGTCGGTCGTCACGGTGCCGTCGACCAAGGAAGTGTCGGCCTCGACCGGCGGGTCCTCCGTCAGGACTGCCGTGGCGGTCGCACCCTGCGCGGCGGCCGCCTCGCCGTTGTCACGCTTGGGGTCCGGGAAGAACACGTCGACCGGCCTCTCGGCTCCCGTCGGGCGCTGGCCGTCGAGGCCCGTCGGGATGAGGGCTCCGAGGCCCCGGCCCAAGCCACGTCGCTTCTCGCTCACTGTTCCTCCTGAAGCACGACCGAAGCCGGCTGGTGTTCGTGGTGGTTCTGCTGTGCGGGCACGTCGGCCGACTGCCCATTCGTGTGTGGCGCCTGCGCGGCGCCGTCGACGACGCCGGCCGCACCTCGCTCCGCGACCTCTCGGGAAGCCTCGAGGTAGGCGAGCGCACCGGACGAGCCCGGGTCGTACGTCATCACCGTCTGGCCGTAGCTCGGCGCCTCGGAGATCCGCACCGAGCGCGGCACCGTCGTGCGAAGCGTCCGCTCGGGGAAGTGCGTCCTGACCTCGGTCGCCACCTGCTGCGCGAGGTTCGTCCTCGCGTCGTACATGGTCAGCAGGATCGTCGAGACGTGGAGCTGCGGGTTCAGGTGCGCCTGGATCAGCTGGATGGTCTTCAGCAGCTGACTGAGACCCTCGAGCGCGTAGTACTCGCACTGGATCGGGATGAGCACCTCGCGTGCGACCACGAACGCGTTGACCGTCAGCAGCCCGAGGCTCGGCGGGCAGTCGACGAACACGTAGTCGATGCGCTCCTGCCCGTTGGCCACCCGCCACTCGAGGTATGCGTCGAGAGCGTTCCGCAGCCGGGTCTCGCGGGCCACCATCGACACCAGCTCGATCTCGGCGCCGGACAGGTCGATCGTGGCGGGCAGGCACCACAGGTTCGGGACGTCGGGGCTCTCCTGCACGGCCTCCGCGATCGGAGCTCCATCGACCAGCACCTCGTAGATCGACGGTGTGCCGGCGCGGTGCTCGATCCCCAGCGCGGTGGACGCATTCCCCTGCGGGTCGTTGTCCAGGACGAGGACGTTCAGGCCCGACTGCGCGAGCGCAGCGGCGAGGTTGACCGTGGTCGTCGTCTTGCCGACGCCGCCCTTCTGGTTCGCCACCGTGATGACGCGAGTCTGCGGCGGCCGCGGGAACCGTCGACCGCGGAGCTCAATCCGACGCCGGGCGTCCTGCTTGAGCTCGGCCATCAGCGGCGTGTCGTCGGTGACGGCAGGGAGGCTCTCCACCAACGCAGCACGCCGACTCTCGTCGGGGTCGAGCTCGTGCCGCGGTGTCATGGGCGGAATGGTGTCACGGTCGAACGCCTCCTCGGCGCCATCGACGGTGTTGTCGCCCAACGCGTCGGTCTCTGCAGCGCTCGTCGGGACGTCGTCGGCGTCGGCCGGCGTGACGAACGCCTCCCTCTCTCCCGGACGTGTGACTGATTCCGATGCGCTCTCCGCCACCGTGTGCTCTGCCCGCTCGTCCCAGGCGGACGCCGTGCTCCCGGAGATGGCCTGAGTGGGTGGGCTGTCGTGGGGGCTCTCTGTTTCACGTGAAACAGCCGTCTCCGATGCAGGTCGCTCGACAGCCCCCGCGCCGCTGGCTACGACAGCGTCCGTGCCGGGCGACCTCTCGAGGCCGTCGAAAGCACCCCGGTCAACGGCAGTCGCGTGGGGCACTGGCTGCTGGTCGGACGGGTGAGGCACAGCCCCCGGCTCGAACACTCTCGGGAGGAACCCGGCGTGCTGCTCCGCGCGTTGCGTGTCGGCGGGTTCGGCGCTCCTCGAGTCGTCCGGCTCGGCGTTCTGGGTGTCGCCCGGCGCGGTGCCCCGCTCGCTGACCTGCAGATCTGCGGAACCGTCGGACCCACCGGCACTCCCGACGCCACCGGCACTCTCGACGCCACCGGCACTCCCGACCCCACCGGCACTGTGCAGCGCACGGGCACTCTCGCTCAGAGCCGCCGCTCGCTGGCCACTGCTCTGCTCGACCGTGGGGTCCGGCGCCCACGCTGGGATGCCGTTCGCCCCAGAGCCAGCGGACGTGAGCTCTCCCGGAGCAGCGTCGTCGGTCGTCGGGTCGTCTTCGTGACGCCTCTTCTTCCTACCGAACACCAGGAACTGCCTCCCGAACGACTCGAACAACTCTCGTCACGTCAACCCCTTCGATCGTGGGCGCGTCCTGCACAGAGGCGACCCCTGCGCCGAGCTTGCGACCCACGTGCTTCGCCGCCTCGATCTCCTCCTCCGCTCGCCCACCCTTGAGGGCGACGAGTGATCCACCGGCTCGAAGGAGCGGGAGGGCCCACCGATACAGCTTGTCGAGCGACGCCACCGCCCGAACCGTCACGGCGTCACCGGTGAGCCGTCCGTGCTCATCCTGCGCACGGCCACGCAGCACCACTACATTGCCCAGCCCGAGCGACTCGGCGACCTCGCTCAACCAGTCGGTCCGGCGCTCCATCGGCTCGAGCAGCACGACCTCAGCCTCAGGGAGCATCGCGGCCACCACGATGCCGGGCAACCCCGCGCCGCTGCCGAGATCGATGATGCGCCCCGAGGTCGGCAGGAAGGGCACCACCGCCGCGGAGTTGAGAATGTGCCGCTCCCAGAGCCGAGAGAACTCCCTCGGCCCGACCAAGCCACGCAGCTCGCCTTCCTTGACGAGCAGGTCGTGAAAGCCGAGAACCTGGGGCCAGGCCCGCCCGAAGTAGGGCTGCAGCCTGGAGTCGCCGTCCAGGGGGTCGGCTCCGTCGACGTCCGTCGACCGAGCTTCCGTCACCGTCAGATCCCCTTGGTTTCACGTGAAACAAGCTGTCGTACCTGCCACTGAGATCCGTCGATCACATGGATCGCGAACGTTCGGACCCCTCGGCGCCGCCCTACCGTACCGCGCGCGGACACTCTCTCTCCCGCCACCGCGCCCGGATGTGGACGGTCCGGATCCCGGAGGTTGACACGCGCCAAAGAACTCGCGTGCCCGCTCTCGAAGAGCCGGTCCTGGCGGCGCGAACAACTCGCCATGAGGGTCGGTGACATCCGCGGCTCACGATCCTGAGCAGGCGACCCGGGGGCGCTTGCCGACTCCCCGGGGACGTGTGATCGACAGAGCCGCTCCTTGGACTAGGTGGCTCGGCTCCAGGGGCAGATGCAGCCAACACGGGGACAAGCCGAGGGTCGCGAACCAAGACTTCGGGCCGTTGACCATGTCCTCGGTCCCGCCCGGTCGGCAGCCCCGTCGGTGCCCCGGCCATCACCCTGTGGGGCCGGCCGGGGCAAGCTCGCTCAGGTCACCGAGGTCCGCTGGCCGCCCAAGCCGCTCCGGGCGAGCACGGCCCGCCATTGGCAGTCCCCGTGGCGTGCCGTGCGAGGCGCGAGGGGCGAGTGGCGAGCACGGCCTGCCGCTGGCAGTCCCCGCGGCGTGCCGTGCGAGGCGCGAGGGGCGAGCGGCGAGCACGACCTGCCGCTTGCGGTCCGCGGGACGGGCCACTCGAGGTCGAGCGGCGAGCACACCTGCCGCTGGAAATCCCGCGGACGGCCCTGCGGGTCCCTTGGCGCGCGCTTTCGACACTCCCGGACGGCCGTAGTGAGCTTCCGAGCGCCGTATGCACCGACCGGGGCCCGAGGGGCCTGGTGAGGGGTCCCGGTGGCGGTAGGCACAATGTCCAACTCCTGTCGCCCGTCGGACCTTCGCGCTGATGCGACACGGCACCCCAGCGAACCAGGTCACACGTTCGCAGCGGCCCCGCGGGGCGCCACACGCGAGTCACTTCGGCATCGGCATCCAATCCGCCACGGCGCCCAGTCCCTGCACTCCACCTCGGGCCCTAGTCACGCCTGTTTCACGTGAAACAGGTCGCCTCGGCGTCGCCGGCGATCTGAGCGGCAGCGCTCCCCGCCTTCCTGCGATCCGGGGTCGTCCGTTGTTTCACGTGAAACAGTTCCGGACGCCCCAGGGGATCCGGGCCTTCCCCACGCCGGTGATCGCTCATGCCGTACCGCGGCGAGTCAGCCCGTCGCCCTCGCCCGACCGACCCCCGACCAGACGCCCAGACCCCTCGTCCCATCGTGCACAGAGCAGACGAGTCGCACAGCTCCCCGAACGGATCACAGGTCGGCGCCTATACGTGGAGACCCGACGCAACAAGCAGCGAGCACCCGGCGCCAGGCGCACGCGGCAGGCACGGGTCGTCGGACCGACCCCCGTAGCGCGAACTGTTGAATGGCTCTGCCCGAGGCGAGCTGGCCGCCGGCTGTTTCATGTGAAACCGACCACGGCCATCGCCGTGAAGTGGCGCATCCGTAGAGACGTTTCACGTGAAACGACGTCTCCCCTGGAGCTGCCTGTGGGGCCTACGGCACATCAGTCATCGCTAGACGCCTTCGTGCGCGCCGAGGATCCCATCCCACGGACGGACGCCGACTCGAGGGTTCAGCCCGATCCACGAGCGAGACACGCGACGTCCCGGCAATCCCGACGGCTCGGCCCCTTGTGACGGGCTCGAGAGAGCACAGCCAACCGCCCATCGATGTGAGACGTGGCGGAACCGGCGGCGCGGCCAACGATCGCGTGCGTGTAGGCCGGCCTGCGGCCAGCGTGCCGCTTGCACCGACACGGCAACCGCGCTCGACGGCGACCCCGTCGCTCAACTTCGACCTCGACGCGCTGGCCACCACGTCGGCACAGCTCGACACCCCCGGCGTCCGCCGCGTCCACACCGCGGAACCACGCGAGCGCACGTCGGAGACGTCGCCGGCCAGACCCGAATGACGCATCGGTTCCACGTGAAACATCGTCCAACGACGAAGGGGTGGACCCGCGGGCCCACCCCTTCATCCCGCCGGTCCGAAGACCGCGGTCACATCACGCCGGACGGATCACCACGTGCCGGTTCGGCTCGACGCCGTCGGAGTCGCTCGACATGCCAGCGGCAGCAACGGTGTCGTGGACGACCTTGCGCTCGAACGGGTTCATCGCGTCGAGGGCCACGGCGACGCCGGACTCCTTCACGCGGGCGATCGCGTCGTTGGCGACGGTCACCAGCTCGGCACGACGACCGGCGCGGTAGCCGGCGACGTCGAGCATGAGCCGGCTGCGCTCGCCGGTCTTCGCCTGCACGGCGAGGCGGGTCAGCTCCTGGAGAGCATCCAGCACCTCTCCGTCGGGACCGGCCAGGCGCGAGAGCGAACGGTCCGCGGGGTCCTCGGAGACGATCTCCACGGCGGCACGGCCGTGGTCGATGTCGATGTCGATGTCACCGTCGAGGTCGGCGATGTCGAGCAGCTCCTCGAGGTAGTCAGCGGCGATCTCGCCCTCTTCCTCGAGGCGCTTGGTGCTGACGGTCTCGACGGGAGCGTCGGGCTGGGTCGAAGTCATGGAGTCTCTCTCCGATCAACGTCGCGCGGGTGCGCTACTTCTTAGGCTTGGTGGGGGCGGCTGGCGCCGGCGTGCTGGGCCCGTCGGGTTCGTCGTCGGTCGACGCGGTCGGCTTGCCGGTGACGCCTTCGTTGGCGGCACGAGGCTTGTTGCGGTCCTTGCGCTTCGGCTGCTCGCGCTGCCCGCTGCGCGGCTTCTCCTCGATGACCAGGGTGGTCGTCGTGGGCGCGTCCTCGATGAGGGATCCGTGCGCGGCAGCCTTGCGGGCCTTGCGCTCCTTCATGGCGAGCTCGGCCTGCGAGCCAGGGGCCGGCATGCGACGGATCGTGTAGAACTGCTGGCCCATCGACCAGAGGTTCGTGGTGGTCCAGTAGATGAGGACACCGATGGGGAAGTTGACGCCGGAGAAGGCGAAGATCAGCGGCAGGACGTAGAGCAGGACCTTCTGCTGCTGAGCCATCGGGCCCTGGAGCGCGGCCGGCGGCATGTTCTTCATGGTCAGCTGGCGCTGCGTGAGGAAGGTCGTCGCGGACATCGCCACGATCAGGACGGCGCTGACCACGCGGATGTGCCAGTTGTCGCCGGCCTGCATGAACGTGCCAGACAGCGGGGCGCCGAAGATCGTGGCGGCCTCGGCCTGGGCGGCGAGCTCGGGGGTCATCGGGCCGATCGGCGGGTACTGGCCGGAGGCGATGCCGGGGAGCTCGATGAGCACGCGGAAGAGCGCGAAGAAGATGGGGGACTGCAGCAGGATCGGCAGGCAGGACGCGAACGGGTTCGTGCCGTTCTCCCGGTAGAGCGCCATGGTCTCGCGCTGCAGCGCTTCACGGGACGCGGGGTCGGTCTTCCCCTTGTACTTCTTCTGGATCGCCTGCATCTGCGGAGCGATCAGCTGCATGCCGCGCGACGCCTTGATCTGGCGGAAGAACAGCGGGATCAGCGCGATCCGGATGACGATCACGAGCCCCACGATGGAGAGCCCCCAGGCGGCGCCGCTGGCGGGGTCGAGACCGATCGCAGAGAGGAGCGCGTGGAACTGGACCATGATCCAGGCCACGACGACCATGATGGGTTTGAGCAGACCGTCGAACCACGACATGTGGCAGAACTCCTCGTTGGGGTCAGTGCGTGGCAGCAGCCACGTGGGAATGACGGTGAGCGGACCGCGCAGGTGGAACGTCGTCCACGCCACCCAGGTTCCACGGGTTGCAGCGGAGCAACCGCCAGACAGCCAGCCGCGTCCCGCGCAGGACACCGTGGCGCTGCACAGCGATCACGGCGTACTGCGAGCACGACGGGTAGAACTTGCAGGTGGGCGGCGTCATCGGGGAGATGAACCGCTGGTAGCCCCGAAGGAGCAGGACGACCACCCGCGCGGGGGCGTGCATCACCGAGTGCATGGTCATGGGATGACTACGCCTCGGTCCGGCGTCGGGCCCGACGGGTCGCCGTCTCGAGTGCGGCGTCCAGGTCCGCGCCCAGGAGGGCGAACGGCCGACCGGCCGACGCCGGCAGTGCTCGGATGACGATGCCTGCGTCGTTCGGGAGGCCGGCCAGCCGGGGCCGGACGAGCTCGCGCAGGCGACGCTTCACGAGGTTGCGCGTGACGGCGGTCCCGACGGCCTTGGACACGACAAGACCGATCACCGGCCCATCGGGCGAGTGATCGGTCCGTGTCGTCAGATGCACCACGAGGGTGTCCCGTCCGCCGCGCGCGCCTCGGCGCACCGCCTGCTCGAAGTCGGCAGCGCGGCGCATCCGGTGCGCGGCGGACAGCACCGACGTCTGTGTCAGGCCGAGAGCTCCGAGCGACCCTTGCGGCGACGGGCCGCCAGGATCGCGCGGCCGGCGCGCGTGCGCATGCGCAGACGGAAGCCGTGGGTCTTGGCCCGGCGCCGGTTGTTCGGCTGGAAGGTGCGCTTGGTCACGAGATTCTCCAACTACATCGGGTGGGCCTCGCAGGTGCCGCGCGACCAGGTTCAGGCTGCCGAGATCGAATGCTCCGGGACACACGAGCGAGCTTGCATGCACGCGTGCGGCGTCAGGGCGCGCCAGGAGGGAGCCATCGATAAGGCTGCAATACCGTACTTCCCGCCGTACTGGCCGGTCAAATGCGCGCGACTCGCCGCACCGATCCTGCCACAGCCCGTCCGACGTCACCCGCTGGGGCACTGCCCGCACCTCGGGGCTGCCACTACGATCGATCATCGTCGCTGGGGCGAGCAGCCTGTGGACCACACCGTGGTGGACAGGGCCTGAACGCCACGAGAACGACGCCGACAGGTGCGCCCCGCTCGCCCGTCCTCACCGTGTGTCGGGGCCTCCGAGGCCACCGCGATCATCTGCTCACAGGTGTGGACAACTGTGTGGACAACGCGGGGTCGTGCGAGACTCGACCACCCACGCGAACGAACAGCCGAGGTAGCACGTGTCACAGGACGAAGAGCTCTCCCGGGTCTGGGGGCACGTGGTGTCGACCCTCGAGTCGAGTCCGGACATCACCCCGCGCCAGATCGCCTTCGTCCGACTCGCACGTCCGCTCGGGCTCCTCGACGGCACCCTGCTCCTGGCCGTCGGCAACGACCTGACCAAGGACTACCTCGAGTCCCGGGTCCGCGGCGAGGTCACGATCGCGCTGAGCGCAGCCCTCGACCGCGAGGCGCGGTTCGCCATCACGGTCGATCCCGATCTGGCCGAGGACGCGCCCCCCGCGCTGCGGGTCGTCGGCGCGGAGCAGCGGCACGAGCCGTACAGCCCTTCGCGCGACGAGCGCGAGGCGGACGAGGCCGACGCCCGGCGCGAGGCGCGCCCCGACCTGTCGCTGGTCAGCGACGAGGACGCGTCGGACAACGGCTCGCAGCACACGCGTCGCTACGGCGGCCGGGACGACGACCGTCCGTCGCCCGCCAACCGTCGCCAGCCTGCCGAGCCGGCCCGGCTGAACCCCAAGTACCTCTTCGAGACGTTCGTCATCGGCAGCTCGAACCGCTTCGCGCACGCCGCGGCGGTCGCCGTGGCTGAGGCACCGGCCAAGGCCTACAACCCGCTGTTCATCTACGGCGACTCGGGTCTGGGCAAGACGCACCTGCTGCACGCGATCGGCCACTACGCGCAGAACCTCTACCCGAGCGTCCGCGTGCGGTACGTGAACTCCGAGGAGTTCACCAACGACTTCATCAACTCGATCTCCGAGGGCAAGGCCGGCGCGTTCCAGCGCCGCTACCGCGAGGTTGATGTGCTCCTCATCGACGACATCCAGTTCCTGCAGGGCAAGGAACAGACGATGGAGGAGTTCTTCCACACGTTCAACACCCTGCACAACGCGAACAAGCAGGTCGTGATCACGTCCGACCTGCCGCCGAAGCAGCTGAACGGCTTCGAGGACCGCATGCGGTCGCGCTTCGAGTGGGGCCTGATCACCGACGTCCAGCCGCCGGACCTCGAGACCCGCATCGCGATCCTGCGCAAGAAGGCCGGCAGCGAGCGGCTCCAGGCGCCGCCGGACGTCCTGGAGTACATCGCCTCGAAGATCTCCACCAACATCCGCGAGCTCGAGGGTGCGCTGATCCGGGTCACGGCGTTCGCCAACCTCAACCGCCAGCAGGTGGACCTGTCGCTCGCGGAGATCGTCCTCAAGGACCTGATCACGGACGACCAGACGACCGAGATCACGGCGACGCAGGTCATCGGCCAGACGGCCGCCTACTTCGGGCTCAGCATCGACGACCTGTGCGGCTCGAGCCGTTCCCGCGTGCTGGTCACGGCCCGCCAGATCGCCATGTACCTGTGCCGTGAGCTCACCGACCTGTCCCTGCCGAAGATCGGTCAGGCGTTCGGCGGGCGGGACCACACCACCGTCATGCACGCGAACCGCAAGATCCGCGAGCTGATGGCGGAGCGCCGGTCCATCTACAACCAGGTCACCGAGCTCACCAACCGGATCAAGCAGCAGAACCGCGGCTGACCAGAAGCCCAGTTCAGCCTGTTCTGCCCGGTCGTCTCCCCACAGTTATCCACAGCTGTCCACAGGACCCTGGGGATGCTTGTGACCTGATTCACCCGTTCGGCTCACTCGAGCCTGGCGCACGAACCTCCATGTCGCTGACCTGCAGCAATACGGCAAACCCGGCAATGTGCGCGTTCACAAACGGTCATTCGGCGCGTCCGGGCATGAGACAACTCTCACCGTCGAAACGTTGCAGCCGTCTTGACCCCAACCTTCACCCTGCGGATGAGACATGCATGGGACGAATCTCCACACCTGTGGGTACACCTGTGGACGACGGTGGATGACCCCACTGTGCGATGTGGACGGGAAGGGGCGTCGCGGTGGACGCAGGACGGCCCGGACACAGCTCTCCACGGCTGTCCACGGGGTGTCCGATCCGGCCCACAACCGGCGTACACACCCTGATCGGGGGTTGACCTGCACGGACGTCCACCATCCACACAGTGCACAGGACCGATGACGATGACGACACTTCTCTCTCTGATGGATCCACACACCGCCAAAGGGCTGGACGGGTCGACGAACGACACGGGTGTGGTTGTCATCCGCATGCCCGTACCGAGCGTCGGACCACTCGCGTAGTGTTCGCCTGACGCCTTCCGACCGGACCTCCTCACAACCTGTGACGGCACGCCGGCAGGGCCGCACGACGAGAGGTTTGAGGCATGAGGTTCCGGGTCGACCGCGACGTTCTCGCGGACGCCGTCACATGGACGGCGCGCAGCCTGCCCACGCGGCCCCCCGTCCCCGTCCTGGCGGGTGTGCGCCTCGAGGCCGACACCACAGGCACCGTGCAGCTCTCGAGCTTCGACTATGAGGTCTCCGCCCGGTCGCAGATCCCGGCGGACGTGACCGAGGCCGGCTCCGTGCTGGTCTCCGGCCGCCTCCTCGCGGAGATCTCCCGGTCGCTGCCCGACAAGCCGGTCGACGTGGTGCTCGAGGGCACCAAGGTCGTCGTGACGTGTGGCGCCAGCCGCTTCACGCTCCTGACCATGCCGGTCGAGGACTACCCGAACCTCCCGGTCATGCCGCCCACCACGGGCACCGTCGACGGCGACGAGCTGACCCACGCGGTCGCCCAGGTCTCCGTCGCCGCGAGCCGGGACGACACGTTGCCGCTGCTCACGGGCGTGCGAGTGGAGATCGAGGGCGAGAAGGTCACCCTCCTCGCCACGGACCGCTACCGGCTCGCGCTGCGTGAGCTCACGTGGAAGCCGTCGTCGCCGGACATCTCGACGGTCGCTCTGGTCCGGGCGCGGACGCTGTCCGACGCCGCGAAGTCCCTGGGCAGTGCGGGCTCCGTGACGGTGGCGCTGTCCACCGGCTCGGGCGTCGACATGATCGGCTTCGAGGCCGCCGGTCGGCAGACCACGAGCCTCCTGGTCGACGGCGACTACCCCGCGGTGCGCCGGCTGTTCCCGGACGAGACGCCCATCCACGCCGTCGTCGGCACGCACGCCCTGGCCGACGCCGCCAAGCGCGTCGCGCTGGTCGCCGAGCGGAACACCCCGATCCGGCTGTCGTTCAGCGAGGGCCAGGTCGTCCTCGACGCCGGTCAGGGCGACGACGCGCAGGCCTCCGAGGCGCTCGAGGCCACGCTGGTCGGCGACGACATCTCGGTGGCGTTCAACCCCCAGTTCCTGCTCGACGGGCTCGGCGCGCTGAGCACGACGTTCGTCCGGCTGTCGTTCACGCACCCCAACAAGCCGGTCGAGTTCACCGGCCAGGAGTCGCTGGACGGCGAGGACAACCCCGAGTACCGCTACCTGCTGGTCCCCATCCGTTTCGCCAGCTGACCAGCGGAGCTGCAGACGGCCGGGACGGCTGCCCGGCGCACCGCGCCCCTCTGGGGCAGAGTGAGCGAGACACGCAGGACGCGAACCGAAGAAGAGGCAGACGGCATGCACATCGGTCTGGTGGGTCTGGGCAAGATGGGCGCGAACATGCGGACGCGCATCCGTGCCGCGGGTATCGACGTCACGGGGTACGACCGCAACCCGGACGTCACCGACGTCCCCTCGCTGGAGGCCCTCGTCGAGGCGCTCCCGGCCGGCGAGCGCATCGTGTGGGTGATGGTGCCGTCTGGCGAGATCACGGATGCCGTGGTGACCGAGCTGGCGGGCCTGCTCACGGCCGGCGACGTCCTCATCGACGGCGGCAACTCGTACTACCAGGACGACCTGCCGCACGCGGAGCGGCTGGCCGCCAAGGGCATCGGGTTCATCGATGCCGGCGTCTCCGGCGGGGTCTGGGGCTTGGCCAACGGGTACGGCCTCATGGTCGGCGGCGAGCCGGACCTCGTCGCCAAGGCGATGCCGGTGTTCGACGCGCTGCGTCCCGAGGGTCCGCGCGAAGAGGGCTTCGTCCACGCCGGCACCGTCGGCGCGGGCCACTTCTCGAAGATGGTGCACAACGGCATCGAGTACGGGCTGATGCAGGCGTACGCCGAGGGTTACGAGCTCCTCGCGGCGAAGGACCTGGTCACGGACGTGCACGGCACCATGCGTGCGTGGCAGCGGGGCACCGTCGTACGGTCCTGGCTGCTGGAGCTGCTGGTCAAGGCGCTGGAGCAGGACCCGGGCCTGGGCGAGATCGACGACTGGGTCGAGGACTCCGGCGAGGGCCGGTGGACCGTCGACGAGGCGATCGACCTCGCCGTGCCGGCTCCGGTCATCTCCGCCTCCCTGTTCGCACGCTTCGCCTCCCGCCAGGAGGAGTCGCCCGCGATGAAGGCCGTCGCGGCGCTGCGCCAGCAGTTCGGCGGGCACGCCGTGAAGCCCGCGCCGCCGTCCGCCTGACCAGTCGATGTACGTCGCGCACCTTTCCCTGACGGACTTCCGCTCGTACGCGCAGGTCGAGCTGCCGCTGGAGCCCGGCATCACCGCGCTCGTCGGCCCCAACGGGCAGGGCAAGACCAACCTGATCGAGGCGCTCGGCTACATCGCGACCCTGGGCAGTCACCGGGTGCCGACCGACGCCGCGCTCGTGCGGGCGGGGACGACACGGGCGGTGGTCCGGGCGAAGGTGGTCCGCGAGCTCGAGCCCGGCCGCCCTCGCTCGTCGCTGGTCGAGATCGAGGTGACGCCCGGCAAGGCGAACCGGGCGCGGGTGAACGGCGGCTCGCCGACGAGGGCGCGCGACGTGCTCGGGATCCTGCGCGCCGTGCTGTTCGCACCCGAGGACCTGTCGCTGGTCAAGGGCGACCCGGACGGCCGTCGACGGTTCCTGGACGACCTGCTGGTCCAGCTCACACCGAGGGTCGCCGGCGTGATCACGGACTACGACCGCGTGCTGCGGCAACGGTCGGCGCTGCTGAAGTCGGCGGGCGCGGCGCGGCGCGGAGCCGGGGCCGACCTGCGCACGCTCGACGTGTGGGACGCCAAGCTGGCGCAGACGGGCGCGCAGATCATCGTCGCCCGGCGACACCTGGTGCGGTCGCTCGCGCCGCACATCGAACGGGCATATGCGCAGGTCAGCGCCGGGCAGGGTGACGCGATCGTCACGTACCGGGCGTCCCTGGACGCCGTCCTGGAGATCGACGACGACGACGCGGCGGCGGAGCTGGTCGAGGCGCAGCTGCTCGAGGCGATGGGTCGCCTGCGCACCAAGGAGATCGAGCGCGGGGTCAGCCTGGTCGGCCCGCACCGTGACGACCTCGTGCTCACGCTCGGCGGGCTGCCGGCCAAGGGCTACGCCAGCCACGGCGAGTCGTGGTCGTTCGCGCTGGCTCTGCGGCTCGCGTCGTACCAGCTGCTGAAGGACGGCGACGAGGTCGACGGGTGGGCCGGTGGGGACTGGGGTCCCGACGGCGAGCCCGTGCTGATCCTCGACGACGTGTTCGCCGAGCTCGACGCGCGCCGGCGGGACCGGCTGGCGGAGCTGGTGGCGCCGGCCCGGCAGGTCCTCATCACGGCGGCGGTGGCCGACGACGTCCCGGCGCCCCTGGCCGGTGCCAGGGTCGACGTGATGGGTGGGGAGGTGGCCCGTGTCCTCTGAGGAGGGCCTCTTCGCGACGCCGAAGAACAAGCCGCTCGACGGGACGCCGCTGCGCGAGCTCGTCGAGCTCACACCGCCGCGGCAGGTGGCGCTCGGGGCCCTGGGGCGGGCGAAGGCCGCGGCCGCGCAGCGCGGGTTCCGGCCGGGCGACCCGGCCCGGCGGCGGCCGCTCGTCCAGGTGGCGGTGGGCACGGCCGGCCCGGGTGCGCGCGACCCGCAGCTCATCGGGTCGACGGTGAGCGGCCTGCTGGACCAGCTCGGCGGCTCCTCTGACCAGGTCGCCGGCGTGCTCAAGCACCGGTGGTCGGAGCTGGTCGGCCCCCAGGTGGCCGAGCACTGCGAGTACGTCTCGTTCGAGGGCGGGGCCCTGACGCTGCGGGCGCACTCGACGTCGTGGGCCACGCAGCTGAAGTTCCTGGCGCCGGCGATGCTCGGGCGGTTCGCGGCGGACCTCGGTGAGGGGATCGTCCTCGAGATCACCGTGCTGAACCCCGGCGGACCGCGGTTCAAGACCGGCCCGAAGCGCGTGGCGGGCCGGGGTGAGCGGGACACGTTCCGCTGACCGAGGAAGACCGGAGGGGACACCTGTGGGAAAAGAGGGTCCAGGCCCGTCCACCAGGTAGACTGTGAAGGTCATTCCTGGCGCATCTGTGCCTGGAACTCCAGCGTCATGGAGTGATCCGACCCGGCGAAGTTCGGTCGGCGCCCTCCGTCGCGTGTGAGAGCTTGAGGAGCACCACCG
This sequence comes from Cellulomonas sp. P2_F12, assembly GCF_056403775.1. Classification (NCBI taxonomy): domain Bacteria; kingdom Bacillati; phylum Actinomycetota; class Actinomycetes; order Micrococcales; family Cellulomonadaceae; genus Cellulomonas; species Cellulomonas sp. P2_F12. Next base: position 207,183 of record NZ_JBFUEV010000004.1, on the reverse strand, counting down.
CCCGTGGCCGAGCAGAGCACCCCCCCGTCCAGCACGACGAAGACGACCAAGGACGGCAACGGCGGGTACGACGCCAGCGCGATCACGGTGCTCGAGGGGCTCGAGGCGGTGCGCAAGCGCCCCGGCATGTACATCGGCTCCACCGGCGAGCGCGGCCTGCACCACCTGGTCTACGAGGTTGTCGACAACTCGGTCGACGAGGCACTGGCCGGCTACTGCGACCACATCGAGGTCACGCTCCTGCCCGACGGCGGTGTCCGTGTCGTCGACAACGGTCGCGGCATCCCGGTCGCCATCCACCCCACCGAGGGCCGGCCGACCGTCGAGGTCGTCATGACGATCCTGCACGCGGGCGGCAAGTTCGGCGGCGCGGGCTACGCGGTCTCCGGCGGCCTGCACGGCGTCGGCATCTCCGTGGTCAACGCGCTGTCCACGCGCGTGGAGACCGTGGTCAAGCGCGACGAGCACACCTGGCAGCAGAACTTCTCCGACGGCGGCAAGCCGCTGGGCGAGCTGCAGAAGGGCGAGCCGACCGACGAGACCGGCACGTCGCAGACGTTCTGGGCCGACCCGTCGATCTTCGAGACCACCGAGTACGACTTCGAGACGCTGCGTGCGCGGTTCCAGCAGTACGCGTTCCTCAACAAGGGCCTCCAGATCTCGCTCACCGACGAGCGCCCGGCCCACCTGGACACGGGCGACGAGGTCGCCGGCGAGGACGAGAAGGAGGAGGGCGCCCCGGCACCCTTCCGGACCGTCACGTACAAGTACGACGGCGGCCTGGTCGACTACGTCAAGCACCTGAACAGCGCGAAGAAGGTGGAGGTCGTCCACCCGGAGATCATCGACTTCGAGTCCGAGGACACCGAGCGCCGGATCGCCGTCGAGATCGCCCTGCAGTGGACCAACGCGTACTCCGAGTCGGTCCACACGTACGCGAACACCATCTCGACCACCGAGGGTGGCACGCACGAGGAGGGCTTCCGTGCGGCGATGACCTCGCTGATCAACCGCTACGCGCGGGACAAGGGCATCCTCAAGGAGAAGGACGAGAACCTCACGGGCGACGACATCCGCGAGGGCCTCACCGCCGTCATCTCGATCAAGCTGGGCGAGCCGCAGTTCGAGGGCCAGACCAAGACCAAGCTGGGCAACACCGAGGCCAAGACGTTCGTGCAGCGCGTGGTCAACGAGCAGCTGGGCGACTGGCTGGACTCGCACCCGACCGAGGCGCGCGACGTGATCCGCAAGTCGATCCAGGCGGCCGCCGCCCGCATGGCCGCCCGCAAGGCTCGCGAGGCCACGCGCCGCAAGGGCCTGCTCGAGTCCGGCGGCATGCCGGGCAAGCTGCGCGACTGCCAGTCGAACCGCGCCGAGGAGTGCGAGGTCTTCATCGTCGAGGGCGACTCGGCCGGCGGTTCCGCCGTGCGCGGGCGCAACCCGCGGACGCAGGCGATCCTCCCCATCCGCGGGAAGATCCTCAACGTCGAGCGTGCCCGACTGGACCGGGCGCTGGGCAACCAGGAGGTCCAGGCGCTGATCACGGCGTTCGGCACCGGCATCGGCGAGGACTTCGACCTGTCCAAGCTGAGGTACCACAAGATCGTGATCATGGCCGACGCCGACGTCGACGGTCAGCACATCCGGACCCTGCTGCTGACGCTGCTGTTCCGGTACATGCCGAACCTCATCACCCACGGCCACGTGTACCTGGCGCAGCCGCCGCTGTACCGGATCAAGTGGGCGAACGCCGAGCACGACTACGTCTACTCGGACCGCGAGCGGGACGCCGTGATCACCGACGGGCAGGCGAGCGGCAAGCGGCTGCCCAAGGAGAACTCGGTGCAGCGCTACAAGGGTCTGGGCGAGATGGACTACCAGGAGCTGTGGGAGACGACGATGTCGCCCGAGCACCGCACGCTGCTGCAGGTCACGCTCGACGAGGCCGCGGCGGCCGACGAGATCTTCTCGGTCCTCATGGGTGAGGACGTCGAGTCCCGTCGCTCGTTCATCCAGCGCAACGCGAAGGACGTGAGGTTCCTCGACATCTAGTCAGGAGACCGCACGGGCCACCAGCAACGCACCGAACGTAAGGAAACACGTTGAGCGAGACCACCGGCAACGAGATCGAGCACGGCCGCATCGACCAGGTCGACCTGCAGCTCGAGATGCAGCGCTCGTACCTCGACTACGCCATGTCCGTCATCGTCGGCCGCGCCCTGCCGGACGTCCGCGACGGCCTGAAGCCGGTGCACCGCCGCGTGCTCTACGCGATGTACGACGGCGGCTACCGCCCGGACCGCCAGTTCTCCAAGTGCTCGCGCGTCGTCGGCGACGTCATGGGCAAGTACCACCCGCACGGTGACACGGCGATCTACGACGCCCTGGTCCGCCTGGTCCAGGACTGGTCGCTGCGGTACCCGCTGGTGGCCGGCCAGGGGAACTTCGGCTCCCCGGGCGACGACCCGGCGGCCGCCCCGCGGTACACCGAGTGCAAGATGGCGCCGCTGTCCATGGAGATGGTCCGGGACATCGACAAGGACACCGTCGACTTCCAGGACAACTACGACGGCCGGACCCAGGAGCCCACGGTCCTGCCGTCGCGGTTCCCGAACCTGCTGGTCAACGGCTCGGCGGGCATCGCGGTCGGTATGGCCACCAACATCCCGCCGCACAACCTGCGCGAGGTCGCCGAGGGCGTGCAGTGGCACCTCGACCACCCGGACGCGTCCCGCGAGGAGCTGCTCGCGGCCCTCCTGCTGCGCATCAAGGGCCCGGACTTCCCCACCGGCGCGACGATCCTGGGCCACAAGGGCATCGAGGAGGCGTACCGGACGGGCCGCGGCTCGATCACGATGCGCGCGATCGTGCAGGTCGAGGAGATCCAGGGCCGCATCTGCCTGGTGGTCACCGAGCTCCCCTACCAGGTGAACCCCGACACGCTGGCCAAGAAGATCGCCGACCTGGTCAAGGACAACAAGGTCACCGGCATCGCGGACATCCGCGACGAGACGAGCGGCCGCGCCGGCCAGCGCCTGGTCATCGTGCTCAAGCGCGACGCCGTCGCCAAGGTGGTGCTGAACAACCTCTACAAGCACACGCAGCTGCAGGACACGTTCGGCGCGAACATGCTCGCGCTCGTCGACGACGTCCCGCGCACGCTGAGCATCGACGCGTTCGTCCGCCACTGGGTGACGCACCAGCTCGAGGTCGTCGTCCGCCGCACCGCGTTCAAGCTGCGCGAGGCCGAGGCCGACATCCACATCTACCGTGGATACCTCAAGGCGCTCGACGCGCTGGACGAGGTCATCGCGCTCATCCGCCGCTCCCCCGACGCGGACGACGCCCGCTCGGGCCTGATGGCGATGCTCGACATCGACGAGCTCCAGGCCAACGCGATCCTCAACCTGCAGCTGCGCCGGCTCGCGGCCCTGCAGCGCCAGGAGATCCTCGAGCGCTACGCCAAGCTCGAGGCGGAGATCGCCGAGTACCAGGCAATCCTCGACTCCGAGCAGCGCCAGCGCGACATCGTGTCCGACGAGCTGGGCGAGATCGTCGCCAAGTACGGCGACGAGCGGCGCACGACGATCCTGCCGTTCGACGGCGAGGTCAGCGTCGAGGACCTCATCGCCGAGGAGGAGATGGTCGTCACCATCACCCGCGGCGGGTACGCCAAGCGCACGCGCTCCGACAACTACCGGGCCCAGCGCCGCGGCGGCAAGGGCGTGCGCGGGGCGCAGCTGCGCGAGGACGACCTGGTCGACCACTTCTTCGTCACGACGACGCACCACTGGCTGCTCTTCTTCACCAACCTGGGCCGCGTGTACCGCGCGAAGGCGTACGAGCTGCCCGAGGGCGGTCGCGACGCGAAGGGCCAGCACGTCGCCAACCTGCTGGCGTTCCAGCCGGGCGAGAAGATCGCGCAGGTGCTCGACATCCGCGACTACACCAAGGCCGAGTACCTGGTCCTGGCCACGCAGCGCGGCCTGGTGAAGAAGACGCGGCTGGCCGACTACGACTCCAACCGCTCGGGCGGCGTCATCGCGATCAACCTGCGCGAGGACGAGGAGGGTCTGCCGGACGAGCTGGTCTCCGCGCGCCTGGTCGACTCCCACGAGGACCTCATCCTGGTGAGCCGCAAGGGCCAGTCGGTTCGCTTCACCGCGTCCGACGAGTCGCTGCGGCCGATGGGCCGGGCCACCTCGGGCGTCACGGGCATGAAGTTCCGCGACGACGACGAGCTGCTGGCCATGGACGTCGTGCGCGAGGACGCGTTCCTGTTCACGGTGACCGAGGGCGGCATCGCGAAGCGCACCGCACTGACGGTGGAGAACTACCGGCAGCAGGGCCGCGGCGGGCTGGGCATCAAGGTGGCCAACCTGCCCGAGGCCAACGGCGACCTGGTCGGGGCGCTCGTGGTCGACCCCGAGGACGAGGTCCTGGTCATCATGGAGCGCGGCAAGATCGTGCGTTCGGCCACGTCAGAGGTCAATGCGACCGGTCGCACCACGCAGGGCGTCATCTTCGCCAAGCCCGACAACGGGGACCGGATCATCGCGGTCGCGCGCAACACTGAGCGACACCTGGCCGACGAGGCAGGTACCGTGGGCGCTGAGAATGGCCAGGTTTCCGACGGAACGGACGCCCCGGAGGGTGTCGGTGACGCCGGGACGACCGCCGATCAGGCCGTGACCGACCAGTCAGCGGAGGACGCATGACCGATTCCACGCCCCCCTCGATCCCGCCGCGCAAGCGCCCGACGACGCCGACGACCGCGGGTCGCACGACGACGTCCACGCCACGCACGGGATCGACCTCGGCGTGGAACGAGCCGGACACCGACGACGCGGCGACGCACGTGCCGAGCCTGAACGGCTCGAACGGCACCACGGCGTTCACGGTGCCGGCCAGCGTGATGCCGCCGACGGTCACCCCGGTGCGGACGTCGACGCGCACGGAGTCCTCGACGCGCACGGAGTCCTCCAAGCGCACGGAGTCGTCCACGCGCACGGAACCCTCGACGCGTGCGGAGTCCTCAACGCGCTCGGAGGCCCCCGAGCGGTCGGCTCCGGCGGAGGCCGGCGCCACGGCCACCTCGATATCTCCACAGGATCGTGACACCACCGACTCGGCGGTCGGCGACGAGCACGACCCGCCGTCCCCGATGATGGTGGCGGTGGACACGGCCACGGTCTGGTTCAAGAAGGCCGGCGTCGCCACGTCCGCCGCGTTCGCTGCGGCCACCCGCCCCCGTCCCAAGGATCCGACCATGACGACCACCCCGGCACCCGCCCCGGCGGCCACCACGAGTGCCCCCCGGACGGCGAGCTCGACCGAGAACCTCACGGGCGCCCGGCCGAGCACGGGACGCATCCCGACGGTGGGCCAGCACGGCGCCCCCCGCCGCGTCCGGCTCGCGATCTCGCGCGTCGACCCGTGGTCGGTCATGAAGCTGTCGTTCCTGCTGTCCGTGGCGATCGGCGTGATGATCGTCGTCGCCGCAGCCGTGGTCTGGTTCACGCTGAACGGGCTGCAGGTGTTCACCAAGGCCGACAACCTGGTCACCCAGATCACCGGCACGGAGAGCGGGATCAACATCCTGCAGTACGTCGAGTTCTCCCGGGTCATCTCGGGCGCCACGCTCATCGCGGTGGTCGACGTCTTCCTGCTCACCGCCCTGTCGACCATCGGGGCGTTCCTCTACAACATCGTGGCGGCCCTCGTCGGCGGCGTGCACGTGACCATGACGGACGAGTGATCGTCGTCGGTTTTGGTGGCACCCCCGCCCTGGGGTAGTCTCGTCCGGCGCCACTGCGGCGCATGCAGTGCACGGGCCTATAGCTCAGACGGTTAGAGCGCTTCCCTGATAAGGAAGAGGTCACAGGTTCAAGTCCTGTTAGGCCCACTCCCGACCCGTGGGGGAACCGATGAAGAAGCTCCTGCTCCTGGTGGCCATTGCCGCTCTCGGATTCGTCGTGTGGCAGAAGTACGCGCAGGATCGCGACGAGCGAGACCTGTGGGCAGAGGTCACCGACACCTTCGAGTGAGCTCGCCCGCCGGGCTCGCACGGGGCCATGGCGCAATTGGTAGCGCACCTGCTTTGCAAGCAGGGGGTTAGGGGTTCGAGTCCCCTTGGCTCCACCCATGCACACGAGTGCCCCCGTCGATGTCTCGACGGGGGCACTCGTGCGTCCGGAGGGCTCAGATCCCGAGCTGCTCGCGCGCCGCGGCGACGCCGACGAGCGTGACCTCCGGCCGCAGGTCGTCGGGACGTGACTCCCAGGCCGCGCGGTCCAGGACGTACCGGTTGCTGGTCGTCGCGACACCCTCGCGGGGGATGGTGTCGACGCCGTTGGGCGCGTACCCGAGCCGGCGCGTGACGCCGTTCGACGCCGGGTTGTCGGCGAAGGCCGAGGTGGTGGCCGCCCGCGCCCCGAGGCCGTCGAAGAGCAGGTGCAGGATCATCAGGCGCATCCGGGTGCCGACGCCCTGGCCCTGGTGGGTCCGCCCGAGCCACGAACCGGTCTCCGCCACCCGCGTGACGGGGAACGCGGTCGCCATCGCGCCCTGCACCCCGAGCACGACACCGTCGCGCACCACGGCGAGGTCGAGGTGCCAGTCGTCCGGCGTCGTCGCGGCGCGCTTGCCCCACTGGTACGTGAGGATGCTGCGGGCGACCTCCTGCGGGGTGCCACGCGACCACGTCCCCGAGAACGGCATCACGGCCGGATCGTGGATCCCCTCGGACCCGACCCGCGCGAGGCCGACGAGCGTCGGCTCGTCGAGGTAGCGCAGCTCGAGGTCGCCGCAGGTCACGTGTAGGCCGGCCAGCGGCCAGAGGTCGACGAGGGAGGTCATCGCTGCAGGCTTCCGTCGTCGGGCGCCCGGCGTCAACGCGAATGCGGTCGGCAGGTGTGGGACCCCTCGTCTAGGTTGGTCCGCTGTGACCGCTCCCGTCATCGCCGCCCACGGCCTCACCAAGCGTTTCGGCGACTTCACCGCCGTCGACAGCATCGACTTCGAGGTGCCGCCGGGCGAGTCGTTCGGGCTGCTGGGCCCCAACGGGGCCGGCAAGTCCACCACGATGCGGATGATCGGCGCCGTGTCGTCGCGGTCGGCCGGGGACCTGCGGGTGCTCGGCCTCGACCCCGACACGCACGGGCCCGAGATCCGGTCGCTGCTGGGCGTCGTGCCGCAGGAGGACAACCTCGACACCGAGCTGCGCGTGCGGGACAACCTCATCGTCTACGGCCGCTACTTCGGCATCCCGCGGTCGGTGTGCGCCACGCGTGCGGACGAGCTGCTCGGCTTCGCGCAGCTGGAGGAGAAGCGCAACGCCAAGGTCGACGACCTGTCGGGCGGCATGAAGCGGCGGCTGACCATCGCCCGCGCGCTGATCAACGAGCCGCGCATCCTCATGCTCGACGAGCCGACCACCGGCCTCGACCCGCAGGCACGCCACGTCCTGTGGGACCGGCTGTTCCGGCTCAAGGAGCGTGGCACCACGCTGGTGCTCACCACGCACTACATGGACGAGGCGGAGCAGCTGTGCGACCGCCTGGTGGTCGTCGACAAGGGCACGATCATGGCCGAGGGCAGCCCGTCCAGCCTGATCCGCCAGTACTCGACGCGTGAGGTGGTGGAGCTGCGGTTCGGCTCGGAACGCAACGCCGACGCGGCCGTGCGGATGGCGGGGCTGGTCGAGCGGATCGAGGTGCTTCCGGACCGCGTGCTGCTGTACGCCGACGACGGCGAGGCGGCGCTCGAGCGCGTCGTCGACCTCGGCCTGCACCCGACCACGTCGCTGGTGCGGCGGTCCAGCCTCGAGGACGTGTTCCTGCGGCTCACCGGGCGGAGCCTGATCGAATGACGACGACGCTTCCCGATGCCGCGGTCGCCGCCGCGGTACGGCCCCGCAAGTTCGGCGCGTGGTACGTCGCCGAGCACCAGCTGCGGGGCATGAAGGCCTACGGCTGGACCATCGTCGTGGGGTCCGTCGGCAACCCGCTGCTCTACCTGCTCGGCATCGGGCTGGGGCTGGCGACGTTCCTCGACCAGTCGGTGGCGTCGGGCGCGGACGGGCCCGTCAGCTACGTGTGGTTCGTCGCCCCCGCGCTGCTGGCCACCGCTGGCGTGACGGTGGCGACCGACGAGTTCACGTTCGTCATCATGGCCGGGTTCAAGTGGCGACGGATCTTCTGGGGCATGAACGCCTCGCCGATCGCCCCGCCGCAGATCATGGCGGGGCTGGTGCTGTCGGTGGTGCTCCGGATGCTCTTCACCACGACGATCTACTACCTGCTCATCGTCGCGTTCGGCGCCGTGGGCGACCCGGTCCGGGGTGCCCTCATGCCCCTGGTCGGCGTGCTGGCCGGGCTGGCGTTCGGTCTCCCGCTGATGGCGTTCTCGGCCAGCCTCACCGAGGACAAGGGCCAGTTCGCGCTGGTGCAGCGGTTCGTCTTCACGCCCCTGTTCCTGTTCTCCGGCACGTTCTACCCGTTGGCCACCCTGCCGGTGTGGCTGCAGTGGGTCGGGTGGATCTCGCCGCTGTGGCACGCGAGCGAGATCGGCCGGTCCCTCTCGTACGGGTCGCCCCCGGGGGCGTGGCCGGTCGGCTGGCACCTCGCGATCCTGCTCGCGATGGCGGCGGTCGGCTGGGTGCTCGCGCGCCGGGTCTTCGTCAGGAGGCTGCGCGGATGACCACGACCACCGCACCGTCCCGCAGCACCGCCGTCAGCGCGCTGTACGCGCGCAACTCGCGGTCCGTCGTCGCGCGCGGGCTCAAGGCGACCAAGAGCTCCAGCGGGATCGTCGTCCTGTCGGGCTTTTTCGAGCCGGTGTTCTTCCTGTTCGCCATGGGGGTCGGCCTGGGGTCGTACATCGGCGACGTCGAGCTGCCGTCCGGCGCCACCGTCTCCTACGCGGCCTTCATCGCGCCGGCACTGCTCGCGGTGTCCGCCATGAACGGCGCCGTCTACGACTCGACGTGGAACGTCTTCTTCAAGATGCACTTCGGCAAGCTCTACGACGCCATGCTCGCGACGTCGCTGGGGCCGCTCGACGTGGCGTTCGGCGAGATCACGTACGCCCTCCTGCGCGGCGGCGTGTACGCCCTCGGGTTCCTCACGGTCATGCAGGTCATGGGCCTGAACCTGGCGTGGTCGGCGGCGCTGGCCATCCCCGCCGTGCTGCTCGTGGCGTTCGGGTTCGCCAGCGTCGGCATGGCGGTGACCAGCTACATGAAGACCTTCCAGCAGATGGACTGGATCAACTTCGTGATGCTGCCGATGTTCCTGTTCTCCGCGACCTTCTACCCGATCACTGTGTACCCGGGCTGGCTGCAGGGGGTCATCAAGGCGCTGCCGCTGTGGCATGCCGTGGAGCTGGTGCGCGGGCTCACCCTGGGGGTGCTCGACGGCTCGATGCTGGTCCACGTCGCGTACTTCGTCGTCATGATCGGGCTCGGGCTGTCGTTCACGACCGTGCGGCTGCGCGCCTTGTTCCTCGACTGACGTCCGACATATGAGACAAGCGTCCCGTGTAGGATTGGGCAAGTGATCGGGATCATCGACTACCGCACCGGTAATTCGCAGAGCATTTCTTATGCGCTCGAACATCTCGGTGTCCCGCACGCGCTCGTGGTCAAGCCGAGCGAGTGCGACGAGGTCGACAGGTACATCCTCCCCGGGGTCGGCGCGGCCGGCGTGACCATGGAGTCGCTCGCCCAGGAGGGGTGGATCGATCACCTGAACGAGAAGGTCCGGGGCGATGGCCAGGGGTTTCTCGGCGTGTGTGTCGGTCTGCAGGTGCTCTTCGAGCACTCGGCCGAGGGTGACGTCGAGTGCCTCGGGTGGCTCGAGGGCAGCGTCCACGAGTTCGACCGGTCCGAGGTCCGCGTGCCGCACATGGGCTGGAACAACGTCGAGGTCCGCGGCGACCACCCGTTCTCGCGGTCATTCACGCCGGGCGGCTTCTACTATTTCGTGAATTCCTTCTATGCGCGCCCGACCGACGAATCCACGCTGGTCGGGGTCACCACCTATGGCCAGGAATTCGCCGCCGCGGTGGCGCAGAAGAACATCATGGCGACGCAGTTCCACACCGAGAAGAGCGCGCGCGCCGGCCTGCAGGTGCTCAAGGCGTTCTGCGACCTCGACCTCACGGACCTGGAGGATCTCGATGCTCGCTAACCGGCTGATCGCCTGCTTCGACGTGAAGGACGGCCGCGTCACCAAGGCCCAGCAGTTCCAGGACAACATCGACGTGGGCGACCCGGCCGAGCTGGCCGACCGGCTGTACCACGAGGACGTCGACGAGATCGTCATCTACGACATCATGGCCAGCGCCCAGAAGCGCCAGATCGACCTCGCCATGGTCCGCAAGGCCGCGCACCGGACGTTCGTGCCGCTGACCGTGGGCGGCGGGATCCGCCACCTGCAGGACATGCACGACGTGCTGCGCGCCGGGGCGGAGAAGATCAGCATCGACTCGATGGCCGTGCGCAAGCCTGAGATCATCACGCAGGGCTCGGTCGAGTTCGGCCGGCAGTGCATCGTGCTGAGCATGCAGGTCAAGCGTGTGGACAAGACGGCGACGATCCCGAGCGGGTACGAGATCGCGATCGACGGCGCGCGGACCTACACCGGCATGGACGCGGTCGAGTGGGCCAAGCGGGGGCAGGACCTCGGCGCCGGCGAGATCGTCGTGAACAGCATCGACCGCGACGGCACGGGGACCGGCTACGACCTCGACATCACGGGGATGATCACCGACGCCGTCCAGCTGCCTGTGATCGCCTCCGGCGGGGCCGGGCTGGTCAGCCACGTCAGCGACGCGTTCGCCATCGGCGCCACCGGTGCCATCGTCAGCTCGATGCTCTACTCGCCGCGCGTGGAGCACACGCTCTCGGTGGAGGAGATGAAGGCGCAGCTGGGCGAGCTGGGCGAGCGCGTCCGCCCGGTGCACAGCGCGGACTGAGGGCGCCGCACCCGGCGACGCCCCCAGTCACGCTGCTAGGACGCCGTGCAGGCGACCCCGTTGACCGTGAAGGCCGTCGGCGCGGTGTTGGTACCCGAGTGGGAGCCGTTGAACCCGATGTCCGTGCCGGCGCCCGGAGCCAGGGTGGCGTTCCATCCGAGGCCGACCGCGGTGACAGCGCTGCCCGTCTGGGACCAGGTCGCGCTCCAGCCCTGGGTCACCTGCTGACCCGAGGGGAACGTGAACCCGAGGGTCCAGGTCAGCGGGGACGTCGACGTGTTGGTGATCCTCACGCTCCCGGTGAAGCCCACGTTCCAGCTGTTGGCGGTGTACTTCACCGCGCAGCTGCTCGCGGTCGTCGTCGGCAGGGTCGTGAACGTCACCGACGGGCTCGCCGCCGAGACGTTGCCGGCTGCGTCCCTGGCGCGGACCGCGTAGGTGAACGCGGTGCTCGCCGTGAGACCGGTGAGGGTCGTCGACGCCGTCGTCGGAGAGGCCACCAGGGTCGAGGTGGCGCCCTGGACCCGGTACACGTCGTAGCCGGCAACGCCTCCGGCGTCGGTCGACGCCGCCCACGTCAGCGTGGCCGCGGTCTGCGTGATCGCCGACGCCGTCGGAGTGCCCGGGACGGTCGGGGCGGTGGTGTCGGTCGCGGCGGTGGTGGTGAAGGCGACCGAGGTGGACGTGGCCGAGACGTTGCCCGCCGAGTCCTTGGCCCGGACCGCGTAGGTGTACGCGGTACCGGGAGTGAGACCGGTGAGCGTGGAGGACAGACCGGTCGCGGTGCCGACCACCGTGGACGTCGTGCCGCTGATCCGCAGCACGTCGTACCCGGCCAGCGCGTACGTGCCGGGCGTCGAGGCGGTCCAGGTGAGAGTCGCCCCGGTCGAGGTGATCCCGGAGGCGGCGGGCGTCCCGGGCTTGCCGGGCAGCACGACGTCGACGGGCGGCGTCGAGGTGGTGAACGTCCCGGTGGCCGAGGCCGCCGACTCGTTCCCGGCGACGTCCTTGGCCCGCACCGCGTACGAGTACGCGGTGCTCGGCGTGAGGCCCGAGAGCACGGTCGACGCCGTGGTGGTCGAGGCGACCAGCGTCGAGGTGCTGCCCTGCACCCGGTAGACGTCGTAGCCCGCGAGCCCGCTGCCGGCGTCCGTGGACGCCGTCCAGCTGAGCGACGCGCCCGTCGAGGTGATCCCCGACGCCGTCGGGGTGCCCGGCACGGTCGGCGCCGTGGTGTCCGTGACTGTGCCGGTCGGCTCCGTGCCCCAGATGAGCTTGCCGCCGTCGTAGAGGGTGATCGCCTTGGTCTTGGCCGGCGCGGTGGTGGTGAGGCCGACGAACGAGGCGTCGTTGGACGCGTTCCACGTGGAACCACCGGTGATCCGGAACTGGATCTCGCGGCGGTGCTGGGACTGGCCACCGGGGTAGATGTTCTGCCCGACGCAGCTGATCTCGGCGTAGTAGAGCGAGCCACCCGCGCTGACCGGCTTGGCGGTCTGCGGTCCGCACTCGCTGTAGTTGGCCGACACGATGAGGTTCGCGGCCGAGTCACCGGCGTCGAGCGTGAACCAGTAGCGCAGCGTGCCGTTGGTCAGCGACCGGGCCGGGAACGCCGACTGGTTGCGGATCATGGCCTTGACCTCGGTGAACGTTCCGCCCGCCGGCTGGTTCAGCATGGCCTCGATGAAGATCTCGTCGCCGTCGGGCTGCTCGGCCACCGGGAAGCTCGCGAGTGCCGTCCCGCCGTACTCCTGGGTGAGCCGGGCGAGCGCGCTGGAGAAGCCGGCGTTGTAGTCGGTGGCCACCTCGTTGGAGGTGTAGTCGGACCGGCTGTCGGTGTACGCGTCGTTGGCGCTCGAGGGACCGCCGACCAGCGCGCCGTACAGGACGTGCCGGGTCTTCACCGGGTCCGTGATCGAGTCGAGCCACGAGCCGTGCGCGGTCCGGTGGTGCGGGCTCTGCGGCGGGTTGGCGCCGAAGCCGACGACGAAGCTCGACTTGCGGGGGTTGTCGCCGAGCGCGTAGTTGATCTGCCGGACGCCGAAGTCGTGGTACCTGGCCTTGCGCGTGGCGTCCGTGAGCCAGTCGGAGTAGACGAGCGCGACGAACGAGGTGTTGGCGGCGTACCGCAGGGAACCCCACGAGTCGAGGACGGCCTCGCCGCCCGGCGAGTACGGCACCCTCTGGCCGTTGACCCCGACGGTCCAGTAGTCCAGCCACCGGTTGGCGTCGTCGATGTACTGCTGCTTGCCCGTCTCCATGGCCAGCAGCGCGTACATGGCGTAGGTCTTGTCGTCCCACGCGACCGTCCACTTGTACGAGTGGGTGGTCGTCTGGTTCTCGACGCTCAGCTTGGTGTACTCGGACTCGGCCTTCGCCAGGTACGTGGCGTCGCCGGTCGCCTTGTAGAGCCAGTAGGCGCCCCACACCAGCTCGTCCTGGTAGCCGGACCACGACTTGTAGTACGCGGACGCGGCCGTCACGCAGTCGGAGTACGCACCGCGGTAGGTGTCCGCGAACGTGTACAGCTGCTTGGCGTGCGCGAGCAGCTTCGCCGAGTAGGTGGGGTCGTCGGTCTTGAACACGATCGCCGACGAGGCCAGCGCGGCGGCCGTCTCGCCGGCGACGTCGGACCCCGGGCAGGACGCGCTGATCTTGAACGACGGCCGCGCCATCGTCATGACCTCGGCGGGTCCCCACCACTTGTGGTCAGCCTCGCCGTCGCCCACCTGCACGTACAGCTCGTTGGGAGCGGTGTGCGCCTTGACGAAGTAGTCGTCCACCCAGCGCAGGTTGCCCTTGAGCTCGTCCAGCTGGCCGGCCCTGGTGTAGCCCTGCGGCGACGCGATGGCACCCCACGCCAGCATCGTGGTGCTGAACGCCATCGGCAGGCCGAACTTCACGTGGTCGCCGGCGTCGTACCAGCCGCCCGTGAGGTCCTTGCCCACGTCGGCCCCGTCGGTCATCCCGGAGTCGCCCCGCCAGGACACGGGGTTGTCGGCCGGGAGGTCGCCGGAACGCTGGGCCTCGTAGAAGAACATCGACTTCTGCAGGGCTTCTGCGTAGTTGTAGGTCGGGTCGGCGGCGGTGGCCGCACCGGCGAGCGGCGCGACGAGCAGGCCGGCGGCGACGGTGAGCACGGTGCTGCACGCCATCGCGACGCGACCGCGGGTTCTGGGGCGGTGCATGGGGTCCTCTTCCACGGCACTGGAGACGGTGGGGGTCGGCGGGCGGCCCCGGCGTCGCCTCGCTGCGGCCCCGGCACGACGCGCCTCGCGCATCGTGCAGAGCGGACCTTCGGAGGGTCAACGGCCAAAACGTTTCGGACAGCACGCGACCCCCGGGCCGCAGGGGCTCGGGGGTCGCGGGGTACGAACGGTCAGACGGCGGGGGCGTCGCCCTCGGTCGGGATCTCCGTCGTGGTCTCGGACGGCGTCTCGGCCGGGGCCTTCGTCGTACGGCGGGTGGTGGCCTTCTTCGCCGCCTCGGTGGCCTCGGCGACCTTGTCCGTGAGGTCGTCCTTCGCCTCCGAGACCTTCTCGGTGAGGCTCTCGGTCGCGGCGCTGACCTTCTCCGCGGCCTTGCGGGTCGCGTCGCGGCCCTTGGCGACGGCGCTGCCCGCGGCCTCCCCGACGGCGTCCGCGGCCTCGGCGACCCGCGCGTGCGCCGTCCCGGTGTCCGTCGGCTCCCACGGCTCGGCCCACGGGTCGACGCTCGAGCGCGACCGGGTCCACGCGGCGGCGGCGGCGCCCAGGCCGATGAGCGCGGCGAGCAGCCAGAAGACCTTGGCGCCCGTGTGCTTCTTCTTCTCCTGGGCTGCCGCGGCAGCAGCGACGGCCGCCGCCGCGCCCTTCGCGTTGTCGGAGGCCGCGTCGGCGGCCTTCTCGACGGCCGCGCCGGCCTTCACCGCGGCCTCGTTCATGGCGGCGACGAGCTTGGGCAGGAAGTCCTCGACGATCCGGTCGTGCGCCGTGTCGATGGCCGGCGAGACCTTCTCCGCCGCGCTCTCGACCTTCGGCGCGGCCGCCTTCACGCTCTCGTGGTACAGGTGCTCCGCCCGCGGCAGCAGCCAGTCGATGAACGCCTCGACCTTCGGGGTGGTCCAGTCCTTCGCCGACGACGCGGCGTCGCCCGCCTTCGCGGCGGCGTCCTTCAACGACTCAGTCGCGCTCCCCGCGCTCTCCTTGGCGCTCTTGGCGGCGTCGGCGAGGGTGGCACCCAGGTCGGCCGCCTGGTCCTTCAGCTTCTCCGTGTCGACGTCGATCTTCGGGCTCTTCGTGAACGGCATCTCGGCTCCCGGCTCGTTCGGCTGCACTGGCCTCCCACTCTGCCACCGCGGGAGCGGCAGCGCAGGATGGTCTTTGTCCGGAACAGTGCCCGTGGCCTGCGCAACCGTACTTTCACCGGTGTGCTCCAGGCTCGCGTGCGAGACTTCTCGCATGTTTGCGACCCTGCACACGACCGCCGGAGACATCCGGATCGAGCTCTACCCCAACCACGCGCCCCGCACGGTGCAGAACTTCTCGGGGCTGGCCACCGGGACGATCCCGTGGACGGACCCGACCACGGGCGAGGAGCGGACCGACCCGCTGTACGCCGGCGTCGTCTTCCACCGCGTCATCTCCGGTTTCATGATCCAGGGCGGTGACCCTCTGGGCACCGGTCGCGGCGGCCCGGGCTACACGTTCGACGACGAGATCCACCCCGAGCTGTCGTTCAACGAGCCCTACCTGCTCGCCATGGCCAACGCCGGCAAGCGCCTCGACCCGACCACCGGCAAGGTCGGCGGCACCAACGGCTCGCAGTTCTTCATCTCGGTCGCCCCGACCGAGTGGCTCAACGGCAAGCACACGATCTTCGGCAAGGTCGCCGACGACGAGAGCCGCGCCGTGGTCGACGCGATCGAGAGCACCCGGGTCCGCCCCGGCGACCGTCCGGTCGAGGACATCGTCATCAACTCGATCACCATCGAGGACTGAGACCACCATCAGCGAGCTCTACGACGCCGGCGCGCCGGTCGCGCCGCCGGTCTGCCCTCGGCACCCCGACCGGGTGTCGTACGTGCGGTGCCAGCGGTGCGGCCGGCCCACCTGCCCGGACTGCCAGCGGCAGGCGGCCGTCGGCATCCACTGCGTCGACTGCGTCGCCGAGGCCGCGCGCGCCCTGCCCACCACCCGGACCGCGCTGGGCGGCGTGCGCCACGCCGGACGACCCGTCGTGACGATCACCCTCATCGGGCTCTGCGTCGTCAGCTTCATCCTGCAGCTGGTGGTGCCGACGTGGACCGCGCGGTGGTTGTTCTCGCCGATCGCCGGGTACTACGAGCCGTGGCGCTTCCTCACCGCGGCGTTCCTGCACTCGCCCGGCCAGTACGTGCACATCCTGTTCAACATGGTGGCCCTGTGGTTCGTCGGGCCCGCGCTCGAGACCGCCCTGGGCCGCGCGCGCTACATCACGCTCTACCTGATGTCCGCCATCGGCGGCTCCGTCGGCTCGGTCCTGTTGGCCGGCGCCACCCACAGCTGGTCGACGGCCAGTGTCGGGGCGTCCGGCGCGGTCTTCGGGCTGTTCGGCGCGATGCTCGTGGTCAGCAAGCGGCTGGGCGGCGACGTCCGCGGGATCCTCGTGCTGATCGGCATCAACCTGGCGCTCGGGTTCGTCATGGCGAACATCGCCTGGCAGGCCCACGTCGGCGGCCTGGTCACCGGCGCGCTGCTGACCGCGGCCTACGCGTACGCGCCCGTCGAGAGGCGACGGGTCGTCGCCGTCCTCGCCCCGGTCGTGCTGGGCGCGATCCTGCTCGGCGCCACGCTGGCGGCGTACGCGTCCGTGGGCGCCTTCTCCTGACAGACTGCGCGCGCCCGGTCCGTCGGCCCGCGGCCCACGGTCGCTCTGAGCGGCTCCCACAGCGGGTTTTCGGCCCTTCGGCACTGTCCCCACAGTTACTCACACCTGTGGAACTACACCGCTGTAGTTATCCACAGAGTTGTGCACCGCTGGGGACAGTCGACGCGTTTCCGCAGGTCAGCAGCTGTGGGTGTGGACGGAGCCGACGCCTCGCCGGTGGGGGCGAGGGTGGGGACGACGAAGGCGCCGCCCGCGGTGCGGACGGCGCCTGGGTCAGGCTGGGAGGAACCGGTCAGCGCCAGCGGGTCGT
The DNA here is from genome assembly GCF_056403775.1 of Cellulomonas sp. P2_F12. Lineage (NCBI taxonomy): Bacteria > Bacillati > Actinomycetota > Actinomycetes > Micrococcales > Cellulomonadaceae > Cellulomonas > Cellulomonas sp. P2_F12. The sequence continues at coordinate 190,049 of NZ_JBFUEV010000004.1, read as the reverse complement.
CATGCCGAAGCCGGCGATGATGAGGACGAACCCGATGAGCAGGTTCCACTGGTCGATGCCCGGGATCGGGTACTGCGACCGGGTCAGGTACGTGACGACGATCCAGACCAGTCCGAGCAGCATGAGCCCGAGCATCACCGGCAGGAACCAGGGCGGGTTGACCTTGGGCGCCGACTTCACGGGCGGCGGTGTGTATGTCGCCTTCTTGCGCGACTTCGACTCAGGCACGTCCGGTGCTCCTGTCCTGCGGCTGTGCGGCGCGGGGGCCGCGGGGGACCACGCGGGTGAGGTCGCGGTCGGATGGCGGTCGATCGTGGTGCAAGGGGCCGCATCGTCACGGACTCATCGCATCGTGACCTAGCGTAGTGCCCGCTTGCACCGCCCGTCGCAGGGCAGCCCACCCGAGGAGCCGTTCGTGACCGACCACCCGCACCGCGCGCGTCGCGTCGTCGCGCGCGGGACGCTGTCGGTCGCGCTGGTACTGGCGCTGTCCGGGGCCCTCTTCGCGGCCAACGCCAAGTTCGCCCGGGCGTCCGGCGAGCGGCACCCGCAGGACCTGCGCGAGCTCGCGCTGGTCGAGACCGAGCGGGTCACGCAGCTGTCCACCGAGGTCGACGGGCTGCGCACCGAGGTCGACGCCCTGACCACGACCGAGAACTCGGCGACCGGGACCCAGGTGGGCACCCCGAGCGTGGGCTACGTCGTCGAGGGCGGGCTGGTGCCCGTGACCGGGCCGGGCGTCACGGTCCAGCTCGACGACGCCCCGGCCGACTCCCCGCGGCGCGAGGACGTCAGTCCCGACGTGCTGGTGGTGCACCAGCAGGACCTCCAGGCCGTGATGAACGCGCTGTGGGCCGGTGGCGCCGAGGCCATGGAGCTCATGGACCAGCGGGTGATCTCCACCAGCGCGGTCCGGTGCGTGGGCAACGTGCTGCGCCTGCACGGCCGGCTGTACTCGCCGCCGTACATCGTGCGGGCCATCGGCAACCCCGCCGACCTGCGCAAGGCGCTCAACGCCTCGCCGGCGGTCCAGTCCTACCTCCGCGATGCTGCCGACGTCGGGCTCGGCTGGTCCGTCACCGACGCGCAGGACCCGCTGGAGCTGCCCGCCTACTCGGGCACCACGGAGCTGTCGTCGGCCACGGTGCCCGACGGCGTCGAGATCCTGCCCGGGCTGGAGGCGGCCGAGGACGAGGCCCGCGCGCGCAAGGCTGAGGACAGCGAGACCATCGGGGGCACACGGTGACCGGCCAGACGACGACCGAGCAGACGCCGGCGCCGCCGAGCAAGGGCGGCCGGGTCCGCCACGTGACCTACGGGATCATCGGCGTGATCGGCGAGATCCTCATCACGCTCGGGGTCCTGCTCTTCGCGTTCCTGGTCTGGCAGCTGTGGTGGACCGACGTCATCGGCAACCGCGCGCAGGCCGAGATCGTGCGCGAGCTGCCGTTCGAGCCGGTGCCCACCCCGACGGTGGGTGCGCCCACGGGTCCGGTCATCGCGCCGCCGCGCCGCGACGAGCCGCCGGTCATGGCCGAGCCGCCGCACGCGACGACGTTCGCGACGATCCAGGTGCCACGCTGGGAGGGCGAGCCCGAGCGCCCGATCAGCCAGGGGACGGACCGGGCGACGGTGCTCGACGTGCTCGGCATCGGCCACTACGAGGGCACCGCGATGCCGGGCGGCGTCGGCAACTTCGCCGTGGCGGGCCACCGCACCACCTACGCCAAGCCGTTCAACCGGATCGCGGAGCTGCAGGTGGGCGACCCGCTCGTCATCCGCACCACCGACAACATCTGGTACGTCTACCGCGTGACCTCGACGGAGATCGTCGCGCCGACGAACGTCGGCGTCATCGCGCCCGTCCCCAACGACCCGGGTGCGGTGCCGACGGAACGCATGATCACGCTCACCACCTGCCACCCGATGTTCTCGGCGCGCGAGCGCTACATCGTCCACGGCGTGCTCGACTACTGGGCCCCGGTCGCGGACGGCATACCGGCCGAGCTGGCCGGTGGCGCATGATGGTCACCCTCGAACTCGTCGGAGGACGCTGATGTACGGATGGCTGTGGCGGCACACCCCCGGGCCCGTGGCCGTGCGCGTCCTGCTGCTGACGCTCGCCGCGGCCGCGGTGCTGGTGGTCTGCTTCGCGTGGGTCTTCCCCGCCATCTCCCCGCACATGCCCTTCAACCAGACGACGGTGGGTGAGTGAGATGACGCGGATCCTCGTGATCGACAACTACGACTCGTTCGTCTACACGATCGTCGGCTACCTCAACCAGCTGGGCGCCGAGACCGTGGTCGTGCGCAACGACGCCGTCCCGCCCGTCGAGGAGCGGACCGGGTTCGACGGCGTGCTCGTCTCGCCCGGACCGGGCACCCCCGCCGACGCCGGCCAGAGCATGCAGGTCATCCGCGACTGCGCCGCCGCCGGGCTCCCCATGCTCGGCGTGTGCCTCGGCCACCAGGCCCTGGGCGAGGTGTTCGGCGGCACGGTCACGCACGCGCCCGAGCTCATGCACGGCAAGACCAGCCAGGTCGAGCACAAGGGCACCGGCGTGCTGGCCGGGTTGCCCGACCCGTTCACCGCCACGCGGTACCACTCCCTGGCGGTGGTCAACGGGACGATCTCCGACGAGCTCGAGGTCACTGCCACGGCGCACGGCATCATCATGGGCCTGCAGCACGTGTCGCTCCCCCTGCACGGGGTCCAGTTCCACCCCGAGTCGGTGCTCACCGAGGGCGGCCATCGGCTGCTGGCCAACTGGCTCGAGATCTGCGGCGACGACCAGGCCGTGGCCCGGTCCGAGGGCCTGCACCCGCTCGTCCGCCTCTGACCACGCACGACGAAGGGGCCGCCCCGCCGGGACGGCCCCTTCGTCGTCTGTTGGCTAGGGCTTGGTGGTCGGCGCTGCGCTCGCACCGGTCCCCGTCGGGCCCTTCGACGTGTGGACGTCGATCTGCTGGTCCAGCGGGACCTCGTCGCCGGCCGTCGGGTCGGTCCGCAGCACGGTGCCGCTCGGCTGGTCGGACGCCTCGTCGATGCGGTTGAAGTTGTTCAGCCCGAGGGCCTGCAGCTCCGCGACGACCTGGTCGTAGGACTTGCCGACGAGGTCGTTCGGGATGGTCGCCGTGGTGCGCGCGATGGCGACCTGCAGGTTGATGACCCGACCCTGCTTGACCAGGGTGCCGGCCGCGACGTCCTGCGCGACGACCTGGTCGGGCGTCGCGTCGGACTCGACGGTCGACGTGTTGACCTGCAGCTTGGCCGCGTTGAGCAGCGCCGTCGCGTCCGACTTGCTCTTGCCGACGACGTCCGGCACCTGCACGTTCCCGGTGGAGACGAACAGCGTGACCTCGGTGCCCGCGTTGACCGACTGGCCCTCGGGCGGGTCGGTCTTGGTGACCTGCCCCTGCGGGTACTCGGGATTGTCGTCGTCCTGCCGGTTGGCGGAGACCTTGAGGCCCGCCGCCGTGAGGGTGTCGACCGCCTCCTGCTCGGTCTTCCCCGCGACCGAGGGGACGGCCAGGCTGGACGGCCCGGTCGAGATGAAGACCTTCACCTCGGACTCTGGCGCTACCTCGGCGTCCTTGCCGGGATCGGTCTTGGTGACGTGCCCGGGCTCGATCGTGTCGGACGGTTCCTCCTGGCGGACGAACAGCAGGTTCGCGGCCTCGATCGTCGACTTGGCGTCGGCCTCCGTCATGTTCGAGACGTCGGGGACCTTCACAGTGTCCGAGGGCGCGTTCTTGTTCGCGTTGGCCACGAGCAGCGCGACGATGCCCGCGACGGCGAGCACGGCGATCGCGATGAGGAGCGGCAGCAGCCACGGGCGCCGACGGCCCTCGTCGTCCTCGTCGTAGCCGGCGGTCGCGACTGCGGCGCCGGTCGAGGCCCACGGCGGGCTGGCCGGCGGCATGGCCTGCGTGGTCGCGACCGGCGGGGCCATGAGCTGCGTGGCCTCGGTGGCCGGCGTGGCGACCAGGGCAGCGGCGGCGAGCGCACCGACGGCCGGCGCACCGACGGCGCCGCCGCGGACGGCAGCCTCGAGGTCGGAGCGGAACTCGGCGGCCGTGGAGTAGCGCGAGTCGCGCTCCTTGGCCAGGGCCTTGAGCGTGATGCGGTCGAGGGTGTCCGGCACGTCGGACGCGAAGGTGCTGGGCACCGGCGCGGCCTCGCGGACGTGCTGGTAGGCCACGGCGACGGGCGAGTCGCCCATGAACGGCGGACGGCCGGTGAGCAGCTCGAACAGCAGGCAGCCCGTGGAGTAGAGGTCCGAGCGGGCGTCGACGGTCTCGCCGCGCGCCTGCTCGGGCGAGAGGTACTGCGCGGTGCCGATGACGGCCTGCGTCTGCGTCATGGTCGCGGCCGAGTCGGCGACCGCGCGCGCGATGCCGAAGTCCATGACCTTGACCGCGCCCGTGGGGGTGAGCATGACGTTCGCGGGCTTGATGTCGCGGTGCACGATGCCGGCGTGGTGGGAGTACTCCAGGGCCGACAGCACGCCGGCCGTGATCTCCACCGCCTCCTCGATGGGCACCGCGTGCCCGTCGCGAAGGATGTCCCTGACCGTGTGGCCCTCGACGTACTCCATGACGATGAACGGCACGTGCGCGACGACGCCGGTGGGCTCGGTGAAGACGTCCTCGCCGGTGTCGTAGACCGAGACGATGGCGGGGTGGTTCAGGGCCGCGGCGGACTGGGCCTCGCGGCGGAACCTGTTCTGGAAGCTCGGGTCGCGCGCGAGGTCCGAGCGCAGGATCTTGATGGCCACCGTGCGACCGAGCCGGGTGTCGTGGCCGATGTGCACCTCGGCCATGCCACCACGGCCGATGAGCTCGCCGACCTCGTACCGTCCGGCGAGGATGCGGGATCCGTCGTCCACCACTAGGCGTCCTTTGCTTCCGTCGATGCCGGGTCTGCGGCGAGCGCTGCGGACCCGTTCTCGGTGATCATCCCATCGAGGGTGTCGCCACGAGGGTAATGGGCGGCCGTGGCCGACAGCCGGGTCTGGCTGCCGGGCGGGCCGTCCGCCTTGGTCAGCTGGGCCGCCAGCGCGGCGCCCAGGAGGCCCACGAGCAGCAGCACCAGCGCGAGCAGGGGCCACGAGAGCCGCGCCGAGCGGCCCAGCCGGACGCCCGTCGTCGTCGAGCCCTTGCGGGCCGCGGCGCGCGTCGTCGGCTCGTCCGCACGGCGCGTGCGGCGCGGCGGGTACGAGGGCGGCGGGACAGCGGGAGGCGAGATGGCGGCCGTCGCGAACGTGTCGGGGGTGCGCTGCTGGGTGCTGACCAGCACGGGGACGCCCGACGGCGGCGTGCGCGGCACCAGCTTGTCCAGCAGCTGCGCGAGCTCCTCGCCCGAGGCCGGACGTGCGCTCGGCTCCTTGGAGAGCAGGCGGATCACGAGGGCGGCGAGCTCCTTGTCGACGCTCGCCGGCAACGGGGGCACCGGGTTGTTCACGTGCGCGACGGCGATGTCGACCGCCGTCGGACCGGTGAAGGGCCGGTGCCCTACCAGCGCCTCGTACGCGATGATCCCCAGCGAGTACAGGTCGGACAGCGGCGTCGCGGGCTTGCCGACGGCCTGCTCCGGCGAGAGGTACTGGGCGGTGCCCATGACCATGCCGGTCGCGGTCATCGTCACCTGGTTGCGGGCCAGCGAGACGCCGAAGTCGGTGATCTTCACGCGCCCGCCGCGGCCCAGCAGGATGTTGCCGGGCTTGACGTCCCGGTGCACGACGCCGGCCAGGTGCGCGGCGTGCAGCGCCCGTGCGGTCTGGGCGAGGATCGGCAGCAGCCGGCGGGTGGGCAGCACGGGCTCGCGCTCGAGCAGGTCGGACAGGGGCTCCCCGACCACCAGCTCCATGACGAGGAAGCCGGAGCCCTCCTGCTCGCCGTAGTCGAAGAGCTGTGCGATGTTCGGGTGGGACAGGGAGGCCGAGTTGCGCGCCTCGGTGCGGAACCGCTCGAGGAACCCGCGGTCGCCGGCGAACTCCGAGCGCAGCACCTTGACCGCGACCGGGCGGGCCAGGGCGTCGTCGTACCCCTCCCAGACCTCGCCCATGCCGCCGACGGCGATCTGCCGGACCAGCCGGTAGCGCTCGCCGAGCAGGACTCCCGATGCCGTCTTCACGATCCCAGCACCGCCTCGATGACGGCCTTCGCGATCGGCGCCGCGACCTTGCCGCCCGTCGCCTCGTTGCCCGCGCTGCCGCCGTGCTCGACCAGGACCGCCACCGCGACGCGCGGCGCGTCCGCCGGCGCGAAGGCCGTGAACCAGGCGTGCGGCGCCTGCCCGTCGGACGTCTGCGCGGTGCCCGTCTTGCCGGCCACCTGGACCCCGGGGATCTGGGCGGCGGTGCCGGAGCCGCTCTGCACGACGCCGACCATCATGTCGCGCAGCGCCGCGGCCGTGCCGGGCGACACCGCCGTCGAGTAGAGCGTCGGCTCCGTCTCGTGGACCTTGCGCAGGTCGGCCGAGCGGACGGTCTGCACCACGTACGGCGTCATCAGCCGGCCACCGTTGGCGATCGCCGCGGAGACCATCGCCATCTGCATCGGGGTGGCCTGCACGTCGCGCTGGCCGATGGCCGACTGGGCCGTGACCGGCGCGTTCATGTCGTCGGGGAACACGCTCTCGACGACCTTCATCGGGATGGTCAGGCCGGGGTCGTTGAAGCCGAACCGCTCCGCCTGCGCCTGCAGGGCGTCCGCGCCGACGTTGAGCCCGAGCTGCCCGAAGGCCGTGTTGCAGGAGACCCGCAGGGCGTCGGCCAGCGTGATCGGGTCGCTGCCGCAGCCGCCGCCGCCGAAGTTGCCGATGGTCGCGGTGGTCTGCGGCAGGGAGAGCTGGACGGGCGCGGGCAGGGTGCTCTCGGGCGTGTACTGCCCGCTCTCGAGGGCGGCCGCGGCCGTGACCAGCTTGAACGTCGAGCCCGGGGCGTACCGCTCGAGCGTCGCGTTGCTGCGCAGCGGGTTGCCGGGGGCGGACGCGAGCTGGTTGTAGGCGGCGCCGGCCGCCTTGGTGTCGTGCGACGCGAGCAGGTTGGGGTCGAATCCGGGGGTCGAGACGAGCGCCAGGATCCGGCCGGTCGACGGCTCGAGCGCGACGACGGCGCCCTGCTGCCCGGCCAGCCCGTCGAGCGCGGCCTGCTGGGCGGCGGGGTTGATCGTCGTCTCGACCGCCGCGCCCTCGGGCTGGCGGCCCGTGAGCAGGTCCCGGATGCGGGAGAAGAACAGCTGGTCGCTGCGGCCCGTGAGCTCGTCGTTCGCCGCGTTCTCCAGCTGCGTGCGGCCGTTGACCACCGAGTAGAAGCCGGTCATCGCCGAGTACAGCTCGCCGTTGGTGTACGAGCGCTGGTACCCGTACGAGTCCTCGACCTTGGTCGACTGCGCGATCGCCTCGCCGGCCACGACGATGGGCCCGCGGGCGTTGCCGAACTCGCGGTACAAGGTCCGGACGTTGCGGCTGTCGTTGTTGAGCTTCTCCGCCTGGAAGTACTGCACCCAGGTGGCGCTGGCCATGAGGCCGACGAACATGATGAGGACGACGGTGGCCAGGCGGCGCAGCGGCGTGTTCATCGGACACCGCCGATGACTTCGGTCGGCTGGTCGTCGTCCCCGCTGCCGCTGCTGCCGCCGCCGACGACCACCGGGGTGCCCGCGATCGGCGTCAGCACCTGCTTCATCGACGGTGCTGGGCGACGGGCCTCGTCGGAGATCCGCAGCAGCAGCGCGACGATGACCCAGTTGGCCACCAGCGACGAGCCGCCGTAGGCCAGGAACGGCGTCGTCAGGCCGGTGAGCGGGATGAGCCGCGTGACGCCGCCGACGACGACGAAGGTCTGCAGCGCGACGATGAACGCGAGGCCGCCGGCGAGCAGCTTGCCGAACCCGTCGCGCACGCCGATCGCCGTCCGCATGCCGCGCTCGGTGAGGATGGCGTAGAAGAGCAGGATCGCCAGCAGCCCCGTGAGGCCGAGCTCCTCGCCCAGGGACGCGACGATGAAGTCCGACTCCGCGAACGGCACGAGGTCCGGCCGGCCCTGGCCCCACCCGGTGCCGAACAGCCCGCCGCTGGCCATGCCGAACAACCCGCGCACCAGCTGCCCGGAGCCGCCGGGGCTCTGGTCGAAGACGGCGGGGTCGAACGCGTGCAGCCAGGCGTCGAAACGTGCTCCGACGTGCGCGAACGCGCTCGCGGCCAGGACTGCGCCGACGACGAACAGGAGCAGGCCGATGACCACCCAGCTCAACCGTTCGGTGGCGAGGTAGAGCATCGCGACGAACAGCCCGAAGAACAGCAGCGACGTCCCCAGGTCCCGCTCGAGCACGAGCACCGCGACCGAGGCGCCCCAGACGATGAGGATCGGGCCCAGGTCCCTGGGCCGGGGCAGCTGGAGGCCCAGCACCTTCGGCCCGGCGAGCGCGAGGGTGTCGCGGTGCGTGACCAGGTAGCCCGCGAAGAAGATGGCGAACGCGATCTTGGCGAATTCCGCCGGCTGGAACCCGACCCCGCCGATGCGCACCCAGATCCGGGCGCCGTTGATCAGCACGCCGAGTCCCGGCACCAGCGGCAGCAGGACCAGCACGAGACCGGCGACCATCGCGGTGTACGTGTAGCGCCGCAGCGTCCGGTGGTCGCGCAGGAGCACGAGCACCAGGGCCGCCAGCACCACGGAGATCGCCGTCCACACCAGCTGCCGCTGGGCGAAGGTGTCGTCGCGCCCGCGGGCCGTGTACGCGAAGTCGATCCGGTAGATCATCGCGAGGCCGATGCCGTTCAGCGCGACCGTGATCGGCAGGATCACCGGGTCCGCGAACGGGGCGCGCCAGCGCAGGACCAGGTGCACGCCGATCGCCAGCGCCGTCAGGCCGAGGCCGTAGCCGATGACGTCGGGCGGCACCTTGTCCGAGGTGCCGATGCCGGCGAGCGCGTACGACGCGACGCCGATGGCGAGCGCGAGCAGCAGCAGGCCGAGCTCGACGCCCCGGCCGGCCCGCACCCGGTGCGGCTGGACGGTAGCCATCACGCGCGGCTCACGGTGTGGCCGTCCCCGACGGGGTCGGCGCCGGGGTGGCGGTCGGGCCCGGGCTCGGCTGCGGTTCCGACGTGTCTTCCTGCAGCATCACGACGAGCCCACGGGCGTCGTCGAGGGAGTCGGCGTGGATGGTCTGCTCGACGCGCTCGCGGAGGTAGCCCGAGCCCAGGTCCTCGACGTCGGTGCCGGTGCGCTCGACCACCGACGACAGCGCCACCGGGCCGAGCGTCTGCGGCAGGCCGCGGAAGATCACGACCTCGCCGGCGTCGACGCCCACGTAGTACTGCGTCTGCGTCCAGCCGTACGCGATCGCGGCGCCGGCGATCACGACGACGGCACCGACCACCCAGGCGACGATCGTGCGCCACCGGCGAGGGGTGGGCGCGGGCTCGTCCTCGTCGTCGGCGGGCGTCGGCGGCTCGGCGGCTCCGTCGGGCTCCGGCGGCTCCTTGGCGGTGCGCGTCAGGGTCGCCGCACGGGCCGCGGGGCCGTCGGCGGCGGACGTCGGGTCGTTGCGGCTGAGGGCCGCGGCGCCGACGATCGTCGCGTTCGTCGTCGGCCCCGCACCGTCGGCCACCTGGTCGAGCTCGATGACGTCGGCCAGCACCACGGTGATGTTGTCGCCGCCCCCGGCGCGCAGCGCGAGCTGGACCAGGCGGTCCGCGCAGGCGTCGACGTCGGCGATCGTCGCCATCGTCTCCTCGATGGTGTCCGCGCTGACGAAGCCGGACAGGCCGTCGGAGCACAGCAGCCAGCGGTCGCCGGGCCGAGCCTCGCGGACCGAGAGGTCCGGCGTGACCTCCGGGTCGAAGTCGCCGAGCACGCGCATGACGACCGAGCGCTGCGGGTGGTGCTCGGCCTCCTCGGGCGTGATGCGGCCGATGTCGACCAGGTGCTGCACGAACGTGTGGTCGGTGGTGACCTGCGTGAGCACGCCGTCGCGCATCAGGTAGCCGCGCGAGTCGCCCAGGTGCACCATCGCGAGCTTGTTGCCGGCCCGCAGGATCGCCAGCACCGTCGTCCCCATGCCCGTGAGCTCGGGGTCGGCGTCGGTGCGGGCGATGATCTCGTCGCGGGCGTCGGCCAGCGCAGTCTCCAGCTGGTCCAGCGCGTCGTCGGGGCCGTGCGACTCCCCGTCCAGCGGCGCGAACGCGGCGACGGCGACCGACGAGGCGACATCCCCGCCGGCGTGCCCGCCCATGCCGTCCGCGACCATGAGCAGGTGGGGCCCGGCGTAGGCCGAGTCCTGGTTGTTGGAGCGCACGAGTCCGACGTCGGACCGCGCCGCATACCTGAGTGCGACGGTCACCGGGTCTACCTCTGCAGCTCGAGGATGCTCTGTCCCACGCGGACGGGTGTACCCGTCGGGACGGCGGTCGGCGCCTCGACGCGCTGGTCGGCCACGAATGTCCCGTTCGTCGATCCGAGGTCCTCGACGAACCACTGGCCACCCTGCGGGAAGATCCGGGCGTGCCGCGACGACGAGTAGTCGTCGTCCAGGACGAGCGTGCAGCCGGGGGCGCGGCCGATGAGCACCGCCGACGACCCCAGGGGGACGATCGTGCCGCGCAGCGGGCCCTCGGTCACGACGAGCCGGCTCGGGCCCGTCCCGCTGCGCGCGGAACGGGGTGTGCGGGTGGGGGCCGTCTCCGGCTTGGCGGGTTCCGTGGCCACGGCTGCCGCCGCGACGGGCACCTTGCGGCGACGACGGTCCGTGATCCGCGTGCCGTACAGGTCGCGGCGCAGCACACCGATGGCGAAGAGCACGAGCACCCACAGCAGCGCCAGGTAGCCCAGCCGCAGCAGGGTGATCGTCAGCTCACTCATGTGCCGGCGTCACTCGTCCAGGTCCGGCTCGCCGCCTGTCCAGAACAGGATCCGGGTGCGCCCGATGGTCAGCGTGTTGCCGTCCAGCAGGGTCGCGGCCGGAACCTGGTGGCCCTCGACGAAGAGTCCGTTGGTGGATCCCATGTCCGTCGCGACCACGCCGTCGGACGTCACGCGGATCTCGAGGTGGCGCCGCGAGACGCCCGGGTCGTCGACGATGATGTCCGCCTCCGACCCGCGACCGATGACCGTGACCGGCCCGGTGAGGATGTAGCGCTGACCGTCGATGTCGACCAGCGGGTGGCGGGCGCTGGGGGCCGAGCCGGCGCCGGCCGGCGCCACCGCCCCGCGGACCGTCGCACTGTGCACCCGGAACCGTGCGGCCTCGAGCTCGGCGTCCTCGCTGAACGACACGGTCACCGGCCCGACGAACGCGTAGCGCTGGCTCGCCGCGTAGTCGGTGACGTTGTTGGCGAACTCGTCCGCCAACGCCTCGGCACCCCACGACTCCACCTGGTCGTAGTCGGCAGATGCCAGCTCGATCGTGAACTCGTTGGGGACGACAGTCCGGTCGCGCCCGACGACGGCCGCCCGGTCGTCCACCTCGCGCCGCAGCGCGCTGGAGAGGTCGAGCGGCTTGAGCTCGCTCTTGAAGGCCTTGGCGATGGCGTTGTTGACGACGCGCTCGACGCCGTTCTCGAACCTGTCGAGGATGCCCACAGCCACCTCCCCGTGCCTCTCGCGCGTCCACCTGCACGTGTCGTGCCGACGATCCGCCCTGATCGTATCCGTGACCCGTGGGTACGGGCCCGGATGCCGGGTGATGTGCGCGCGGCGTCCCCGCGGCCGCTCCCGCCGTCGCGGACCTCGGTTCCAGAGCTACCTCATCTCCGTGCTAATGTTCTGCGGCGCGCGCGAGTGGCGGAACGGCAGACGCGCTGGCTTCAGGTGCCAGTGTCCGAAAGGGCGTGGGGGTTCAAATCCCCCCTCGCGCACACGTGGGTAGGTCCGGAAGGAACTGCCTGAGCAGTGACGAAGCTCCCGGTCAGGGTTCTCTGACCGGGAGCTTCGTCGTTGGCGGACGTCGCGGTACCGCCCTCAGATCGCCGACCAGCCGCCGTCGGAGGCGAGCACGACACCGTTGACGTTGGTGCCGTCGTCGCTCAGCAGGAAGGTGATCGACGCGGCCACCTGAGCCGCCTGCGCCGGGGTCGGGATCACGACCTGCATCAGGGGCGCGAGCCGCCCCATGGCGATCTCGGAGGCGAACGAGGCTTCGATGTTCGTGATCGTGGCGCCGGGCGCGACCGCGTTGGTGCGGATGCCGAGCGGTCCGTACATCACGGCCGAGTTCTTGGTGACACCGACGATCGCGTGCTTCGACGCGGTGTAGGCGACGCCGGCGGCCGAACCGCGCAGGCCCGCCTCGGAGGCGACGTGCACGACCGAGCCGGACCCGGCGGCGAGCATCAGGGGGACGATCGCTCGCGTGAGTCGCACGGTGCCGAGCACGTTGACGCGGAAGACGCGATCCCACACCGCGTCCGTGACCTCGTGCACGGGGGTGAAGTCGTCCATGATCCCGGCGACGTTCGCCAGGCCGTGCACGGTGCCGCCGGTCGCGTCGACGATCCGGGCGACGTCGCCCTCGTCGCTGACGTCGCCGACCACCGTGACGATGTCGAGGTCAGGGTTCTCCGCCACGAGCTCCTCGAGGCGCGTGGAGCTGATGTCGCTGGCGATGACCCGGCCGCCCTCCCGGGCGACGCGGAGCGCGGTGGCGCGGCCGATCCCGGAGCCCGCGCCGGTGACGACGACGGTCCTGCCGGCGAACCGGGCCGGGACCACGACCTCGTCCCACTCGCCCGCGGTCGCAGAGCTGACGGCGTCCCTGATGTCAGACATGGTGCCCTTCCTTCTTCTCTTCTCACGCGTGCCTCGTTCCCGATGCTGCTCGCGCTGCCCGCAGCCGGCGTAGGGCCTTTGGTCCGCACCGCCGCGGGCGACGTCGCCTCGCAGATCCGACGGGACCTGGACAAACTGCCTGGTCCCGGCCCCTTTCCAGCGCCCCCCGCTCATCGGTACGGTCGGGCCACGCCTTCCGGACCCCCGGCATCGCGTGCCGTGGGATGTGTCGCCGAGAGGGGCGTGCCGTGACCGCACCGCAGAAGTTCGCCCGTCGGCTCTCCGGGGCGGTCGGCGTGCTGCTCGCCGTTCTGCTGGTCGCGTCGTGCGACGGCGGGGGGATCAGCCTCCCCACCCCGACGTTCACGGTGCCCACGCCCACGGTCACGATCCCGTCGCTGCCGACGCCGACCGTCACGATCCCGTCGCTGCCGACGCCCACGCTCCCGTCTCGGCCCACCCCGACCGTGACGCCGGAGCCGACCGCCACCGAGGAGCCCGCTCCGGTGCCGACGCCGACGGAGACGGTCGTCGCCCCCGTGCCGACCACCCCGCCGACCGAGACGGCGGTGGCTCCTGAGCCCACGCCGACGCCGACACCCACGCCGACACCCACGCCGACCCCGACCCCGACGCCCACGCCGACTCCGACTCCGACTCCGACGAGCACACCCACGCCGTCCCCGTCCCCGTCGGTCGACGACGCGGCGGAGTCCGACACCGGCGGAACGCCGGCGTGGGTCTGGTGGCTCGTCGCGCTGCTCGTCGTCGGTCTCGGTGTCGGGATCCCGCTGATCGTCCGAGCACGTCGACAGGCGTCGGCCTGACCGCCGTCGCAGGCGTCAGGTGCGGAACCGGCCCTCGTCGTCGAACCAGGCCGGTCGGACCTCGACCACCCACGCGGGGTCGATCGCGCCGTACACATGGGGAAACAGCTCGCCCGTGCCGCCGTCCTCCTCGACCACGGCGACACCCGCGCGCCTGATCGCCGACTCGTCGAGGACCAGCACGACCAGGTCGGCCGGGTCGTCGGCGTAGAAGGCCTCGGCGACGCGCGCGACCTGGTTCGGCCGGGAGGCGTGGACGAAGCAGACGTCGTCGAGGGTGCGGCCGCGGGTGGAGACGCGGTAGGAGCCGGCGCGCAGGGCTGCCTCCCACTCGTCGCGGTGAGCGAGGTGCAGGAGCTCGGTCACGGCACCCTCGTCGACTCCCACGGTTGCGAGTATGCCGCCTGCTCATCTGCGACGATGCGGTGGTTCTGAGTCCCCTCGCCACCATGAGGTCCCGTGATCAGCGCCGCCGAGCTCTCCGCCATCCCGCTGTTCGCCGACCTCACGTCGGACCAGCTCGACTTCCTGACCCGGGCCGTCGAGGACATCGCGCTGGTGCCTGGCGAGTACGCGGTGCACGAGGGCGACGAGCGCGCGCTGTTCGTCGTGGTCGAGGGTCGCGTCGAGCTCACCAAGGAGGTCAACGGCGTCGAGCGGGTGATCGGTCCGCGCGGCCCCGGCGAGCTGTACGGCGAGGTGCCGGTGATGCTCAGCATGGCGATGCCGGCTAGCTGCGTGGCGGTCGAGCCGTCGCGGATGCTCAAGGTGGACGTCGGGACGTTCTTCACGCTGGCGGGCATGGCTCCGCAGGTGGTCGCCACGGTGGGTGCCCTGGCCAAGGGCCGGATGGAGGGGCTCAAGGAGCTCGCGTCCGAGAAGCCCACGCCGGACGTGGTCGTGATCGGCCCCCTGGTCGACCCGCGGGTGCACGAGCTGCGGACGTTCCTCAATCGGAACCGCATCTCGTTCGACACGGTGAACGCGGACGGGACGGTCGTCGTGGAGCTGGCCGACGGCCGACGGCTGGTCGACCCGACCGTGCGGGCCGTCGCGCTCGCGGCGGGGCTGCCGGTCTTCCCGGTCCACGACGAGTACGACGTGGTGATCATCGGCGGCGGGCCCACCGGGCTGACGGCTGCCGTGAACGGTGCCGCCGAGGGGCTGCGCACGCTCGTCATCGAGAAGTTCGCCCCGGGCGGCCAGGCGGGCACCTCGACGCGGATCGAGAACTACACCGGGTTCCCGTTCGGGGTCTCGGGCGACGAGCTCGCGGCGAAGGCGATGCGCCAGGCCAAGCGGCTGGGCGCCGAGATCGTCGTCACCCGGGAGGTCGAGGCGGTCGACCCCGCGTCCCGGACCCTCACGCTCGACGGCGGCGCCCGGATCGGCGCCAAGGTCGTGCTGCTGACGTCGGGGGTCGAGTGGCGTCACGTCGAGCTCGAGGCCATCGACCGCTTCGTCGGCAAGGGCGTGTACTACGGAGCTGCACGCAGCGACTCGGGCCTCGCGCACGGCAAGGACGTCTTCATCATCGGCGCCGGCAACTCCGCGGGGCAGGCGGCCCTGTTCTTCTCACGGTTCTCGCGGAGCGTGACGCTGGTGGTCCGGGGGGAGTCGCTCGCCGCGAGCATGTCGCAGTACCTGATCGACCAGATCGCCTCGAGCCGCCACATCACCGTCGAGACCCGGTCCGAGGTCGTCGGGCTGCGTGGCGGCGACTACCTCGAGCAGATCGACGTCGCCGACCGCCGGGCGGGCGCGGTCGTCGAACGTGAGGCCGAGGTGCTGTTCGTGATGATCGGTGCCGACGCGGTCACGTCGTGGCTGCCCGCCGACGTGGCGCGCGACGACCACGGCTACGTGCTGACCGGCCCCGCGGCCCGCGTGTCGGGCGGCTGGGCGCAGGAGCGGGAGCCGTTCGCGCTCGAGACGACGGTGCCGGGCATCTTCGCCGCCGGCGACGTGCGGTCGGGATCCGTGAAGCGGGTGGCGGCCGGGGTGGGCGAGGGCGGCATGGCGATCGCGTTCGTGCACCAGTTCCTGGCGCTCGGCACCTGAGTGTCAGTGGTCGCCTGCACGCTGGGCGCATGATCACTCTCTCGTGCTCCTGCGGATCTGCCGGCACCACCCGTCGGCACCCCATGCGCGGTCTGTCCGCCGACGAGCGGGCGGCGCTCATCCGTCAGGCGTTCTCGGTGAGCGGCGGCTTCCTCGCCCTCGAGGTCGACGCGTCGTGGCACCCGGGGTCCGACGAGCCGACGGAGTCCTGCGTGGTGCTCGCGGACCTGGACTCGCTCGACGCGTCGGCCGGGCTGGACGCGGACGGTGCCCGGGCGATCCGCGCGCTGCTCGAGATCGGGCACGTGGCCGGCCAGCCGATCCCGTCGCCGGTCGAGGTCGGGTCGGTGCGGTTCCGCGTCGCGCCGGCCGACGAGTTCGGGCCTGCGATGTCGTACGTGGTGACCGAGGGCACCGAGACCCTCCTCGAGGCGACCGTGCCGGTGCCGCACGAGAACCTCATGCCCGCACTTCTCGGCGTGCACCGCGAGCTCGGCGTCGAGGGGATCGTGCGGGTCGACGTGCTCGCCGCACGGTTTGGGCTGGCCTCGGCCCTGGCCCCCGACGCCCGACACCCCGCCGTCGCCTGACGAGACGCTCTCTGGGACTTCAGCCCTCCGCGAGCACCGTTCGGGTCCGCCATGCTGGAAAAGGCGCGAGGGCGTCGGACGGAAATCGCTCTCGGAGGTTCAGCATGGGCAAGGCGCACGACGCGCTCCTCGACGTCGGTCTGGTCAACTCCTGGCACCTCGTCGCCAAGGCCAAGGCCGCGGGCGTGGGTGCCGGCGTCTACCTCGCCCATCGCACCAAAGCGGCCGCTCGCGACTGGCGCGCGTCCGGCTGGACCGTCGCGGACGTCTCGCACGTGTCGAAGGCCCGACGGTTCCCCGTCGAGGACGCCGCGGACCAGGACGAGATGCTCCTCGACGCGATCATGTGGGCGAACGCCCGCTACGGCACGACCGTGTGGGCGACGATCCCGGGGCTCCCCGGCGACCTCTTCCCGGCCGAGGTCGCGCAGTGGGCGGCGGAGCGCGTCGTCGTCGGTTCGACCGCCGCGGCGTGAGCTCGCGTCACGCCTGCGGCGCGTGCCGGTCCAGGAACCGGTAGACCTCGGTCGTGTCCACCCCCGGGAACACCCCGACGGGCAGCGCGGCCAGCAGGGACGCGTGCGGGCGGGCGCTCGGCCAGGACTTGTCGGACCAGCGCTCGGCCAGGTCGGTCGGGGGCTGCCGGCAGCACATCGGGTCCGGGCACCTCGACGCGGCACGCTCCGTGGTCTCGCGGCCGCGGAACCATCGGACGTGCGCGAACGGCACCCCGACGGACACCGAGAACGCGCCCTGCGACGACGTCTGCACGCGAGACGTGCACCAGTACGTTCCCGACGACGTGTCGGTGTACTGGTAGTACGGCGAGAACCGGTCGGGCAGCGTGAAGACCACACGGGCCGTCCACTGCCGGCAGACGGGCTGCCCCTCGATGGCGCCCAGCGGGTCGGCCGGGAACTTCACGCCGTCGTTCTCGTAGGCCTTGTGCAGCGTGCCGCCCTCGTGGACCTTCATGAAGTGCACCGGGATGCCCAGGTGACGCGTCGCCAGGTTGGTGAAGCGGTGGGCGGCGGTCTCGTAGGGCACGGCGAAGGCGTCGCGAAGGTCCTCCACCGACAGCCGGCGCTCGGCCTTCGCCTCCTGCAGGAACGGGACGGCGCCGTCCTCGGGCAGCATCAGCGCGGCCGCGAGGTAGTTGGCCTCGACGCGCTGCCGCAGGAAGTCGCCGTAGTCCTTGGGCTCCGCGTGGCCCAGCACGTGGCTCGCGATGGCCTGCAGCAGCGGTGAGCGGGCGTCGCTGGTGCCGGGGTTGCCCTGGGGCAGGTAGATGCGGCCGTTCGCCAGGTCCGTGACCGACCGGGTCGAGTGCGGCAGGTCGGGCACGTAGTGCAGCGCGAAGCCCAGGTGCGCGGCGATGTCGGCCGTGGCCCGCTGCGACAGAGGCCCGCCGGGATGGTCGATCGCGGCGAGCAGGCGGCGGGCGTGGTCCTCGAGCTCGGGGAAGTAGTTGTCCTGCGCGCGCATCCGGATCCGCAGCTCTGCGTTCGCGCGGCGGGCCTCTTCCGGTGTGGCCGCGTTCTCGGTGAGCAGGCGCTGGATCTCGGCCTGCAGGCGGACCAGCGCCTCGAGGGCGTCGGCGGGCAGGGACCGGCCGACCTTCACCGGTGAGACCCCGAGCGATGCGAACAGCGGACCGCGCTGCGCCCGCTCGAGCTCGACCTCCAGGGCGGCCCGTCGGGTGGGCGGCTCGGTGCGCAGCAGCTCGGACAGCGGGACGTCGAGCGCCTCAGCCACCTGCGCAAGCAGCGAGAGCTTGGGCTCGCGGTGACCGTTCTCCAGCATCGAGACCTGCGAGGGCGCGCGGCCGATGGCCGTGCCGAGGTCGTCGAGCGTCATGTTCCGGCCCGTGCGCAGGTGCCGGATCCGTCGTCCCAGCACCAGCGTGTCGAGGCCGCCGTTGGCCGTCGTCGTCATGCCGTCCACCATCGCCCGGCGTCTGCGCTTCTGTCCAGGAGAAGGAACGCCGATCTTCTGCGGACATTGCCGGGGAAGAACTGCTGACTACCGAGGAAAGTCGAGGTCAGGCCGAAGGGCCGAGAAGAACGCCCCAATGACGGAGGACACCATGAGCACCACCAGGCACGGCGACCAGACGCAGACCGCGGCCGAGCTCGCGGCGAGCTGGGACCTCGACCCGCGCTGGGCCGGCATCCGCCGCACCCACACGGCCGAGGACGTCGTCGCCCTCCGCGGTTCCGTCCGCGAGGAGAGCACGCTCGCCCGCCGGGGGGCCGAGCGCCTCTGGGAGCTCCTGCACTCCCGCACCCTGCTGCCGGCGCTGGGTGCGCTGACCGGCAACCAGGCCGTGCAGCAGGTCCGCGCCGGCCTCGAGGCGATCTACCTGTCCGGCTGGCAGGTGGCCGCCGACGCCAACCTGTCGGGCCAGACCTACCCGGACCAGTCGCTGTACCCGGCCAACTCGGTGCCGTCCGTCGTGCGCCGGATCAACAACGCGCTGCTGCGTGCTGACCAGATCGAGTTCGCCGAGAACGGCCGTCGGACCCGGGAGTGGCTGGCGCCGATCGTCGCGGACGCCGAGGCGGGCTTCGGTGGGCCGCTCAACGCCTACGAGCTGATGCACTCGATGATCTCCGCGGGCGCGGCCGGCGTGCACTGGGAGGACCAGCTCGCGGCCGAGAAGAAGTGCGGCCACCTGGGCGGCAAGGTGCTGGTGCCGACGTCGCAGCACGTGCGGACCCTGTCCGCGGCGCGGCTCGCGGCCGACGTCGCCGGGGTGCCGACCGTCGTCGTCGCCCGCACCGACGCCCTCGGAGCCGACCTGCTGACCTCGGACGTCGACCCCCGCGACGAGCCGTTCCTCACCGGGGAGCGGACGGCCGAGGGCTACTACCGGGTCCGCCCGGGCCTCGATCCCGTCGTCGCACGCGCCGAGGCCTACGCGCCGCACTCCGACCTCATCTGGGTGGAGACGTCGACGCCGGACGCGGCGCTGGCCATCGAGTTCGCCGAGCGGATCCACGACCGCTTCCCCGGCAAGCTGCTGGCCTACAACTGCTCGCCGTCGTTCCACTGGCGCTCGCAGCTGGACGACCTGCAGATCGCGCGGTTCCAGCGGGAGCTGGCCGGCCACGGGTACGTCTTCCAGTTCATCACCCTGGCCGGGTTCCACGCCCTCAACCACTCGATGTTCTCGCTTGCCCGCGGCTACGCCGAGCGCGGCATGAGCGCGTACGTCGAGCTGCAGGAGGCCGAGATCGCCTCCGAGACCGACGGCTACACCGCCACGCGCCACCAGCGCGAGGTCGGCACCGGCTACTTCGACCGCGTCGCCACGGCGATCTCCCCGGAGAGCGCCACCCTCGCGCTCGCGGGCAGCACCGAGACGGCCCAGTTCACCCACTGACCTGCACGAAGACCAGGAGCACGACCATGACCATCACCATCCCCCCGCCGCTGATCCGCGCCCACCTCTCGCTCGCCGGGCCGGCCGTCGCCGGGTCCGACCAGATCCTCACCTCCGAGGCCATCGACTTCCTCACCGACCTGCACATCCGGTTCTCGGGCCGACGCCACGACCTGCTGCTCGGCCGCCAGCACCGCCGCACCAGGTTCTCCAACGGTGCCGACCCCGACTTCCTGCCGCTCACGGCGGGGATCCGGGCGGACCCGAGCTGGCGCGTCGCTGGTCCCGGGCCCGGCCTGGAGGACCGTCGCGTCGAGATCACCGGCCCCACCGACCGCAAGATGACGATCAACGCGCTGAACAGCGGCGCCAAGGTCTGGCTGGCGGACATGGAGGACGCCACCAGCCCCACGTGGACCAACGTCGTCGGCGGGCAGGCGTCGCTCTTCGACGCGATCCGAGGGCAGATCGACTTCACGTCGCCCGAGGGCAAGGAGTACACGGTCGGCCCGGTGACTCCCACGATCGTGTTCCGGCCCCGCGGCTGGCACCTGACCGAGAAGCACCTCGAGTTCACGGACCGTGCGGGTCAGACGTGCGCGGCGTCGGCGAGCCTCGTCGACGCCGGCCTGTACCTGTTCCACAACGCGCAGGCCCTGATCGACTCCGGCCGCGGACCGTACCTCTACCTGCCCAAGCTCGAGGGGCACCTGGAGGCGCGGCTGTGGGACGAGGTCTTCCGCTTCACCGAGGCCTATCTGGGCCTGCGCTACGGCACGATCCGCGCGACGGTCCTCATCGAGACCATCACGGCCGCGTTCGAGATGGAGGAGATCCTCTACGAGCTGCGCGACCACTGCGCGGGGCTCAACGCGGGGCGCTGGGACTACATCTTCAGCGTCATCAAGAACTTCCGCGCTCGCGGACCGCGGTTCGTCCTGCCCGACCGGGGCAGCGTGACGATGACGGTCCCGTTCATGAAGGCGTACACCGAGCTGCTCGTCGCCACCTGCCACAAGCGGGGCGCGCAGGCCATCGGCGGCATGAGCGCGTTCATCCCGGACCGTCGCGACCCGGAGGTCACCGAGCGGGCGTTGGCGCAGGTCAGGGCCGACAAGCAGCGCGAGGCCGGGCAGGGGTACGACGGCACCTGGGTCGCCCACCCCGACCTCGTGCCCGTCGCGCGCGAGGTGTTCGACGAGGCCCTGGGCCACCGCATCGACCAGCGCCACCTCCTGCGTGCCGACGTGCACGTGACCGCCGCGGACCTGCTCGACATCCCGTCGGCCGGCGGCGGCGAGCCCGGGGCCGTCACCGACGGCGGGCTGCGCGGCAACATCTCGGTGGGCGTCCGGTACCTCGAGGCGTGGCTGCGGGGCATCGGCGCCGTCGCCATCGACCACCTCATGGAGGACGCGGCGACCGCCGAGATCTCGCGCTCGCAGGTCTGGCAGTGGGTGCACCAGGAGGTCGTCACGGCCGAGGGCACGCGGATCGACGCCGCGCGGGTCGAGCAGGTGCTCGCACAGGTGCTGGCCGAGCTGCCGCGGTGGGACGGGGACCGCTTCGAGGACGCGGCCGACCTGTTCCGGCAGGTCGCCCTCGCCGAGGACTTCCCGACGTTCCTCACGGTGCCCGCGTACACGCAGTTCCTGGTCGCCCACGAGTGATCGACGCCCCGCCGCTCGTGTGAGCCGACGTCGCACGAGCGGCGGGGTGGGGGGTTCGTCGGCGGCCTGCCGTGGGTCAGGATGGCGGGCATGGCCGACGACGAACCCCCGATCCTGGTCACGGGCGGCACCGGGACCCTGGGCCGCGCCCTGGTCCACACGTTGCTCGATGCGGGCCGCCCGGTCCGGGTGCTGAGCCGCCGTCCGCGCACGCCGGCCGTGCCGGACGCGGTCGAGTGGGTGGTCGGCGACCTGCTCACAGGCCACGGGCTGCCCGAGTCCCTGGCCGGCGTCCGCACGGTGGTGCACTGCGCGAGCGACCCGCGCAAGCCGGACCACGACCTCGACGCCGCCGTCCAGCTGCTCGTCGCCTGCCGGGCCGCGCACGTCGAGCACCTGGTCTACATCTCGATCGTCGGCGTCGATGCCGTCGAGCTCGCGCTGTACGGCGTGAAGCGCCGCGTCGAGGAGTTCGTCGAGGACGGCGGGATCCCTTGGACGATCCTGCGGGCGACCCAGTTCCACGACTTCGTCGCGAACCTGCTGGACAGCCTCTCGCGCGGTCCGGTCGCCGTGCTGCCGACGGACCTGCAGGACCAACCGGTCGACGTCCGCGAGGTGGCGGCGCGGCTGCTGGAGCTGGTCGAGGCGGGACCCTCGGGCAGGGTCGCCGACCTGGGCGGGCCGCAGATCCTGGACGTCGCCGAGCTCATGCGCACGTTCCTCGACGCGACCGGCCGCCGGCGGCCCGTGTGGTCGGTCCCGGTGCCCGGCCGGCTGCGCGGGTTCCGCGACGGGGGGCACCTGACACCGGAGCACGCCGACGGCCGCGTCACCTTCGCGGAGTGGCTCGGCGCTAGTTCTCGACGTCTCTAGCTCTCGAACAGGCAGAACGGGTGGCCGGAAGGGTCGAGCATGACGCGGACCTCGTCCTGGGGCTGGAAGCCGGCGAGCGTCGCACCCTCGGCCAGCGCGTGCTCGACGCCCCGGGCCATGTCGTTCACCCAGATGTCGAGGTGCTCCATCATCTGCTGGTGGTCGGTCGTCGCCGGCCAGACCGGGCGCTCGTAGAGGGGGTCCGAGCTGAACGCGACGCCGGTCCCGCCCGCGGGCGGCCGGAGCAGGGCCCAGCCGGGCTCCTCGCCCATCACGCGCCAGCCGAGCAGCCGGCGGTAGAAGTCGGCCAGCGCGTTGGCGTCGCGCGCCTCGAGCACCGTCGTCGACAGCGAGAGCTCGAGGCCCGCGTGGCGGGTGACGGGCTCACGCACGGCGGGTCCGCCGAAGACCGTGAGGGGCGACGGGTGCCGCGGCTCGTACAGCCCGAGCGCGCCGCCGCTGGGCAGCGGGATCCGGGTGACGACACCCCAGTCCTCGGTGCGCGGGTGGTCGAGCGGTCGGACCCCCTGGGCGGCGAGCGCGGCGAGGGTGTTGTCGAGGTCGTCGCACATGAGGTGGAGCGTCGCGCCGTCGGCACTGTCGCCCGGATGCACGCCCAGCTCCGTCGGCGGCAGCGCGAAGATCAGCCACCCGTCACCCGAGGTCGCGTCCTCGACCGACGACCACCCGAGCACGTCGCGCAGGAACGCCCGGTCGGCTGCCGGGTCGGAGCTGGCCAGCAGCACGTGCAGTGCGGAGATCATCGGTCCAGCGTCGCCACGTGTTCCCGAGTTCGCCACCGGGAAAACCCCTTGGCGTCCGCCGATTCCGGACGTACGTTCGTCGGACACGGGAAGGAGGTGGTCCAGGACATGTTCGATTCCAGGACGCGTGAGGTGACTGTCCGCTAGTCGCCCGATCAGTACTCGGACGGATTGCACAGACGATCCGCCCGCAGGTCCATCGGGCCGGCGAGCGAATCCATGGCAGTCACCGCAGCCCGTGGGAGCCGCGACCTCGTCCTTCGCGGCAGGGCCTCCTCGGAGGTCCGGCCCACGGGCTGTTGCCTGCCCGCTTCGTGGCAGGGTGGAGCCCGTGGCCCTCAAGAACCCTGCTCAGATCAACCAGATGCGTCCTGCCGGCAAGTTCGTCGCCGGCGTGCTCTCCTCCTTGCGTGACGTCGCCCGCGAGGGGATGAGCCTCAAGCAGCTGGACACCCACGCGCACCGGATGATCGACGCGGCCGGCGCCCACTCGGTATACCTGGGCTACCACCCGTCCTTCGGCGCGATGCCGTACCCCGGGGTGCTGTGCACCTCCGTCAACGACGCCGCCCTGCACGGGCTGCCGTCCGACTACGTGCTCGCCGACGGCGACGTGCTGAGCATCGACTTCGCCGCGCAGCTGCAGGGCTGGGTGGCCGACTCCGCGCTGACGTTCCAGATCGGCACGCAGGACCCGGCCGTGACCGCGCTCATCGAGACCACGGAGCGCGCGCTCGACGCCGGGATCGCGAAGGCACGCGCCGGCGCGCGGATGGGCGACATCTCGTCGGCCATCGGCACCATCGGCCGCGCCGGCGGGTACGGGATCAACGCCGACTTCGGCGGCCACGGCGTCGGCCGGACCATGCACGAGGATCCGCACGTGCCCAACCTCGGCCGGCCCGGCACGGGCCTGAAGCTCAAGCCGGGCCTGGTCATCGCCATCGAGCCGTGGTTCATGGCCGGTGGCGACGAGTACACGATCGACCCCGACGGCTGGACCATCCGCACCGGCGACGGCTCGCTGGCCGCCCACGCCGAGCACACGATCGCGATCACCCCGGACGGCCCCCTGGTCCTCACGGCCCGCGACTGACCCGCCCCGGGACGTCCGCCCTCGACCGGCCGCCGACCCGCAGGAGTGCGGACGTTGCGCCCCTGACGCGCGATGCGCCGCCGGGGTGCTGGAACCATTCAGAACAACATGAACAGTGTGATGGCCCTCCATGGCGCGTCTCATGTTGTTCTCGACGAGGGTGCGACGGTCTGCCGCCGTCCGAACAGCCGCGACCGACCCCACGTTCTTGACGGCGGACTTAGATTGGCCCGGTCCGGCAACGCCGTCGGATCCGGCACGAAAGAGGCCCCTGATGTCCGCGCTCGTCGATACTGCTCCGCTCATCGGTCACGTCGTCGGGGGCCAGGTGACGACGCCCGACGGGTCCCGGACCCAGGACGTGTACGACCCCGCGACCGGGGAGGTGTCGGGCCGGGTGCTCCTCGCGGAGCAGGCCGACGTCGACGCGGCCGTCGCGGCGGCGGTGACGGCGGCGCAGACGTGGTCGCAGGAACCGGTGGCCAAGCGCGCCGCGGTGCTGTTCGCGCTGCGCGAGCAGATCATCCAGCACACCGACGAGCTCGCCGCGATCATCACGGCGGAGCACGGCAAGGTGCTGGCGGACTCGCACGGGGAGATCGCGCGCGGCCTCGAGGTCATCGAGTACGCCTGCGGCATCCCGCAGCTGCTCAAGGGCGAGTACACGGACCAGGCTGCCACCGGCGTCGACGTGTTCTCGTTCCGGGAGCCGCTGGGTGTCGTCGCCGGGATCACGCCGTTCAACTTCCCGGCGATGGTGCCGCTGTGGATGTCGCCGATGGCCATCGCCACGGGCAACGCGTTCGTGCTCAAGCCGTCCGAGCGCGATCCGTCGTCGTCGCTGTTCCTGGCCAAGCTGTGGAAGGCGGCCGGGCTTCCCGACGGCGTCTTCTCCGTGGTGCAGGGCGACCGGGTGGCCGTCGACGCGCTGCTCACGCACCCCGACATCGACGCGGTGTCGTTCGTCGGCTCGACGCCCATCGCGCAGCACGTGCACGCGACCGCGACCGCGCACGGCAAGCGGGTGCAGGCGCTCGGCGGCGCCAAGAACCACGCGGTCGTGCTGGCCGACGCGGACCTCGACCTCGCGGCGACCCACCTGACCGGCGCGGCGTTCGGCGCGGCCGGCGAGCGGTGCATGGCGATCTCGGTGGCGGTCGTGGTCGACGAGATCGCCGACGCGCTGATCGAGCGGCTCACCGCCGCTGCGGCGAAGGTCCGCGTGGCACCCGGCACCGACCCGGACAGCGACATGGGCCCCGTGATCACCAAGGCGTCGCAGCTGCGGATCGAGGAGATCGTCACCGACGCGGTCGACAACGGCGCGTCCGCGCGGTTCGACGGCCGCGGGCACACGGTCGCCGGTCACGAGAACGGGTTCTTCGTCGGCCCCACGGTGCTCGACGGTGTCACCACGGACATGCGGGCGTACGCCGAGGAGATCTTCGGGCCGGTGCTGGTCGTCATACGGGTGGCCGACCTGGCCGAGGCGATCGCCCTGGTCAACGCCAACCCGTACGGCAACGGCACCGCGCTGTTCACGTCCTCCGGCGACGCGGCCCGGACGTTCCAGCGGGCCGTCACGGTCGGCATGATCGGCATCAACGTGCCGATCCCCGTGCCCGTCGGCTGGCACTCCTTCGGCGGCTGGAAGAACTCGCTGTTCGGCGAGAGCCACATCTACGGCCCCGAGTCGGTCCGGTTCTACACGCGCGGCAAGGTGGTCACCAGCCGCTGGCCGAGCAGCCCGGCGACGGCCAAGTTCCACTTCGGCCGCACGACCAGCCACTGACGCCACTGACGCACAACGTCCGCACTCGATGGGGCCGGAGCCCGATGGAGTGCGGACGTCGGGCGTGGTGGATCGACGACGTCCGCACTCGAGTGGGTCCGAACCCCCTCGAGTGCGGACGTTGCAGGTGTGGTCAGAGCGAGCGCTGGTACGTGCGCATCGCGCGGACCGACCACCACGCCACCACGGCCGCCAGGGCCAGCAGCAGGGCGCCGCGGCTGGCCACCACGGACCAGTCCACCGACGATGACATCGCGGTCCGGGCGATCTCCGTGGCCCACGTCAGCGGGTTGTAGCGCGCGACCGTCTGCACCCAGTCGGGCAGCAGCGCGGCGGGCATGAGCGCGGTCGAGAGGAACGTCGCCGGCAGCACGATGATGGTCGAGATGCCGATGAGCGCGGTCTGGTCGCGGGCCAGCAGCGCGACGGCGGCGGACAGCGAGCAGAACGCGGCCGCGAGCAGCAGGGACGCCCCGATCGCGAGCGCCATCGCGCCGATCCCGCCGTCGTACCGGGCGCCGGCCAGGGCGCCGATCCCGATGACGCAGACCCCCTGGACCACGCAGACGAGCAGCTGCTGCACCAGCTGCCCGGCCACCAGCGACGACCGGGACACCGGCGAGGTGAGCATCCGGTCCATGACGCCGCTGGTGATGTCGTCGATGAAGCCGGTGCCCGCCCAGGCCCCCGAGTACAGGACGGTCATCATGAGGATGCCGGGGACCAGGAACGTCATGTAGTCGTCGGCCCCGAAGCCGGGCACGGTGGCGACCGACGAGAACACGTTGCCGAACAGGACCAGCCAGACGACGGGCTGGATGATCGCGACGCCGAGGCCCCACGGCTGGCGGATCGCGTCCACGGTCCAGCGGCGGGTGACCTCGGAGGTCTGGACGACCCACGGGGCGCGGTCGAGGGTGGTGGTGCTCATCGGACGACCTCCAGCTGGCGGGCCTCGGCCGACGTCCACGAGCGCCCCGCGTGGCGCAGGTAGACGTCGTCGAGGGTGGGACGGGAGACGGCCACGGCGCCGTGCTGCACGCCGGCCGCCTGCAGGGCGGCGATGACGGTGCCGACGACGGCCGGCCCGTCGGTGGTCCGCGCGACGAGCCGGCCCGTGGGCCCCTCGACGTGCACGACGACGTCGCGCAGCGCGGTGATGGACCCGACGGCGGACCGCACGGCCGGCTCCACGGGCTCGACCAGCTCGACCGTGAGGGTGTCCCCCTCGAGCGTGGCCTTCAGCGACTCGGGCGAGCCCTCGGCGACGACGCGCCCGCGGTCGACGATGGTGAGCCCGTCGGCGAGCCGGTCCGCCTCCTCCAGGTAGTGCGTGGTGAGCACGACGGTCAGCGCGTCCTCGCCGGCCAGACGCCGGATCTCCTCCCACATGGCCGCCCGCGCCTCAGGGTCGAGCCCGGTGGTGGGCTCGTCGAGGAACAGGACCTGCGGGGTGCCGACAAGGCCGAGCGCGACGTCGAGCTTGCGGCGCGTGCCGCCGGAGAGCTTGCCGGCACCGCGGTCGGCGGCCTCGGCGAGCCCGAACCGGTCGATCAGTGCGGCCGCCCGGTCCGTCGACGCGGACCGGGACAGCCCCCGCAGGCGCGCGGCCATCACGAGGTTCTCGCGCGGGCTCAGCAGCGGGTCGGCGCCGGTGCCCTGGGACACGTAGCCGATGCGGCGGCGGACGGCGTCGGCCTCGCGGACGACGTCGTGACCGGCCACGCGGGCGGTGCCGGAGGTCGCCCGCGCGAGGGTGGTGAGCACCTTCGTCGTGGTGGACTTGCCGGCGCCGTTGGGGCCGAGCAGCCCGTGGACGGTGCCGCCGGGGATGCTGAGCGTGAGGCCGTCGAGGGCCTGGACGTCGGGCCGGCCGCGGCCGCCCCGGTACGTCTTCACGAGGTCGAGTGCCTCGACCACGGGTGCTGCAGGCATGGTGGTGCCTTCTCTCGGTCGTGCCGTCCGTTCCTTCACGAAGGACGGCGGAAGGTCCGACCGAGCTGCCACCTATGCTGATTCGTGCGGCGGATCGCGCAGGTGCCCTCACGGGTCCCGGTCGGTTCGTGGTGGTCGGCCCGGGTGTTCCAGCACCTGGGCCGACCTTGTTACGGAGCGCTCAGATAGGGACCGAGCACCTCCGCCAGATCGTCGGGGTCGAGTCCGCCGTGCGCAGCGGCGCGCGCGTGCAGGTCGCGCCAGAGGTCGACGCCCTCGAACGAGCCGTCCGCGATGCTCGTCGCCAGCGTGGTGACGAAGGCCAGCTCGGCGCGGACCATCGCGGCCTCGTACTCGCTCTCCAGCGAGAAGATCGCCGGCAGGCCCATCGCCGCCGCGTCGGCCAGCGTCGCCTCGAGCCCGGCGACCTGCCGCTCGAGCGAGGCCAGGCGCAGGCGGAGGAGCCGGACCACGTCGTCGGGCCCCAGCAGAGGCAGGAACGACAGCGCCGCCTCGAACTGCGGGAACTCCTTGACCGGCGTGCGCACCAGGTCGGTCAGCCAGTCGATGGCCTCCGTCGCCCCGGCCTCCGTGATCCGGTAGATCGTGCGCGTGGGGCGGTTGCCGTCGCGCTCGGTCGACGCCGCCTCGATCAGCCCGTGCTTCACCAGCGAGTCGACCACCGAGTAGAGCGAGCCGAAGTTCAGCCGCACCGACTCGTCCTTGCGCCGCTCGCGCAGCGTCATCGACATCTCGTAGGGATGCATCGGGCGTTCCCACAGCAGCGCGAGCACGGCGAGGGCCAGCGGGTTGCTGCGGCTGCGCGCTGCCATGGCTCCTCCTGGGTCCGACGTCGAATGTTCGAATCAGAATATATCTCGACTATTACGCGTTTGCCAAGCACGACGGCCCGCGGCCTCCGAGAGGACGCGGGCCGTGGGGGGCGGGCAGGTCAGTGGACGCGGACGACGACCTTGCCGCGGACGTGACCGGTCTGGCTGGCCTCGTGCGCGGCGGCCGCGTCGGCGAGCTCGAACACCTCGGTCACGTCGACGGACACCGTGCCGGCCTCGATCAGAGCAGTGAGGGCCTCGAGGTCCTCGGTGCTCGGTCGGACCCAGACGTAGTGGCCGCCCAGCTCGTCGCGCGCGGCGGCGTCGACGATCGACGCCACGATGCCGCCGTCGGCCAGGAGCGCGCGAGTCGTCCCGACCAGGTCGTCGCCGCCGTAGTCGAGCACGACGTCGACGCCCTCGGGGGCCAGAGCCCGGACCCGGCCGACGAGCCCGTCGCCGTACTCCACGGGCGACGCCCCCAGGCCGCGCAGGTACTCGTGGTTGCGCGCGGACGCCGTGCCGATGACCCGGGCGCCGAGCGACTGCGCGATCTGCACGGCAAAGGCGCCGACCCCGCCGGCGGCGGCGTGCACGAGGACCGTCTGACCGGCGGTCACGCCCGCGCGGCGGATGGTCTGGTAGGCGGTCAGGCCGGCGAGCGGCACGGCGGCGGCCTCCTCGAAGGTGAGGTTCGCGGGCTTGCGCGCGAGGGTCCGGACCGGGGCGGCCACGAACTCGGCGAACGTGCCGCCGTGCAGCCAGTCGCGGCGGACGTAGCCGTAGACCTCGTCGCCGACGGCCAGCTCCGGGGTGTCCAGGCCGACCCGCTCGACCACGCCGGCGACGTCCCAGCCCGGGACCGCGGGGAAGCCGATGTCCATGATCGGGTCGAGGTACCCCGCGCGGACCTTCCAGTCGACCGGGTTCACGGATGCGGCCCGGACGCGCACGAGGACGCTGTCGGGACCGACCTTGGGGGTCGGCAGCTCGGTGAGCTCGAGGACGTCGGGGCCGCCGTAGCGGGAGTAGGTGATGGCTCGCATGCTTCGCACAACCCGCGCCCGACGAGTGGTGTTTCGTGACGTCCGTCGCAGATCATGAGCGGGTGCCGCACCCCTACACCGTCATGGTCGTCTGCACCGGCAACATCTGCCGCTCCCCGATGGCCGAGATCGTGCTCCGCCGGCGGCTCGCCGCCGCGGGCCTGGCCGACCGCGTGGTGGTCGACTCGTCCGGGACCAGCGACGAGGAGCACGGCAACCCGGTCGACCGCCGCGCCCGGTCCGTCCTGGAGGCCCACGGCTACCCGACCGGTGAGGGACACCGGGCGCGGCAGGTGCAGGCCGGTGACCAGCGGGACCTCGTCCTGGCGATGACGAACGCGCACGCGCGCGCACTGCGACGGCTCGGGATCGAGCCCCTGCTCTTCCGATCCTTCGACCCGGACGCCGTCGGTGACCTCGACGTCGCCGACCCCTGGTACGGCGGCCGGCAGGACTTCGAGGACTGCCTGGCGCAGATCGAGGCGGCAGCCGACGGCATCGTCGAGCACGTCCGCCACACCTGAGGGAATGCGCAGGTCACACATGATGGTTGACCGAGGCATGTCCCTCAACGAGATCCCGCTCACCACGCTGCACGGCGACCCCACCACGTTCGGCGCGTACGCGGACAAGGTGAAGCTCGTGGTCAACGTCGCCTCGCGGTGCGGCCTGGCGCCGCAGTACGAGAAGCTCGAAGAGCTCCAGAAGACCTACGGCGACCGCGGGTTCACCGTGCTCGGCTTCCCCAGCAACCAGTTCCTGCAGGAGCTCGGCTCCGAGGAGGCCATCGCCGAGTACTGCTCGACCACCTGGGGCGTCACGTTCCCGATGTTCGAGAAGACGAAGGTCAACGGCCGCTCCCAGCACCCGCTCTACACCGAGCTGACCAAGGCGCCGGACGCCGACGGCAAGGCCGGCCGGATCACATGGAACTTCGAGAAGTTCGTCGTCACCCCGGACGGCTCGGTGCACCGGTTCCGCCCGAAGACCGAGCCGGACGCCCCCGAGATCGTCGAGCTGATCGAGGCGTCACTGCCGACGCCGTGACCACCTAGCCGCACTCGCTCGCCGTGGCGAGGTCGACGCCGATGAGCGGCCAGACCTCACGTCGCACGTACCCCTGGTAGGTCATGCCGTCGTAGAAGATCCCGCCCTCCTGGTAGTGCGGCACCGGGCTCTGGTCGTTGACCATCCACTCGGGCGGCATCCAGCACCAGGTGTCCCCTGGGAACGTGTCGCGCACCCGCGGCGTCGGGAACCCGAGAGCACCCCACTGCTGGTAGGTGAGCGGGAGCGTCCGACCCGGGTGCTCGACGTCACCGACCGAGGTGATGCTGGCGTCCCACGAGAGCTTGAGGTACCCGCCCGGATCCTGGACGGGGGTGGGGAACCCGGCGGCCTGCCACTCGGCGAAGGTCACGTGGTGTCGCGCGTCGGTGTCGCCGAACATCGCGATGATGTCCGACGACGACGCGTACTGGACGTAGAAGGTCCCCGGCAGCGAGCTGGCGGTCCCGGGGGCCGGGTACCCCGCGTGCGCCCACTCGGCACCGGTGACGTGGTGCCAGAGGGACTTCGTGGCGCTGAAGTGCGACACCGCCAAGATGTCGGGCGCCCACGTGTAGTGCAGGAACTCCGTCGTCACCGGGACGGGACGCCCTGCCCCCCAGGCGAGCCAGTTGTCGAACGACACCGGACTGACGCCGACCTCCGCGCTGTACGTGTACAGCTCGGACGTGTACGGGAGCGAGTAGAACGTGGGTGGCGTCCGCGGCGGCGCGGTGTACGCGGAGGCGGGCGCGGTGCCGAGCCCGATCGCGAGCACTGTCGTGACGGCAAGGGTGGCGAGTCGGCGCAGCATCGGTCCTCCGGTCGCTGGGATGGCGAGACGGTATCGAGCACCACCACGGTCCCGCAGGCGAACGAGTCAGAACCACCCGATCGGTCAGAGCCAGAGGTTGCGACGGAACGCGCGGTACAGCCCCACGCAGACGACGCCGATGCCGGCGAGCACCACCCAGAACCCGAACCGCGTGTGCAGGGCGGGGATGTTGTCGAAGTTCATGCCGTAGAGCCCGGTGATCGCGGTGGGTACCAGTGCGATCGCGGCCCACGCGGAGATCTTGCGCATGTCGGAGTTCTGCTGGACCGTCACCCGGTTCTGCTCGACGGTCACCTGCGCCAGGTCCGCCTGCATCACGCCCGTGAGCAGCGCGTCCGCGGCCTCGATGAGCTCCGCGGCCCGTAGCACGTGGTCCTGGACGTCGCGGAAGTACGGCCGGGAGTAGGCGGGGATGCAGGGCACCTCCTCCTCCGCCAGGCGGGTCAGCGGCTGGACCAGCGGCACGACGGCCCGGCGGAACTGCTGCAGCTCGCGCTTGAGCTTGTAGATCCGCTCGGCGTGGTCGCTGCCCGGGTCGTCGCCGAACACCTGGTCCTCGATCTGGTCGAGGTCCTCGTCGATCGCCGCGGTGACGTCGAGGTACTGGTCGACGGCCTTGTCGAGGATCCCGTGCAGCACCGCCGGAGGTCCGTGCTGGAGCATCTCGGGGTCGGCCTCGAGCGCGGCCCGGACCTGCGCGGGGATCGTCGTGTCGCCGTGCCGCACGACGATGACGAAGCGGTCGCCCAGGAAGATCGCCAGCTCGCTGACCTCGACCACCTCGACGTGGTCGACGTAGTGCACCGGCTTCACGACGGCGAACGTGACGCTGCCGTACCGCTCGAGCTTGGGTCGCTGGTGGGACGCGATGGCGTCCTCGATGGCGAGCTCGGGCAGGTCGAACCCCTCGGCGAGCAGGTCGAACTCGTCCGCCGTGGGCGCGACGAGGCCGATCCAGACGAAGCCGTCCTCCTTCTCGGCCTCCCGCAGCGCGAGCCGCAGGTCGTCGATCCGGTGGCGACGACGGCCGGCGGAGTAGAGGGCGCAGTCCACGATCACGAGTCGAAGGCTAGACCGGGCAGCCTCCTGCGCCCCGCGACAGACTGGCAGCACCGTCGACGCACGCCGACGGCACCGTGGAAGGACCCTCGGAGGCTGGCGTGAAGTTCGAGATCTACAAGGACAAGGCGGGCGAGTTCCGGTTCCGGATCGTCGCCACCAACGGCAACGTCCTCGCGAGCAGCGAGGGCTACACGGCGAAGGCGTCCGCCCAGGGCGCCGTCGACCGCATCAAGTCGGACGCGGCAGGAGCCGCGGTCGTCGACAACAGCTGACCCGCCGTGCGTACGGACCCGGCACCGCCGCCGGGTCCGTACGCCACGATGGCTCCATGAAGGTCGCCGCGCGAGCCCACGTCCCCCCGTTCGCCGTGATGGAGATCCTCGCCGCCGCGAACGCCCGGAAGGCCGCGGGCGAGGATGTGCTCAACCTCTGCGCGGGCGAGCCGTCGACCGGCGCCTCGGAGGTGGTCCGGCGCCGCGCGATCGACCTGCTCACCGCCGGCGACCTCGGGTACACCGAGTCGTTGGGGGCGCCGGGCATGCGGGCGGCGATCGCCCAGCACTACCGCGACTGGTACGACGTCGCGGTCGACCCGGGACGGGTGGCGGTGACCACCGGCTCGTCCGGCGGCTTCCTCCTCGCGTTCCTCGCGGCGTTCGACGTGGGCGACCGGGTGGCGCTCGCGGTCCCCGGGTACCCGGCCTACGCGAACATCCTGGCGGCCCTCGGGTGCGAGGTCGTCGTCATCCCGTGCGGCCCGGAGACGCGGTACCAGCCGACGGTCGCGCAGCTCGAGGCGCTCGACGGCCCGATCGAGGGCCTGGTGATCGCCAGCCCCGCCAACCCGACCGGCACGATGATCGCCCCCGACGAGCTCGCCGCGCTCGCGGACTGGTGCGCGGACCACGACGTCCGGCTGATCAGCGACGAGATCTACCACGGCATCACCTACGGCTCCGCGGCGACGACCACGGCCGCGCACTACCTGTCCCACGGCGCGGTCGTCGTGAACTCGTTCTCCAAGTACTGGGCCATGACGGGCTGGCGGCTCGGCTGGCTGATCCTCCCGGACGACCTGGTGACCGCCGTCGACGCGCTCGCGGGCAACGTCGCCCTCTGCCCGCCGGCGCTCGCCCAGCACGCCGGCGTCGCCGCGTTCAGCGCCGACGGGTATGCCGCCGCCCGGGAGAACGTCGAGCGCTACGCGGCGGCCCGGACGCACCTGCTCGAGCGCCTGCCCGAGCTCGGCTGGTCGCGCGTCGCCCCCGCCGACGGCGCCTTCTACCTGTACGCCGACATCTCCGCGAGCGGCCTCGACGCGATCACCTGGTGCGCGCGGCTCCTCGACGAGGCCGGCGTGGCGCTCACGCCCGGCACCGACTTCGACCCGGTCGACGGGCACCGGTGGGTCCGGCTCTCGTTCGCGTCGTCGGTCGACGTGGTGCGCGAGGCCGTGGACCGGATCGTCAGGTGGCAGGGCGCTCTGTAGCGGTCCCGTGGCGACGTAGGTTGGACCCGTGCCTCTGCCCCCGCTGGTCCCGCCGGGACCGCCTCTGACCCCCGCGCAGGTCCAGCGCGGGTCGCGGCACCTGCTGCTCGCCGAGCTCGGCGTCGACGGCCAGCGTCGCCTGCGGAACGCACGCGTCCTCGTCGTCGGAGCAGGTGGGCTCGGGGCCCCGGTGCTGCAGTACCTCGCCGCGGCGGGCGTCGGCACCATCGGCATCGTCGACGACGACGTGGTCGACGTGAGCAACCTCCAGCGCCAGGTCATCCACGGGACCGCCGACGTCGGCCGGCCGAAGGTCGACAGCGCGCGCGAGGCCATCGGGGCGCTGGACCCCGACGTCCGCGTGATCGCCCATCGCACCCGGCTGACCATCGAGAACGCCGACCAGATCCTGCGGGACTACGACGTCGTCGTCGACGGCACCGACAACTTCCCCACCCGCTACCTGGTCAACGACGCGTGCGCGCGCCTGGGTCTGCCGGAGGTGTGGGGCTCGGTGCTGCGGTTCGACGCGCAGACGACCGTGTTCTGGGCTCAGCAGGGCCCGCAGCTCCGCGACCTGTTCCCGGAGCCCCCGCGTCCCGACGAGGTCCCGTCCTGCGCCGAGGCCGGCGTGCTCGGCGCGCTGTGCGGTCAGATCGGCTCCGTCATGGCCACCGAGGTGGTCAAGCTCATCACCGGCACCGGCGAGACGCTGCTCGGCCGCGTGCTCGTCGTCGACGCCCTCCGTGGCCGGTGGACCGAGGTCCCCCTGCTCGCCGGCCGGAGGACCACCACCCAGGAGGCATCCGCCATGTCCGACGTCCCCGTCATCACCGCGCCCGAGCTGGTGCAGCGACTGGCCGCCCGCGAGGCCGGCACCGACGACTTCCTGCTCATCGACGTGCGCGAGCCGTCCGAGTGGGCCGAGGCGTCGATCCCCGGCGCGGTGCTCATGCCCCTGGGCACCGTGTTCGACGGCTCCGCGCTGGCCGACCTGCCGCACGACGTGGAGATCGTCGTGCAGTGCCAGGTGGGCGGCCGCTCGCTGACCGCGGCGCGGATCCTGCAGAACGCCGGCTTCGAGGCGACCAACCTGGAGGGCGGGATCCTCGCCTGGATGGCCGTCCGCTGACTCACCGGTCTCTGGGAGGATCAGCCGCGTGCGCACCCTGACGGACCACCGCCTGGCGACGCTCGCGCTCGGCGCACCGCTCCCGGCGATCGAGGTCCCGCTCGACGACGCCGACGGCATGGTGCTCGCCGAGGACCTGCGCACCGACGGGCCGCTGCCGCGCTGGGACAACTCGGCGATGGACGGCTACGCGGTCCGGCACGTCGACGTCGGGGAGCTGCCGGTCACGCTGCGCGTCGTCGCGGACCTGCCGGCCGGGACCGCCGACGAGCCCGTCGTCTCCGCCGGCACGGCCGCCCGCATCATGACCGGGGCGCCCGTCCCTCCCGGCGCCGACACCATCGTCCCCGTCGAGCTCACCGACGCCGGGACCGTGACCGTGCTGGTCCGGGACGCGCCGGCCGCCGGGGTGCACGTCCGCCGGGCGGGCGAGGACGCCGTGCCGGGGGACGTCGTCGTGACGGCCGGCACCCGGCTCGGGCCCGCCGCGATCGCTGCCGTCGCCTCGCTCGGCCACCCCACGGTGCGCGTGCACCGGCGACCCCGCGTCGCGGTGATCTCGACCGGCGACGAGCTCGTCGCGCCCGGCAACCCCCTGCACCGCGGTCAGCTGCCCGACTCGAACTCCTGGCTCCTCGCCGCCGCGGTCCGGGAGGCCGGCGGCGTCGCGCTGCGCCTGGGCCCGGTGCCGGACGACGTCCCGACCCTGCGCACGCTGCTGCACAGCCTCGACACGGACGACGAGGTCGACATGATCGTCACGTCGGGCGGCGTCAGCGTCGGCGCGTACGACGTGGTCAAGGCGGCGCTGGCCGACGAGCCGGACGTCGAGTTCGTCGCTGTCGCCGTGCAGCCCGGCAAGCCCCAGGGCCTCGGCCGACTGCCCGGCGGCACCCCGATCGTCACGCTGCCGGGCAACCCGGTGAGCTCGTTCGCCTCGTTCGAGATGTTCGTGCGGCCCGCCCTGCAGCGGATGCGCGGGCTGGTCGACGTCGAGCGCGCCACGGTCTCGGTGGTGGCCGACGAGGGTTGGACCACCCCGCCCGGCCGCGCGCAGCTGATGCCCGTGCGCTGGGTCGCCGCCGACCGGGTGGTCCGCGCGACCGCGGCCGGCTCCGGGTCGCACCTCGTCGCGCGCCTGGTGCAGGCCGAGGGCCTCGCCGTGATCCCCGCCGAGGTCGACCGGGTCGCCCCCGGCGACCGCGTGACCGTCCTGAAGGTGAGCCCATGACCGAGCAGTTCACGCACCTCGACGCCGCCGGGCACGCCCGCATGGTCGACGTCACCGCGAAGCAGCCGACGGTCCGCTCGGCCACGGCGACCGGCCGGGTGACCTGTGGACCCGGGGTCGTCGCGGCGCTGCGCGACGGCACCGTGCCCAAGGGCGACGTCCTCGCGGTCGCGCGCATCGCGGGCATCGCCGCCGCCAAGCGCACCCCCGAGCTGCTGCCCCTCGCGCACGTGATCGGCGTGCACGGGGTCGTCGTGGACCTCGAGCTCACCGACGACGGGGTCTCGATCACCGCGACCGTCCGCACGGCGGACCGCACCGGCGTGGAGATGGAGGCGCTCACGGCGGTCGCCGTCGCCGCGCTCGCGGTGGTCGACATGGTCAAGGGCCTCGACAAGTCCGTGCGCATCACCGACGTGCAGCTCGAGGCGAAGTCCGGCGGCCGGTCGGGCGACTGGCGACGCGGGGCATGACCGCGGAGGGCAGCGGCGGCCCCCCCGCGGGCTCGTTCGATGCCGTCGTCCTCGCGGGAGGGCGCGGTCGGCGCCTGGGCGGCGCCAGCAAGCCGGAGGTCGTCGT
The DNA here is from genome assembly GCF_056403775.1 of Cellulomonas sp. P2_F12. Lineage (NCBI taxonomy): Bacteria > Bacillati > Actinomycetota > Actinomycetes > Micrococcales > Cellulomonadaceae > Cellulomonas > Cellulomonas sp. P2_F12. The sequence goes on along the minus strand of NZ_JBFUEV010000004.1, from coordinate 153,023 downwards.
GGGTGGTCGGGCCCTGCTGGACCACGCGCTCCTGGCCGTCGGGGCGGCGGACCGGATCGTCGTCGTCGGACCCGCGGAGCTCGCCCGTCCCGGCATCCCCACCGCGCTGGAGGACCCGCCCGACGGCGGCCCGGTGGCGGGTCTGGCCGCGGGGCTCGCGTTCCTCGCCGCCGAGGGCCCCGCGGACCTCGTCGCCGTGCTGCCCTGCGACGTGCCGCGCGCCGGGTCGGCCCTGCCGGGACTGCTCGCCGCTGCGGGGGGCGACGGCGTCGACGGCGCCCGACTGGTCAGTGCCGACGGCCGCCCGCAGCACCTGGTGGCCGTCTACCGGCGGAGCGCCTTGCAGGCAGCAGTCGACGCGCTCCCCACTGTGCGCGGCGCCGCGGTGCACCGGCTCGTGGCGAACATGCGCCTGGTCGACGTGCCGGACCGTGAGGGCGCGGCGGCCGATGTCGATACCTGGGCCGAGGTAGCGCGGCTCGACGTCGAGCTGGGGTCAGCGAGACCAACCGATTGATCCGGGGAACCGTTCATCCGGACGGCGCAATCAGGCGTCGCCGTCGACCGGACGCTCGAATGTGACGAACATCACCCATCGGTAGGTCCGACCATAGGTGTTATGTCAGGATTCCCGGGGGATGAAGTTGGACCTTCGTCCATATTGCCCCCCCTGTCTGCCCGTACCGTCTCATCCGTCGTGCCATCCGTCCGCCTGGACGGCCACCCAAGACGGGCGCGACGGACACGGCAGGAATCACACCATGAACAGCTTCATGACTCAGACGAGGGCGCGCGTCACAGCCTCCGTCGCGGGCCTCGCGATCGCAGGCGTCACCGTCGTCGCCGGCGCTACGGGCGCAGTCGCGGGCGCGCCGACGAACCAGGAGTGCGCCGGCTACACGTCGACGCCGATCTCCTCGCTCGGCGCGTTCAACTGGGCAGACACGAAGTCGGGCGGCCACGCCGCTCTGGTCGAGGACGGTCTCCACATCTGGACGACCGAGCCCCAGGGCAGCCTCAGCAAGGTCGCCGGCTACATCCCGGTGGACTTCCCGCTCGCGGCCACCGGCGACGCCAGCATGGCCTACGCGCCGACTTCCGGTGAGGCCCCGGGCATGAACCTGACGCTCTCCATCGACGGTGCGGCGTGGAGCGGCAACCTCGTCTACGAGCCCTTGTTCGACAAGTGGTGGAGCACCCGCCCGATTCCCGGTGTTGACACGCACGGTCCGAACTGGTCCGCCACCAACCCCAACTATCAGGCGAGCTACGGCACCCTCGACGAGATCCTTCAGGGTTCGGCCGGCCACGACATCCGGGTTATCGCCGTCGGGTTCTCGCTGGGTGGCAACGCGATCGGTGACGGCGTCATCAACTCGATCACCGCGAACTGCGTCACCTACTCGTTCGACGGTCTGTCGAACGAGGTCGGCGGCGAGACCAGCGACATCACCGTGACGAACATCGAGAAGCAGGGCTTCAACCTCGACTGGGACACGCGGGCCACCGGCCACTACGAGTTCCAGGTCGAGGGCGGCCTGAAGACGTGGACCGAGGCAGCGACGTCGAGCGACAAGGTCGCCGGGCTGGTTGCCACGGACTTCCCTCTCTCGGGCCTGGGTGAGGTCGGCCTCGACTACACCGCAGAGTTCGGCGGGACGCCGGGCGTCCAGGTGGTCGTCGACGTCGACCACGACGGTACCGACGACGGCATCCTCGTCGGCGAGAGCATCTACGGCGGCAACTGGTGGGCGAACAGGACGCTCTCCGCCTTCCTGCGCACCTCGACGCTCGCCAACGTCGCTCCCACCGAGCCCGCCCCGGGCGGCACGGACCCGTACAACGGCACGATCGACCAGTGGCTCGCCCTGTTCGGCGACGCGACCGTCACGGGCGTCGGCTACTCGCTCGGCTCCGGCGTCTACGCCTCCGGTGTGCTGAACTCCGTCACGGCGAACAACACCCGCTACGTCTTCGGTGCGTGGGAGACCGGCTTTGCCGACGTCACGCTCGACAACAACACCTTCGCCCGCGACATCGCGTGGCTCCGCGAGCAGCGGATCACCAACGGCTACGTCGACGGCGGCGTCCGGAACTTCCACCCCCTCGAGAATGTCTCCCGTGAGGCGATGGCGGCGTTCCTCTACCGCGCGGCCGGCTCGCCGGAGTTCGACGTGCCCGAGGTCTCCCCGTTCCTCGACGTCCCGACCACGCACACCTTCTACAAGGAGATCGCGTGGCTGGCCGACCAGGGGATCGCGCGCGGCTACCAGGTCGACGGCGGCTGGGAGTTCCACCCGCTCGAGGACGTCTCTCGCCAGGCGATGGCGGCGTTCCTGTACCGTGCCGCCGGCTCGCCGGAGTACACGGTCGCCGAGGACCCGTTCCTCGACGTGACGTCGGCCAACAGCTTCTCCAAGGAGATCGCGTGGCTCGCTGACCAGGAGATCGCCCAGGGTTACGAGGCCGATGGCGGCTGGGACTTTCACCCGCTCGAGTCGGTCACCCGTCAGGCCATGGCGGCCTTCCTGCACCGCGACGCCATCAACGTCGGCTGACCTCAGGGACTCTCGCACGGCGCCGCACGACCGGGTACTCCGGTCGTGCGGCGCCGTCTCTGCACCCGAACGGTGGCAGGATCGCAGGACCGACGGACGGAGCCTGGCCATGACCGACGACCCGCGACGCGCGCCGGGGGCGGACCTGCCCTCGTGGATCGCGAGCCTCACCGACGAGCTCGGGGTCGACCCGTCGCTCGTCGACGTGGACCGACTCCTGGGGGTCGCGGCCGACGTCGCCCACCAGGTCGCCCGCCCCGCCGTGCCGATCACGATGTTCATCGCCGGCCTCGCTGCCGCCGGGGCCGACCCGACCGCGATCCTCGCCGTGATCGAGGCGAAGACCCAGGGCTGGACCTCCGCGTCGTGATCACGGTCCGCTACTTCGCCGCCGCGGCCGAGGCGGCCGGCGTCGACATCGAGCAGCTGCCGGCCGGCTCGGCCGCGCAGGTGCGGGCGGCGATGGTCGCCGCGCACGGCACGGCACTCGCCAAGGTCCTCGGACGGTGCGCGCTGCTGGCGGACGGCGCCCGCGTCGAGGCCGACGACCCGATTCCTGTCGGCGCGACGCTCGACGTCCTCCCGCCCTTCGCGGGCGGCTGAGCCCCTCAGCCGCCGATCGCGCTCATCGGGCGGTCGGGCTGCAGGAAGCTCGGGTCGTCGATGTCGTGGCCGGCCTTCTTGCCCGCCAGGCACCGGCGGTACGCGTCGGCCAGCGCCGTGTCGACGTCCGTCGGGGTCGGTGCGGGCCGGGCGGGCGCCGTGGTCCCGATCCGGGTCGCCTGCCCCGGGCCGATCCCCAGGGCGCCGCCGTCGACCGTCGGCGTCTCCCCCCGGAGCAGGTCCCGCACGTTCGTCTCCGTCTGCGAGAACAGGCACGCACGCAGCTGCCCGTCGGCCGTGAGCCGCAGCCGGTCGCACGCCCCGCAGAAGGGTGCGGTGACCGAGGCGATGACGCCGACGGTGGCCGGGCCGCCGTCGACGTACCAGAGCTCGGCCGGCGCAGCCCCGCGTCCGGGCACCTCGGTCAGCTCGAACTCGGCGGTCAGTCGCGAGAGGATCTCCGCCTGCGTGACCATCTCGGTCCGGTCCCAGGTGTGCCCGGCGTCCAGCGGCATCTGCTCGATGAATCGCATCTGGTACCCGCGATCGACGGCGAACCGCGTCAGAGCGACCACCTCGTCGTCGTTCACCCCGCGCATGGCCACCGCGTTGATCTTCACGGGGTGCAGCCCCGCGGCGTCGGCGGCGGCGACGCCGGCCAGCGTCTCGACCAGCTTGTCGCGGCGGGTCAGCTGCTGGAACTTCTGCCGGTCCAGCGTGTCCAGGCTGATGTTCACGCGGGACAGCCCGGCGTCCTTGAGCTCGGAGGCGAGCCCGGGCAGGCGCAGCGCGTTCGTCGTCAGCGACACCTCGGGGCTCCCCCCGGGGCCGGTCAGCGCGGTGAGCCGCCGCACGACGTCGACGATGTCCACGCGCAGCAGCGGCTCGCCGCCGGTCAGCCGGATCTCCTCGATGCCCAGCTCCACGCCCACGCGCGCCACGTGCACGATCTCGTCGGTGCTGAGCATGGTCGACCGCGCCAGCCACGGGACGCCGTCGGCCGGCATGCAGTAGGTGCAGCGCAGCGAGCAGCGGTCGGTCAGCGAGATCCGCAGGTCGCGGTGTACGCGCCCGAACCGGTCGACCAGCTGCTCCGTCATGCCATCCCCACCCACACGTGCGAACCGTCCTCCAGCACCTCACGCTTCCACACCGGCAGCTCGGCCTTGACCGTCTCGACCAGCGCGCGGCAGACGTCGAACGCCTCCGCCCGGTGGCTCGTGGCGACGGCGGCGACGATGGCGGCCTCGCCGACGGCCAGGTGGCCGACCCGGTGGCTGACGGCGATGCCGAGGACGTCGTCGGTGAGGGCGGCGCGTGCGATCCGCTCCAGCACGTCGGCGGCCGACGGGTGCGCCGAGTAGTCGAGACCGACCACGCGTCCCTCGACGGACGGGTCGTGGTCGCGCACCAGCCCGACGAACGTGGCGACCGCGCCGACCCGCGGGCCGCTCACGTGTTCCACGTGAAACTGCAGGTCGAGAGGCTCGTCGACGACGCGGGCGATCATCGGTGGTCCCCGCCCGCCAGCTGGTCGAGCACGTGGTCCACCAGGGGCAGCAGCACGTCGAGGCCCTCGGTGACCCCGACCGGTGAGCCGGGCAGGTTGACGATGAGGGCGCCGCCGTCCGTCACGCCCGCGATGCCGCGCGACAGGACGGCCGTCGGCACGGTCCGTGAACCGTCGCGACGCAGCAGCTCGCCGATCCCCGGCAGCTCGCGGTCGATGACCGGGCGGGTGCCCTCGGGCGTACGGTCCCGCGGCCCCACGCCGGTGCCACCGGACGTGACGACGAGCCGGGCACCACCGTCGATCGCCGCGCGCAGCGCCTCTTCGACCGAGCGCGCGCCGTCGGGCACCACCGAGAGGTCTGCCGCGCTGTACCCGGCCGCGAGCAACCGGGACACGGCCGCCGGCCCGGACGCGTCGGGACGCTCACCCGAGGCGGAGCGGTCGGACACGACGATGACGGCGGCGATCACGGCTCTCGCGTGGCTCTGCTGCACCGGGCCAATGTACGCACGAGGGGACGGCGCGGGGACGGACGGACGGCCACCTGGACAGCGGCGGGTAGGCTGGGCGCACAACTTCACATGCTGCTCGAACCGCGGCGGGAGAGCTCCCGCAGAACGTGCGGGGCGCCGAAGGAGCAATCCTCCCCGGGAATCTCTCAGGCCCCTGTACCGCCACGGCGAGGCAACTCTGGAAAGCGGACCGACCCTCCCTCGGGGGGCAGGTCCCACCGACGGTGCAAGCCGGCGCGCCCCGACAGGCGGACCGGCAAAACTCTCAGGTCTGCACGTGCGTGCACGCACGCACGGGTGCAGGTGACAGAGCGGGGAGCCCACCCACCGTCCCGGCATGTCCGGACGACCCCTGCGGAGCAGCTCGTGACCGATCTCAGCTCGTTGGCCACCGCCGTCGTGAACGGCGTCCCTGCGGTCCACCTGGACCCCTCGCACGACTCCGTCGCGTTCACCAGCGTGGAGCACACGCCGGCGGCCGAGAACTTCGCGGACCGGCACATCGGCCCCCGCGGCGGCGAGACGGCCCACATGCTCTCCGTCGTCGGCTACCAGTCCCTCGACGAGCTGATCGACGCCGCCGTCCCCGCCAGCATCCGCACGGACCGGCCGCTCGACCTGCCGGCCGCGCGCTCCGAGGAGGAGGTGCTGGCCGCGCTGCGCACGATCGCCGGCAAGAACCGCGTGATGACGCAGATGATCGGCCAGGGGTACTCCGACACGATCACGCCGGCCGTCATCCGCCGCAACGTGCTCGAGTCCCCCGCCTGGTACACCGCCTACACGCCGTACCAGCCGGAGATCTCGCAGGGCCGGCTCGAGGCGCTGCTCAACTTCCAGACGATGGTCACCGACCTCACGGGACTGGACCTGGCCAACGCCTCGCTCCTCGACGAGGCCACCGCCGTCGCCGAGGCCGTCGCCCTGATGTGGCGCGCGGCCCGCGGCAAGGCCGGCACGGTCGTCCTCGACGCCGACCTGTTCGGCCAGTCGCTCGCCGTCACGGTCGGCCGCGCGGAGGCCATCGGCCTGCCGGTCGTCGTCGCGGACCTGACCGACGGGCTGCCCGAGCTCGAGGGTGACCTCATCGGCGTCGTCGTCCAGCAGGTGGGGGCGTCGGGCAACGTCCGCGACCTGCGACCCGTCATCGAGGCCACCAAGGCGCGCGGGGGCCTGGTCACCGTGGCCGCGGACCTGCTCGCGCTCACGCTGCTCACCTCCCCCGGCGAGCTCGGCGCCGACGTGTCCGTCGGCTCGGCCCAGCGCTTCGGGGTCCCGCTCTTCGGCGGCGGCCCTCACGCGGCGTTCATGGCGGTCCGCAACGGCCTCGAGCGGATGCTCCCCGGACGGCTGGTCGGGGTCTCGATCGACGCCGACGGCGCCCGTGCCTATCGCCTCGCGCTGCAGACGCGCGAGCAGCACATCCGCCGCGAGAAGGCCACCAGCAACATCTGCACGGCGCAGGCGCTGCTGGCCATCGTCGCGTCGATGTACGCGGTCTACCACGGGCCCGACGGGCTGCGAGCGATCGCGTCGACCGTGCACGCGCACGCCGCCGGCCTGGCCGAGCTGCTCGCGGGCGTCGGCGTCACGGTCGAGCACGAGACCTTCTTCGACACCGTCCGCACGGTCGTCCCGGGCAAGGCCCGCGAGGTCGTCGCGCAGGCCGCGCAGGCCGGTGTGAACCTCTGGGCGCCCGACGCCGACCACGTGCAGATCGCGTGTGACGAGCGGACCAGCAGCGACCACCTGCTGCGGATCGTGCTCGCCTTCGCGGCGGCCGGAGTGACGACGCTCGACGCCGACGAGGACGGCGCCTACGCGTTCGGGTTCGTCGGGCTCGGCGACGGGGACGCGCTGCCCGCGAACCTGCGCCGGACCACCGCGTACCTGCAGCACCCGGTCTTCCACCTGCACCGGTCCGAGACCGCGATGCTGCGCTACCTGCGCCGCCTGTCGGACAAGGACCTGGCGCTGGACCGCACGATGATCCCGCTGGGCTCGTGCACCATGAAGCTCAACGCGACGGCGGAGATGGAGCCGATCTCGTGGCCCGAGTTCGCCACCATCCACCCGTACGCCCCCACCGACCAGACCACGGGCTACGCCGAGCTGGTCACCGAGCTGCAGGACTGGCTGGCCGAGATCACCGGCTACGCGGCCGTCTCGGTGCAGCCGAACGCGGGGTCGCAGGGCGAGCTGGCCGGCCTGCTGGCCATCCACGGGTACCACGCGAGCCGCGGCGACACGCGCGACGTCTGCCTCATCCCCGCCTCGGCGCACGGCACCAACGCGGCGTCCGCGGCGCTCGCGGGCATGCGCGTCGTGGTGGTCGCGACCGCCGACGACGGCTCGATCGACCTCGGCGACCTGCGCGCCAAGCTCGACCAGCACGGCCCCCAGGTCGCCGCGATCATGATCACCTACCCCTCGACGCACGGCGTCTACGAGGAGGGTGTGCGCACGGTCTGCGAGCTCGTACACGAGGCCGGTGGCCAGGTGTACATCGATGGCGCCAACCTCAACGCCCTCGTCGGCCTGGCCCGACCGGGCGAGATCGGCGGCGACGTGAGCCACCTGAACCTGCACAAGACGTTCTGCATCCCGCACGGTGGCGGCGGCCCCGGCGTCGGCCCGGTCGCGGTCGCGGCCCACCTCGCGCCGTTCCTGCCGGGCGACCCGACGCCGGCGACGGCCGCGCAGAACACCGTGGCGCCGGTCAGCGCGGCCCCCTGGGGCTCTGCCGGCATCCTCCCGATCTCCTGGGCCTACGTCGCGCTCATGGGTCCCGACGGCCTCACATCGGCCACCGAGACCGCCGTCCTCGCGGCGAACTACCTGGCCACGCGCCTGTCGGGGCACTTCCCGGTCCTCTACACGGGGCCTAACGGCCTGGTCGCGCACGAGTGCATCCTCGACCTGCGGGACATCACCAAGGACACCGGGGTGACCGCCGAGGACGTCGCCAAGCGGCTCATGGACTACGGGTTCCACGCGCCGACGCTGTCGTTCCCGGTCGCGGGGACGCTCATGGTGGAGCCCACCGAGTCGGAGGACCTGGCCGAGCTCGACCGGTTCGTCGACGCCCTCGTCGCCATCCGCGGCGAGATCGACGCCGTCGAGGCCGGTCGCTGGCCCGTCGCGGACTCCCCGCTGCGGCACGCGCCGCACACCGCGGCGGCCCTCAGCGCCGACGTGTGGGACCACGCCTACCCGCGCGAGCTCGCCGCCTTCCCGGTCGCCGCGCTGCGTGAGGGCAAGTACTGGCCGCCGGTCCGCCGGATCGACGGCGCGCACGGCGACCGCAACCTGGTCTGCTCCTGCCCGCCCATCGAGGCCTACGCCGAGTGAGAGAGACCAAGGACATGGACACCAGCATCGTCGACAGGCACAGCCCGCTCAACGACGAGCACGTCGCCCTGGGCGCCGCCCTCACCAGCTTTGCCGGCTGGCAGATGCCGCTGCGCTACACGTCCGACATCGCCGAGCACACAGCGGTCCGGACGGCGGCGGGCCTGTTCGACCTGTCGCACATGGGCGAGATCGCGGTGAGCGGTCCCGACGCCGGCGCGTTCCTCGACTACGCGCTCGTCGGCAACCTCTCCGCCCTGCGCCTGCTCGGCGCGCGCTACACGATGATCTGCGCGGAGGACGGCGGGGTCGTCGACGACCTGATCGTCTACCGCGACACCGAGGACACCTTCATGGTCGTCGCCAACGCATCGAACCACGCCACCGTCCTCGCGGCCTTCGCGGAGCGGACCGACGGGTTCGACGTCGTGGTCGAGGACCGCTCCCCGCAGACCGCGCTCATCGCCGTGCAGGGGCCTCGCGCTCTGGAGATCCTGCGCGCCACCGAGGGGCTGGCCGAGGCCGGGCACGACGCCGAGACGCTGAAGTACTACGCGGCGATCCCGATGACGTTCGAGGGCAAGCCGGTCTTCGTCGCCCGCACCGGCTACACGGGCGAGGACGGCTTCGAGTTCTTCCTCGACGCCGCGCTCGCCCCCGCCCTGTGGCAGGCGTTCCTCGCGGCCGGCGAGCCGTTCGGGCTGGTCCCCGCCGGCCTGTCCGCGCGCGACAGCCTCCGCCTCGAGGCCGGCATGCCGCTGTACGGCAACGAGCTCGACCGCTCGACCACGCCGCACGACGCCGGCCTGGGTCGCGTGGTGAAGCTGGACAAGGTCGACGACGAGGGCCGGCCGCTCCCGTTCGTGGGCCGGGACGCCCTCGCGGGCCGCGCCGACTCCGAGCCGGCACGCGTGCTCGTCGGGCTCGAGGGGCTCGGTCGCCGCGCCGCCCGGCACGGCTACCCGGTGATGAGCGGGACGTCCGCCGACGCCGTCGCGGTCGGTACCGTCACCTCCGGAGCACCGTCTCCGACCCTCGGGCACCCCGTGGCGATGGCCTATGTGACCCCCGAGCTCAGTGCTCCCGGCACCGGGCTCGCGGTTGACGTGCGCGGACGCTTCGAACCCGTCCGGGTGGTCCCTCTTCCCTTCTACCGCCGACCCCGGTAGACCAAGCCCTAGAGAAGTACCGACAGGAGCCTCACATGTCCGCGGAGCTGCCCACCCACCTGCACTACACGGTCGAGCACGAATGGCTGGATGACGGCGCCCCCGCGACCGTCGGCATCACCGGGATCGCGGCAGACGCGCTCGGCGACATCGTCTACCTCGAGCTCCCCGCCGTCGGCGAGGAGATCAACGCCGGCGCGGTCGTCGGCGAGATCGAGTCGACAAAGTCGGTCTCCGAGCTGTACTCCCCGGTCTCCGGCACGGTCGTCGCGATCAACCAGGCCGCCGTCGACGACCCGTCGGTGGTCAACTCAGACCCGTTCGGAGAGGGCTGGCTCCTCAAGGTCGACGTGACGTCGACCGGTCCGCTGCTCACCGCCGAGGAGTACACCGCGCAGAACGCGGGGTGAACCTCAGCGGTAACGCATCCGTTACTCATTCGTACGCTTCGTCCGCCATGCTGATCAGCCGTCCGGGTGAAAACCCGTCGGTGCTCACACGTTCGGCGTATCAGCAGACGCAGGCGGCGTTCATTGTGGGTGGCAGGCGCGATCGGGCGCATGGCGGGGGGGAACCCGCGCATGAGGAGATTGCTGGAAGTGGCGTCATGGCTCACCACCAGCCCTCTCTCATCCGGTACGCAGCCCAGAGCGTGACGACCCGGACCCCCCGGGTCACGCAGCACACCGGAGGACACACCATGAGCATGTTGGAGACGAGCAGGACCGTCGGTCTCTCGAACGACGCACTGACGCGCCGCGAGCGGGTGGTGCTGGCGGAGCTCGCCGAGGACGTCACCCTCGAGGAGATCGCCACGCGGCTCTTCGTGACCCGCAACACCGTGAAGTCGCAGGTGCGCAGTGTCTACCGCAAGATCGGCGTCTCCACGCGGGCCGAGGCCGTCGCCTGGGCCGTCGCGCACGGCATTCGCTGATCGTGACCCGACGGCTCAAGACACCGGGCCGTCCCCGGGTCGCCGGCCGCGCTCGACGCGGGCCTGGCAGACTCACCGCATGACCTCACCTGTGCTCGTCGTGGCCGCCGCGATCGTGGACGACCTGGACGACCCTCGTGAGCTGTTGGCCGCACGCCGAGCAGTGCCGGCGCGCCTGGCCGGCCGCTGGGAGTTCCCCGGCGGCAAGGTGGACGGAGACGAGTCGCCGGAAGACGCCCTGCACCGCGAGATCCGCGAGGAGCTCGGTGTACGGATCGGCCTCGGCGAGGAGCTCGTCGGCCCCGACGACGGCATGTGGCGGCTGTCCGACGAGTACGTGATGCGCATCTGGCTGGCGGAGGTCGTCGAGGGCACGGCCGAACCGCTCGTCGAGCACGACGAGCTGCGGTGGCTGGCCCTGCACCAGTGGCACGACGTCCCGTGGCTCGACGCCGACGTCCGCATCGTCGATCACCTCACGGGCACGTACGTCCGGCTCGGTCAGAGCGGCTGAGCCCCGGCCCCTCCGGACAGAGGGGCTTTCGCCGTCAGCTCACCAGCGGTGGTTCGAGTTCTTCATGCAGAGATTGCCCGTCCCGCGGCAGTAGCTGCACTCCCCCGACCAGCGCTTCTTGCCGGCTCCGTCGCACCGCTCGCACACCTGCACAGCAGAGCTGCACTCGTCGCACTTCGTCACGTGTGTCTCCACTACATCGTCGTAGGTGCGGGCCTCGTGGGCTCGCTCCCGTCAGATCGGCACGTGCGTGGGGTGGACATGAGCCCCGACGACGGACGGATGGTCACGAATCGATCTCAGTCGGGCAGCGCGAGGGCCATCCGGTCGACGGCGTCGGTGAGCGTCGACGTCGACGCCGCGAGGTTGAGCCGCACGAAGCCGGCTCCCTCGTCGCCGAACGTCGGGCCCGAGTTGAGGGCGAGACGGCCCCGGTCCAGGGCGCGTCGGGCCGGATCCTCGCCCGCCCGGACCGCCGGGACCGCGCGGAGGTCGATCCACGCGAGGTAGGTCGCCTCGGGCGGCGACCAGATCGCGTCCGGGACGCGCTCGGCGAGCAGCGCGGCGAGGAGCCGCTGGTTCTGCCCGAGGCCGTCCACCACCTCGTCGAGCCATGCACCGCACTCGCGGTAGGCGGCCGACTCGGCGACCACGCCCAGGTGCATCACGCCGTCGCCGACGACCCAGGACTGCCGGGCCAGGTCGGCCACGGCATCGGGGCCGGGCACGATCACGGCGACCCGCAGACCCGCGAGGTTGAACGCCTTGGATGCCGAGTGCAGCGCCAGGGCGTCCGGGATCACCGTGGTCGTGGGCACGAACGGCGGGCGGGTGCCGTCGGCGCGCGTCGGGACCAGCGGGGCGTGGATCTCGTCGGCGACCACGCGCACCCCGTGCCGCCTGGCGAGCTCGCCGACCACCCGGAGCTCCGCCGCCGTGTGCAGGGTGCCGGTGGGGTTGTGCGGGTGGCACAGCAGGTACGCGGGCCGTGGGCCGTGCGCGCGGGCCACGGCGAACGCGCGGTCGAGCACGTCGAGGTCGAGCCGTCCGTCCGGGCCGAGCGGTGCAGCGACGACGCCGCGCCCGGCGTGCTCGACGAACGCGCGGAACGGCGGGTACACCGGCGGGTTGATGACGACGGCGTCGCCCGGGTCGGTCACCAGCCGCAGCGCCTCGACCGCGCCGACCATGACGTCGGACGCCAGCCGGCAGGCCACCGCGTCGATCTCCCAGCCCCACCGCTCCCGCGCGAAGTCGGCCAGGACCTGGGCGAAGGCGCGGCCGTGCGGGTACCCGGTGTCACCGGTTCGCACGGCGTCGTGCACGGCCCGGATCACCGGCTCGGGCTGCGGGACGTCCATCTCCGCAACGAACAGCGGCAGGACGTCGGGAGGGTAGGCCCGCCACTTCTCGCTGGTCCGGCGGCGGAGCTGGTCGAGGGGGACGGTGTCGAAGATCGTCACCCGTCCGACCCTAGGACGCACGACGGCCCCGGACACCGCCGAGGGTGTCCGGGGCCGCCGAGTCGGGTCAGAGGGTCGCGCGGACCGTCCGGGTCGCCGCGAGGATGTGCTCCAGGGACGGGGCGACCTCCTCGTACCGGCGGGTCTTCAGGCCGCAGTCCGGGTTGACCCAGAGCTGGTCGACCGCGATGGCCTTGACCGCCTCGGTGAGCAGCTCCTCGACCTCGGCCTCGCTGGGCACGCGGGGCGAGTGGATGTCGTAGACGCCCGGGCCGATGCCGCGCGGGTAGCCGGCCGCCGAGATGTCGCCGAGGATCTCCATCTTCGAGCGGGCGGCCTCGATGGACGTCACGTCGGCGTCGAGACCGTCGATCGCACCGATGATCTCGCCGAACTCCGAGTAGCACAGGTGCGTGTGGATCTGCGTGTCGGGCCGGACGCCGGCCGTGGACAGGCGGAACGACCGGACCGACCAGTCGAGGTACGCCGGGTGGTCCTCGACGCGCAGGGGAAGCAGCTCGCGCAGCGCGGGCTCGTCCACCTGGATGACGGCGATGCCGGCGGCCTCGAGGTCGGCGATCTCGTCGCGCAGGGCCAGGCCGACCTGGTTGGCGGTGTCACCCAGCGGCTGGTCGTCGCGGACGAACGACCACGCGAGGATGGTGACCGGACCCGTGAGCATGCCCTTGACCGGCTTCTCGGTCAGCGACTGCGTGTAGGACGACCACTCGACCGTGATCGGCTTCGGCCGCGAGACGTCGCCCCACAGGATCGACGGGCGCGTGCAGCGCGAGCCGTAGGACTGGACCCAGCCGTTCTGCGTCACGGCGAACCCGTCGAGGTTCTCCGCGAAGTACTGGACCATGTCGTTGCGCTCGGGCTCGCCGTGCACCAGCACGTCGAAGCCGATCTTCTCCTGCAGCTCGACGACGCGGCGGATCTCCGCCTTCATCTCGTCGTCGTACTGCTCCTCGGTCAGCTCGCCCTTGCCGAAGGCGGCGCGGGCCGTGCGGATCTCGGTGGTCTGCGGGAACGAGCCGATGGACGTCGTCGGCAGCGGCGGCAGGTTGAGGCGGGCCGCCTGGGCGACCTTGCGCTCGTCGAACGGACCGCGGCTGAATGCGGCCTCGTCGAGGGCGGCCACGCGGTCGCGGACGGCCGGGTTGACGACGCCGGGCGCCGTGCGGCGCGAGTTGACCGCGTCGGTCGCCGCGAGCAGCTGCTCGTGGATGGCCTCGCGGCCCTCCGTCAGGCCCTCGGCCAGCGTGACGACCTCGACGACCTTCTCGTCGGCGAAGGCGAGCCAGGTCGTGAGCGTGGCGTCGAGGTTGGGCTCGTCGCCCGTGGTGTGCGGGACGTGGAACAGCGACGTCGAGGTTCCGACGGTCACCGCGGCGGCGCCGAGGCCCTCGAGCTGCTCGAGGACGGCCAGCTTGGCGTCCAGGTCGGCGCGCCAGATGTTGTGGCCGTCGATCACGCCGGCGACCAGCGTCTTGGTCTCCAGGCCGGGGACGGACTCCGTCGGCGCGTGGCCGCGGACCAGGTCGATGCCGATGGCCTCGATGTCCGTGGCGGCGAGCACCGGGAACGCCGCGCCGAGGTCGCCGTACGGCGCCGCGATGAGGATGGCCGGACGCTCCGGGCGGGCCAGGTCGGTGGCGAGCGCGCGGTACGCCTCGATGACGGACGCGAGCAGCTGCTCGGCCGGCACGGCGATCGAGTCGGAGACCAGCGCGGGCTCCTCGAGCTGCACCCACGTGGCGCCGGCGGCCGCGAGGTCCGTCAGCAGCGCGGCGTAGACAGGCAGCAGGTCGGCCAGGCGGTCGATGGGCGCGAAGCCCTCGGGGGCGTCCTCGGTGGCCTTGGCCAGGGCGAGATAGGTGACGGGGCCGACGATGACCGGGCGCGTGAGCACGCCGTCGGCCAGGGCCTCCTGGAACTCCCGCACGGGGCGGTTGCTGGCATACCGGAACTCGGTCTCCGGACCGATCTCGGGGACCAGGTAGTGGTAGTTGGTGTCGAACCACTTGGTCATCTCGAGCGGGAGGTCGTCGCCGCGGCCGCGGGCCACCGTCGAGTACCCGGCGAGGTCCAGCGCACCGTCGGCGCCGACGACGTCCGCGAAGCGGGCCGGGACGGCACCGACGACGGCCGTCGCGTCGAGCACGTGGTCGTAGAAAGAGAACGCGCTCGGGATGGCCGGCACGTCGGTGGCCAGGCCCAGCTCGGCCAGGCGGGTGCGGGTGCGCTTGCGCAGGTCCGCGGCGGTGGCCTCGACCTCGTCGGCGGTGGTGCGGCCGGCCCAGAACGCCTCGAGGGCCTTCTTGAGCTCGCGGCGCGGGCCGATGCGGGGGTAGCCGAGCACGGAGCTGGCGGGGAAGGTTGCAGTGCTCATCTGGTTCTCAGTCCCTCGGGGGTCGGGCGGGTGCCGTGTCCTGCGGCCATCCGGCCAGGTCGGGAGCTGTCCGAGCTCCGCCGTCGAGGTGTGCACCCTCGAGCAGGTCAAGTGCGGCATGGTGCTGGTTGAACGTGTACAGGTGGACGCCGGGCGCTCCGCCGTCCAGGACGCCGTTGACCAGGTCGACGCTGGCGCGGATTCCCCGGCGGTGGCGGTCGAGCTCGTCGTCGGCGGAGCCGAGCAGGTCCAGGAGGCTCTCCGGCACGGGGACGCCGGTCAGCTCCTGCACCCGCAGCAGGCGGGCGGGGTCCGTGGTCGGGATGATGCCCGGGATGATCGGGATGGTCACCCCGGCCTCGCGGGCCTCCGCCACGATACCCAGGTAGTCGTCCGCGTCGAAGAAGACCTGCGTGATCGCGAAGTCGGCGCCGGCCTGCTGCTTGGCCAGGAGCGACGCGACGTCCTGCGCGCGGGTGCCCCCCGTGGCGTGGTTGCCGCGCGGGAACGCCGCCACGGCGACCGACAACGGACGCACGCGCGCCCGGACCGCCTGCGAGGGGCTGTCCGCGCAGCGCTGGGCCTCGATGTCGCGCAGCAGCTCGACCAGCTCGCCGGCCGTCTGCAGGCCGTCGGGGTGGGCCTCCCAGCCGCTCTGGTCGGACGGCGGGTCGCCGCGCAGCGCGAGGAACGAGCGGAGGCCTTCGTCGAGGAACTCCTCGACGATCTCAGTGATCTCCGCGCGCGAGGTCCCGACGCAGGTCAGGTGCGCGATCGGGTTGAGCGTCGTCTCACGCAGCAGCCGGCGGACCAGCGCGCGCGTGGTGACCCGGGTCTTGCCCGAGGCGCCGTAGGTCACGGACACGAAGTCCGGGTGGACGGCCTCGAGTGCGCGGATGGTGGCCCACAGGCGGGGCGCGGCGTCGGGGTTTCGCGGCGGGAACAGCTCGAACGAGATGGTCGGGCGGTCGTTCGCGGTGTGCGCACGCGCGGCCGGTGCGGCGTGCAGTCCGGGCGTGCGCGGCTCCACGGCGGCGGCGCTCACGGCGCGATCCGTGGCGTGGTCTGCACCGGTGCGGTGCGGGGACACGTGGTCTGCGGGGACATTGCTCACTCCATCGTCCCTGGCGGAAGCACCCACACCCTCGGCGGGGAGGGGGGTTGCTGCGGCGTCGTCGAGCCAGGTCTCTCGGCCGCTCTGGATGGTAGGCGCGATGCTAGACCGCCGATCACATGGTGGGCAACCGTGCTCGACCTGTGAGACGACCGCGTCCGTCGCTCGACTGCCCGGCGTCGACGCCGGGATCGCGCTGAGGGCAGCGCGGAGCCGAGGGGGCTCGCCGCGAGTGGTCGGTCAGTGCGGGCGGCGAGGGGAAAGGGTGCCGGTCTGCATGCGGCTGCGCTGCGACGGCACGTCGAACCAGGAGTTGGGGGAGCCGGCGGGGACGGACAGCAGCCCGTCCTGGACCGCCGCGAGGATCCCGGCGTCGGGGACGACGTTGTCCGTCAGAGCCTCGGCCGCCGCGCGCACGGCATCACGCCGAGCGTCGTGGTCGGGGATCTCCGTCATGGGCGGCACTGTAGTCCGCGTCACACTCGGTTCCGAGACCCCCGCGGCAGCGTCACCCGGCAGGAGTAATGGTCACTCCGACGGGTGAGTCGAGGCGGCCGACGGGCAGGTCGCCAGATGGTCGTCGACGACCCCGCAGGCCTGCATCGCCGCGTACGCCGTGATCGGTCCGACGAACCGGAAGCCGAGCGACTTCAGCTCCTTGGCGAGCGCGCGCGACTCGTCGGTCTGCGCCGGGACGCCGGCCCAGGTCAGAGGCCTGACGTACCCGGTGCGGTCGGGCGCGTGCGACCAGAGGACCGCGTCCAGAGTGCGTCCTGCGGCGTGCAGACCGCGCAGCGCGCGCCCGTTGGCGATGGCCGCCTCGATCTTGGCGCGGTTGCGCACGATGCCCGCGTCGGCCATCAGCCGGGCGACGTCGTCGTCGCCGAACTCCGCGACCAGCTCGGGGTCGAAGCCCGCGAACGCGGTCCGGAACGCGGGTCGCTTGCGGAGCACCGTGATCCACGCGAGGCCGGACTGGAAGCCCTCGAGCGCGATCCGTTCGAAGAGCGCGTGCTCGTCGTGCACGGGCCGGCCCCACTCCTCGTCGTGGTACTGCTCGTAGAGCGGGGTGCCGTCGCCGAAGCAGCGGCCGGTGATCGGGACGTCGGGCGAGGTCATGCGCCGAGTCTGCCCCGCGCCCCCGACACCGATCCCGACCCGAGTGGACGGCCGGGGCTGTGGGCGGCTCAGTCCGTGGGGGTCGCCAGCGCGATGAGCCGCTCGATGCCGTCGAGGATCAGGGTGGTCCCGAAGTCCAGGGCGTCCGCATCGGCGGCCCGGTCGTCGGGACCGAACGAGAAGGCGCCCGCGGCGGCCGCCTGCAGCAGCGCGGGGTGGGAGGTCGGAGAGGCGAGCGCGCCGATGAGGTCGCCCAGGTCCGGGGACTCGTCGGCGCCCTCGGCCGTGCCGATCGCTGCGGTGCGCCTGCTCCCGGTCAGCTCCTCGGTGACGCGCAGCTGGTCCAGGGAGTGCGTGGCCAGCAGGCCGATCGCGCCGACCTTCTGCCGCTCGGACAGCGGCGTGCCCGCGAGCGCGGCGAGCATGCCCTCCATCCACGCCAGCCGACCCGGTCCGACGGCGTGCAGCACGGTCGTCGTCCGGGCCAGCCACGGGTGCGCGTGCAGGATCGGCTGCTGCACGGCGAGGATCAGCTCGAGCTGCTCGCGCCAGCCGCCCACCTCGGGACCCAGGACCGGTGGGCGCCCGGCAGCGCGGTCGGACATGAGGCTCAGCACCTCGTCCTTGGACGAGACGTAGCGGTACAGCGACATCGTCGTGAAGCCCAGCGACTCGGCCAGCCGGGCCATGGAGACCGAGTCGATCCCCTCGGCGTCGGCGAGCGCGATCCCGGCATCGGCGATCTGCTCCAGGGTCAGGCCGGGTCGAGGCCCGGGCCGCCCCTCGGTCGGGGTGCGCCACAGGACCGCGATCCCGGGCGGCAGCTCGACGGGAGCGGCGGCCCCGCTGCCGGCCACCCGCACGGCCTGCCGCCGCGCCTTCTCGGCCACCCGAGCCGCCTGCTGCTGGGCGAGGGCGGCGGCGCGCTGCGCCTTCTCGGCCTCGCGCAGCTGCTTGGCGGCCTCCCGGACCGCCTGCTGCGCCTCCCGCTCGCGCTCGGTCCGCCGGCGTTCCGCCTCACGGGCCAGCTCCTGCTCGGCCTTGAGGCGGTCGCGCTCGACCCGTTCGGCCTCCTTGCGGACCCGGTCGGCCTCCTTCTGCGCCTCCCGCTCGGCGTCGCGGTCGGCGCGCTCGAGGTCGCGACGCAGCCGGTCGGCCTCCTTCGCCTCCGCGCGCGCCGCCTTCTCCCGGTCGCGACGCAGGGCGTCGGCCTCGCGACGGCCCTCGTCGGCCACTACGTCCTCGTCGTGCGCCACGGCACCTCCTTGACGGTCGATCCTACAAGTGTGTATGAAGTACACACACAGTTTACGCCATACACAGAAAGCGAGATCGCGATGACTGCTCCTGTCGTCGTCGCCCGGGGGCTCCGCAAGTCCTACGGCGACCTGACCGTGCTCGACGGCGTCGACCTCGATGTCGCCCGGGGGGAGGTGCTCGCCCTCCTGGGTCCCAACGGCGCCGGGAAGACCACGACCGTGCGCATCCTGGCCACGCTGCTGCGGCCCGACGGCGGCTCCGCGCACGTCGCCGGCAAGGACGTGGTGCGCCAGCCCGCCGAGGTGCGGGCGGCGATCAGCCTCACGGGGCAGTTCGCCGCCGTCGACGACCTGCTCACGGGCGTCGAGAACATGCACCTCATGGCCCGGCTGGCGCACCTGGGCCGGGCGGAGGTGCGCACCCGCAGCGCCGAGCTGCTCGAGCTGTTCGACCTCACGGACGCCGCCGGCCGCGTGGTGAAGACCTACTCGGGCGGGATGCGCCGCCGGCTCGACCTCGCGGTGGGCCTGCTGGCCCGGCCGCAGGTGGTGTTCCTCGACGAGCCCACCACCGGGCTCGACCCGCGCAGCCGGAACGATCTCTGGGACGTCATCCGGGACGTCGTCGCCGAGGGCACCACCGTCCTGCTGACCACGCAGTACCTGGAGGAGGCCGACCAGCTGGCCGACCGGGTCGCCGTCATGGACAACGGCCGGGTCATCGCGAACGGCACGGCACCCGAGCTCAAGCGGGCGGTCGGGTCGGCGCACGTCGAGCTGCGCCTGGCCGACGGTGCCGAGGAGCGCATCCTCACCGACGGCTCCGTGCCGGACGTGCGGCGGATCCTCGCCGACATCGAGCGCCGCGGCGTCGCCGTCGACACCTGGGAGATCCGCTCCCCCACGCTCGACGACGTCTTCCTCACGCTGACGGGCCGGCCCACCGAGCCCGAGCCCGCACCCGCCCTCGTCACCGCCCGGGAGTCCTGATGACCACGCTCGCCCCGCAGCCCCCCGCCCTCGGCTGGTCCCTGCACGACTCGACCGCGCTGATCGACCGGTGCCTGCGCCGCTCGCTGCGCCAGATGGACACGATCCTGCTCGCCGTGATCCTGCCCGTGTCCCTGCTGCTCATGTTCGTCTACGTGTTCGGCGGCGCGATCGACAGCGGGGGCGGGTACGTCGACTTCGTCGTCCCCGGGATCATCCTGCTGACGGCCGGGTACGGGTCGGCGAACACCGCCGTGGACGTGGCCAACGACATGACCGGCGGCATCATCGACCGGTTCCGGTCCCTGCCCATCCGGCCCACCGGGGTGCTCACCGGGCACGTCGTGGCCAGCATGGTGCGCAACGCAGTGTCGACCGCGCTGGTCATCGGCGTCGCCTTCCTGGTCGGGTTCGACCCCGACGCGACGGCGCTGGAGTGGGCCGCGGCGATCGGGCTCATCGCGCTGTACGTCCTGGCGCTCACGTGGGTGGCCGTCGCGATCGGCCTGGTGGCGTCCGGGCCCGAGGCGGCGAGCGGGTTCACGTTCGCGATCCTGTTCGTCCCCTACGTGTCGAGCGCCTTCGTGCCCACCGAGTCGATGCCGTCGGCGCTGGAGACGATCGCGACCTACAACCCGATCACGCCGATCACCGACACGGTGCGCGGGCTGCTGCTCGGGACGCCCGTCGGCGACTCGGCCCCGTCGGCCATCCTCTGGTGCGTCGGGATCTTCCTGGCCGGCCGCGTCGGGGCCGCGCTGCTGTTCCGTCGCCGGGACTGATCGGCCGGATTGCCGCGGGTCGTCGCGGCCCGCGGCATTCCTGTTGTAGACCGGTCCTATGACCGATCCGTCCCCGTTCCCGCCCACCGGTGCCCCGGAGCCGACCGACCCGACGACGCCGTCCCGCCGGGGCTGGATCATCGCGCTCGCCGTGCTGCTGGCTGTCGCGATCGTCGTGATCGTGGCGCTCGTCCTGAACGGGGACGACGAGACGCCGCCGCCCGTGACGTCGCCGAGCGCCTCGGAGAGCTCGGCGGCTCCGACTCCCACGGCGACCTCCGCGGCGCCGGAGCCCACGGCATCGTCGCCCTCCGCCGGTTGTGCACCGAACAGCGCCACCGCTCCCGCCGGCGCGGACGTCGTGACGGTGATCGACGTGGACGGCGACGGCCGCCCCGACCAGGCGTGGCTCAGCCCCGGCGCCGGTCGCGAGTTCGGCATCACCACGGCGTCCGGCGCGACCTTCTCCGCGACGATCAACTCCGGGTCCCCCGTCCCCGCCTCCGCGATCGTCAACCGCGTGCAGAGCGACGGCATCCCGATCGCGCTCGTCGACCTCAGCCGCGAGGCGCTCCTCTACTCGCTGGCCGGGTGCGCCGTGACGCCCGTCGCCAACGCGCAGGGTCAGCCGTACACGTTCGACCTCGGCTTCGCCGGCGCCGGCACCGGAGTGGGCTGCACCCAGAGCGGGGGCGCGCTGCGGCTCGCGGGGCTCAACGCGGTGCAGGACGCCGACCAGAACTACACGGTGACCAGGACGTTCGTGGACCTCGACGCGGACGGCCGGCACGCCACCAACGCGGCCCCGGAGCAGGTGGCGGTCGGTGCGGCCGCCGACGAACCCGTGGTCACGACCGCGCAGCAGGTCACCTGCGGCGACCTCGTGGCCGGCGAGGACGGACCCGTCGAGCCTCAGTAGGCGGCGAGGGCCTTCTTGATGCGGGTGGTCGACACCGGCGTCGGCGTGCCCAGCTGCTGCGCGAACAGGCTGACACGCAGCTCCTCGAGCATCCAGCGCAGCTCCCGCAGCTCGGGGTCCCGCGGGTGCTTGGCGACGACGTCGTCGTAGAGCGCCTCGACGTCCTGCACCTGCCAGGCGAGGTCCGCGTCGCGCTGCGGGTTCTCGGCGGCCTTGACCAGCCGGTGCCGGGCCGCGCGCAGGTAGCGGGCGAGGTGGGGCAGGCGGGCGGTGCCCACCTCGCTCACGAACCCGTCGTGGACCAGGCGGGCCGCCTGGGACCGGATGTCCTGGGCGGTGGCCAGCAGCGCCAGGCTGGACCGGTCGCGGATCTCGCCGTCCAGCTCCCGCCAGGCGGTCAGCACCGCGACCAGGTCGCCGACGACCGCGTGCACGGAGTCCTCGAGCCGGCCGCGGGTGGCGGTGCGCAGCGCGGTGTACGCGTCGAGCGTGCGTACCGTCCACGCGGGCGCGGTGAGCAGGCCCTCGATCACGGCCAGCTGCACGTCCGTGACCAGCGCGTCCGTGCTCGGGTAGGGGCTGGCGGCCAGCGTGAGGGCCTGCGTGCCCGTCCAGCGGGACGTGATGCGGCCGGTGGTCAGGCCGACGTCGAGCAGCAGCAGCCGCCGCAGGCCTCGGCGGGCCGCGTCCGGGCGGGCGGACTCGTCGGCCAGCGCGCGCACGGCGACGGTCCCCTTCTCCTCGACCAGCGACGGGAAGGCACGGACGCGTCCGACCTCGACGACCTCGGGCAGCTCCGGCAGGTCGGCGGGCCAGGTGGTGAGGCCCGTGCGGACGACGTCGACGCGCGGTGCCGGTGGCGCGGGCCGGCTCGTCGGCTCGGGGGACGCACCCGGAGCGGCCTCCGACGTGGCGGCACCGCCCGCCCCCGCCGCACGCGCCTCCTCCATCGCCGCCCGGACCGCCGTGCGGACGGCGTCGTCGACCGCCTTCTGCGTGCGGTCGGCCAGGCGTCGCTGCAGGACGAGCAGGTCCTTGCCCTCGTCGACCACTCCCCCGCGGTCGCCGACCACCCGGAACGTCATGCGCAGGTGGGGCGGCAGCCGGTCGTCGTCGAATGCGTCGTCCGGCACGTCGACGTCCCGCAGCTCGCGCACCGCACGACGGAACACCTCGCGGAACGACGGCGCCGCGTCCCCCGCGCGGACGGTGTCCTCCCAGTCCGCCGTGTTCTGCGCGATCCAGGCCCCGACGCCACGGGCGACGTCGGGCGCGGGGACCAGCTGCACGCGCACGGGCTTGGGCAGCGCACGGATGGTCGCGGTGATCAGCTCCTCGCGCAGGCCCGGCACCATCCAGCCGAAGCCGTCCGGCGTGAGCCGCGCGAGGGTGGACAGCGGGATGTGTACGGTGACGCCGTCGGCTTCTGTACCAGGCTCGAACTGGTAGGTCAGCGGCAGCCGCAGGTCGCCCTGCGGCCAGCGCGACGGGAACGCACCCTCGTCGATCGCCCCGGCCTCGCCCACCAGCAGCTCGCGCGTGAAGGTCAGCAGGTCCGGATGCTCGCGGCGCGCGGTCTTCCACCACTGGTCGAAGTGCCGGCTCGAGACGACGTCGTCGGGGATCCGCTCGTCGTAGAACGCGAAGAGGGTGTCGTCGTCGACCACCAGGTCGCGGCGCCGGGCGCGGGCCTCGAGCCCCTCGGCCTCCGCGAGCAGGCGGCGGTTCTCGTGGAAGAACGCGTGGTGGGTGGTCCACTCGCCCTGCACCAGCGCGTGCCGGACGAACAGCTCCCGGGCGTGCTCGGGATCGACCGTGGCGTAGAGCACGCGGCGCTGGTTGACGATGGGGACGCCGTAGAGCAGCACCTTCTCGAAGGCCGTCGCCGCGCCCTGCCGGGTCGACCACGCGGGCTCCGACCAGGTCCGCTTCACCAGGTGCGCGCCCACCTCCTCGGCCCACTCCGGCTGGATGCGCGCGACGTCGCGGCCCCACAGGCGGGACGTCTCCACCAGCTCCGCGGCCATGACCCAGGCGGGCGGCTTCCGGGCCAGCCCGGACCCGGGGAAGATCGCGAACCGCGCCCCGCGCGCGCCGAGGTACTCGTTGCGCCCGCGCCGGTCGGGCCGGCCGGGAGTCTTCGCGCGCGTCGAGACCTCGGTGGCCTCCTGCATCCCGATCTGCGAGAGCAGCCCGGCGAGGATCGCGACGTGGATCCGGTCGCCGTCCCACTCGAGCCGCAGGCCCTCGTCGTGCTCCGTCTGCTTCGGGGCGTTCACCACGATGCCCAGCGGCTTGGCCAGCTCGCGCAGCTGCGTGACCACGTCCTGCCACTCGCGGATGCGCAGGTAGTTGAGGTGCTCTGACCGGCACATCCGCCGGAACGCCGACCCCGAGAGGTCGCGCTGCTGGTCGCGCAGGTAGTGCCAGAGGTTGAGGTAGGTGAGCAGGTCGGAGGTGGGATCGGCGAACCGGGCGTGCGACAGGTCGGCCTTCTCGCGGTCCTCCACCGGCCGCTCCCGCGGGTCCTGGATCGAGAGGGCGGCGGCGATGATCATGACCTCGCGCGCGACCTGGCGACGGCCGCCCTCGACGATCATCCGCGCGAGCCGGGGATCCATGGGCAGCTGCGCGAGCGCGCGGCCCGTCTCGGTCAGCCGGCCGTCGCCCAGCGCGCCCAGCTCGGTCAACAGCTGGACGCCGTCACGGACCGCGCGGGTGTCGGGCGGGTCGACGAACGGGAACTCGCCGATGTCCTCGGGCGTGGTCGCGACGCCCACCGCGATCATCTGCAGGATCACCGACGCCAGCGATGTACGGAGGATCTCCGGCTCGGTGTACAGAGGGCGCGCGTCGAAGTCGTCCTGCGAGTAGAGCCGGATCGCGATGCCGTCGGCCACGCGCCCGCAGCGCCCGGACCGCTGGTTGGCCGACGCCTGCGAGATGGGCTCGATGGGCAGCCGCTGGACCTTCGTGGCCTTGGAGTACCGCGAGATGCGTGCGGTCCCGGGGTCGATGACGTACCGGATGCCGGGGACGGTCAGGGAGGTCTCGGCGACGTTGGTGGACAGGACCACCCGCCGGTTCTGGTGCCGCTCGAACACCCGGTGCTGCTCGGCGGCCGACAGCCGGCTGTACAGGGGGAGCAGCTCGACGGCGCCCGGCGTGCGGGGATCGGACACGCGCGGACCGAGCGAGCCCCGCAGGGCGTCCTCGGCATCCCGGATCTCGCGCTCGCCCGAGAGGAACACGAGGATGTCGCCGGGGCCCTCGAGGCACAGCTCGTCGACGGCCTCGCAGATGGCGGTCATCGGGTCGCGGTCCTCGGCGCCGCGCTTCTTGGGAGCGGGCGCGCCCTCCTCCACGTCGGGAGACAACGGGCGGTAGCGGATCTCGACCGGGTACGTGCGGCCGGTGACCTCCACGACCGGGGCGGGCGCGCCGTCCGCGGAGGCGAAGTGCCGCGCGAACCGGTCCGAGTCGATCGTGGCGGACGTGATGACGACCTTGAGGTCCGGTCGCTGGGGGAGCAGCCGGGTGAGGTACCCGAGGATGAAGTCGATGTTCAGGGACCGCTCGTGGGCCTCGTCGATGATGAGCGTGTCGTAGGCCCACAGCATCGGGTCGCGCTGGATCTGCGCCAGCAGGATGCCGTCGGTCATGACCTTGACCAGCGTCGACTCGCTCGACTCGTCGGTGAACCGCACCTGGTAGCCGACGACCCCGCCCAGCGGCTGATCGCCGACCAGCTCCTCGTTGATGCGCTCCGCGACGCTGCGTGCGGCGATCCGGCGGGGCTGCGTGTGGCCGATCTGGCCGGCACGACCCCGGCCCAGCTCGAGGGCGATCTTCGGGATCTGGGTCGTCTTGCCGGACCCCGTCTCGCCCGCCACGACGACGACCTGGTGGTCGCGCAGCGCGTCGGCGATCTCGTCGCGGCGCGCGCTGACCGGGAGCTGCTCGGGGTAGACGATCGGCGGGAGCTCGACGGCACGGCGGATCTCGGCGGCCCGCGCGCGGCGTGCGGCGATGCGGCCCGCGTCGTCGCGACCCGACGACCGTCGACCGGCCGTCTGACCCTCGGCCCCCGTCCGCGCCGGGGGCTTGCGGCGGCCGCGGCCGCGTCGGGAGCCCCCGCGGGGTCGCCCGTCTCCGGACCCGTGCGGGTCGGCGGGGGCGGGGGACGGCGTGCTCACGACGGTCCAGTCTCCCAGGTCGGTGGCGCGGGACGCTTCCTGATTCGTCGGAGCGCCCACGATGCGGCGCGCCACCCTGGTCCTACAGTGGCCCGCATGAGCGACGCAGCCGCACCGAGCGAGGGGGAGCGGCGCGCGATCGCGGGCCTCGAGGCCTCGGGCATCGAGTTCGACGTGACCCGGCACGGACCCGTCCGGTCCCTGGCCGAGGCGGCCGAGGCGCGCGGCATCGACCCCGCCGGCATCGTGAAGACCATCGTGGTGCGCCGCGGGGACGACGACTTCCTGTTCGTGCTGGTGCCGGGCGACCGGACCATCTCCTGGCCCAAGCTGCGCGCGCTGCTCGGTGTGACGCGGCTGTCGATGCCGGACGCGGAGACCGCCAAGGAGGTCACCGGCTACGAGCGCGGGACGATCACGCCGTTCGGCTCGCTGGTCGAGTGGCCCGTGGTCGCCGACTCGCGGGTGCCGTCGCGCACCGTGTCCATCGGGGCCGGCGCGCACGGGGTCGCCGCGAACGTGGACGGGGCCGAGCTGGTGCGTGCGCTCGTCGCGACGGTCTCGGACGTCACCGACCCCGAGGCCTGAGGGCTACTTCACGACGAAGGTCGTCGGCCGGACCGTGAGGATGACGCGCTTGTACGCGTCCTTGATCTCGTAGTCCTCGCCGTACCGCTCCTGCAGGGACTTGTAGAAGCTGGCCACCTCGTCGTCGGGCACCGTCGACTCGACGACACCGCGCACCTCGAGCGACCGGTACCCGTCCTCCGGGTCGTGGATCGAGAGGGCGATGCGGGGCTCGACCTGGAGGTTCTTGAACTTCTGCCGGGTCGACGTGTGCGTGAACCGCAGCACCTCGCCGTCCCAGACGAACCACATGACGCTGCTGTGCGGGGACCCGTCGGGCGCGACCGTCGCGAGGTGCCCGAACAGGGGGCGTTCGAGCAGGTCGGCGTGGCTGGCGGGGAGCTCGGTGGTGGCCATGCGCCGAGGCTAGCCCGGAGCCCGGACGGGAACCTGGGCGAGGGGGTGTCCGTTTCACATCTCGGATGGCGAGGCCCGCGCGGGCAGGTAACGTCATCGCGCCGGAATGCAGCTCCGGCATCGGCGGGGGAACGGAACTGAGGAGCGATGGACCTGTTCGAGCACTCGGCCGCGGCCGGGACCATCCAGGTCGAGGCCCAGGACGACCGCACGGTGATCGTCCTCATGGGGGAGATCGACGCCGCGCTGCGTGACGAGGCCAGCGCGTGCATGGGCCTGGCCCTGGTGAACGGCAACCCCGTGGTCGTCGACTCCACGCGGGCCACCTTCATCGACTCGTCGGGCATCGCCTTCGTGCTGCAGCTGCACCTCGCCGCCGCCGAGGCCGGCATCCCGGTCTCCCTGCGCGACCCGCACCGGGTGCTGCGCGACGTGCTCGACATGGTCGGGCTGTCCGGGGAGCTGCCCTCGACGGTCTGACCATCGACGGGTGTGACCGACACCCCGCCCGCGTCGGACGGTGTGTCAGTGGCCTGGTTTACGTTCGCGGCATGCGGTTGTTGCACACGTCGGACTGGCACCTGGGCCGGACGCTGCACGGGGTCGATCTGCTCGACCACCAGGCGGCGTACCTCGAGCACCTGGTCGACGTCGTGCGCGCCGAGGACGTGGACGCGGTGGTCGTCGCGGGGGACGTGTACGACCGGGCGATCCCGCCGGTCGAGGCCGTGACCCTGCTGTCCGAGACACTCGCGCGGCTGGCCGAGCACACGACCGTGGTCGTCACGTCGGGCAACCACGACTCGGCCACCCGCCTGGGCTTCGGCTCGGCGCTCATGCGGGACCGGGTCCGGCTCCGCACGCAGGTCGCCGGGCTGGCGGCGCCGGTGGTGCTTGCCGACGATGACGGCGACGTGCTCGTCTACGGGATCCCCTACCTGGACCCCGACTTCGCCCGGGTCCAGCTGGCCGACGGGCCCGAGCCGCTGGCCCGCTCGCACGAGGCCGTGGCCGCCGCGGCGATGCGGCGGATCCGCGCCGACCTGGCGGCTCGCGGCGGGTCCGCACGGCCGCGGTCGGTCGTCGCCGCGCACGCGTTCGTGATCGGCGGCGCCCCCACCGAGTCCGAGCGGGACATCCGGGTCGGCGGGGTCGACCAGGTGCCGGCCGGGGTGTTCGCGGGCGCCGACTACGTCGCCCTCGGCCACCTGCACGGCCCCCAGGGCCTCACGGGTCCGGAGGGGACCACCCTGCGCTACAGCGGTTCGCCGCTGGCCTACTCGTTCTCCGAGCAGCACCACGCCAAGTCGACGGTCCTGGTGGACCTGTCCGGGTCCGCCGTCCGCACGTCGATGATCGCCGCGCCCGTCCCCCGGCGGCTGGCCGACGTCACCGGCACGCTCGAGGAGCTCCTCGGTGCGGCGGGGGAGAAGCACGTCGACTCGTGGGCCCGGGTGACCGTCACCGACGCGCACCGGCCCGAGGACCTCTACCGCCGTGTCAAGCAGCGCTTCCCGCACGCGCTCGTCGTGCAGCACCGCGCGGCGGAGTCGGCGACCACGCCTCGTGCCGCGGTCATCACGGCGGCGCACGACCCGCTCGACGTGGCGGCCGACTTCCTCGCCCACGTCACCGGCCACCGGCCCTCGGCGGCCGAGGTCGACGTGCTGCGGCGCGCGTACGAGGACGTCGCGGCGATCGAGCGGAGCGCCTGATGCACCTGCGCTCCCTGACGGTCCAGGCGATCGGACCGTTCGCCGGCCGCCACACGGTCGACTTCGACGCGCTCGGTCAGGCCGGGCTCTTCCTGCTGGAGGGCCCCACCGGGTCGGGCAAGTCGACGCTCATCGACGCGATCGTCTTCGCGCTCTACGGCAAGGTCGCGTCCAGCGAGGCCTCCGAGGAGCGCCTGCGGTCGGCGTACGCACCGGACGACACCGAGAGCGTCGTGGACCTGGTGTTCGAGGTCCCGTCCGGCGTCTATCGGGTCCGGCGCACGCCCGCGTACCAGCGGGCGAAGCGGCGCGGGGCCGGCACCACCACGGCGAACGCGACCGTCAAGGCCTGGCGCCTCCCCGCGGGCGCGGAGCTGGACCCGGCCGGTCTCGATGCCGTCGGAGTCCCGCTGGGCAACCGGCTGGACGAGATCGGCGCCGAGATCCAGAAGGCCGTCGGGCTCGACCGGACCCAGTTCGTGCAGACGATCGTCCTGCCGCAGGGCGAGTTCGCGCACTTCCTGCGGGCCAAGCCCGAGGAGCGCCGCGGCCTGCTGCAGAAGATCTTCGGCACCGAGGTGTACGAGCGGCTGCAGCAGCGGCTGGCCGAGATGCGGCGCGAGGGCGACCGCGCCAGCGAGGCCGCTCGGGCCGCGCTGACGTCCGGGACGTCTCGGCTGGTCGGAGCCATGCGGCTGACCGACGAGGAGGCCGCGGAGCTCCGCTCGACCATCGAGGCGGCGATCCTGCGCAACGACGGGCTGGTGTCCGCCGTGCGGGACGCGGTCACCGAGCGGACCGACCTGCTCGACGGCCTGGCGGCGACCGCGCGCGCCGCGGCGCTGTCGGCGGAGGCGGCACGGCAGTCGGCCCGCGAGCACCTCGACCAGGTGACCGCCACCGACGCGCTGCTGCGCCGCCGCGACACCCTGCGGGCCGAGCGCGCGGCGCTGGACGCCGCCGCCGAGATGAACACCGAGGCGGTGCTGCAGCTCACGGCGGCCCGTGCCGCGCGCGCGGTCCGTCCGCTGCTGCAGGGCGCCGAGCGTGCCGGGACCGCCCTCGATGCCGCCCGCAAGACGCTCACCGCCGCGCTCGACGGCGCGCCCGACGACATCGCCATGCCGGCGAACGGCTCTGACCTGCGCGTCCACGTGCAGGCCGCGGGGCGCTCGGCGGTCGAGACGTCCGCGGCGCTCGGCCGGCTGGTCGAGGTCGAGGCCGGCCTCGAGGGGCGTCGGCGGGCAGTGCGCCAGACCGGGCACGCGATCGACGACCTCGTCGCGGCGATCGCGGCCGACGACACGTGGCTCGCCGCCCGCCCGGCCGCTCGTGCCGACCTGCTCGCCCAGCTGGAAGCCGCCCGGGAGCGCGCGGCGTCGAGGGGTGACCGCGAGTCGACGCTGGCGGCCGCCCTCGAGATCGTCACCGCGCACGCCGACCTGGCCGCGGCCGAGCACTCTCGCGCCGAGGCCGTCGACGCGCGGGCGGCCGCAGGGGCCGCCGCGACCCGTGCGCTGGGCGTCGAGCGCGACCTGCGCGCCGCCCGGATCGCCGGCCTCGCGGGGGAGATCGCCGCCCGGCTCGACGACGGCGACCCGTGCCCGGTCTGCGGCTCGGCAGAGCACCCGGCCAAGGCCGTCCTGGACGCCGACCACGTGTCCGCCGAGCGTGTCGAGCGCGCCGAAGCGGAGCGCGCGGCGGCCGAGGCAGGGCTGGCCGCCGCCGCCGAGCGGTGCAGCGTGCTGACCGAGCGTGCCGACGCACTGCGTGCCCGCGTCGGGACGATCACCGCCGAGGCGGCCGCGACGGCCACCGAGGTGGCGCGTTCCGCCCTGGCCGAGGCGCGGGCGGCCGAGGCGGACGTCGCCCGACTGGCACCCGCCCTCGACGGGTTCGACGCGCAGACGCGCGAGCGGGAGGGCGAGCGTGCCGCTGCGGTCGCGCGCCTCGCCGGGGACCGCGCGGGGCTCGAGGTCACGCGGCTGGACCTCGACGCGTCGGAGGCCGAGGTCGTGACAGCGCGGGCCGACCACCCGACGGTCGCCGCCCGGCACGCCGAGCTGCTCGAGCGCGCGGCCGCCTCGGCGTCGGTGCTGGACGCCCTCGCCGAGCAGGACGCGGCGCACGACGAGGTCGCCCGGCGGCAGGCCGAGCTGGCCGAGGGCCTGGCCGAGCACGGGTTCGACTCCGCGGAGGCTGCGACCGCGGCCTCGGTCGACGCGGCCGTCCTCGCCGAGCTCGACCGGATCGTCACGGCCTACGCGACTCGGCTGGACCGCGCCACCGCCGGGCTGGCGGAGCCGGCCATCGCCGCGCTCGACGACGACCTGGTGGTCGACCTCGACGGCGCGACGACGGCGGAGGCGACGGCTCGGGCCGAGGCCGCTCGGGCCGCGGGGGAGGCGCGCGTCGCCGAGGAGTGCTCGACCGCCGCGACGGTGGCGGCGGACGGCGTGCTGGCGGCCGCGACCGCGCTCACCGAGGCCGTCGAGGCCGCGGGTCCGGTGTCCCGCCTGGCCGACCTGACGGGCGGGGGCGGCGGGGACAACGCGCACCACCTCTCGTTGGCCACGTTCGTGCTGATGCGCCGCTTCGAGGACGTCGTCGCGGCCGCCAACGACCGCCTGCTCGTCATGTCGGACGGCCGCTACGAGCTGGTCCGCAGCGACGAGAAGGAGGACGTCCGGGCCCGCAACACCGGCCTGGCGATGCGCGTGGTCGACCACGTGACCGGGCACCCGCGCGACCCGCGGACGCTGTCCGGCGGCGAGACGTTCTACGTGTCGTTGTGCCTCGCGCTCGGCATGGCTGATGTCGTCACCGCCGAGGCTGGGGGCATCGACCTGGGCACGCTGTTCGTCGACGAGGGCTTCGGCTCGCTCGACCCGCACACCCTGGAGCAGGTGCTCGCCGAGCTCGGTCGCCTGCGCGCCGGTGGCCGGGTGGTGGGGGTCGTGTCGCACGTCGAGGCGCTCAAGCAGTCGATCGCCGACCGCATCGAGGTCCGGCCGACGCCCGAGGGTCCGAGCACCGTGTCGGTGCGCGCGGGCTGATCGGGCCGACCGAGCGGACGACGGGCGCGGTCCGCTAGCGGCGAGCCGTCGCGGTCACCAGGCCCAGCCGCGGGAGGCCAGCTCGACCTCTTCGCGGAAGCGCTCGGCCGGGTCCCCCTTGGCGACCACCTGGACCTCGACGCCGGCCAGGTGGCACGCCTCGGCGAGCAGCTGGTCGTACGCGAGCTGCGAGGCGATGATCCGCTCCGCCCGGGCGAAGGTGTGGGTATCCAGCTCGAGCGACCGCACGTGGTCGGCGACGACCCCGAGCCTCTCCTGCACGCGGAGCGTCATGAACGGGTCGAACTCGGGCTTGCGCTCCCGACGCAGGTGGGCGGCCACGCTCTCGAGGCGTGCGGCCACGAACGTGCGCCACCGCGGCGGATCGTCGGGCGACGGGAACAGCTGCCAGATCGCCATGAAGACGAGCGCCGGGACGAAGAGGATGGCGAACATCAGCAGCCAGCGCATCGGGCGTCCTTCATCGAGCGTGTACCGCTCAGGCTAGGTCGCGAATGTGACCCACGCCACAACAATCTGTCGATGCCTGGTTGCGATGTGATGACGGCGCGCAAAAGGTCCGACGCGTGCCCGCCACGCGGCGGGTCAGCCGGGGCAGGGCACCGCATCGGACTCGACCTCGTGCCCGCGGCCCGGCTCCCCCCGGCTCGCGCTGGGCGCGGCCGCACGGACGCGCACCGAGGCGGCCGCGGCGCGCTCGCGGACCAGGGCCTCGGACTCGACGCCCGCGCCGACGAAGGGGACGGGCGCGCGGTCGGTGACGGCACCCGTGACCGAGGCCGCCGCGACGACGAGCTCGGCCTCGGCGACCGGACCGCGGGCCCACGACCGACGCACGGCCACCAGGAGGATCGAGGCGACGACGATGACCCCGGCCATCACCGCGGCCATGGTCACGGGCGTCGGCGTGCCGCCGAGGCTGGTCAGCGGCGCGATGAGGGCGCCCAGCCCGAACTGCAGGGCGCCGAGCAGGGCGGCCGCCGACCCGGCGCGGTGCGGGTTGGACGCGAGTGCGATGGCCGGCGCGGACGGCAGCACGAAGCCGGCGGTGCCGAGGGTCAGCACCAGCAGCACGGTCACGGGCCAGAACGGGGCACCGAGCAGGGTCGTCGCGAAGAGGGACAGGCTGAGCACCAGGCCCGCGGCGACGGCGCCGGACAGCACCTGCTCCGGCGTGAACCGGCCGACGAGCGCGCCGTTGACCTGCGACCCGGCCGTGATCGCGACGGCGCCGGCGGCGAACACCCAGCCGAACTGCTGCGGCGACAGGCCGTACCCGTCCTGGAACACGAAGGTGGACGACGCGACGTAGCTGAACATCGCCGAGAGGTAGAACGCGGACATCAGGGCCAGCCCGAGGAACGGGAGGTCGGTGATGAGGTCGCGGTACGTGCGCAGCGCGGCCCCGGTGCCGCCGGTCCGGCGGAGCTCGACCGGGAGCGACTCGCGCAGCGCGAACGAGGCGATGACCAGCAGCGTCGCGCCCGTGCCGGCGAGGAACACGAAGATCAGCCGCCACGAGCCGACCAGCAGCAGCTGGGCGCCGATGGTGGGCGCGAGGATCGGGGCGACGCCGACCACGAGCATCAGCCGCGCCATAACCTTGGACACGGCGAGGCCCTCGTACTTGTCGCGCACGATCGCCATCGAGATCACCATGCCGGCCGCCGCGGTGAAGCCCTGCACGAACCGGAGCGCGGTGAACGCGGTGATGTTCTGCACGAGCGTGAGGCCGACGGAGGCGAGCACGTACACGGACAGCGCACCGAGCAGCGGGCGGCGCCGGCCGAAGGCGTCCGAGATCGAGCCGAACAGCAGCTGACCCAGGGCGAGGCCCGCGAGGGAGGCGGCGATGGTGAGCTGCACGGCCGCGGCGGGCGCGTGCAGGTCGGCCGCGATCTGCGGGAACGCGGCGAGGTACGTGTCGAACGTCAGGGGGCCGACGGCCGTGAGCGCCGACAGCAGGAGGACGAAGCCGACGCTCACACGCGTCGCGGGGATCCGGGCCATGCCAGACCCAAGGTTGCGGGGCGCAAGCATCTTCCCGAGGTGTCCAGCACGTGGGACGGATCACGTCCCGTTCGTGACCTACGTCCGTCACGGGTGGTCCGCGACGTGCCGATACTCAGGAGGTGACGGGACCGACGGGCGACGCGTGGTGGGACGACGACCCCGTCGTCGACCCGCCGGCCCAGGAGCCCCCGACGCGGTCGCGTCGGGCGCCGGTCCGGATCCTGGTCGTGGTCGCCCTGGTGCTGGCGTCGCTGATCGGCCTGGCGTTCGTCGTCCGCGCCGCCGTCGCGCCGCCCGCCAAGGACGCAGCGGCACCGACGGCGTCGGCCTCGCCGACGACCGAGCGGCCGAGTCCCACCCGGACCAGCAGCCCGAGCCCGAGCCCCACGGACCCGACCACCGCCCTGCCCACGCCCGAGCCTGCTCCGCCCGCCGACGCCGCGCAGTTACCGACGGCGCTGGCCACCGTGGCGCTGCTCCCCGTCAAGGGCCGCGCGCCGAAGACCGGGTACGACCGGGACCTGTACGGCCAGGCGTGGAAGGACGTGGACCGCAACGGCTGCGACACCCGCAACGACATCCTGCGACGGGACCTCACGGACCAGGTGCTCAAGGCCGGGACCAACGGCTGCGTGGTGGCGTCGGGGACGCTGCAGGACCCGTACTCGGGCACGGCGATCGCGTTCGTGCGCGGGCAGGACACCTCGACGGCGGTGCAGATCGACCACGTCGTCGCGCTGTCGGACTCGTGGCAGAAGGGCGCGCAGCAGTGGGAGACCGGCAAGCGCGAGGCGTTCGCCAACGACCCGCTGAACCTGCTCGCCGTGGACGGTCCGCTCAACATGCAGAAGAGCGACGGGGACGCGGCGACGTGGCTGCCGCCGAACCTGGCCTACCGCTGCCCGTACGTGGCGCGCCAGGTGGCCGTGAAGTACACCTACGGGCTCTGGGTGACGCAGGCGGAGCAGGACGCGATGGTCCGGGTGCTGTCGACGTGCCCGACCGAGCCGTTGCCGGTGGGGTCGGCGGTGCCGCCGTCGGCGGTGGCCGAGCCGGCGCCGGCCGTCGTCGTGCCCGCGCCGCCCGCGGTGGTCGCCCCGGCAGCACCACCGGCGGTCGTGGAGCAGCCGCCCGCGGCTCCGGGGGCCGTCACCGGGCCCTTCCAGAACTGCACGGAGGCCTGGGCCGCCGGCGCCGCGCCCGTGCACGTCGGCGACCCCGGCTACGCGCCCAAGCTGGACCGCGACAACGACGGGATCGGGTGCGAGAGGCGCCCGTGAGCCGCGAGGCCCTAGCGTGAGGCCCGTGAGCGGACGCGGTGTGGTCGTGGGGGTCGTCGCGGTCGTCGTGCTGGTGGGCGGCGTGTTCGTCGCCGACCGGGTGACGGAGGCGACCGCCGAGCAGCGGGTGGCCGACGCCATCGAGCAGAACCTCGACGGCGTCGTCGGCACGCCGACGATCGAGATCGGCGGGTTCCCGTTCCTCACCCAGCTGCTGTCGGGGTCGCTGAACGACGTCTCCGGCCAGGTGGACGGGGTCACGCTCGAGGGCATCAAGGCCACCGACGTGACCGTGGAGGCCCAGGACGTGAGCACGTCCGAGCCGTACACCCTCGGCACGGCGACCATCGAGGCGACTCTGCCGACGGCGTCGATCGAGCAGATCGTCAAGGACAAGTCCCAGCTCGACGTCACCGTCGCCGTCGACGGAACGTCGCTCAAGGCGTCGGGCAAGGTGCTGGGCCTGACGCTGGCGGCCAACCTGGTGCCGCGGGTCGAGGACGGCAAGCTGCTGGTGAACGTCGAGGACGTGCAGATCGCGGGGCTCACGGTGTCCGTGGACGACCTGCCGAACGCGATCGGCAAGCGGCTCACCGACGTGGAGATCCCGGTCAGCGGGCTGCCCGAGGGCCTGGAGCTGTCCGGGGCGACCGTGGTGGGCACCGGCGTCCGGATCACGGCCACGGGCACGGACGTGGTGCTCCCCGCCGAGGCTCCGCCCGCTGGGTAAGGTCCGTGCAGCCCGACCGCCCGGTCGGACGACGACGGACCGAAGGACAGTGCCCGTGGACTGGCTCGGCGACGCCTGGCACGACCTCACGACGCCGCAGCCGGTGCCCTCGAGCACCACGGTCCTGATCACGGCCGGGGCGGTGCTGCTGGTCCTCGTGGTGCCGACCGCGTGGCACGTCGCCCGGCACGGGCTGACGATCGTGCACGAGGCCGCGCACGCGGGCGTGGCGGTGCTCGTCGGCAGACGCCTGTCCGGCATCCGGGTGCACTCCGACACGTCGGGCCTCACGGTCTCGGTGGGCAAGCCCAGGGGTCCCGGCATGGTCGCGACGGCCGCCGCGGGGTACATCGGGCCGGCCGTGCTGGGCGTCGGCGCGGCGTGGCTGCTGTCCCGCGGGTACGCGGTCGCGCTGCTCTGGATCCTGCTCGTGGTGCTCGTGCTCGTGCTGGTGCAGATCCGCAACTGGTACGGCCTGTGGGCGGTGCTGGTGACCGGCGCGCTGCTGGTCGCGATCACCGTCTGGGGCTCGGCGACCGTGCAGGGCATCGCCGCGTACGCGATGACGTGGTTCCTGCTGCTCGGCGCGCCGCGCGCGGTGCTGGAGATGCAGTCGGAGCGCCGCCGGGCCCGTCGCCGCGGCGTCGCCGACACGTCCGACGCCGGTCTGCTGGCCCGCCTGACCCACCTGCCCGGCGGCGTCTGGGTGGTCATCCTGCTGCTCGTCTGCCTGGCGGCCCTGTTTCTCGGCGGGACCTGGCTTCTCTAGCCAGGGCCGAGGAGGAGATACCGCATGATCGGCCGCTCCGGCGAGCGTCTGGCCACCTCGGCGAACCCCGCGGCGGCGAACGTCGTCGCGTAGCCCATGCTGGTCGCGCTGGGTGAGACGGAGCCGTCGAGCGGGTACGCCTCGACCGCGGGCGCTCCGGCCGCCCGTGCGAGGTCGAGCGCCCCGGCGATCAGCGCGGACATCACCCCGTCGCGGCGGTGACCCTTGCGCACGTAGAAGCAGGTGATGGCCCAGACGGGCACCTCGTCGACGCGGCGCACCCGCCACTGCTGGTCGAGCGCGGGGACGTCGTCGCGCGGGGTGACCTGGCACCAGCCCACCGCGACGTCGTCCCGGAAGGCGAGGAGGCCGGGCGGAGGGCCGGTGACGACGATCTCGCGCAGGTCCGCGCGATTCTCCGCCGCGGGCCGGCGGCGGTAGGACGGCCCGATCCGGTACGCCATGCACCAGCATCGGGCGGCCGGTCCGCCCGCGTCCAGGAGCTCCTCGAGCACCGGCCAGAGCTCGGGCGTGAGGGCGACGACCGTGGTCACGCCGAGCGGCCGACGACGCGCGGGTGGTCCTTCCACGCCGGCAGCGTCGCCATGTGGGCGAGCGTCTCGGCCTCGAGCTGCTCGCGGGGGGCTGACGGGTTGTGGCGCGCCTGCCAGCCGACCATCCGCTCGAAGCGCTCGTCGAAGGCCTGCAGGTTGCCGTCCGCGTCCGTGCAGTACGCGCAGTACCGGCCCGACTCGATGGGCATGCCGCAGCTGTCGCAGTGCAGGTCGTGGCTCATGGTCGTGCTCCTTCGTTGAGGGCTTCCAGGGCGCCGACGAGCGCGGCGCGCTGGTCGGGGGAGAGGCGCGCCGCCGCACCGGCCAGCAGCTCGGTGGACAGCACCTGGCGCTCGCGGTCGAGGGCGTCGAACCCGGTCGGGGTCAGCCAGACCAGCGTCCGGCGGCGGTCGTCGGGGTCGGGCTCGCGGGCGAGCAGGTCCTTGGCCTCGAGCTGGCTGACGATGTCGCTGACCACCGACTGCGCGCGGTCGAGGTGCTTGGCCGCCTCGCCGACGGTGAGCGGACCGGCGTGCGCGAGGTGCAGCAGGACCGCCCGGGACGCTCCCGACATCTGTGCCCGCTTACCGTCTCGACGGTGGAAGCGCAGGTAGGCCTGCTGGAACGCCGCCTCGAACGCGCGCGCGAAGGCCTGCGGGTCGTCGGCGGGCGTCGGTTCGGTCATGACGATCACGGTGCTCCGCGGCGAATCCATCGTCAATCCCGATGCGTTCCAGCGGGCATGATCGACCGGTGATCCTGGTGCGCGGTGGGGTGCTGGTGGGCGACGAGCCGGTGCGGGCGGACCTGCGGGTGGTGGGCGACCGCATCGCGGAGATCGGTCCGGACCTGCCGGTCGACGGTGCCGACGTCCTCGACGCCGACGGCCTGCTCGTGCTGCCCGGCTTCGTCGACGCGCACGCGCACGGCGACGCGGCCGTGCTCGACCCGGACGTGCAGGCGGCGCTGACCCACCAGGGCGTGACCACGGTCGTGCTGGGCCAGGACGGCGTCTCGTTCGCACCCTCCCCGGCGGGGTCCGGGGCGTCGGAGTACGCCGAGCGGTACTTCGCCGCCATCAACGGCTCCCACCCGACGTTCCGCGGCGGGTCCGTGTCCGACCTGCTGGGCACCTACGACCGCACGACGACGGTGCACACGGCGTACCTGGTACCGCACGGGACCCTGCGGTACGCGGTCATGGGCGCCGACAACCGGCCCGCGCGGCCCGACGAGGTCGCGGCGATGGTGCGGCTGCTCGGGCAGGGTCTCGACGACGGCGCCCGCGGGATGTCGACCGGCCTCGAGTACGCCCC
Organism: Cellulomonas sp. P2_F12; assembly: GCF_056403775.1. Taxonomy (NCBI): domain Bacteria; kingdom Bacillati; phylum Actinomycetota; class Actinomycetes; order Micrococcales; family Cellulomonadaceae; genus Cellulomonas; species Cellulomonas sp. P2_F12. The sequence goes on along the minus strand of NZ_JBFUEV010000004.1, from coordinate 115,194 downwards.
GGCGTCCTCGGCCGACCGGGACGAGCTCGTCGCCCTGTGCGAGGTGCTCGCGCGCCGGGGCCGTCCGCACGTCTCGCACATGCGGGGCTACGAGGACCGTGCCCCGGCGGCCCTCGCGGAGCTGCTCGACCTGGCCCGCGCGACGGGCGTCGGCACCCACGTCTCGCACTACCACGGGCCCGCCGGACGCCTGGGACCGCTGGTCGACGACGCCCTGGCCGAGGGGCTGGACCTGACGTTCGACGCGTATCCGTACCTGCGCGGCGCGTCGATCCTCGCGCTGGTCGCGCTGCCCGACTGGCTGCCGCTGGCGGACGCCGACCGGACGCTCGCGCTGCTGGCGGACCCCGCCGTGCGCTCGCGGCTGCCGGCCCGGGACGAGGTCTGGCCGCGCGTCACGCTGGCCTGGGTCCCGGGGCTGCCCTGGGCCGAGGGCCTGTCGCTGCTCGAGGTGGCCGGCCGGCTCGGCATGACCCCCGCCGACGCGGCCCTGCACCTGCTGGTCACGACGAACCTGCAGGTCGGGTGCGTGTTCGACCAGCCGCCCACCAACTCCGACGAGTCCATGCGCGCGCTCCTGCGCCACCCGGCCCACTGCGCCGGGTCCGACGGCATCTACCGCGGCGGACACCCCCACCCGCGCGGCTGGGGCACGTTCGCAAGGCTGCTGGGCCGGCACGTGCGCGAGCTGGGCGACTGGGACTGGCCGACCGCGGCCCGGCACCTGTCGACCACGCCCGCCCGTCGGTTCGGGCTCGACGACCGCGGCTCTCTCGACGTCGGGCGGCGCGCGGACCTCGCGATCGTCGACCCCGCGACCGTCATCGACAACGCGACGTACGAGGACCCGCGCCGGCTCGCCACCGGCGTGCACGCCGTGCTCGTCGACGGAGTCCCGGCCCTCCGGGACGGGCGCCTCACCGGCGCGCTCCCCGGGCGCCCGGTGCGCTGAGAGGGAGACTGGTCCCCGTACCGCTCACCACCTCGAGAGGCAGTGCGATGACCCGCGAGAAGATCAGCACCCCCGACGCACCGCAGCCCGCGGGGAACTACTCGCAGGGGATCCGGCTGGGCAACCTCGTGTGGACCGCGGGCTTCGGGCCGCAGGACCCCGTGACCGGCGCCATCCCGGAGTCGGTGGCCGACCAGACCCGGCAGGTGCTGCGCAACGTCGAGGCCACGCTGGCAGCCGCCGGCCTCGACCTCGGCGACGTCGTGAAGACGACCGTCCACCTGGCCGACCTCGCCGACTTCGCGGAGTTCAACGAGGCCTACGGCGAGTTCTTCCCGTACCCGAAGCCGGCGCGCACGACCGTCGGATCGCAGCTGGCGGGGATCAAGGTCGAGATCGACGTCGTCGCCGGGCGCCTGACGTCGGACGACTGATCAGAACCACGTGGTGACCACGTCGACCACCCGGTGGTCGGCGTCCAGGACCGGGATCGCGCGCCACTTGTCGAACGCGGTGCACGGGTGCGAGATGCCCAGCTCGAGCAGGTCGCCCACCTGCAGGTCCGTCCCTGAGCCCTCCAGGTACGCGTGCTGGTCGTTGGTCCGCGTGACCGTCCAGCCGGTGATGTCGACCAGGTCCTGGTCCGGGCGGTGGCGCCGGAGGGGGACCGGGAGCCCCGAGTCGTAGGGGACGTCGCGCTTGCCGGCACCGACGAGCGCCAGCCCGTCCTCGGGGGTCGACGACACCTGCGCCCAGACCCGCAGCGCCGGCCGGAGGTCGCCGACGATCCGGGTGAACGGCGTCGACGCCACGTAGGTGCCGTGGTCGTGCGTGACGTACGAGCCGGACCGCAGGATCGTCGTGCTCGGGACCCCGGCGACGTCGGTCCCGCCCAGCACGGCGGCCACGGCGTCGAAGTACGCGGACCCGCCGGCGGACAGCACGACGTGCTCGCGCAGCAGCCCGGCGCCGACGAGCATCTCGGCCACGGCCCGCACGGCGGCCAGGAACTCCCGCGCGGAGTCGACGTCGGGCAGCCCGCCCTCGTAGGCGCTGACGCCGGCGAGCTCGATGCCGGGCGTCCGGGCGACGTGCTGCGCGACCGCCAGGGCCTGGTCGCCCGTGCGGACCCCGGTCCGTCCGGCCGCGTGCCCGACCTCGAGCAGCACCCGGACCCGGCCGCCGTCGAGTGCCGCCGCGGCGATGTCCACCGCCTCGACCGAGTCGACGCAGAAGAGGATCTCGGCGTCGTCGACCGACGCGATCCAGCGCAGGACGGTCGGGTCCAGCACCTCGTTGGCGACGAGCAGGCGCCGGACCCCGAACGAGTACGCGGCGAGCAGCTGGTTGCCGGTCGCGACGGTGATGCCCCAGGCCCCGGCGTCGAGCTGGGCGGCGAACAGCTCGGGGGACATGGTCGTCTTGCCGTGCGGCGCGAACGCGAGGTCGTGCTCGGCGGTGAACGCGGCGAGCTGGGCGATGTTGTGCGCGAGCGCGTCGGCGTCGAGGGTCAGCGCCGGCCAGGTCAGCGCGCCGTCGAACAGCGTGTGACCTGCGGCGACGAACTCGGACCGGGTCACCGGCGCGGGCGCCCAGACGCCCTTGGTGGTCGGGCCGAGGAGGAGGGGCGGGAGGCGCAGGCTCATGGTGACCTCACGGTACCGACGACGCACCGGCCGAGCTCCCGGTCCAGCGCGTCGTGCTCGGCCCGGGTGACCCACAGGCCGTAGGCCGACTTCACGCGGACCTGCCGCAGCGCGTAGACGCACCGGTACCCGCGGTTGGGCGGCAGCCACGTGGCCGCGTCGCCGGCACCCTTCTCCTGGTTGGCCGGGCCGTCGACGGCGAGCAGGTTGGCCGGGTCGTTGGCGAACTCCTCGCGCACGGCCGGCGTCCACGCCTGCGCGCCCGTCTGCCAGGCGTCGGCGAGGGCGACGACGTGGTCGATCTGGACGTCGGCGGACGCAGGCCCGCGGGCGAAGGGGATGGGGACGCCGGTGTACGGGTCGTCGAGCGTGCCGCTCAGCACCACGCAGCCGTCGAGCACGGTCTCCGTCAGGTCGCGCCGGAGCACGTCGTTCCGGGTGTCGCAGCCGTTGCGGTCGACGTCGGCCCACGGCTGCCCGAACCGCTCCCGCGCGTAGCCCGTGGTGGGCGCCCGGCCCCGGACCGCGAGCGCGTCGAGGGCCGCTCGGCCCGCCGCGAGGTCGTCGGCGGTGACCGCGTACCGCGCGGCGACGCGCGCCTGCGACCAGGCGGGTGCGCCCGCGCCGAGCATCACGCAGACCGCGAGGGCGACGAGCCACGGCCACGGTGATCGCCGACTGTCGTCCACGGCCCGAGGGTGCCCCGACCCGCCGGTGCGCCGCGGACCGCCGTGGGGACGCCGAGGTCTGTGGGCGGCTCGGCTTGACTTCGAGCGCACTCGAAGAGCGACCATCGAGCTCATGAGCGTGATGGTGGAATCGGGAACCCCGCGGACGGACGTCTCCCTGAGCATCGCGGAGGCGGCGCAGGTGACCGGTCTGACCACGCACACCCTGCGCTACTACGAGCGGGACGGGCTGCTGCTCGACACGGTCGACCGGGCGTCGTCGGGCCACCGGCGGTACTCCGAGGTGGACCTCGGCTGGATCCGCATGGTCACGAGGCTGCGCGCGACGGGGATGCCGATCCGCGAGGTCCGGCAGTACGCCGACCTGGTCCGGGCCGGCGACGGGAACGAGGACCAGCGGCTCGCGCTGCTGCGGGCGCACCGCGACCGGGTGCGGCTCGAGCTGGTCGAGGTGGCCGCCCACCTGGACGCGATCGAGCTGAAGATCGACCTGTACGAGCGCACGACCGACACGTCCGCCTGACAGGACCTCCGCACGCCGGCACGTACGGTCGGCGGTGTGCCAGAGGAGCTGATGTCGCCCGTGACGAGCACGGACGGGCGTCGGCGTGCCCCTCGGCTGGTCGCCGGGCTCGTCGCCGTCGGGCTCGTCGGGCTCGGGATCGCGGTCAGCCGCGTCGACGCCACGTTCGCCGACCCCCTGGGCGACGCCGTCTACGCCGCGTTCGTCTACGCCCTGGTGGTCGTCGCCGCGCCCCGGGCGAGGCCGCGCACGGTCGCCGCGGTCGCCCTCGGGTTCTGCCTGCTGGTCGAGCTCGCGCAGCTCACCGGGATCCCGGCGCGGGTGGTCGACGCCGTGCCGGTCGCCCGGTACGCGCTGGGCACCACGTTCGCCGCCGTCGACCTGCTCGCGTACGCGGTCGGCGTCGCGCTCGCGGCCCTCGTGCACCGGGCGGGTGCTGTGCCACGCTGACGGTCCGGGGAGCGACGAGCGGGGGGGCCGATGGATCCGTCCTACAGCCTGGGCGTGCGGCTGGCCTGCGAGTTCATCGGCACCGCGATCCTCATCATCCTGGGCAACGGCACGGTCGCCAACGTCCACCTCAAGGGCTCCAAGGGGTACCGCGGGGGCTGGTCGCTGATCGCCATGGGGTACGGGTTCGGCGTGATGATCCCGGCGATCATGTTCGGCGGGATCAGCGGGAACCTGATCAACCCGGCGTTCACGCTGGGCCTGGCCACGTGGGGGCTGTTCCCGTGGTCGGAGGTGGCGCCCTACATCGTCGCCCAGATGCTCGGCGCGATCGCGGGCCAGTGCGCCATCGTCGTGACCCACAAGCCGTACTACGACCAGACCACGGACCCCGAGGACATCCTGGCGACGTTCTCGACGATCAACGCCGCCCACTCGCGCCTGAACGGCTTCCTCAGCGAGCTGCTCGGGTCCGTGATCCTGTTCTCCTGCGCCCTGGCGATCGTGCACTCACCGCTGACCGCGAACGAGCCGGCCGTCGCGCACCTCGCCCTGGGCTTCCTGGTGTGGGGCCTCGTCGCGGGGCTCGGGGGACCGACCGGCCCGGCGCTCAACCCCGCGCGTGACCTCGGACCCCGCATGGTGCACGCGGTGCTGCCGCTGAAGCACAAGGGCTCGTCGCAGTGGGACTACGCGTGGGTGCCGGTGGCGGCGCCGATCCTCGGCGGGGTCATCGGCGTCGGCGGCTGGTACCTGCTGCTCGGCTGACGCTCAGTCGTCCGTCGGCTCCAGCACGAACACCGGGATGAGCCGGTCCGTCTTCGTCTGGTAGCCCGCGTACGCCGGCCACACCTCGTTGGCGCGCGCCCACCACTCGTCGCGCTCGGCGCCGGCCAGCTCGCGCGCGACGTAGTCCTTCTTCACCGGGCCGTCCTGCAGCTCGACGTGCGGGTGCTCGACCACGTTCCGGTACCAGGCGGGGTTCTCGGGGGTGCCGCCCTTCGACGCCACGACCGCGTACCGACCGTCGTGCTCCACGCGCATGAGGGCCGTCTTGCGGAGCGTGCCGCTGGTGGCGCCGAGGGAGGTCAGGACGATGACGGGCTTGCCCTGCAGCGTGTTGGCCTCGGCGCCGCCGGTGCGCTCGTAGATCTCGGCCTGCTTGCGGGCCCACGCGGACGTGCTCGGTCGGTACTCCCCTGTCAGTGGCATACCGGGGTGAACCGCTCCGGCAGGTACGCGCATTCCCGCCGATCCTCAAGCAACGGCCCCGGGCAACCGATGAGTGGTCGTCACAGAGCGTGCTCAGCGCTCGCACAGATCGGAGATCGCCGTGAAGTTCAACCCGCCCCCGAACTGGCCGCCGCCCCCGGAGGGGTTCACGCCGGAGCCCGGGTGGACGCCCGACCCGATGCTGCCCGCGCCGCCTCCGGGCTGGCAGCTGTGGGTCGAGGACAGCGTCCCGCTGGCGGGGGAGTCGACCAACGCTGCGCGACACCACAAGCAGGCTGTCACGTCCTTCTGGGTCGGCATCGCGTTCTTCCTCGGCGGAGCCATCTCCACGGTCGTGACCTCGAACTCGACCACCGGCGTCTACTGGTACGGCGGCATGATCTTCGGCGTCGCGTCGCTGGTCAGGGCGTTCACCGCGTACCGGTCGTCCCGCAAGGAGGGGGCCCCGGCGATCAAGGGCGGGGCCAGGGCGGTCGCGATCGTCGGTCTCGTGCTCGTCGTCGGGTCCGGCGTCTCCGCAGCGGCCGCGTTCTTCGGGCAGGAGACCCTGTCCGACACCGCCGGCTCGTGCTGGCACATCGACGGCGACGACAACGCGCTCCTGGTCTCGTGCGACGACGACCACGAGTACAAGGCCGTCTCCGAGGTCGACGACCCGGAGCAGTGCCCGGACGAGATGTACCTCGAGGGCGAGGGCGAGTCGTCGTCCGTGCTCTGCCTCCAGGAGGACTGACCCGCACGTCGATGCTCCCGGTCCGGGGACCGGGAGCATCGACGCGCCCGGGCTACTTCTGGTCGTCCAGGAGGCTCTTGGCCTTCTCGACCACGCTGTCGACGATCCCGTCCTGGCCGTCGCTCGTCTTCGCCTTGACGGCCTCGCCGGCTTTGTCGAGCGCGTCCTTGGCCTGCTCCTCGTGGCCGTCGAGCAGGCCCTTCGCCTGGTTGGCCAGATCCTCGATACCCATGGCACCGCCCTTCCGTCGGTCGAGTGGACGACTCAGTCTGCGCCCGCCTGCGAGGCCGCGCCCGGCGTGGTGACGCCGTGCTCGACCGTGGTCCGCGGCATCGCGGCGGACGCGGCGACCAGCCCGACGGCGACCACTGCGACGGCCGCGAACGCCACGGTCACGGCGTCGCCGAAGAGGGCGGGGTCCTGCGCCGGGCTCTCGCCGTTCAGCAGGGCGTTGACCAGGGCGCCGAGCGCCGCGACACCGACGGCGCTCCCCATGGACCGCGAGAACAGGTTGGCGCCCGTGACCACGGCCCGGTCCCCCCAGCCGACGCTCGACTGCGCGGCGATGAGGCTGGGCGACGCCACGAGCCCCATCCCGGCGCCGGCGACGAAGCACGCCAGTCCGACGGCGAGCACCGAGGGGTGCATCGACGCCAGCACCAGCCCCACGGTCCCGAGGACCACGACGCTGGACCCGATGAGCATGGTCGTGCGGAACCCGAACCGCAGGTACAGCCGTCCCGACTGCGACGCGGTGATGGGCCAGCCGATCGTGAGCGCCGCCAGGGTCAGGCCCGAGGTCAGCGGCGAGACGTCGAGCAGCGCCTCGAGGAACGACGGCACGTACGACGTGAGCCCGATGAGGATGACCCCGACCCCCACCGCCACCAGGGCGGAGGCGCGCAGCAGGCGTCGCGAGAACACCCACAGCGGCAGCACCGGCTCGGCCGCGTGCTGCTCCACGCGCACGAAGGCGACCAGCAGCAGGAGGCCGACGACGATCGCGCCGATGCTCGGCAGGGAGACCCACTCCCACGCGTTCCCGCCCTCGAGCAGGGCCAGGATCAGCAGGCTCATCCCCGTGGTGAGCAGCGCGCCGCCGGCCCAGTCGATCCGGTGCCGGGTGCGCTCGACGGTCTCGTGGAAGTAGCGGACCAGCAGCCAGGCGGCGGCGAGGCACAGCGGGATGTTGACGAAGAAGATCCAGTTCCAGCTGAGGAACTCGGAGAACAGCCCGCCCAGCGTCGGCCCGACCACCGACGACACGGCCCACACGCTCGCGATGTAGCCCTGCGCCTTGGCCCGCTCGGCGACCGTGTAGATGTCCCCGGCGATCGTGATGGCCATGGGCTGCACGGCCCCCGCGCCCAGCCCCTGCACCGCGCGGAACGCGATGAGCGCGGGCATCGACCACGCGAACCCGCACAGGACGGAGCCGAGCAGGAACAGGCCGATGCCCAGCAGGATGATCGGCTTGCGCCCGATGGTGTCCGCCAGCTTGGAGTAGATGGGGACGCTCACCGCCTGCGTGAGCAGGTAGACGGAGAACAGCCACGGGAAGCTGGTGAAGCCGCCGAGGTCCGCGACGATCGTCGGCACCGCGGTCGCCAGGATCGTGGCGTCGATGGCGACCAGGCCGGTGGTCACCATGATGGCGACCAGGATCGGGCCGCGTTCCGTGCGGAACCCGACGCCGGTGCCCTGGGCGGTGCGCGCGCTGGTCAGGAGGGCCTCCAGAGGGGTAGGCCACCAGGATGCGTCAGCGCGTGAACCGGAGCCAGTTGATGTTCACCAGATCGGCCGCCGACGACGACGAGGCGCGCAGGTAGACGCGGTGCACGCCCGTCGGTCGCTGCGACGTCGGCGACGTCCGCGTGACCCACTGCTGCCAGCCGCCGGTCGAGGACGTGCCGAAGCGCGCGAGCAGCGGACCGCTCGGGGTGTCGAGGCGGACGTCGAGGTTCCCCGTGACCGTCGCGGCCGACGCCAGCCGCACGGACACCGCCGACGGGCCGCCGGCCTCGAACGAGACGTCGAACCAGCCGACGAAGTCGCCGTCCGCGACGTGCCCGACCGACTGCCCGCAGCCGACGTCGGTGCAGCGCTCGACCTGCGTGCCGCGCTGGTCGTCGTAGAACACGGCGCCGATGGTGTCGTAGGCGCTCTGGGTCGCCGGGAAGCCGAGCCCGTAGCCGAGCGGGAACAGGGGTGTCTTGCCGTCGCCGGCGTTGATGGGCTGCTGCGCGGAGTCCACCATCCACGTCATCGGCAGCGTGCCGGTGGGCGCGCGCGCCCCGAACAGCACGTCGGTGATCCCGTCGCCCTGCGTGCCCGGCAGCCACGCGGCGACGGCGGCCCTGACCCCTCCCAGCTCCTGGTCGATGTCGAGCGGCCGGCCGCTGACCAGCACCAACGTCACCGGGACGCCCGTTGCCTCCACCCGGTCCAGCACGGCCCGGTCGGTCGGCGTGAGGCGCATCGAGCCGGTGTCGTCGCCCCAGCCCTCGGCGTACGGCAACTCGGCGACGGCGACGATCGCGCTCTGGTACGAGCCGTCGATCCCCGTGCCGTCCCGCGAGTAGGTGACCGTCGTCCCCGCGCTCACCGCCGCACGGACCCCCTCGAGGATCGTCGTGCCCGGCATCGCGTTGCCCGTGGTGCCCTGCCAGCCGAGGGTCCAGCCGCCCGACTGGAGACCGACGGAGTCGGCAGCGGCACCGACCACGGCGACCTTGCTCGCGCTGCGGGGGATCGGGAGCACGCCCCACTCGTTCTTGAGCACGACGACCGACTCGCCGACGGCCCGCCGCGCGAGGGCCTGGTGCGCGGCCGAGCCGACCTGGCCCAGCAGCGACCGGTCCGCGAACGGGTGCTCGAACAGCCCCTGCTCGAACTTCTTGCGCAGGATCCGGCTCACCGCGTCGTCGATCCGGCTCATGGCCACGCCGCCCTGCTCGACCTGCTGCCTGAGCAGGCCGTGGAAGTGGTCGTAGTCGTCCGGGACCATCACCAGGTCGACGCCCGCGTTGATCGCCGTGCGCACGTCGTCGCCGCTCAGCGAGGTGCCGTCGCCGTCCAGGTAGTCGACGCCGCCGTAGTCCGACACCACGATGCCGGTGAAGCCCAGCTCGCCCTTGAGCACGTCGGTGAGCAGGTAGCGGTTGCCGTGCATGAGGGCGCCGTTCCAGCTGGAGTAGCTGACCATGATCGTCCCGACGCCCCGGTCGATCGCCGCCCGGAACGGCGGCAGGTGGATGGCGCGCAGCTGGGCCTCGGTGACCTCGGTGTTGCCGCGGTCGTCGCCGCCCGTGGTGCCGCCGTCGCCGACGAAGTGCTTCGCCGTGGCGAGGATGCCGGCGCCCTGCGCGCCGGTGATCTGCGCGCCCGCCAGGGCCGACACCCGGGCCGTGTCCTCGCTGTACGACTCGTAGGTGCGCCCCCAGCGGTCGTTGCGGGCCACGGCGACGACCGGCGAGAAGCTCCAGTCGATGCCGAGCGCGTCGACCTCCTGCCCGACCGCTCGGCCGACGTCCTGGACCAGCGCGGGGTCGTTCGTGGCGCCGAGACCGATGTTGTGCGGGAACACCGTGGCGCCCGGCAGCTGGCCGACGCCGTGGACCGCGTCGATGGCGTAGATCATCGGGACGCCGAGGCGGTTGGACAGCGCCGCCCGTTGGAAGCCGTCGTACATGTCGGCCCAGCCGGTCGGGGTGTTCGTCGCCGGGCTGCCGCTCCCCGCTGAGAACCCGGCGCCGATCCGCCCGTTGGCCAGACCGTCGGCGGTCACCCAGCGTCGCTCGATGAGCGTCATCTGGCCGATCTTCTCGTCGAGCGTCATGCGGCCCAGCAGGTCGGCCACCCGGACGCTCACGGGCCTGGTCGGGTCCTTGTACGGCGGGGGGTCCGCGGCGGCGGCGCCGGTGGCGACCGGTCCCGGGACCAGCGCGAGGAGCAGGACGACGGGCAGGAGTCGGAGCGCGCGCATGGCAGGCCATCCCTCGACAGCGCCCCGGTGCGCGGTACCCCTGCGGGGCGTGATCGGCCCGAACCGCGCGGTCGGAGTGCCTCGTTCGAACCTACTCGGACGCCTCGCTGTCGCAACCCTAGGCTGGCCCCCATGGCCTATGCGATGACCGGCTTCACCGTCCGCGAGCACACCGTGCGGGTGCCGGTCGACTGGGCGTCGCCGGACCGGTTCGGGTCGATCGAGGTGTTCGCCCGCGAGCTGGTGGACCCCGAGAAGGCTGCCGACGACCTGCCGCTGCTGCTGTTCCTGCAGGGCGGACCGGGCGGCCAGGGGCCGCGGCCGCTGGGCGGTGGCTGGATCGCCGAGGCGCTGAAGAAGTACCGCGTGATCCTGCTGGACCAGCGCGGGACCGGGCGGTCGTCGCCGGTGGACGGTCGCGTGATCAGCGAGTTCACCGACGCCGCGCAGGCCGCCGACTACCTCGCGTGCTTCCGCGGGGACGCGATCGTCGCCGACGCCGAGCACCTGCGGGCCACCGTGTACGGCGGGCGGCGGTGGGCCACGCTCGGGCAGTCCTACGGCGGTTTCCTCACGCTCACCTACCTGTCGCGGCACCCGTCGGCGCTGACCCGCTGCTTCGTCACCGGAGGGCTGCCGCCGGCGACGGTCACCGCCGAGGACGTGTACGCGGCGACGTACCGACGCCAGGCCGCGCGGAACCGGGAGCTCGCCCGGCTGCACCCGGCGGACGTCCCGCTGCTCGGGCGCCTGGCCGACCTCGTGGCGGACTCCGACGTCACCCTGCCGACGGGCGAGAGCCTCACCGTCGAACGGCTGCAGCAGCTCGGTCAGGCGCTCGGGATGAGCACCGGCATCGACGAGGTGCACTGGCTCCTCGACACGGCGCTGGCCTCGGACGGCTCGATCTCCGAGGGCTTCCTCGCGTCCGTGGCGCAGCACACCTCGTTCGCCGGCGGGCCCCTGTACGCCGTGCTGCAGGAGGTCATCTATCACCAGGGCACCCGCGAGCCCGGCTGGGCGGCGCAGTCCGAGCACGACCGGTGGCCGTCGTTCGCCGCCTCCGCGCGGCCGCTCCAGCTGACCGGCGAGGCGATCTTCCCGTGGATGTACGCCCAGCACCGGTCGCTGCAGCCGTTCCGGGGGGCCGCCGAGGAGCTGGCCGCGCGAACGTCGTGGCCGGCGCTGTACGACCTCGACCGGCTGGCCGCCAACGAGGTGCCCGTGGCGGCCGTGCAGTACTACGACGACCCGTACGTGGACCTCGAACTCGCCCTGGCGACCTCCGTCGGCAACCTGCAGGTCTGGATCACCAACGAGCACCTGCACGACGGGCTGCGGGTGGCCGGCGAGACGGTCCTGCCGAAGCTGTTCGACCTCGCGGCCGGCAAGGCGCGGGTCACGGGGCGCTGACTCCGGTTCCGCACCTGCAATTTGATGGTTGCACATTGCCCGTCGGCGGCTTACCGTGATGCAACCTGATAGTTGCAGAATGGAGAACGTCATGAGCGAGAAGGACTTCACGACGACCTACACGGTGGACCAGACGCCGGACGAGGTCTTCGCGGCCGTCACCGACGTCCGCGGCTGGTGGGTCGACGCCATCGAAGGGGGCACGGCCGAGCTGGGCGACGAGTTCGTGTTCCACAACGAGCCCATCCACGTGTCCCGGCAGCGGCTGACCGACGTGGTGCCGGGGGAGCTGGTCGAGTGGCTGGTCCTCGAGGCCGAGCTGAGCTTCGTCGAGGACAAGGCCGAGTGGACCGGCACGCGGATCCGGTTCGAGATCACGCCCGAGGGCTCCGGCAGCCGCCTGCGGTTCACGCACCTCGGGCTGGTGCCGGCGCAGGAGTGCTTCGAGATCTGCCACAACGCGTGGAGCTGGTACATCAACGTCAGCCTGCGCCGCCGGATCACCACGGGCACCGGCCTGCCCGGCCAGGTCCCGGCCGAGGCGCTCGAGGTCCCGGTCTTCGCCTGACGAACCGCCGCCGAGCGCGGCCCTGCGTCACCGAGCGCGCCTCCCCGTCGGCGAGCGCGCCTCCCCGTCGGCGAGCGCGGCCCCCAGGAGGGCGCGTTCGGCGACCGGAGGGCGCCCTCGGGGACGGGCGGCCGCGGTCGGGGTCAGGGGCGCGTGCCCGGGCGGGCGCCACCTCCGCCGGGGCCGCCGCCCTGCCCGCCGCCGCCGCCCATGCCCGCCAGCGCCTCGCCGGCCGTGCCCGTGGCCGCCACCGTCGAGCCGCTGCTGTCGCCCGCCGCCGCGAGGCCGCCGGTCGTCTCGCCGGTGACCGAGCCGCCGGTCGCCGCCGAGTAGGTGTCGCCGGACGTGACGTCGGCTGACGCGTAGACCAGCGACGTGAAGTCCTTCGACGACTCGAACGCGGCGAGCTCGTTGCCGTCGGCGTCGAGGATGTGGACCACGGTGCCGGCCGGCTGCGTCGAGGCGAACGTGAAGGCGACGAAGGACTGCGACGAGTCGGCGCCCGGGGTCATCGCCATGCCCGACGCGCCGGCCGCGAGGATCGTGCCGCCGGAGACGTCGAAGGCCCCGTCCACGTCGAGCGCGCCGTTGCCGTCGTTGGTCGGACCGTTCACCACGGCCGTGCCGCCGGTCATGGTGAGGAACCCGTTGGCGTCGAGGCCGTCGCCCCCGGAGTCGACCACGACCGTGCCGCCGGTGATCGTCAGGCCGACCGTCGTGCTGGCCGTGCCGCCCGGCGCCTGCTGACCCGAAGCGTTCGGGTCCGACGCGTTGACGCCGTCGTCGCTGCTGACCAGGGTCACCGAGCCGCCCGCGATCGTGATGAGGCCGGCCTCGAGCCCCTCGTACGAGGTGCTGATGTCGACGGTGCCGTCGCTGATCTGCAGGGCGTTGTCGGCGTGCACGCCGTCGTCGCCGGCGGCTAGCTGGAGGTCGCCGTCGGCGATGCTGACCACGCCGTCCGAGCCGAGGGCGTCGTCGGCCGCGTCGATCAGCAGCTGTCCGCCGCCGACGACGATCGAGGCCGTGCCCGAGACGCCCTTGGGGGAGGCGTCGTCGGCGACCGCGGTGCCGTGCCCGCCGCCCGCGACGACGCTCACGGTGCCGTCGGCGATGATCGCGTCGGTCTGCGCCGCGATGCCGTCGTCGCCGGCCGTGACGGTCACGGACCCGCCGGTGACCTCGACGTAGCCGAGCGTCTCGTCCTCGTCGTTGTCCGACTTGAGCCCGTCGCCGCCGGCCGTGACATCGAGCGTGCCGCCGCTGACGACGAGGTAGTCCTTGCCGCGGATGCCGTCGTCGACCGCGTCGACCGTGATCGTGCCGCCGGCGACGACCAGGCCGTCCTTGGCGGCGATGCCGTCGTTCGCGTTGCCCTTCACTTGGAGTGAACCGTCGCCGGTGATCGTCAGGTCCGCGCTGCTGAACAGGGCGGCGCTCGCCTCGTCGGTGTCGGCGTAGGCGGTGGTGTCGGAGAGCTGGTTGTCGCCCTCGAGGTGGACGACGACCTGGTCCGCGTCGAGCACCTGCAGCGGGGACGTCGTGCTGCTGGTCAGCGAGGCGTCGTCGAGGATCAGGTGGACGACCCCGTCGTCCGGGGTGTTCACGACGACCGAGCCGTCGGCGAGAGTCCCGCTCAGTCGGTAGGTGCCCGCGGCGGTGATGGTGATCGTGCTGCCGTCGACGGTCACGCCGTCGCTCGCCGTCGGGTCGTCGAGGTCGATGGCGACCTCGTCGTCGGACGCGGTGAGGTCGACCTCGGACGGGGCCGTGTTGGCGGCCATCGCCTGGTCGACCGTGAGGTTCGCATCGGTCGTGGTCACGGTGCCGGTGCCTGAGCCTGTGTCCGACGTCGCGGCGTCGGCGGTCGCCGTGCAGCCGGCCAGCAGGGCCGCGACGAGGGCGGCGGGGACGAGGATCTTCGCGTTGAGGCGTCGCATGGGGTGTGCTCCTTCAGCTGGTGACGTGCCGGTCGAGGACGCGGCGCCACGGGTGGGACGGGAGGTCGGAGTGCAGGGCGGCCATGCCGGTGCCGTACTTCGAGATGCGCACGGGGCGGTGGCCGTGCCGCCAGAGGAGGCGGTCGGTGGAGCTCGGGGTCGAGCCGGTCTTGGTCTCGATGACCACGCGGTCCTCGAGGGGCCGGCTCGCTCCGGTGAGCGCCGACGTCCACACCAGGCCGGTGTCGATCGTCGTGCGGCTGTCGGTGCGGGGGAGGTAGAGGGTGGTCCGGCGGTAGGTGCTGACCAGGGTCGGGCTGTACAGGCCGTCGCTGTCGAGGACGTCGTCGGCGAACCGGCGACCCTCGTCGGTCAGGGTGTCGCGGTCGTCGGGGTCGTACGGCAGGCGCGTCTTGACCGTGCTGCCGCGGGGCCCACGGGTCTTCACCTCGACCCAGCAGAGCGCGGAGTCGACGTAGGTGCGGGTGCGGATCTTGAACCGCCGCCGCCGTCGGTGGGCCGCCCCGAGGTAGCTGGACAGGTCCGGGGTGTCGAAGTAGACGGACTCGTAGGCGAAGTCCCGCTCGTCGCCGATCTCGAGGATGCGGGCGCCGGGCTCGATGCCGTGCAGCAGGCTCGGCAGGGCCTGGGCCGGGATCACGTACTTGCGGTCGATGCGGGTCTGCAGGCTCGCCCGCTCGGTCAGCTCGACCAGGTCGATGGGCTCGAAGCTCATGCCGGCACCCGCTCCCGCACGGTGGTCAGCTCGTACCGGACGTCGACCGCGGTGGTGTCGTTGACCAGGTCGACGCGCTGAACGATCGCCGCGTGCACGGTCGCGCCGAGCAGGCGTTCCAGGTGCGCGACGAGCGCGGTCTCGTCGGTGATCGCCGAGTCCAGGATCATCGTCTGCTGCCGGTACTGCCGCAGCACCCGCGGGTGGTCGACGACCGCCATCACGGCGACCACCAGCACCATCAGCGCGGCGTTCAGCGCGCTCGGCGTCACCGCCAGGCCGCCCAGCAGCCCGAGCGCCAGCGCCGAGAAGTAGTAGGCGACCTCGTGCTGGGTCAGCTCCGTCGAGCGCAGGCGGATGATCGACAGCACGCCGAACAGCCCGAGGCCGAGACCGGCACCGACCGCGCTCTGCGACAGGGCAGCCGACACCGCCAGCACCCCGACGTTGACGCCGAGGTAGGCGACGGCGAGGTCACGACGGCGGTGCCGGGGGAAGTAGACGCCGAAGGCGAGGACGCTGATGGCGACGAGATCGAGCGCGAGGAGCGCGTACTGAGTCATGGGAACCCTCCTGGTGGGACGGGTTCCAGTCAGCCGGGTGGGTCTGTGCCGTCGCTGTGCGAGGGCTGAGGCTGGGGCGTGGGTTCGACCGGCTGCAGCCATAATGCATGCACCGGCGCTAGATTGCAGGCATGACCGTCATCACCGTCCGCGACGTACCCGACGAGGTTCGCGACGAGCTCGCCGCGCGCGCGGCCCGCTCCGGCAGGTCGATGCAGGAGTTCCTGCGCGCGCACCTCATCGAGATCACGGCCCGGCCCAGCGCAGACGACGCCCTTGCCCTGGTCCGTGAGCGCGCCCGGACGTACCCGAGGCTCACGTGGTCGGAGCTGGCCGCCGAGCTCGCGGCCGACCAGCGGTGAGCGTCGTCGTCCTCGACGCGTCCGCCGCACTGCTGCTGCTCATCGACCCGGGAGAGCCCGGCGAGCGCGTGGCTGCCCGTCTCGCGGGCGCAACGGTCGTCGCGCCGGACCTGCTGCCGCACGAGGTCACGAACGTCCTGCGGCGGCACCGGAACGCCGGGCGTCTGTCCGAGGCTGAGGCGCAGCTGGCGCTCACGGGCTTTCGCGCCTTGGCGATCGAGCTCTGGCCCCAGGCCGTCCTCTCGAAGCGGGTGTGGACCCTCGGTCGGAACCTGTCGGCCTACGACGCGGCGTACGTCGCCCTCGCGGAGCGTCTCGACGGTGTGCTGCTCACGGCCGACGCGCGACTGGCCGCGCCGCCGGGTGTGGCCTGTGAGGTCGAGGTCGTCCCGATGTGAGTCAGGCCGGCGTCCAGCCCAGCCGCGGCGCGATGCTCGTCGCGACGTTCTCGAGGATGCGGCGGCTCATCGCGTGGGTGGCGTTCGCGGGCAGGACGACGTCGAGACCGGTGGCCTCGCGCAGCGCGACGTCGGCCTCGAGGCTCGCGACGACCCGGTCGGGGGTGCCGTGGTGCGTCGGGCTGAACACCCCGAACCCGGTGCCCGCGGGCGGGCGGCCCGTCGCGTCGAACCGGCCCGCGTACCAGGCGATGTACTCGGCGAAGAGCTCGTCGTCGTCCGCGGTGACGCTCGGCAGGATGATCCGTCCCGCGACCGCACGAGGGGTCCGACCGGGCACGTCGAACGCTGCCATGTACGCCAGGATCTGGTCGCGCTGCGTCTCCTCGAACGAGCGACCGTCGTCCTCGCTGTTCAGCGTCGAGACCAGCAGGTCCATGCCCTGCTCGGCGGTCCGCACGGCGGTCGCCTTCGAGCCGGGGCCGTACCAGACGCGGTCGGCCAGGCCCGGGCTGTGCGGCGTGACGGTCAGCGGCGTCCCGGGCGGTGCGATCGGGAAGCCGCCCTCGGGTGCGACCGCGACGGGCTCGCCGGCCAGGGCCGCGCGGAGCTGAGCGATCCGGTGCTGGGACTCGTCGTCGAACGACCGCTCGCTCGCGCCGTAGACCCCGTCGAGGACGGCCGCCGCCGGCTTGATCCCGCCCGCCACGCCGAGCTCGAGCCGACCGCCGGACAGCAGGTCGACCGTGGCCGCGTCCTCCGCGACCGTGATCGGGTCTGCGTACCGCATGGGCAGCACCGCGGTGCCGAACCGGATCCGGCTGGTCGCCTGCCCGATGGCGGAGAACAGCGGGAACGGTGAGGAGAGGAACCGCTCGAGGTGCCGGACCCGCACCCAGCCCGTGTCGTAGCCGAGCTCCTCGGCGAACCGGAACAGGTCGATCGCGTCGCGCAGGGACTGGCCGGCGTCGGCGGGATCGTCGTAGGGGACGAAGGTGAGGAAGCTGAGCTCGAGGCGCGGGGCGGTCACGGGCGCATCGTACGAGCGCGGGACGCGGGCGGTCGCGCGAGAGAGCAGTCGTCTCAGCCGACGGGCGCCGGGAGTCGTGTGACCCGGGCGACGCGGTCCAGGATCGCGTCCAGCACGGCTCCGCGGTCGAACTGCAGGGCGTGCAGGCGGGCAGCCGTCTCCCAGCCGGAGCGCTCGTCGGGCGACATCGCGAGGACCCGGTCCAGGGCCGACGCGATCGCCGACGGGGACTCGACGGGGACGATGATCGCGCAGTCGCCGACGGCCTCGCCGATCCCGCCGGTGTCCGTCGTGATGACCGGTCCGCCGCCGGCGAGCATCTTCTCGGCCAGCGCGATGCCGAACGTCTCGACGAACTCCGGCCGCGGCTTGGACGGCAGGACGTAGGCCGCCGACGAAGCCATGAGGTGGGCCTTCTCGTCGTCGTCGACGTCGTCGAAGAACACGATGCGGTCGGCGGCGCTCGACTCGTGCGCCATCTCCTGCAGCCGGGTCGCGTCCGGGCCGTTGCCGGCGATGACGAGCGTCAGGCCGTCGGCGGCGCGGCTCCCGGCGAAGCCCGCGATGAGGTCGTCGACACCCTTCGCGTGCGCCAGCCGGGAGAGGAAGAGGACGTACCCGTCGGCGGTCAGGCCCCGCGCGGCCAGGACGGAGGCGGTGTCGGCCGGGTCCAGGTCCAGGTAGGACGCGACGTCGATGGCCGGGTACGACACCGTGACGCGCTCGCGGCACTGGGCGGCGAACGTGGTGCCGTGCTTGGCGTCGATGGCTGCGGCCTCGGCGATGATCAGCTCGCGCGTGTAGTCGCTGACCGCGAGGCAGACGTCGTGCTCGAGGTAGCTGGACAGCACGTGCGCGGCGGCGCCGAACTCGTCCTTCTCGACGCAGGCGCGCACGACGTTGGTGACGTCGGACCCGACGGCCTCGGCGACCGTGGTGACGTTGACGGGCAGGCCGGTGCGGCGGGCGACGTGCACGGCGTCGGCGACGGCGAGCGAGTGCGGGCTCAGGTACAGCGACATGGCGACGGTGGGAACACCGTCGGTGAACAGCTCCACCAGCCTGCCGACGATGCCCGCGAGCCAGCGACCGTCGGGGACCTTGTAGTCGCCGACGGGCTCCGGCCGCTCGACCGTGATCCCCGGCGAGTACGGCAGCACGCCGTCGAGGGGCTTGAGCGGGAGCCCGGTCTGCTGCAGCCGGTCGATGGGCCAGGTGACGATGCGGACGTCGTCGAAACCCCGCTCCAGGGCAGCCTCGGCGAGGTTGCGGGCCTCGCCCGAGTGCCCGCAGATGACCGGGTCGGCGCGGACGACGATGACGAGACGGCGATGAGTGGTCACGTCGACTCCCTGGGTCAGCGCCGCAGCGCGGTGGTCGGGGGGTTCGTGCTGACGGACGGCGGTCGGACGGTGGAGCCCCAGTCGCTCGGCGTGGGTCCCAAGGTGATGTGGAGGCGTCCTCCGCGGTGGAGCTCGATGCCGGTGAGCCACGTGCGGTCCAGTCGCGCACCGTCGAGGTGCACGGACTGTACGTACTGAGTTGGTCCGTCAGGTGTCGGCTCGGTGAACCCTGAGGTCTCGATGGTCAGGTTGCGGTCGCCGATGTCGATGCTCGACTCCCGCCAGGCCGGCGCGCTGATGAGGAACAGGTTCTGGCCGGCGACCGGGAACAGGCCCAGCGACGCCCAGACGAACCACGACGAGAGGCCGCCCGAGTCGTCGTTGCCCGGCAACCCGCCCCGCCCCGTGCCGAACTGGTTCTGCACGATGGCCTGCACCACCTCGGCGGTCCGGTCGGGCCGGCCGGCGTAGTGGTAGGACCACGGCGCCTCCATGTCGGGCTCGTTGTTGAGGCCCTCGAAGCGGTTGAGCGCGTACCCCGCGGCCATCTCCTCGATGCCCGGCCGCACCCCGGGCTGCACCACGGCCGGGGCGCCGAGCCCGAAGAACCGGTCGAGCTGAGCGACGAAGGCGTCGTCGCCACCCGAGAGCTTGATCCGCGCCGCCATGTCGTGCAGCAGCCGGAACGAGTAGTTCCAGCGCCCACCCTCGTAGTACGTGGAGTCCTCGAGCAGGCCCGTGGCCTCGTCGAACGCGTTGATCCACCGCGCGGCCAGCGGCGTGAACTGCTCGACGAGCGCGGGGTCGCCCACATGGGCCGCGATCTGCGACGTGCACCAGTACCCGAACGCGAGGTCGAGCGTGTGGCTGATCGGGTGCACCTTGCCGCGCAGCAGGAAGTCCTCGCCGTACGTGCGCCGCAGGTCGTTGTGCATGTGCACGAGCGCCCAGTCCCAGTCCATGCCGGGTAGTCCCAGCTGGCAGAGGTCGGACAGGAAGGTGTGCGCGAGCGCACTGGCCTGGCGGCTGAACTGATCCGCGCCGCGCGCCATCCGGTAGCCGATGGGGAGGTTGCCCTCCTCCTCGGAGATGTACAGGAGCGCGTTCGCCAGCTCGACGGCCTTGTCCGGCATCAGCGTGGTGAGCAGCGGCAGCTGGGTCCGGTAGATGTCCCACATGGTCGCGATGTCGAACGCGAACGGGCCGTTCGCCGGCCAGAACGGCGACTCGTCGGGCGCCAGGCACGGCTTGATCAGCGAGTGGTACAGCGCCGTGGAGAAGACGGTCTGCTTGTCCTTCGACGGGGTGTCGACGCGGATCGTGCCGAGGCTCTCCTGCCACTTCTGCGCTGTCGCCGCGCGGCGGGACGCAAAGCTGGACGGTCCCGGGCCGCACTCGCGCTCGAGGTTCTCCCGGGCCTGGTCGACCCCCCGCAGCGAGAACCCGAACCGCAGCTCCACCACCTGCCCCGGCTCCGACGGCCCCGCCCACATGAGCCCGAAGGGCCGCAGCGTCGTCGGCCGGATGCGGTCGAAGTCGAGCCGCGTGCCGCCCGGCATGAGTCGGCGGTCGTACCAGAGCATCTGGCGCCAGCGCGGGTCGTCGCACTCGACGTGGATGGCCAGCGGAGCGCCCTCGACCACGATCTCGCCCTGCGCGATTCCCGGGCTGATCGAGTGCAGGTGCGCTCGGAGCGGCACCGTCCGACCGTGCGGGATGGTCAGGCCGCCCAGCGAGAAGTCGATGACCAGCCGCGCGTCGCGGTGCGCCGGGAACGTGTACCGGTGGACGGCCGACTTGGGCCCGACGGTGATCTCCGCGCGGATGCCGCTGTCGAGCGTCGCGGTGTAGTAGCCGGGCTCCGCGTCCTCGTCGACGATGTCCCACAGCTGCCCGAGGTCGTCCAGCGGCTGCAGCATCGGGGTCACGCGGAAGTAGTTGTAGTACTTGCGGATGGCGCCCGTGCCGGACTGCTGGAAATGCGTGAAACCGCTGGCCACCTGCCGGTCGTGCATCTCGGTCGGGAGGCCCTCCGTGCCGAGGTCGTAGCGGCCGTAGCCCGTCGGGTACGCCCCGCTGTACGCGCACGCGCTGACCATGCCGAGCGGGTACGTGGCGCCCGGGTGCGTGTTGCCGACCTGCGGCTTGGGCCACCACCAGCTCGTGGCCAGGCCCTCTTGCGCGGGCAGGCTCGTGGCCTCCGTGCCGATGAAGGGGTCGACGCGTTCGAACATCGGGCCGCTCCTCGCGCTCGTCCGTCGGGGACCACAGGGTCGCGTGCGGGCGACGACTGCGTCCATGCCTCGTTGGGGGGACGGTACGGCGGGAGTGTTGCGGGGGGGTTTCGGGGGTCGTGACGCAGATCGATCGGCGTGATGGGTCCGACTAGGAACAAGGCCGTATCGCGGCGATGTCCTCGACCCAGCCAATCAGCAGTCGGGGATCGCCATCGATGGTCTTCATCGTGTAGCGCTTGGTCCACGTACTGCAGGCACCGCCGACCGCGGGATCACCGAGTCGTTCGAGTTCCACATCGGCGAGGAAGGCGCCATCATCACGTGTCTCGACGGCAACGACGGTCGCGCTGAGCCAGTAGATCGGAGACATCGACACGGCCCATGCATCGGCTGACCCGAGGTACTCCTGCATCTTGGGTGTGAAGTCGGAATACGCAGCCGGATAGTCACCGCTGTTGATAGCCGTGCCGTGCCCAAGGATGACGCTGGCCACCGCCTCTGCACCTGCGTCGGACGTCGCGATCCGCACATCCGGTGCCGCGAATTGAGAGGGCTGCCAGCCGGCCGGGATTGGCGCCGTCGCACAAGCGGGAAAGGTGGTCGTGGTCGCTGCCGAACGCCAACTCTCGAGTGGGACGCCCGCATCGGCCACCGGTACGGCGAAAGAGATGAGGCTCGCGTCCCGATCTCCTGCTGACACGATGCCGACGACCTTGCCGTCGAGAGTGATCAGGGGCCCGCCACTGTTTCCTGGGTTAAGTCCCGCATCAGTCTCGATCATGTCGTTCCGCGCGAATGTCTCCGTGGCGACCGGCATGTCCAGACCGCTGACCCGCCCCTGAGTCGCGACCACCGTGGTCGCCTTGAGTGGGTAGCCGAGGCCTGTCACCTCATCACCCTTGCGCGGAATTTCGTCCGCGAGCTCGAATTGGTGCCCGGCCAGCGGTACATCGGTCTGTATCAGGGCGACGTCGCCTGCTCGATCGAACCCGACGACGCGGGCCGTCGTTGACCTTCCTCCCAGCTCGACGTCGAGTGCCTGTGCACCGTCGACCACGTGCGCGGCCGTCAACAACTGATTGGCACCGACGAGGAACGCTGTTCCCGTAGCGACGCCGTCGCAGCGAGCGGAAATGACGCGCGCAACCCCGGTCTCTGTAGCTGCGATCGCATCGCTCCAGCTCGCGGGGGCCGACGCGCTTGGCTCCGCGTCGATGACGGCCGCGGGCGGAGTCGACGGCTCTTGCGACGGTGTCCCGATGTTGACCGTGCAGCCAGCTAGCAGGGCGATGACGGCGCCAGTTGCGCCGAGCGCACAATGTCGCCTCCGAGCGGTCCGCTCGGGGGAGCCAAACGGGCTGTGGGACATCGCATCCTCACGATCCCGTCGACGATATGCGTCGGCGTCGATCTACTATCCCGTCGGATCTAGATATCCGTCCCGGAGTTCTGGGCGAGATCGGTTAGTTCACCCCCAAGGGGGACGTCCACCGGCACGGCCACCGCGCCCTGGGCTCGTCATGACGCCCAACTCGTTCTGCATGCGGCAAGCTCTTCATGTGTCAGTCGCAGAAGTGCAGCGAGTCCACGTTGAACAAGCCATGACTCAGGCCGACCAGCTCGGTCGTGCGGAATTCCTGAGGGCAAACGGATTCGGAGTCGCCGCGAAGTACCTCGTCACGCACGCGGGCCACTTCTACGATCCCAAGGCGCTGATCGGCGTCGCGCACGGCTTGATTGAGGGCCGGTCCTCCCTCGCGCCCGGCGATTTCGACGCTACAGAAGCCATTGCGCGACTGAGGGCGCTCCACTTTGAGGTCGTGGACTTCTCCCGCCTGTGGTGGGTCAACCAGGGCTCCACGTACCGCGCCGAACGGGACGGCGCCTACGTCTGGGCGCCGAAAGTGAACAAACTTGGCCGCCCCGTGGCGCACCACGTCGCGGTGAGCGAACTGCGCGTCGGAGACCGTCTAGCCCACTACGCGAACGGCAACGTTCGGGCGATCGGATATGTCGTCGAGTCTCCGACAGACTTGCGTCGCCCCCAGGAGTTCACCACGGACGCATGGGGAGAGGACGGCTTCGGCTGCCGCGTCGTCTATCAGGAGATCTCGACCCCAATCCCTTTGGCCGAGATTCCACAGAGGAGTGCGAGCGTCGGTCCCTTCGACCGAAACGGCTCGGTGAAGCAGGGGTATCTGTTCCGCGTCGACGACGCGGCGGTGTTCCCCATCTTGGAGGTCCTAGCGCAGCGTGTTCCCAACTTCTTCGCAGTGCCCGATGCGGCGGATCTCCCGTTCCTGTCCCACATGGAGGCACCGGTGACGATCGAGATCCTGCAGGAAGACCCGATCCACGACCTTCTCATCGCGTCAAAGAACGTCGTTCTCGAGGGGGTTCCTGGCACCGGGAAGTCGTACGCGATCGAGCGCCTCAGCTCGGAGTGGTTCTCGCGTACGGGTCGTCAGCTCGTCCAGTTCGGAAGGCAGCGGTTCGCCGCGCAGGTCATGCACCCAAGCACGTCCTACGAGGACTTCGTCGAGGGAATCCGCCCCGGAGCGGACGTCCCGGACCACAGCCAGCAGGAATGGTTCGATCGCCCGCCTGCGGTCTCCGGCACGTTCGCCGTGAACGACGGCTTCTTCATCAAGGCCTGTCGTGCCGCGGTGACCAAGCCGGACCACGACGTGCTCGTTCTGATCGATGAGTTCAACCGGTGCAACGTTCCCAGCGTCTTGGGTGACCTGCTGCTGACGCTCGAGTCATCGCGCCGCGCCCGATTCAGTGGATCGGACCCGAGCTCGGCGACGGCTTCCGACTGGGAAGCGAAAGTTGCCGTGCAGTTGCCGTACTCGGGTCGAATGTTCTTCGTCCCGGACAACGTGTACGTCGTGGCCACCACCAACACGACTGACCGATCAGTGGCACCACTCGACGCGGCGATCCGTCGGCGGTTCGCGTTCTTCCGTATCGAGCCCAGCTTCGTCGGTGTCGTCGACGCGGCGACGCGTTTGCCGACGGAGCAACGCACTGCCGTCGCTCAGGCGGTCGAGGCAATCGAGGCGATGAATGCTGCCCTCCTCACCTGCGTCGGACCAGAAGTGTTGCTTGGCCCTTCCTACGTCTACGACTTGGCGCGTTCTTTGGAACTCGGACCCGACAGTCCCGTCGAGGCGCACCTCTCGCGGATCTGGCGATTCAGCTTGATGCCGCAGCTCGTGGACTCCCTGCGATCGTTCGGCGCGGAGGACCTTCTCGACCCCACCACGCGGAAGACGTGGTTCGTCGAGCACGGTGCAGAGCTGACCGGCGGAGGGCAGGCCGAGAGCTCACTTGCTCGCCTCGATGCGTATCTGGCGTCGGTGGGTCTTCGAGTAGAGGTGAGGGGCACGGGCTTGGCCCGCGGGGCACGCGTTCTCACTGGGACATCAATGACCATCGACGCGACCTATCCGGCTGCCGGCACCGTTGTGGAAGTTGCGGACGACCAGCTCTGATGCTGTCTCTAGTCGCCTCGCCGATGGGTGCCCGGATCGGGGTGACGACTGCGCGCGTCGGGAACAGCCAAGTCGTGATTTCTGTGGCTCCGAAGATGTGGCGTCACGGACCCCCACGTTCCTTCAGCTTGAGTGGCCAAGTGCCGCAGGGGCTTTGCTCGGTCGGCCTGCACGAGTTGGACCGCCTTGCGTTGCACGAGTCGTCCGCGAATACCGCGGCAATCGAGGCGTTGCTCGGCGCTTCTCGGCGCGAAGTTGACGGAGGGCTGACGTGGGACAGCTCGATGCTGGCGCCGGAGATTGCTCGGCGGCCGTACACCTCCGAGGAACCGCCGCAGGCGTCGATGACGTCCGTCCTCGACCTGCTTCGCTTGTTCGGCCACGTGGACCTTCTCGATCCCGACTTGGCAGATCTTCAGGGTCGTCCCCGACAGTCACAGATTCATCGACCACTGCTCTATCGGCGTCTCCTTCTTGAGGTCACGCGGAATGTGTCGGCCACACGACCGTCGTACCGGTTGGTGACCGAGGCGCGAGCGACCGTGCGCGGACGAGTATCCGCAGGGAGTCTCGCTGCCATCCACGCGGGTGTGGCTTCGAGAATTGTCTGCAGTTACAGCGAGCTCTCTCTCTCGACCGAGCTGCTCGGGGTGATCACTGCTGCGCTCGAATGGATCGCCGACGGAAAGGGCGTTCGATCCCTCCTGCCGGCCGAGTATTCAGACCTCCGACTTCGCCACGACGCAGTGATGTTGAGACGCGCGCTCGGAGAGGTACGCGCCCTGGCCCCTGCGATGGCCCTTCGGGTTGGACGTGGCCTGCGCCTTGGTCGCCTCGATCAGTCGTGGACCGATGCCCTGCGCCTGGCGGTCTCCGTGCTGGGAGAGCGCGAACCGTTGCCGAACCAGTCCGGCGATCCGGACGTGGACGCCGTGGAACTATCTGCCCCCACACACCAGGTCTGGGAACGGATTGTGACCGCGGCGTTGGAACGGTCTGGCTTTGAAGAGGTCATGCCGCAGGGGCGCCAGCCCGTCGGCATCACGGCAGATCCGTGGCAGCAACATCTGGTTCGGGTGCCTCTCACGCGGCCGGACAACATCACCATCCGCTTCGAGGACATCTTCATCGTCGATGCGAAGTACAAGACTCCGCCTTTGGGTGAACCCAATCGCGGGGACCAGTACCAGATGTTTGCCTACAGTCACCTCGTTGCGGCGAGCCCACGCGTGGTCCGGGCAGCTGTTCTTGTCTATCCGGGCGAGACGCCGCGTGCGGTGTGGACCAGAGGTCGTGATGCATCCGAGCGACCCGTGGAGCTCTATTCGGTCACTGTCCCATTCCCGTCGAGGTTTGATGTGACTGATCCGGTCACGTGGGGCGCCTTTCTCGAGCGCGCGGGGAACCGGATTCGTGACGAGCTCGGGCTGGTGCATCGGGAAGTCGCGCGTCTCCTCGCGTGATCGGGCGTTGCCGGGTTGGGGACTGCGCGTCGCTCAGCACCACGGTTGCCCAGGCCTCATGTCGGGGAGCGGCACTGCCGATAGCGGGTTGAGGGAGGCAGTCACTCATGCCCGCAGGGGATTCCGCCGCAGTCGAGGCGCAGCGTCAACTCGCCTTGGCGACCGCACACGAACGAGCGGCGGCTGATGCGCGGGCTACGGCCGCGCGCTACGACGTCGCCGCCACCACCGAGAAGCAGACCGCACGCGTTCTCGCTCCGCTAGCCGCCGCCGGCTACCACCTGTTGGCGGATCGAGCCTGGCCTGGAAGTCGGCGGGCTCAGGTCGACATGGTCGTCATCGGCCCTGGTGGAGTCTTCATCGTCGACACCAAGGCGTGGTCAGAAATCTCGATCCACGGCGGGCAGATCTTCCGGGGTCAGGAGGACGTGACCGATGATCTGATGTCACTCGCGGACCTGGGCTACACCGCCGAGGCGGAGTTTGCTGAGGTCGGTCTGGCTCCGGGTGAGGTGCGGGTACTCGCCGTCCTCGCTGGCCGCCAGGGAGTCAACGAGGCCGTGGGACCCGTGCGAGTTCTCGGGGAGCGCGACGCTGTGAAGTTCATCGCCTCGCACGGTCACCGCCTGACTCCAACCCAGATCGACACAGTGTTGGCGCGAGCGCTGACCTTCTTCCACCAGCTGAGTGCGCCGCCGCCTGTCAACACCCGCATTCCCGAGCCTGTGCTTCCTGCGCAGGCGCCGGATGGCGTAGGTGTGCAGGACATGTTGATTTCGGATGCCGAGGTCCAGGAGGCAATGCTCGACGGCCTCATGGCGGCGCCGATCGAAGAGTGGATGTCGTTCCTACATCCCGCGCAGGCCAAGGTTGTTCGACGTTCGTTCAGTGGACCAGCCCGCATTCGAGGCGCCGCCGGAACGGGCAAGACAGTCGTCGGCCTGCATCGCGCGGCATACCTTGCGCGCACCCGGCCGGGTCGAGTGCTGGTCACCACGTACGTCAGGACCCTTCCCCGAGTCCTAGGCAATTTACTTGGTCGCATGGCTCCCGACGTCGTCGACCGCGTCGATTTCGTGGGGATCCACGAGTTCACGCGAATGATCCTCGATGAGCGCGGGGTGCGGTTCCGCACGTTGCCCGCAAAGGTCGACGAGGCATGGGAAAGCGCGTGGGATCGGGTCGGCAAGGGTTCGCCGCTGGACTCGGGTCGGGTGGGTCGCCACTACTGGCACGACGAGATTCAGCACGTGCTCAAGGGGCGTGGCCTGACCGAGTTCGACCAGTATGCGGATCTCCCTCGAGCCGGACGGCGCCATCGACTGGGCACTGTCCAGCGTCGCTTGGTGTGGCAGCTCTACGAGGCATACGAAGCGGAGCTCGCCACGCGCGGGGTTCATGACTACGCCGATCAGATCCTGCTGGCTGAGGCGGAGCTCCGGCGCTCGCCACTGTCCGGTCGATACACAGCCGTCGTCGTGGACGAGGCGCAAGACCTCTCTTGCGCGATGATTCGACTCCTCCACGGGTTGGTCGGTGACACCCCCGATGGCCTCACTCTCGTCGGCGACGGCCAGCAGACGATTTATCCGGGGGGATTCACCCTCGCTGAGGCCGGAGTGTCCGTCGCGGGTCGGGGCACGGTGCTCGACGTCAATTACCGCAACACGGCAGAGATTCTGGAGTTCGCGTCGCTGATGGTGGCCGACGACGAATACGCCGACATCGAAGGTTCGACTGCCCGCGGAGATCGCCCGGTCCAGGTAGCGCGGCGTGGAGCGAAGCCCGAGTACGTCCGGTGTGGCAACGGCGCAGACAGAACGCAACGGCTCGTGCAGCGAGTTCACGAGGTCGTGCGCGAGGTCGGAACGGGCTACGGCGACGTCGGAGTGCTCGCCCTGGGCCGCTACGGCGTTCAACAGGCGACCCAGGCTCTGAGGAAGGCCGGCATCCCGGTCGTCCCGCTGGACGAGTACAACGGCGTGCCGATTGACGCCGTCAAGGTCGGCACCGTGAAGCGCGCCAAGGGCTTGGAGTTCAAGCAGGTTCTCGTCGCCGACGTTCAGGCGGCATGGTTTGCAGAGTCCGAAGCTCCGGTCAGTGATGCCGAACGCGAGCGTCGTGAGTACAGGCTGCGAGAGCTCTATGTGGCAATGACTCGTGCACGCGATGGACTGTGGGTCGGTGTCGTCTAGGACTCATCTCCGGGCGTCACGACGGAGGGCCGCCCCCTGAGCGGGTGTCCCCGGTCGCTGCCATGATCGAACGGCAGCAGTTCCGGCGGATCCGGCGGCCCGAAGGGTTCATGTCCGATGACCGAGACCAAGCCCGCCTACCAACCCCCCACCGTGCCGCGCAGCGCGTGGAACGCGCTCATCGTCCTCATGGCCGGCATGTTCATGGCCCTGCTGGACACGACGATCGTCAACGTCGCGCTCCCGACCATCCGGCTCAGCCTCGACGCGAACGAGGCGACGCTGAGCTGGATCATCAGCGGCTACGCCCTGGCGTTCGGCATCGCGCTGATCCCGGCGGGCCGGGTCGGTGACCGCATCGGGCACAAGTGGGTCTTCTTCACGGGCCTGCTGCTGTTCACGGTCGCGAGCCTGTTCTGCGGGCTGGCGCAGACCAGTCTGCAGCTGATCGTCGCGCGGGTGGTCCAGGGCCTGGCCGGCGGCATGTTCGTGCCCGGTGTGACGGCGATGATCCAGCTGCTGTTCCCGGGGCCGGTGCGGGGCAAGGCGTTCGCGATCATGGGGTCGGTCATCGGGGTCTCGACGGCGCTGGGGCCGATCCTCGGTGGGTTGATCATCCAGGCGTTCGGCGACGAGAACGGCTGGCGGCTCGTGTTCTGGGTCAACATCCCGATCGGGATCATCGCGCTGATCGCTGCGGCGAAGATCCTGCCCGCCGGGTCCGAGGGGCAGGCGAAGCCGGGGTACGACTTCGTCGGGCTCGTGCTGCTGACGGCCGGGCTGGTGGCGCTGCTGGTGCCGCTGATCGAGGGGCAGGACAAGGGCTGGCCGGCGTGGACGTTCATCACGCTGGCGGCGGGGGTGCTGCTGATCGTCGCGTTCGCGCTGTGGGAGCTGCGGATCGTCGACAAGAACCCGATGGTGCCGCCGCACCTCTTCTCGCATCCTCAGTTCACCGGCGGGACGATCCTCGCGCTGGTCTACTTCGCGGCGTTCACCAGCATCTTCTTCACCATCTCGCTGCTCTGGCAGGCGGGTCTGGGGCACACGGCGCTGGAGTCCGGCGTGGTCGGGGTGCCGTTCGCCATCGGCAGCATCATCGGGGCGTCGCAGAGCAACCGGCTGTCGCAGCGGCTGGGCCGCACCGTGCTCATCGTCGGCACCGCGATGGTCTGCGTCGGGCTGGTCTGGGTGTGGCTGGTGCTCCGGATCGAGCCCGCCGCCGACCTGGCCAACTGGGACCTGCTGGTGCCGCTGCTCGTCGCGGGCATCGGCAGCGGGCTGTTCATCGCGCCGAACGTCCAGTTCATCGTGGCGACGGTCGACCGGTCGGAGGCCGGCTCGGCCAGCGGCGTGATCAGCGTGATGCAGCGCGTCGGCTCCGCCATCGGCATCGCGGTCATCGGCAGCGTCCTGTTCGGCACCCTGCACATCACCAGCCCCGCCGGGGCCCCGCAGGCGTTCGTCGACAGCGCCGCGCACGCCATGGCGGTGAGCGCCGCGCTGTCGATCGTCGCGTTCGCGCTCGTCTTCGTGCTGCCGCGGAAGGTCAATGCGCAGGGTGGGCCGCCGCCGATGGAGTAGCGGCCGGATCGTCATCCCCGCGTCGGGTCTGCGTCACGTCCTCGCCACGTCGGACGCGTGAGATGGGCCCGACGACGAGAGAGGACCGACCATGGCCACCACGCTCGCCACCGCGGACCGGCTGTACGACGCCGCTGACCACCACCAGCCCGAGGTCGGCTCGACGGTCTGGGCGGTCGCCCACCCGATCGGGGCGCTGCCCGACGACGGCCCGGACCAGCGCTGGGTCATGGTGATGGGGGAGGTCATGGGCGTCCGGCTGGACACCCCGGGCTGGCCCAACGGGCAGGTGTGGTCGAGCGAGGAGGTGTGCCGAGCGCACGCCTGGTCGCGGCACGTGGTCGGCCGGCGCACGGGGTTCGAGGTGCGCCGGCTCGAGGTCGTGACACCCAGCCTGTTCCGGCTCGCGGTCGGGTGATCCGCAGGTAGCGTGAACCTCGCCCGCAACGACGAGGGAGCTCGCACATGAAGGACCTGGACCAGGCGCTCCGCACGGCCGCGCCCGGCACCATCGACGGCGCCAAGCTGCTGACGCGGTTCGAGTACGAGCAGCTCGCGGTGCCCAGCGGCGGACCGGTCGGCGAGCACTTCGAGGGGTTCATCCCCGCGATCGTGCACCGCGACGGCGTGCACCATCTCGTCGCGTTCTCGTCGGTGCAGCGGTTCAAGGACGAGGGCAGGATCGGCGGCGACGCCATCACCATGCCGGTCCGCGAGGTCCTGCTGCGGATGCCCGCGGACGTGGGCATCGTGGTCAACCCGGGCAGCACGCAGGGGTTCGAGCTGGGGCCGGACGTCATCGCCACCCTGCGCGACGAGCTCGCCCGGCCCCACGACGAGTGAGCTAGACCTTGACGGTCGTGAGGAACGCGGCGGCCTGGGTCAGGTTGTCGAAGTCGTCGCCGGCCAGGTCGACCAGCAGCTCGTTGCTCCACAGCGCCAGGCGACCGATGGTGAACTGCTCCTTGGCCACCTCGGGCAGCGTCAGCCCGTAGACCCGCTTGGCGATCTCGCGCTTGCCGCCGCGCGCGGCGCCGTAGGTCGAGACCGGCAGGTACACGTCCGGCGACATCGCGCACAGGACGCGGGTGAGCGCCGGCTCCTTGAAGCCGGTCATCCCGAGGCCGCCCTGGCCCAGGATCAGGCGGGTCAGCCGGTCGGGCAGGGGCACCGTCTCGGGCCCGTAGAGCAGGTACCGGATGGTGTTGCGCGTGCGGGCCGACGCCTCGTGCTCGCCCATCGACGCCCACGCCCGGTTGAACGACGCCGTCGTGGCGTTGGTCGCACCGGGGGTGTCGTTGACGAACGCCTTGAGGTCTCGCGGCTCACAGTTCGTGATCTCCTCGCGGCTGAACACCTGCTGGTAGTGGGACCAGTCCGGTCCCGGCTCGGTGGGCGCGAACTCCGCCGCCAGCTTCGCGACACGCTCCAGGCGCGCCGGGTCGACCGCGTCGCGGTCCGGGAAGCTGGCCTGCAGGTCGGCCGACGACGAGGGCAGGGGAGCCGACGTCTTCGCCTCCCCGCGGGTCCACTGGTGGTTGCAGGCCGTGCAGCGGACGGTGCGGCGATCGTCCGCCAGCCGTTCGACGAGTTCGAGCTCTCCGGATCGACAGACCGGGCATGTCAGCATGAGTGCTCCTTCGCCTCTATGCCCAAGTGTGACGTACTGGCGCGGCCCGCACGTCACGTCGGCAGATGCAGCCACCACGTGATGCCCGTGCCGATCCGCCGCAGACCGCACCGGAGGTAGAGCGGGAGCCCCGCGGGCGTGGAGTTGAGCACCACGTGCTGCGCCCCGTGCGACGCCGCGGCCGCGCACACCGCCTGCATCAACCCGGTGCCCAGGCCGCGTCGCCGGGACGGCTCCTGCACGGTCACGTCGAACACCCCGGCCAGGTTGCCGACGAGGTGCGACCACGCCTGGCCCGTCGTCCGACCGTCCTCGTGCGCCTCCGCGTACCAGGCCCGGGGCGGTCGCAGCCGGGCCATCGCGCGCTCGTCCCCGTCCTCCCGGAGCCTCACGCGGGGGTCGGTGGCGAGCCCGTCGGGGATCGGCCCGGCCATCCACCACGGCGACCAGCCGCGCTCGAACCCCGCGGCGGCCAGCGGCCCGGCGTCCACGTCGAGCCCGAGCCACGCGCCGACGATCGGGAGGTGCTCCGCCCGAGCCCGCTCGACGCCGCGGGCGAGGGCCGCCGGGTCGATGACCTGCGGGAACATGAGGTCGCCATTGGCCCACACCAGGCCCGAGTCCTCCCACGCGTCGCTGCCCTGCGCCCGCGCGCGCAGCTGGAACCAGCTGGTCTGCACGCGCTCGCAGTCCGCGACGCTCACGCTCACGCAGGCACCGGGCCCCGGCGGATCCGCTCCAGCAACGAGTCCGGGTCGACCGTGTCGAAGTCCCAGTTCGAGTCGATCCACCAGGTCACCCCGACCGCCTCGAGGGCGGCGACCTTCTCCCGAGCGGCCGCCGGGTCGTCCGGCAGCACGCCCTCGACGACCACGTCGATCGGTCCGTCCGCGCCGCGCTGCTCGGTGACCCAGGCGACGACGTCCGCCAGCTCGGCCGGCGTGAGGGGGTTGAACCCGTCCTCGCGTCGGGTGGGCAGGATGCCGTCCCGTCCGGCCGCCCGGCGCATCGACCGCGGTGCGTTCCAGGCGCCGATCACCCAGACCGGGATCCGCCCGCGCACGGGACGCGGCTGGAACACGAGATCGGTGACCTGGTGGAACGCGCCCGCATAGCTGAACGGTTCCCCGGTCCAGGCGAGGTCGAGGATCGCGAGGCCGTCGTCGAGGAGCGCTGCCCGGTCCTTGGCGGCGACGTGCTCGCCCGACACCCGGCTGTAGGCCCCGTCGTCCGTCGCGCCCAGGCCCACGGGCAGCACGAGCCGGCCGCCCGAGAGCTGGTCGACCGTCAGCGCCTGCCGCGCGACCTCCCACGGCTTGCGCCGCGGCAGCGAGAACACCATGGCGCCGAGCGTGACGCGGGTGGTCCGGACGGCCGCGGCGCCGAGGATGGTCCAGGGGTCGAACGTGTCCATGGGCCCGACGCTGATGCCGTCCCAGGCGAAGAATCCGTCCCAGCCGGCCTCCTCCGCCGCGACGGCCATCTCGATCGACTGGGCTGCGGACCCGCACGTCGCGGTGACACCGAACTTCATGACGCCCGACGCTACGCCCGGCCTCCGACAGCGGTCCGGCCGAGCGTCTCGGCGACGGCCCGGTCCCACGGCGTCGCGACGAACCCCAGCACGCGCGAGGACGCCGCGGTGTCCATGACGTAGGGCCGGGAGAAGTGCTCGGCGACGGCCGCGACCTCGCGCAGCATCGGCGAGGCGACGCCCATCGCGCGGACCACGGGCGCAGGCACCGGCCGGATCCGGGGGGCCGGTGCGCCTGCGGCGGCAGCGATCCGGGCGCCCAGCTCCGCGAACGTCAGCGGCTCGGCCGTCGGCACGTGCCAGCCCCGGCCCCATGCGGCCGGCGTGCTCCCGGCGGCGGCGAGCGCGCGGCCGAAGTCGGGCAGGTACGTCCAGCTGTGCGGCTGGTCCACCGCGACGACCGGGCGCACGACCTTGCCGGCGCGCAGGGGTTCGACGAACCGGGGACCCGCGTGCGCCTGGGCGTCGGCCAGCGGTCCGAGGTAGTCGGCGCCGCGCACCTCCGTCACCCGGAGCTCCCCGGCGTCGTGCCGGCGCACCGCCTCGCGCCACATCTGCGCGCGGACCGCGCCCTTGGTGTCGGTGGCGCGCAGCGGCGAGTCCTCGCGCATCACCGCGCCGTCCGTCGCGTAGCCGTAGAGGTTGCCGGCGCTGACCAGCACCGCGCCGGTGCGGGCGGCGGTGTCGAGCAGCGAGGTCCACAGCGGCGGCCAGTCCGTGGCCCAGCGGTGGTAGGCGGGGTTGGCGCAGTTGTAGAGGACGTCGGCCCCGCGGGTGGCCGCGGTGAGGGCGTCGACGTCGGTGGCGTCGAGGGCCGCGTGCGTGATCCCG
Organism: Cellulomonas sp. P2_F12; assembly: GCF_056403775.1. NCBI lineage: Bacteria > Bacillati > Actinomycetota > Actinomycetes > Micrococcales > Cellulomonadaceae > Cellulomonas > Cellulomonas sp. P2_F12. Next base: position 81,659 of record NZ_JBFUEV010000004.1, on the reverse strand, counting down.
CCTCCGGAGGTCCCGCCCGAGCGGCTGAGCACGAGGACGTCCGCACCCTCGGCGGCGAGCTGCCGGGCGAGCGTGGTGCCGACCGCACCCTTGCCGAGGATCACGTGACGGGTCATGGCGAGGCTCCTTGGTCCAGAACGAGAGCGGTGCTCTCTGTTGTGAGCAATGCTCGCACTACTCCGACCCGAAAGCAAGAGCGCTGCTCTCTGTGGTGATCGGTGCTCGCGGAACGTGTCCCGAGACGGCACACTGACGTCGTGACCGAGCAGATCGAAGCCCCCCGCGTCCCCGCCTCGGCCCGTGAGCGCGCGCGCGCCGAGGTGATGGCCGAGCTGCTCGCCGCTGCCCGCGCCCGGCTCGAGGCCGAGGGGTCGGCGGGCCTGAGCCTGCGCGCGATCGCCCGGGACCTCGGCATGGCGTCGTCGGCGGTCTACCGCTACGTCCCGTCCCGGGACGCCCTGCTCACGCTGCTCATCGTCGAGGCCTACGACGCCGTCGGGGAGGTCGCCGAGTCCGCAGCCGCGGCGGCCCGCGCGGCCGGGTCGGACCCCGCGCAGGTGTGGCTCGAGGTCGCCCGGGCCGTCCGACGGTGGGCGCTGGACCAGCCCTACTCGTTCGAGCTCATCTACGGCACGCCCGTGCGCGGGTACCGGGCGCCCGACGACACCGTGCGGTCGGCCCTGCGGATGTGGGGCGTCATCGTCGGTCTGCTCATGGAGGCGTACCACCGCGGGCAGCTCGACCCCACCGGCCCGGACTTCGACCCCGCCGGCCGGATCGCACCCGAGGTGTACGGCTACGCCGGGTGGGACGACCCCGACGCGGTCCCGGTCGAGCTGGTGCGCGTGGCGGCGCGCTCCGCGACGCTCTTCACGTCGCTGGTCGGCGCGATCTCGGTGGAGCTGTTCGGCCACCTGCACCGCGTGGCCGGCGACTACGCCGCGCTGTTCGACGTCACCATCGGCACTGCAGCCGCCGGCGTCGGCCTGCACGTGGACCTGCTCAAGTAGGCGCCCCGCCGGGCCGACACAGTCCTGGTGAACGGGTGGATCGAGCGGCAGTGGTTCGGCGGCCGCGCCGCGGTCGAGCGGTGGCGGGGGCAGCGCGCGGCGCGGGCTCACGAGCGCCGACCTGTGATCACCGTCCACGTTCGGGAGCAGGTCGCGGTGCCCCACTCCGCGGCGGAGCTCTGGGCGTTCGTCACCGACCCCGCCAACGATCGCGAGCTGCTCGGCCCGCAGCACGTCCGGTCGTTCACGGTGCCGGGCACACCGCGCGACGAGGTGGGCGAGATCGGGTGCGTCGTGGTGCGGCTCTCGGACGGCGCCTGGCGGGGCTTCCTCTCGCAGACCGAGGAGCGGGTGGAGGGCCTGCGGCTCGTCGTGCGCTCCCTGAGCGACACGCATGAGCGCGTCGACGCGGTCACCGTCGCGGACGGCCTGCTGACCTGGGAGGTCACCGCCGACACGCACCCCGAGAGCGCCGACGCGATCCGCGCAGGCCTGGCCGAGCACGTCGGGCGCTGCGTGGCGCTCCTGGCGGGCGAGGCCCTGTCGCACCCTGTCACGACGTACGAGCCGCGGTGCGGTGACGCGAGCACGTTGGTCGACCTCGAGGTCACCGCCGCCCTCGACGTCCGGCACTCGCCGCAGGCTGCCTGGGCGGTGGTGGGCGACGCGGCGGCTGTCGCGCTCGAGACGAACGACCCGACCGCGGTCAGCTTCACCGTGCCCGGGTCGCGTCGGGGCGAGGTGGGCGAGCTGGTCTGCGTGATCCAGGAGACCGCCGCCGGAGGGCGGATGGCGACGTTCCAGCAGGTCGTCGGGCGCACGCCCGGCCGGTCGATCGTGTTCCGCGGGCTGTCGGCCGTCGCCGAGCACGCGTGGGAACGGGAGGTCTGCGTCGACCCCGCACCCGGGGGTGCCCGCCTGAGCAGCCGGGTGCGCGTCCCCGTGCACGAGCGGAAGCGCTCCGCGACCAGGTACGCGTTCACCCGGGGCGCGGAGCGCTACCTCGCCGTGATCGCCGACGAGATGCGGGCACCCGCCTAGGGCCGACCGGGTGACGCGCCCTCACGGGCCCCCGACAGCCTCAATGGGCGCGGGTGATGTGTCGATGACCTCTGCAGCGCGCGGCCCGCGGGGGCTGCCCGACCCGAGCCCCAGGAGTGTCGTGAGCAACCAGGACCCGTACCAGCAGCCCGGCGCGGCCGGATGGCAGCCCGGGCCCTACACCGCGCCCGCTCCGCAGCCGGCCTACCCGGCGGCCCCGCAGGCTGCCTACCCGCCGGCCCAGGGGCACCCGAACTTCGCTCCGTACGGCGCGGCAGCGCCCCAGGACGGCTACCCGGCGGCTGCGCCGCAGTACGGCTACCCCGCGGCCCCGCAGTACGGCACCCCGCAGTACGGCGCCCCGCAGTACGGCGCGCCGGCGTACGGCTACACGCCCGCGCCCTTCGGTGTCGCGCCCACCTACGCCCACTGGGGTCTGCGGGTCGGTGCGTTCCTGCTCGACCTGCTCTCGCTCATCCCGTACTGGACCGGCTCGGCCATCAACTCCGCCACGTCGACGTCGGGGTACGACCTGTCCGGCAACGTGACGAGCCAGATGTCGTCCACCGGTCTGGCGGCGCTGGTGATCGGCATCGCGATCTCGCTGGGCCTGTGGGTGTGGAACCGCGGCTTCCGGCAGGCAAGGACCGGGCAGTCGTGGGGCAAGAAGGTCGTCGGCCTGCAGCTGGTGCTGGAGTCGACGGGCGAGCACGTCGGCGTGTGGCGGGCGCTGCTGCGCGACCTCGCCCACTGGTTCGACTGCTGGGTCCTGGGCCTCGGCTTCTGGTTCCCGCTGTGGGACGCGAAGCGCCAGACGTTCGCCGACAAGCTGGCCAAGACGGTCTCGGTCAAGTGACCACGCCTCCCGGCTGGTACGACGACCGCGCGACCCCCGGGGTCCTGCGGTGGTTCGACGGCGCCGGGTGGACCCCGCACACCGTCCCCCTGCCGCCCGCCCCGGGCACCGTGCTGACGGCCTCCTGGCCGCCAGCTCCCGCGGGCGACGCCGGTGACAACGGGCCGAACCACACCCTGCACTGGTTGATCCCCGTCGGCCGGTCGTGGGAGTCGATCCTGGCCGGCTACCTGGGCCTGGCGGCGCTGGCCATCTGGGTCCTCGGACCGGTGGCGATCGGGCTCGGGGTGCTCGCGCTGCGGCGTGCCCGTACCGGCGGGCACGGGTCGGGCCGAGCGTGGTTCGCGATCGTCGGTGGCGTGCTGGGCTCGCTCTTCGGGATCCTCTACCTGGTCAACGCCTCGGCGTAGGCGGCGCGGACGACACCCTCGGCGGCCTTGCCGAACATGCAGTAGTCGTCGTCCGCCGGCGCCGCGGTCTCGTCGTAGAGCCGGGCCGGCCAGTCCCAGAGCATGAAGCCGCGGACCCAGTCGCGCCGCGCGCACGCCGAGAACGCCGCCCGGTACCAGTCGACCTGGGCCTGTTCGCTGGGTGCGCCCTCGAGGGCCCAGTCGTTGGGCAGCGCGGGGGAGCCGACGCGGCTCGGGCAGCCCGCCTCCATGAAGAAGAACGGCTTGCCGTGCGCGGCGACCACGGGCTCGATCCGGTCCAGCTGGTTCTCCCAGTCGTGCTCCGGGTAGTAGCCCGAGGACGAGATGACGTCGACCGCGTCCCACCAGCCGACGTGGTCCTCCTGGTACTTGTCGCAGTTGTAGGTGACCAGCCCGGGGTAGACCGCGCGGACCTGCGCGACCAGCGCGCGCCACTCGGCCTCGCGGCGGTCCGACTGCACCATCTCGCAGCCGATGCAGAGCATCTCGGCGCCCTCGTCGGCCGCGATCCGGGCGTGGTGGACGATGAACTCGGTGTAGGCGGTGAACCACTGGGACCAGGTGGGCTCCGGCGGCACGTCGACGTCGAAGAAGTTGATGTGGGCCCGCCACGTGCCGTTGCGGACGTTGACCACGGGCTTGAGGCAGACCTTGAGGCCGCGCTGCTTGGCGGCCCGGACGGCCCACCGGACCTCGTCGTCGGTGACCGTCGGCTCGTCGCGGAAGTGGATCTCGGTCGACTGGGCGGTGTCCTGCAGGGCGCCGAAGGTGATCGCGGTCCAGGTCACGCCGAGGCGCTCGACCATGAGGTCCATGGACCGCTCCGCGTCGGGGCCGCCCCACGTGCCGCGCACGCCCGTCCAGCCCCACGTCATGCCGGCCACGTAGTCGAGCCGCGTCGCGTCATCGCTCACGGGAGGGAGCGTACGACACTTTCTTCACTCGGTGAAGAAAGAAGTCATGCGCGCATCAGCCGGTCGCTGACCGCGAGGGTCACCCGGCGCGGGGAGATCCGGGCGAACGTCGCCGTCAGCCGGTTGGTGCGGCCGGACACCACGCTCGCCGGGGTCCGCCGGCGGTCCAGGGCGCGCATCGCCAGCCCGACCACGTCGGCGGCCTCCTGCATCCGGCCGAGCTGCGCGTCACGACCGGCGACGTCGAAGAACTCCGTCCGGGTGGCGCCGGGCGAGAGTGCGAGGACGCGCAGGCCGGACGGGCGCAGCTCGGCACTCAGTGCCTCGGTGAACGAGAGCACGAACGCCTTCGTCGCGCCGTAGACGGCCAGGTGCGGGGTCGGCTGGTACGCCGCCGTGCTCGCGACGTTGACCAGCGCGCCCCGGCCCGCGAGTAGGTCCGGCAGGAACTCGCGTGTGAGGTCGACCAGCGCGGCGACGTTGAGCTGGACCAAGTCCGCGCCGATGGTGGGGTCGGTGTCGGCGAGGTCGCCGAAGTGCCCGAAGCCGGCGTTGTTGACCAGGGTGTCGACGTGCACGCCGTCGAGCTCGGCCCGCAGCTTGCCGGCCGCGCCCGGCGCCGTGAGGTCGGCCGGGAGCACGCGGACCTGCACGCCGTGCTGCGCGCGGATCCTGGTGGCCAGGTCCTCGAGGCGGTCGGCGCGGCGGGCCACCAGCACGAGGTCGGCGCCGCGGGCGGCGAGCTGGTGGGCGAACTCGGCGCCCAGGCCCGAGCTGGCGCCGGTGACGAGGGCGGTGGTGCCGTGGTGATCCATGCGAGCCAAAGTAGGCGCTGTCATCATTGTTGTCAACGACAACATCTGGTTAGGATGCTCGCATGCACCCCGCCGCCGACGTCGTCGTGCCCCCTGCTCAGCGGACCTACCACCACGGCAACCTGCGGGCCGAGCTGCTGGACCGCGCCGAGAGGACCCTGGCCACCGACGGCGTCGACGCCCTCTCGCTGCGCGCCCTCGCCCGCGACATCGGCGTCAGCCACGCGGCACCTGCGCGGCACTTCCGGGACCGGCAGGCACTCCTCGACGCGCTCGCGATCGACGGGTTCGAGCGGCTGAACGGCGCGATGCACGCCGCCGCGTCGGGGGACGCACCGCTGCGCGACCGGTTCCTGAGGGTGGGGTCCGCGTACGTGGAGTTCGCGACGGCGCACGCGCCGCTGCTCGGGCTCATGTACGCGCACAAGCACTCGTCGGAGGCGCCCGACCAGCTGGTCCAGGCGGGGCACGGGAGCCTCGCGGTGGCGGTCGCGCTGGTGGTCGAGGGGCAGGCGGCCGGCGAGATCCGGACCGGCGACCCCGTGCGACTGGCTCAGCTCGCGTTCGCGACCGTGCACGGGCTCGCCGCGCTGGCCGCCGGCGACCTGCTGGACGGGGCGCCGCTGGACGAGATGGTCGAGCTCGCGGCCGACGGGCTCTGGCGGGCCCTACGCGCCTGAGCCCTCGTGCATCCAGGGCGTGTACGTCAGGCCGACCAGGAGGCCCTCGGGACTCTGCAGCCGCGCGGTGGTCTGCCCCCAGGGCTCCTCGGTGGTCTCCTTGAGCAGCCGGTGGCCCTTGGCCAGCAGCTCGGCGACCCCGGCGGCCACCGCCTGCACCGACGCGAGGTCGAACTCGATCCACGCCTGCGGCGTCGGGACGTCCGCGGGCCAGTCCGGGCTGCCGAACGTCGACTCTGCGGCCTGCGCGAGCGGCCAGAGCGCGAACGCCCGGACGCCCGCGAGGTCGTCGTTGGTGAGGTACCCCGGCGCGGGCTCCTCCAGCGTGATCCCCAGGCCGTCCCCCCAGAACGCGCGCGCGGCGCCGCCGTCCCGCGTGATGGGTCCGAAGCCCGCGACGAACTCGATGTCCATGCCGACCGACGCTAGCCGCGGCCTCCGACATCGCGCGCGCGGAGCAGCACCGCATCGAGCATCGCCGGGGTGAGCCGGCCGGTGAAGGTGTTCTGCTGGCTGACGTGGAAGCAGCCGAGCACGACGAGCTCGGCGCCGTCGGGACCGGACAGCACGAGCTCGACCCCGTGGCCGAACGTCGGCCGCGGGCGCGGGACCGCCCAGCCCTGCTCGGCCAGCGTGGTCAGCAGCGCCTGCCACCCGAACGCCCCGAGCACCACCACGACCGCTGGCCGGACCAGCGCCAGCTCCCGGCCCAGGAACGGGCCGCACGTGCGGCGCTCCTGCGGGGTCGGGTCGTTGGCCGGCGGGGCGCAGCGCACCGGGGCCGTCACCCGGATGTCCGTGAGCACGAGGCCGTCGTCGCGGGCGGTCGACGTGGGCTGGTTGGCGAAGCCGGTGCGGTGCATGGCCGCGAACAGGAAGTCGCCCGAGCGGTCGCCCGTGAACATGCGGCCGGTGCGGTTGGCGCCGTGCGCGGCCGGGGCGAGGCCGACGACGAGCACCCGCGCGTGGGGGTCGCCGAACCCCGGCACCGGGCGCGCCCAGTACGTCTCGTCGCGGAAGGCCGCCCGCTTCTCGACGCCGACCCGCTCCCGCCAGGCGACCAGCCGCGGGCACGCGCGGCAGGTGGGCACGACGGCGTCGAGCGCGGCCAGGTCGGTCGCGCTCGCGGCGGCGCGCACGACGTCGTCCGGCGTCGTCGGCACGCCGGACCCGGTCATCAGAGGGTCGCGACCCAGCGGGCGCGGCGGACCACCTCGGCGGCGACCACGCCGGCGGCCCGGGTGGCACGCGCGTCGCGGTCGGGAGCGGGGAGGACCCCGCCGGCGGCGAGCGCGCGGCTGCGGGGGAGGGCCAGCACGTTCGCCGGGTGCTCGCGCGCGGCGAGCCCCGGCCCGGAGACGGCGACCGGCACGACGAGCGCGCGTCGGTCCAGGCCGGGCGACCGGGGAGCCAGCGCCTCGAGCGCCCGGGTCGCCGCCGCCAGCCCTGCCGAGTGGCTCGCGCAGACCACGACGACGACCGCGGACGGGTCCTCGAGGGCCGGGCTGTCGGCGGCGAGCGCGTGCGGTCCCAGGTCGTGCACGACCACGGGGCCGCCGGTGCGCGAGGAGCCCGCGCGGGCGTGGAGGGTGCCGCCCGAGTGGTCGAGCAGGCCGTAGCGGCCGGGCGCGGCGGCGTCGAGCGCGCGCCAGACCAGCGCCGCCACGGTCGTCGTGCCGACGCCCCCGGCCACGCCGGCGACGACCACGCGCGTGCCGTCGGGCACGGGGCCGGTCAGCCAGCGGTGGGCCTCGGGGGCCAGCAGGTCGAGGGTCATTCGCCGTCCTGGACCACGCAGAGGCCACCCAGGCGGGCCGTCATCTCCTGCACGATCGCCAGCCCGGTGCGGGAGTCGTCGACCGTCCACGGGACCAGCGCCTCGACCCACCACAGCGGCCGGCCGTCGGTCGCCCACGCCGGCAGCGGGTGGACGCCGGGCAGCAGCCGGCGGATCTCGGCGATGTTCTCCACCTGCAGCGGCTGGTGCAGGCTCAGCACCGCGCGGCCGTCACCGTCGTCGGACCGGACCACCTGGTGCACCGCGCCGCCGTTCAGCGTCCGCAGCCCGAGCCCGGGGTCGACGGCCGCGCCGGCCTCGATCAGGGCGCGGGCGTCGGGCGGGGTCGGGCTGAGCACGACGATCTCACGGGGCACCGAGCACCTCCGGGGTGTGTGCGACCTGGACGAGGGTGGGCCGCTCGCCGCGACGGAGCAGGCGCCCGCGGCCGGCGGGGAGCTGCTCGGCGTACGTGCCGGGGAAGACCTGGCCCTCGGAGCGCTCGCCGGCCATGAGCAGCCCGCTGCCGCCCGTGTCCCGCAGGGCCTGGAGCACCGGGTCGTACAGCGCGCGGGACGCCCCGGCGACCGGGCGCGTGAGCAGCACGTGCAGGCGCAGGTCACGGGCGGCCGGCAGGTGCGCGAGCAGGGGCCGCAGGGGGTCGGTGCCGCCCGAGGCGAGGATGTCGTAGTCGTCGACCACGACGACGATCCGCGGTCCGCTGGTCGCGCCGTCGGTCCGCTTGGCCAGCTCCGCGGCGACCGCCGTCGACAGCTGCAGCGCGAGCGGGCCGCTGGTGGCCCGGCCGCCCAGGTACTCCTCGGGGCAGAGGTCCGCCAGGCCGCCGCGGGGGTCGAACAGGGCGACCACGAGCTCGTCGGGGGTGGCCCGCTCGACCAGGCCGGCGACGATCGTGCGCAGGAGCGTGGTCTTGCCGCACCGCGGGTCGCCGAGCACCAGCAGGTGCTGGTCGCGGCCGGCCAGGTCGAGCAGGAACGGCGTCATGGTGTCCTGGCGCAGGCCCACGGGCACCAGGTCGGGCTCGTCGAGCGCGTCCGGCAGCTCGGCGGGGTCGAGGTCGTCGGGGAGCTGCCGGATGGGGGGAGCGGCCGGGCCGGCCCACTGCTGCGCGGTGCCGGCGGCCAGCGCCTGCAGCGCCGCACCGACCTCGTCGACGTCCCCGTCGGCGAGCAGCGGGAGCGCCACCTGCGCGAACACGGAGTCGTCGGTGAGCACGCGGCCCGGCTGGTCGGCGCGCAGGGTCGCCGCGAGCTTGCGCGCCACGGTGGAGTCGGCCGGGTCGTTGAGCCGCAGCTCGATCCGGGTGCCCACCAGCGGCTGCGCGGCCATCCTCAGCTCGTTCCAGCGGGTCATCGTCGCGACGACGTGCACCCCGAAGCCCGAGCCGCGGGCGAGCAGGTCCGCGAACGGCTCGTCCAGCTCCTCGAAGTCCGAGCGCAGGGCCCCGACGCCGTCGACCAGCAGCACGACGTCCGCGGCGGCCAGCTCGGGTGTGCGCCCGGCCGCGTGCTCGGAGCGCAGCATGGCCAGGGAGTCGATGCCGTGGTCCGCGAACACCTTCTCGCGCAGCGCGAGCATGCCGTGCAGCTCCTCGAGCAGCCGCCGCAGCCGGTCGCGGCTGGCGCGGGTGGCGACGCCGCCGACGTGCGGGAACCCCTCGATGCGCGCGAGCCCACCGCCGGCGAGGTCCATGCCGTAGACCGCGACCTGGCGGGGCGTGTGCGTGAGGGCCAGGCCCGCCGCGAGCGTCCAGAGCAGCGTGGTCCGGCCCGTCTGCGGGGCGCCGATGATGGCGACGTGGCCGCCGGCCCGCGTGAGGTCCAGCAGCCACGGCTCCTGCTGCTGCTTGGCCGGGTCGTCCCGCAGGCCCATCGGCACCGTGAGGTGTCCGTGCTGCGTGCCGAGCACCCGGCCCAGCGGCAGGCGCGACGGAAGCGGCGGCAGCCACACCGGCCGGGTCGGCGTCGCCAGGCCGGACAGCTGCCCGACGATCACGTCGACCATCGAGGCGCCCACCGACGGCCGGACCAGCTCGACCTCGCCGGCGCCCGACGTCTCCAGACCGTTCGCGGCGAGCACGCCGTGGTGCACGGGCAGCAGGAGCGGCCGGTGCAGCTCGTCGTCGACCTCGGGCTCGGGGACAGCCTCGGAGCGCACCGGGCCGGACACGTACCCGGCGCGGAACCGCTGGTAGACCGTCGTGTCGACCTTGAGGTACCCGTAGCCCGGCACCGCCGGCAGGTGGAACGCGTCCGGCGTGTCCAGGACGACCGTGCTCTCGGCCTCGGAGAACGTGCGCAGCCCGATCCGGTACGACAGGTAGGTGTCGAGACCCCGCAGCCGGCCCGACTCGATGCGCTGGCTGGACAGCAGCAGGTGCATGCCGATGGACCGGCCGATGCGCCCGATGGTGAGCAGCAGGTCGACGAAGTCGGGGTCGGCGGTGAGCAGCTCGCCGAACTCGTCGATGACCAGCAGCAGGTGCGGCAGCGGGGGCAGGTCGGGCTGCTGGGTGCGCAGCTCGCGGTAGTGGGTGATCGACGGCGAGCTGCCGGCGTCGCGCAGCACCTGCTGGCGGCGGACCACCTCGCCGGCGATGCTCGCGCGCGCCCGCTCGGTCAGCCCGGCGTCGTCGGCGAGGTTGTCGATGATCCCGGCGACGTGCGGCAGCGACGCGAAGGGGGCGAACGCGGCGCCGCCCTTGTAGTCGACGAGGATCATCGACAGGTCCTCGGGCGGGTGCGTGATGGCCAGCGCGGCCACCAGGGTGCGCAGCATCTCCGACTTGCCCGAGCCGGTGGCACCCACGCACAGCCCGTGCGGGCCCATGCCCAGCTGCGCGGACTCCTTGAGGTCGAGCAGGAGCGCGGCGCCGGTGTCGTCGACGCCGATGGGGACCCGCAGGAAGTCGCGCGTGGAGCGGGCCGCCCAGGTGCGGCCCACGTCGATGGCGGTGACGTCCGCGACGCCCAGCAGCTCGTCGGTGCCGATCGCGGCCGCGGGTCCGCCGCCGCCCACCGAGTCGAGGGTCAGCCGCAGCGGGGCCAGCGCGCGCAGGAGGCCCGTGGCCAGCGCGACCGGCACGTCGTCGACCGTCGCCGTCACCGGGACCGGGTCCGGTGCGCGCAGGTCCTCGACGGTCACCGCGCCGTCGTCGTCGACCGTGAGGCGCAGGGCGGTGTCCGACGGCTCGTGCAGGCGGTCGGCCAGCAGGTGCACGACGGTGACGCCGAGGTCGGCCAGGCCGAGCGCCGCGTCGACCGGTGGCAGCACCCCGGCGACGTCTCCGTGCCCGTCCGCCAGCACCAGCAGCCGCGACTCGTACGCGGCGCCGGCGGTGACCCCGGAGCCGCCGCGCATCACCCGGGCGGCGGCCTGCGCGCGGTCCACCAGGCCGGGGCCGACGACGCGCACGAGCCCCGGGAGGTCCGCCGCCACCCGCCGGGCCGGCACGGGGCCGTCGAACAGGGCGTCGTCGACGAGGTGCGGGACGGCGCCCAGCCACGCCCAGTCGTCCGCCCGGTCGGCCGGGAACGCCGCCGCGAGCTGCAGGTCGTCGGGGGCGTGCAGGGCGGTCGCCTGCACGGTCAGCGCGCGGATCACGGCCAGCCCGGCGGCGCGGGGGCCGATGACGGCGACCTCGCCCACCCGGTCCAGCGCCACGGTGATCGGCATCTGCGGCACGGTCGAGTGCCGGACGCGCACCGCCTCCGCCTCGGCCGCCATCGCCGCGTCGAACGGCTGCGTGGGGTTGGGGTCCTGCGGCACGACGAGGTCGAACCAGGGCCGGTCGCCGGAGCCGACCCGCAGGTCCAGGAAGTCCGGGTCCGTCCGGCGGCGCTCCCAGCGGCGCTCCGGGTCGCGCACCACGTCGACCAGCGCGACCGGGTCCGGGTGCACCGTGCGCGCCGCGTCCCGGGCGTCGCGCTCGGCCTCCCGCAGGTCCGCGCGCAGGCCCTCGAGGTAGTCCAGGTACCGCTCGCGCTGGAGCCGTCGGCCCCGTGAGGCCGTCCCGCGGTGGCTCAGCGCCATGCCGACGCCGCCGACCAGGGCCACGACCAGCACCATCACGCCGACCAGCACGAACAGGGGGTTGCCGCGCAGCACCAGCATCATGGTCATCGACCCGACCGCGCCCACCACCGGGAACAGCGACTGCAGCCCGGCACCGCCGGCGGCGTCGTTCATCTGCGGCGGGGCGGCGACCGGGACGTCCGGCGGCGAGGCGAGGGGCCGGACCACGCGGGCCGGGCGGTGGACCAGCGTGCGCGTCATGCCGCGTCCCCCGCGGTGAGGGCGGCGTGCGGGTCGCAAGCGAGCGCGAGCAGCTGGGCGCCGAGGGTGGAGAAGGCCGTTCGCACGCTGGTGCCGGGCGACCAGGTGCCGGCGCCGAGGGCCACGTCGTGCGGCACGGTCTGCACGAGCACGCCCGGCAGCGCGGCGCGGGCAGGGACGTCCGACGGGCCACCGGTCCCGCCGACGTCGACGAGGACGAGCACCACCGCGGGCGCGCGGTGCTCGGCGGCGGCGACCCGGGCGGCCAGGGCGACGCCGCGCTCGGCATCGGCCCGGTCGGCCCGGGCGACGACGGCGACGACGTGGTGGTCGCCCGCGATCACCTCGAGCTCGTCGCTGCCGCGGGTTCCCCAGTCGGTGAGCACGACGTCGAAGAACCGGCCGACGGGGTCCACCACCTCGCGCCACGTGCGCGGGTGCGGCGGCCAGGGTGCCGACGCCGACCCGTCGCCCAGCACCGCGAGGCCGGCGGGCGTGCGGGGGAGCACCCCGCGGGCCTGGTCGGCTCGGGCGATGCCCGTGGTCCGGGCGCGACCGGACGACCAGGCGAGGGGGTCGTCGATCCCGCAGGCGGCCGCGAGCGACGCGGGCCCGTGCGCGGCGTCGACCGCCAGCACGCCGGCGGGCCGCCGACCGGCGAGGACGGACGCGACCCCCGCGGTCGTCGTCGTCGCGCCCGCTCCGCCGTGGGCCTGCACGACGGCGACCCGGCGGCTGGTCGAGACGGGTCGGCGCAGCCCCTCGTCGGCGGCGACCAGGTCACGGGCCACGGCCGTCGACCCGGCGAACCCCAGCCGGAGCACGTCGCGGACCTGCATCAGAACGTGCCCAGCAGGTCGCCGTAGACACCGAACACCCCGAGCGCGACGGGCAGGACGGCCACCACGCCCACCAGCTCGGCCAGGTCTCCGAACCGGCGCAGGCGGGCGCGCTGCTGCCCGGACGGGTTCCAGCCGGCGACGACCGCGCCCAGCAGGGCGACGCCCAACGTCACCGCGACGACCGTCCACGGCTCGTCGGCACCCCACGGCCCCAGGGCGCCGACCGTGAGCGGCACCGCGACGGCGACCCAGAGCGCCACGGCCTGCGTGCTCAGCGGGAGGCTGCGCGTCCGCAGGGCCACGACGGCCAGCACGATCCCCGCGAGCAGCGTCGCCGCGCCGTCGCCGGACGCGATCAGGCCCGTGCACGAGATCGCGACCGCCGCGGCGACGGCCACCGCGCTCCAGGTCAGGCCGCGGTACGCCTCGTCCAGGGTCAGCCGGACGCGCGTGCGCCGGGGTGCTGCGCCGTCGAGGGCGGCGTCGTCGAGGCCCGTCAGGCCCGACGTGGTCATGGCCCACCACGGCAGCAGCCCGCACGCCACGACCGCGACCACGGCGACGGCCGTGTCGGCGTGGAGCGCCGGGATCAGCGCGACGAGCAGCAGGTGGAGCCCGGTCAGCAGCGCACCCGCGGCGGCACCGGCGAGCGCGCCGCGGTCCCGTCGGCCGACGCCGATCCCGGCGCCGAGCGCCACCCACGCGAGCAGGATCCCGGCGAGGACGCTCTCGAGCGGGCCCGACTCCAGCAGCACCGCGAGCGGGACCGCGCAGCCCACCGCCAGCGCCAGGGTCACCAGGCCGGCGTACCGGCGCCCGGCGCGGCCCAGCCCGGCGCTCGCGGCGAGCAGGACCAGGGCGGCCAGCCCGACGGTGAGCGCGCCCGTCGCGGCGTCCACGTGGCCGGCGGCGACCACCCCGCTGATCGCGACCGCGAGCCCCGCGCCGGTGGCGGCGACGGCCTGCCGCGTGCCCACGGTCCAGCGGCCCGCGCGGGAGCGCAGCTCCTCGGCCGTCGCGTCCGTCACGTCCGCGACCTCGGGCGGCGGGGGTGCGGCCGCCGCGCGCACGACGCGCAGCACCTCGCCGTCGGCGAGGCCCTGGGTGGCCGGGTCCAGCGCGAGGTCCACCTGGTCGCCGGTGACCCGCACGAGGGCGACGGCCTGCGGCGAGAGGTGCGGGGCCTCGCCCAGCAGCTCGAGCAGCTGCGGGAGCATCGCCGCGACGCCCTCGTCGGAGGGCACGACGACCTCGGCACGGCGCGCGGAGCCGACGAGCGTCAGCCGGGTGAACGTGCTCACGGGGTCCCCCCGGTCGACGTGGGCGTGACGGTGCTGCCGACGCCGCGCAGCGAGCCGCTGTGCGCCTGCACGAAGGAGTAGCCGGCGCAGCCCGCGCAGAGCAGGGCGGCGACCACCGTGCTGCCGACGAACCGGCGCACGTTGTCGTTGGTGGTGCGGCGGTCGCGCAGGTCGCCGTGCAGGAACGCGGCCCGGAGCCGGACCCGGTGCACCTTGACCGACTCCAGCAGGATCGCGTCAGGGTCGCGGGCCATCGAGCACCTCCTCGAGGGGTCCGCCGGCGCCCATCGCGCGCCGCACGTTGTCGTGCCCGATCGCGTCGAGCACCGCCTGCAGCGCGGGCCACCCGTCGCGCTCGAGGGTGCCCAGCGGGAAGTACAGGCCCGGCACGCGCGGCCGACCCACCACCCGGGCACCCAGCCGGGCCGCGAGCTCCTCGACCGGCAGGCCCAGCTCGCGCACCCCGGGCGGCCCGAGCAGGAGCCCGAGCGGCACGGGCGGCCCCTCGAGCACCGACGGGAACGTGAGGTCCCGCCGCCCGTGCCGGCCCATGACCAGCCCGAACAGTGGCATCTGGTGCGCGGCCAGGGCGGCGAACGCCGACGGCAGCGAGTCGATCGCGGTCCGGGCCTGGGCGCTGCCCGGCTCGCCCACGCCGACCAGCAGCTGCGTCGTCTCCTCCAGGCCGTTCTCGGTGCGGGCGGCCCGCAGGGTGCCGACGAGGGGCCGCTCCGGCGTCCCCGCGACCATCACCACGGTCTCGTCCGGCATCCGCCCCCGGGCCAGCTCCGTCAGACGCGCGCGGTCCCATGCGATCACCGCGGGCTCGTGCGGCCCCCACCCGCTGGGCGCGGCGCCCGTGAGCTCGCGGGCGAAGAGCTCCGCGGTGGCCCCCAGCAGGGTCGTGTCGGCGGCCTTGTGCCGGACGGACTGCGAGATCACCAGCTGCACGGACTCGGCCGGCACGGGCCGCAGGAACCGGACCGCGACGTCGTCGGCGTGCTGCAGCGGCGAGCGGTCGGCGGCGTCCGCGACCGACTCCAGGCGTCGCCCGTCGATCCCGTCGCGCAGAGTCCCGTCGATCCCGCGCACCACCCACCGGCCCCCGGCGTCTCGCAGGGCCTCGCGCAGCGGGTACGTCAGCCGCGTGACCTCGTCGCTCACCAGCGCGACCGTGCGGCCCGCCGCTGACGCCGTGACCAGCAGGTCCGCGCGTGCGGCGCTGAGGTAGGCGATCTCGGCGCGGGTCTCGCTGGCGACCACCGTGCCCGCCGAGGCGTCGATGGCCGGGTGCGGTGCCGTCACGCGCCCACCGGCCCGTCGACGACGAACGCCTGCTCGCCGAAGTGCACCGTCGTGCCGGCCGTCAGGGCCTCCTCGCCCCCGGGCGGCAGGAGCGTGCGCGCGCCGCCGTGCGTGGAGACCGAGGTGCCGTTGGTCGAGCCGCGGTCCGCCACCCAGAGCGTGCGGCCGTCCCAGCGCAGCGAGGCGTGCGTCTTGGAGACCGAGCGCGTCAGGTCGATCAGCGGGATCAGCTGGTCGGCGACCTCGCCCTGCGCCGGCTCCGGGTTGCGGCCGACCAGGGTCAGACCGGTGACCTCGAGGCGGGCGCCGTCGGGTGCGACCAGGAGCATGCCGCTCGCCGTGGGCGCCGACGGGGTGTCGATGACGGGGAGAGCGCCGGTGGCCGGCTGGGCCGCGCGGCGGGCGCGGCGGGAGGGCTCGGGCTCCGGTGCGGGGGTCGGGCCCGTGGCGGGAGCCGCGGTGCGGTGGGCGGCGCGGGTGGCCCGGGTGGTGACGGCCGGTGCGGCCGGCCGGATCTCGCGCGGCGCGATCTCGTGCGGTGCGACGTCCGGCCCGTCCGGGGCGACGTCGTGCAGGGGGTCCCGACCCGCCCGCACGTCGAGCGTCACCGTGTCGCGCAGCCAGGTGCGCAGCCCCACGCCGGCGCCCGGCGGCAGCCCGGTGAGGACGTCGACGGTCCGCAGGCCGAGCAGCGCGCTGCCCGGCGTCTGGCCCGCGCGGGCCAGCGTCGCCCACATCGCGAGCGCGAGCCCGACGACGAGCACCGCGCCCGTGGCGACGAGGGCGGCGCGCGCGCCGGCCGGCGCCAGCAGGCCGACGACCAGCGGGGACAGCGCCACGAGCAGCAGCAGGACGTCGACCACGGCGGCCAGAGCGCGCGACCCGGTCGCGGCGGGCAGGGTGCCGGCGAGCACGGTGGGCATCGAGGCCTGCGGGTGCTGCACGCGCGACCCGCACCGCGGGCAGACGTCGCGACCGTCGGGCAGGGCCGCGGCGCACACACCACAGGAGGCAGCGACGGCGACGGTCATGCCGGCGGACCCCCTCGATCATCGTGGGCGTCCTGCCGGTCGGCACCCGGCATCGGCCCTCTGCGACCGCCGATACTGGCACGTTTCAGGCGCCCCTGCGACCGCCCCCCGAGGGAACCGGGTGCGCTCAACCCGCTGCTGACCACGACGCCGGGACGAGCTGGGTGGTGACGACGTCGACGAGGCTCGCCGTGGGCACGGTGGCCTCGTACACGGCCGCGTCGACCTTGGACAGCCGCAGGCCCTCCGCCAGGTTGGCGTCGTGGCCCGTGTACGAGACGCGGGAGACCTCCGTGCCGTCGGTGTGGGTCCACTGGTCCACGGACCGTACCTCGAGCCCGTTCCAGCGGCCCGTGACGTTCAGCTCGAACAGCTCGGTCACCTCGGCGGCCGGGACCACCCGTCGCCAGCGGCCCGCGACGGTCCGCGCGAAGCCGTAGGCCGGGGGTGGCTCGACCTCGGACACGACCACCACCTCGTCGCCGACCGGGTCCGCGTTCAGGTAGGTGCTCTGCCACGTCGCCATCGGGCCCACCAGCCGCGAGATCCGCGGGCTGGGCGACGGCGTCACCCGCACCACGTCGGACACCCACGCGTGGCCGACGTCGACGTACCGGGCGAGCACCGTGCTCGACCCGTCGGCGGCGATGCGCACCAGCTCGGACGCCGCCGGCACCCGCGAGTGGACCAGCCAGTAGAGCGGGACGAGGTGGCCCTCGACGGGCACGAACCCCGTCCCCGTGAACGGTGCCCGGTCGAGGAACGGCCCGCCCGTCAGCGCGCGGGTCTCGGCGTCCGTTCCGCCGGTGGCGTTCTCGAACCGGAGCTGCGCGGTCGCCGGGAACCGCAGGACGTCGACGTGCGGGGCGTCCGGGGCGAACGGCGACCCCGGGAAGCCGAGCCCGTGCGCCGCGAACACCTCGGCCGGCGTGGTCGCCCACGCGACGTCGTCCGCGCGCACGACGAAGCCCGCGACGCGGTCGTACCCGCCGTCGAGGTAGGCAGCGCTCATCGGCGGCGTCACGGCCTTCTGCATGACGGTCGTGACGTGCTCCTGGGAGGACCCGGCCCTCACGGCAGCTGGTACGGCTCGTCGGTCAGCTCGACCGCGCCGAGCTCGTCGAGCGGGGCGTGGACGAACCACCCGACGCCTGGCCCCCCGGCGGAGGGCCGGCCGGACAGGACGTCGTCGTCGAACGGGTCGTGGCTGCCGACCAGGACCGTGCCGGTCTCCGGGTCGGCCGGGCCCGCGAGCCAGACCTGCCAGTCGCCCCACGACGCCGTCGCCGACGTCACGTAGGTCCGCTCCACGGACGACGGACGCAGGGCGACCCACGCGGCGCCGGGCAGCTCACCGCTGGTCGCCACGATGTCGGCGGCGTCGAAGCGCTCGAGCCCGACGTCGCCCGACAGCCGGACGGCCAGGGTGTACTGCCGCTCGGGGACGACGATCGTGCGGTAGTGCTCGCCGCGGTACACGAGATAGGCGCCCCGACGGGCGGCCGCGTCCGTCACGGCGTCTCCCGCAGCTGCACCGGGCGGTCGACCGCCCGGACGTCCTCGAGCTCGGTCGCGTCCACGAGGGTGCGCCAGCCGGAGTACTGGTCGCCGAGCATGTGGGTGGCCGCCGCGAACTGCGGGCTCCGCTCGTACGCGATCTCCACGGTGCCGGTGGCGACGTCGGGCGCCTTGGTCACCGTGACCGGCTCGCCGAACCAGGTGGCGACCACGCTGCGCTGGAAGACGCGGTCGAGCGCGTGGTCGGGGACGTCGAGCATCCACGGCTGCCCCTCGCGGTGCGGCACCCGCTGCACCACGTCCGCGGCGGGGAACGCCTCGTACGCCGCGACGTCGTCGAGCAGCAGGCGCCGGGCGCCGCGGATCGGGCCGGCCGACTTGTACGTGGTGCCGCGGTGGATCGCGAACTCGCCCCGCGGGAGCGACAGCGCCGGGTCGGTCGACGTCACCGGGCCACCCGGATCCAGGAGGATCCGTCGAACGCCGCGTACAGACGCTGGGTGCCGTCGCGCGTGAACTCCCAGATCTCGGCGCCCGCGGGGATGTCCGCGCGCGGCAGGCGGTACTCGGGGATGAGGTCCGGGGACTTGAGGAACCCGTTGCCGGTGTACGGGTCCGCCCAGGTGTCCGTGGACCCGTTGCCGCCGAGGAGCGAGTTCCGCGAGATGTCGGCGTTCTGCGTGGCCTCGAAGCGCAGGGCGTGGAAGCTGTCCGCGTCGGTGGTGAACGGGGTCTGGGGGTAGTCCAGCCGGAGCGCGTCGTGCAGGTGCTCGACGCTGCTCAGGCCGACCACGTCCTCGAGCCGCGCGACCGAGCCACCCAGCTGCGTCATCGAACCGTTGAGGATGTTCTGCAGGTCGGTCGAGCTCAGCACCTTCTGCACGGCGTCCCCGGCGACCGGCGGCGGCAGCGCGTCGTCGATCTCCCGCAGGACGGCCAGCTCCGACGGGGAGAGGTCGCCGATCGGCGTCATCACCACCTGCACCAGGTGGTCGTGCGTCCACGGTGCGACGCCCTGGCGCGCGAACACGTCGGGGTCGGCGAGCACGGCGTCGATCACCTGGGCGGCGCTGTGCGCCGGCACCTGCTCGGGCGCATAGGCCGTGTGGTGCTCGGTGCCGTCGGCCATCGTGTAGACGCGCTCGGGGTCCGGCGGTGTCCCCGGCGTGCCGCCCCCGGTCCCCCCGGTCGGCGGAGCGGGCTCGGTGACGGGACCGCTCGGGCCGCCCGGGTGGGCCGGTCCGGTGGTCGTCGTCGTGCCGCTCGACGGGCCCGGGTCGTGGCTCCCGCCGGTGGGCGTGTCCGTGCTCGGTGCGTGGACCGGGTCCGTGGGGGCCTTCGGCGGGCCGGCCAGGTCGTCGCCGCCCGTGCCGGTGCCGCCGGGGGTGGTGTCGTGGATCGGGTTGCCGTCGGGTCCGACCAGCTGGTGGTTCACCGGCGCGGGGACCTCGACCGGCTCGTGCACGGGCGGCAGGTCGGCGGGGTCGCGCACCGGCGGCACGCCGTCGGCGATGTTGTCGAGGCTGCTGGTGGGCAGGTCGAACGTGGTGGGCACATCGGGGACCTTGAGGGCGTCGCCCAGGCCCTCGGTCGCGCCGCGCAGGCCGCCGAGCAGGTCGCCCATCTTGGGCAGCACGATCTTGCCGCCCTTGAGGGCCAGCGCCACGGGGTCGACGAAGTCGGCGATCCGCGCGCCCTTCTCCAGCCAGGTGGCCACGCGGCCGGCCTTGGCCGCCAGGGCGCCGCCCTTGACCACGCCGGCGGCCTGTCCGGCCACGGGGATGAAGAAGGTGCCGATGTTGAAGATCGCACCGCCGGCGCCGCGCGCGCCGTGGCCGTCCTCCCAGGCGTCGTAGCTGATCAGGCCCTTGCCCAGGGCGGTCCAGGAGTCCCCGGCCGTGCCCCACGACCACTGCCCGTCCTTCAGGCCGATGAGCCCGCCCATGGCGCCCCACGTGGTCTTCATGGTGTCCCAGGACCACGACCAGTCCTGGATGCCGACCATGGCGCCGAGCCCGACGAGCGTCCCGCCCAGGCCGTCGACCACCAGCCCGTCCCAGACGAACTCCTTGACCCCGACCGCCGCGGACTTCGGGCAGTGGTCCTTGCGCTCCACGGACGAGCCCCACGCCATCGCCGCGTCGTCGGGGATCTCCGCGACGCCGTAGCCCAGGGGGTCATGCTCGCTGGTCATCGCGTGCCACGGCGCCGCGCAGTACAGGGCCCGGATCCCGTTGGCGCAGGTGCGCTCGGCGTCCCAGAGCTTGACCTGGGCGGAGTTGACCCGCCCGATCAGGTCCGTGTTCTCGTCGACCAGGTCCTGGTCGTACTCCCACTCGCTGTTCGACGCGATCTTGTCGCGGAACGCGTAAGCGTCGCGCTTGACCGCCGCGAGGGAGGCCTTGATGGGACGGATCTCCTCGGCGTAGGCGCGCAGCACGACCGCGACCTGGGCGACGGCGTCGCCGAAGTCGCGCGCGCTGGCTTCCACGGGGTCCATCACCGTGAACAGCTGCGCCGCCTCGGGCGCCTCGTAGTGCGCCGCGAGGCCGCGCCACTTCCCGACGACGTCCGCGCCCGCGTCCCGGACCGCGCCGCCGCCGGTGCCCAGCGCGTTGGCCGCGGCAATGACGCCGTCCGGGTCCAGGTCCGCCCCGGGGATCGCGTACGGGTTGATGCCCGACGCGTAGCACATGTCCGCCGTCATGAGCCCGGCACCGGGGGGACGGTGAACGTCGAGACGCCCGTGCCGGCGACGGACTGGGCCGCCGCCTGCTGCTGCGCCGCCATCTCCTCGTCGCCGGTCAGGTACCAGCGGGTCGCCGCGGCCGCGCCACCGACCGACGCGTTGATGCGGTTGCCGATGGACGTCAGCGTGGGCTTGTAGAACTCGAAGAACCCGCTGAGGGCGTCGGCGATGATCGGCGAGCTCGCCGTCCCCGCCACGACCGACTCCGCGTGCCCGGGCAGCTGCTCCACGGCGCTGCCCAGCAGCTCAGCCGCGCTCCCCACCCGGGTGAGGACGTCCTGCACGCCCGCGGGCTCGATGTGCCATCTCGACATCGGGTCAGCCGATCGCGTCGACGGCGGCCTTGGCCTTCTTCAGGGTGTCCTGCGCGGTGGTGTCGTTCTTCTCCAGCGCGCCGCGGAGCGTGCGGATGATCGTGCGCACCTCGCCGGCGACCCGGTTCCAGCGGGCCTCCTTGGCGGCGTAGTCCTCGGACACGCCGTCGGCCAGGTAGTCCGACATCGCGGCCTTGACGTCCCGGTCACGGGCGTCGATCAGGGCCTCGAGCCGCGACGCGACGGCGTTGAAGTTCTCCTGGGCAGTCTGCGAGGCCGCGAGCTCGTAGTCGCGGCGGTCGATGCTGTTGCCGGTGCTCATGGTGATCCCCCTCAGGCCTTGGAGCTGCCGAAGCGCGCCGCGTCGAACGCGGTGCTGCCCTCGGTCGATCGGGTCTCGTCCGCCATCTGCTGGTCGCCCTCGCCGAACGAGCGGTCCATGCCGCCGATGCCGGTGAGCACCGCGTGCAGGGCGCCGTTGAGGTCGGCGGAGATGCGGTCGGTCTCGCCCTTGAACTTGTCGAACGCCGCGCGACCGGCGCCGTTGAACTTGCCCTGGAGCGGCTCGGCCGCGGCGGCCAGCTGCTTCACCAGGGCGCCGAGGTCGTCGCTGGACGTCGAGGTCTTCTTGGTCAGCGTCGAGAGGACGTCTGATCCCATCGCGAACTTCATGTGGCCCCCATGCCGTCGGTCCGTCGTTCCGCCGCCCAACCTCGCGGCAATTCGAGCATCGTGCCAGGTATGCCGGGCTCGTGCAGGCGTTCCCCCCGGGCGCGGATGGTTGCCCCGGGTTCCGAATTGCGCTCTGACGACGGTGTTCACCCGGTTCGGCGCGAATCGGACGGCGCGCCGGGTTCACCCGTCCGGGTTGCCCGTGTCACTCCGTGAGACCCGGGGCCGCCCGGACCACCACCGTCGAGGCGGTCTTGTCCGCGAACGTCTGACGGCGCCGGTCCCACAACGGCCAGAGGAACCCGAGGAGCAGCGGCAGGTCGAGCAGGTGGGCGACGTCGCGCGTGATCGCGGGGCCGGCGCCGAGGGGCTCGCCCGTGACCGTCGAGACCAGCCGCGTGCCCGTCAGCGACCGGCCCAGGGACTGGCCCGACCGACCCTGCTGCCCGCCGCGGTTCCACACCCACACCACGGGGATGAGCACCGCGCCGACGATGACGACGACGCCGCCGACCGTCGGGTGCGTCGGCGGTGGCTGCGGGTCGGTGAGGACCGAGAGGGCGACGCCCAGGAGGTAGACCGCGAACGTGACCAGCACGTCGACCACGGCGCCCGCCGCGCGGCGCCACCAGCCCGCGAGCGGGGCCTGCTCGGCGGGCGCCACGGCGTCTGTCACGCGGGCATTCCTACCACTGCGGCCGGGCACGTCCTCAGTCGGTCAGCCGGTCCAGCAGCGCGAGCGCCTCGGCTGCCGACGCCACCTCGCGTGGGCCCGTCGCCGGCACGGACCCGTCCGCCGGGGCGATCCGCCAGCCGCCGATCGCGACGACCGGCACGCCCGTCCGCACGGCCAGCGCCACCTCGCTCGTCGTCCCCCACGACCCGCCCACGCTCACGACGACGTCGCTGGACCGCACGATCAGGGCGTTCCGGAGCTCGCCGAGCCCGGTCGGGATCGCCACCGTGACGTGCGGGTCCGCTTCCGCCCGGTCGGTCCCGGGCAGCAGCCCGACGACCACCCCGCCGGCCTGCGCGGCACCGCGCGCGACGGCGGCCATCACGCCACCGAGCCCGCCGCAGACCACGACGTCCCCGCGCCGGGCGAGCCCGCGCCCCAGCTCCTCGGCCGCGGCGAGCTCGTCGGCGGACGCCTGCGACGGCCCGACCACCCCGACGTACGCCACGGCCGGCTCAGAACCGGTCCGGGTCGCCCGCGCCCACCCGGACCACCTCGGGCGTGCCGTCGGTCCAGTCCACCACCGTCGTCGGCTCGGTCCCGCAGTCGCCGGCGTCGACCACCGCGTCCAGCACCTGGTCCAGCTCCTCCTTGATCTGCCAGCCCTCGACCATGGGCCACTCGTGCCCGGGCATCAGCAGGGTGCTGGACAGGAGGGGCTCGCCGAGCTCGCGCAGGATCGCCTGGGCCACGGGGTGGTTCGGGATGCGCACGCCGACGGACCGCTTCTTCGCGTGCGCGAGCCGCTTGGGCACCTCGGGGGTGGCCAGCAGGATGAACGTGTACGGGCCGGGGGTCGCCGCCTTGATCGCGCGGAACGCGCTGTTGTCCAGGTGCACCAGCTGCCCCAGCTGCGCGAAGTCGGCGCAGACCAGCGTGAAGTGGTGCCGGTCGTCGAGGTGCCGGATGGACCGGATGCGGTCCGCGCCCGCGTGGTTGTCGATCCGGGAGCCCAGCGCGTAGCAGGAGTCCGTGGGGTAGGCGATGACCGCGTCCTTGCGGAGCAGCTCGACCACCTGCGCGATCGACCGTGGCTGGGGGTTCTCGGGGTGGACGTCGAAGTACCGGGCCATGGTGTCGAGGCTAGGCGTCTACGGCTTGTCGGGCGCGACGCCGCGGACCTCGTCGGCCGCGAACCTGCGGTGCGAGTCCGCCAGCTTGGCCCGCGCGGCCTCGCCCAGGTCGACGCCGAGCACGTCGGCGAGGCACACGAGGTAGACGAGGACGTCGGCCATCTCCTCGGCGACGCGCGCGTGCCGGTCGGGGGTGGAGAACCGCGCGACCGCCTCGTGCGCGGGCACCCACTGGAACAGCTCCGCGAGCTCCCCGACCTCGCCCACCAGCGCGAGGATCACCGACTTCGGGTCGTGGAACTGCTGCCAGTCGCGCTCGGTGCTGAACTCCCGGACCAGGCGCGTCAGCTGGGCGATCTCCCGTTCGTCGGTCACGGGCGCGAGTCTCTCAGGCCGGGACCAGGTGGTCGGGGCACACCTCGAACCGGTCCGCCTCGATCGACAGCTCGGCGCGGCCGCCGGTGATCGAGCGCAGGTCCAGCACGTACCGTCCGAGCTCCGCCTCCGGCACCGACGCCTCGATGAGTACCAGGCCGTCGTCGAGGGACGTGGTCGCGTTGATGTGCCCCCTCCGGGCGGACAGGTCGCTCATCACGTCGCCCTGCGCGGTGATCGGAACGGTCACCGACACGTGGCTGATGGGTTCGAGGACGATGGTGCCGACGGCGTTGAGGGCCTCGCGGACGCCGTTGCCGGCGGCCGTGCGGAAGGCCATGTCGGAGGAGTCGACCGAGTGCGACTTGCCGTCGTAGACCTCGACGCGCAGGTCGACGACGGGGTAGCCGTGCGGGCCGCCGCCGGCCATCGCCTCGATCACGCCCTTGTGCACGGCCTGCACGTAGGTGCGGGGGATGGCGCCGCCGACGATGGCGTCGACGAACTCGAACCCCGTCCCGTGCGGCAGGGGCGACACCCGCAGCTGCACCACCGCGAACTGCCCGTGCCCGCCCGACTGCTTCTTCACCTTGCCCTCGGCCTCGACGGGCCGGCGGATGGTCTCGCGGTACCCGACCGGCACGGGCGAGGTGCTGACGTGCACCCCGAACACCCGCGCCAGCCGCTCCAGCGCCACCGCCAGGTGGGTGTCGCCGAGCCCCCGCAGCACGGTGCTCTCGCCGGAGCGCTCGATGCGAAGCGTGGGGTCCTCGGCGGTGAGGCGGCCCAGGGCGGCGGAGAGCCGGTCGTCGTCGGACTGCGTGAGCGGCTCGAGCGCCAGCCCGTACACCGTGTCCCGCTCCCGCGGGGGCCGGGCGGTCATCGACGCGGCCGGCCCGGTGCGCTCCGCCAGCAGGGTCCCCGACGGGGTCCCGGTGAGCTTGGCGACGGCGCCGATCTGCCCCGCCGGGACGGCGTCGACCGGCAGGTGCTCCTTGCCCCGCAGCCGGAACAGCCCCGGGATGCGCTCCTCCGTGCGGGTCGCCGTGTTGATCAGCCGGTCTCCGTTGCGGACCGTGCCGGACAGCACCCGGAACATGGTCACCTGGCCGACGAACGGGTCCGCGAGCGTGCGGAACGCGTACAGCAGCGTCGGGCCGTCCGGGTCGGCGGCCACCTCGACCTCGGTCTTGCCGGCCTGCACGCGGGCGGTCCGGTCCGCCGGGGACGGACCCAGCTCGCAGAGCAGGTCCGCCAGCCGGTCGACGCCGACGCCGGTGACCCCCGAGGCCATGAGCACGGGGAACGCCTCGCCGTCGCGGACCTCGTGCGCGAGCGTGCTCTCCAGCTCCGCGGTGGTCGGCATGTCGCCCGACAGGTACCGCTCGAGCTGGTCGTCGTCGTGCGCGACGATCTCCTCGGTCACCTCGTCGTGCAGGCGGTGCTCCTCGTCCGCGAGCCCCGCGGGGAGGGCCTCCGAGTGGTGCCGGCCCTCACGGTCGTAGGCGAGGCCCTCCTCGGAGAGCACGTCGGCGACGCCCGTGAACGCCGTCTCCTCGCCGAGCGGCAGCTCGAGGGGGACCAGGGCGTCCCCGAAGGCCGCGCGCAGGTCCGCCAGCACGTGCCGGAAGTCGGCCCGGGCCTTGTCCTCCTTGGTCACGACGACCATCCGGGGCACGCCCGCGTCGGCCGCGAGCCGCCAGGCCGCGTGCGTGCCGGACTGGACCCCGTCGACCGCGCTGACCACGATCAGCGCGAGGTCGGCGGCCGCCAGCGCGGCGTCGACGGAACCCGCGAAGTCCGCCGACCCCGGGGCGTCGAGCAGCGTCACGTCGTAGGCGTTGCCGTCCGGTGCGGTCCACGGAAAGGGGGCGACCCCGAGGCCCAGGGAGATCCCGCGCGCGATCTCCTCCGGCTCGTGGTCGGTGACCGTCGACCCGTCCTCGATGCGCCCCGCACGGGTGAGCACGCCGGCGCGGTGCAGCAGCGCCTCGGTGAGGGTCGTCTTGCCCGATCCGGCGGCGCCGAGCAGCGCGACCGTCCGGATCCTCGGCGTCGCTGCCTGGTCCATCGTCCACTCCCGGTCCGGAGTCGTCTGGCTCTTCCGGCCACCCTAGGACGCCACGAGCCCGGGACGCGAGGCGTCCCGGGCTCGTGCTGCGTGCAGGGGTGGGTCAGCTGGCGGCGAGGATGTCCACCACGAACACCAGCGTGGAGTTCGCCGGGATCGAGCCGCTGGCCGTGGCCCCGTAACCGAGGTCCGGCGGGATGATCAGCAGCACCTGGCTGCCGACCGTCTGGCCCGTGAGGCCCTGGGTCCAGCCGGGGATGACGCCGCTCAGCGCGAACGTCGCCGGCTCGCCGCGGTCCCACGAGGAGTCGAACTGCGTGCCGTCCCAGAGCCAGCCGGTGTAGTGCACCGTCAGCGTCTGGTCCGCGGTCACCGGAGCGCCGGCGCCCTTGATCAGCGTCTGCGCGACCAGCGTGGTGGGCGCCGGGTCGGTGAGCGGCGTGATCGACGGCTTGCCGTCGGCGTCGAGCGTCACGGTCGGCAGGCCGGCGGGCGGGGTCACGGCCTCACCCTCGGCGCGCTTGGGCACCGGCGGCGTGTCCTTGGCGTCCACGACCTCGCCGACGACCACGTTCGTCGTGCCGTCGTCACCGGGGACGGCGAACAGGATGCGGACGCCGACCTTCTGGCCGACGAGCGCGTCGTGCAGCGCCGGGAGCAGCTGGTCGTCCGCGACGAGGGTCTCAGGGGTGCTCGAGTAGGTGTCGCCGAGCGCGCTGCCGTCCTTGCCGGAGATCGCCGTGGTCTGGATGGAGAGCGTCTGGCCCTCGGTGATCTCGGCGCCCGTGCCCTCGTCGACGACGCGCACGGTCAGGCCGGTCACGGTGAACGGCGTCGACGGGAGCGTGATGGTCGGCTTGCTGCCGGCTTCTCCCTCGACCTTCACCTGGGCGAGCGCGGCGGTGTCGGCGGCGTTCTCGGCCGACGTCGACGACGCGGAGGGCGACGCGGACGGGTCGGCGCCGGAGTCACCGGAGCAGGCGGCCAGCGACAGGCCGAGGGTCAGGGCGACTGCGGCCGCGGCGAGGCCGCGGCGGGCGGTGGTCGTGCGGCGCACGAAGGTCCTCCGTCGTTTTGGGTCCCGCCCGGGGAGGCGGCGGACCTCGGCACGGTACGCGAGTTTTCTGGGAGTGTGCTGAGCGAGCCGACCGGCGGGTGGCGCGAATCGCTTCAGATCAGCCGGCGGTCGCCCTGCCGGACCACCCGCAGCCAGCGGTAGCCGTAGCCCTCGACGTCGACGTCGGTGCGGCCGTCGGCGTCGATCGTGCACGAGCCGTCCTGCAGCAGGTCGACCAGCTCGACCGTGTCGTCGCAGTCGGCGAACCGCAGCGGCACGGTGACGGCGTCCGGAGCGAGGTTGTGCACCGCGATCGTCGAGCCGTCACCCCAGGTGCTGCGGTGGGCGAGGACCGAGTGGTGCGGCTGCGCGAGGATCTCGGCCCGCGCGGTCCAGCCGAGCTCGGGGGACTCCCGGTAGCGGCGGACCAGCAGCTGGACGAAGTTGAGCAGCGACCCGGGGTCGCGGCGCTGGTCGGCCACGTTCACGTGCTCGGGGGAGTACCCGCCCGGGGTGACCGGACCCGACAGCCTGCGCGCCGGCGCCTGCGAGAATCCGCCGTTCGTGCCCGAGGTCCACTGCATCGGGGTGCGGACGGCCATCCGCCCCTCGGCGGCGAGGTTCTCGCCCATGCCGATCTCCTCGCCGTAGAACAGGACCGGCGTGCCCGGCAGCGAGAAGAGCAGCGAGTAGACCATCCGGATGCGGCGGGGGTCGCCGTCCAGCATCGTCGGCAGGCGACGCCGCAGGCCGCGGCCGTAGAGCTGCATGTCCGGGTCCGGACCGAGGGCGTCGAACACCTCCTGGCGCTCCTCGTCCGACAGCTTGTCCAGCGTGAGCTCGTCGTGGTTGCGGACGAACGTGGCCCACTGGGCGTCGTGCGGGATCTCGGGCCGCTTCGACAGCGCGTCGGCGATCGGGCGGGCGTCGTGCCGGGCGAGCGCGAGGTAGAGGTTCTGCATGCCGATGAAGTCGAACTGCAGCGTCAGCTCGTCGCTGTCGGCCGTCTCGCCGCCGAAGTAGAGCCGCTGCTCCGCGTACGGCAGGTTGACCTCGCCCATGAGGATCGCGTCGCCCACCCGTCGGGTGAGGAACGAGCGGAGCTCCTTGAGGAAGTCGTGCTTGTGGACGACGTCGTCGCCGGGGGTCTTCGCCGCGTCGGCGAGGAAGAACGGCACGGCGTCGACCCGGAACCCGCTCAGCCCCAGCTCGGCCCAGTACCCGATCACCTTCGCGATCGCGTCCCTGACCTGCGGGTTCGCCGTGTTGAGGTCCGGCTGCTGGTGGTAGAACGTGTGCCGGTACCACTCGCCGGTCGCGTCGTCCTTGGTCCAGATGCCCGTCTCCTTGTCCGGGAAGACGACCCTGTCCTTGGTGGACGGGGGCTTGTCCTTCCGCCAGACGTAGAAGTCGCGGTACGGGTTGTCGAGGCTCTTGCGGGACTCCTGGAACCACCGGTGCTTCCACGACGTGTGGTTGACGACGAGGTCCGCGATCACCCGGATCCCGCGGTCGCGGGCGGTCCGGATCACCTCGACCAGGTCGCCCACGTCGCCCAGCCGCGGGTCGACCCCCAGGAAGTCCGAGATGTCGTAGCCGTCGTCGTAGTCCTGCGTCGGGTAGAACGGCATGAGCCACAGGCACGTGACGCCCAGGTCGGCCAGGTGGTCGATCCTCTGCACCAGGCCCGGGAGGTCGCCGACGCCGTCGTCGTTCCAGTCCATGAACGTCTCGACGTCCAGGCAGTAGATGACGGCGTTCTTCCACCACAGGTCACCGGTGTCGTGAATCCTCATGGGGTCCGTTCCTACCGCCTGCGTGCCGATGCCGCGCGCGGGGGCCGTCGGGTCGGGGTCACGGACGGGTGAACGTCGACCGGGTGAAAAGGGCTGACGCGCTGCTACGACGCTTGTGGGGTGGATGACCGCATTGTCTCGGGGGGGCGGCCGTGACAATCTGCAGATGAGCCGCAGATCGGGTGCGGCGCGGGGGGATCTGCAGGACGAAGGACCAGGACGGATGTCCGTGCTGGTTCCTAGAGTTCAACGATTGCCCCGTCGAACCCGATGCGGACGACGACGTCGACGGGAGGACGTGTGGCCGACACCCTGGTCCGGCGCGACGCCGTCCGAGCCCCCGCGTGGCCCGCGTTCGCGGCCGTGGCGGTCGCCCTGCTCTCCGTGGTTCTCGCCCTCGTCTCGGCCCTCGTCCTCGATCCTCCGTCGCGCGTCCTGCTGATCGCGGGGTACGTGCTCGGGGCCGTCGTCACCACCGTCGTCGCCAGCGTCTACCGCGCGATGCGCAACGCCCGCCGCCCGGACCCCGCGTTCCGCCCGCAGCCGTGGCTGGACCGCCTGGCCACGTGGGCGCTCGTCGTCGGCGTCCTCGCCGGGCTGCTCAACGCCTTCTTCCTCGCCACGGAGCTCGCCAAGTGAGGCGCGTCCGACGGGCCCTGGCGTGGCTCGCCGCGGCCGGGGTGGCGGCGTCCGCCGCGCTCGTGCTGGCCCCGTCGGCGACGGCGGCGTCCGACCTGAGCGACGCGGGAGCGGCGGCGTTCGCCGACGTCGCCAGCTGCGCCGCGACCTCCGACCACCTGCTCGCCGCGATCGTCGTGGACGCGTCGGGGTCGCTGCGGCAGACCGACCCCGACGACAAGCGCGTCCAGGCCATCGCGACCGCCCTCGACTCGCTCGCCTCGCTGCGCGCCGAGAGCAACGGGTCGCTGGACGTGCAGGCGAGCCTGGCCACGTTCGGCGCGCAGTACGAGGAGCTCGTCGGGTGGGGCTCGGTCGACGGGTCCCAGCTGGCCGCGCTGGAGGGCTCGGCGACCGCCGACCTGCCGAGTCGCGACCGCGAGAACCTCACGGACTACCGGGCGGCCCTGCGGGGCGCACAGTCCTCCCTCGACGCGCAGGCGACCGCCGTCGGCGGCACCAGCTGCAAGGTCCTGCTCTGGTTCACGGACGGTCGGCTCGACGTGGACGGCACCGGCGGCAGCGAGCCCGCCACGGACGCCGCCCGCGCCGAGCTCTGCACGCAGCAGGGGCAGATCGACGGGGTGCGCGGCGACCGGATCGCGATCATCGCCCTCGCGCTGTTCACCGAGGGTTCGGTCACGCAGCAGGACCAGGACCGGCTGCAGGCGATCGCGGAGGGCACCGGCGGCGCCGAGACGTGCGGCACGGTCCCGATCCCCGCCACCTCCGCCGGCGGCGCGTTCCTGCGTGCCGACGACGCCGACGCGATGCGACGCCTCTTCGCCCAGGCCGCCGCGCTCATCGCGGGCGGCACGTCGTGGAAGTCGCTCGAGTGCCCGTCGGCCGAGTGCGTGGACGGCACGCTGACCATCCCGGCGGACCGCGGCATCGGGCGCTTCCGCGTGGTCCTCGAGCGCGACGCCGGTGCGGCCCTGCCGACGCTGCTGGCCTCGGACGGCACGACGGTCCCCCTGGACGTGCCGTCGTCCCAGGCCGACGGGGCGCAGGTGGTCGTCAGCGACCGCGAGGGCCTGATGACGATCGACGTCACGTTCCCGCCCGCCGGCTCCGACGGGGGCGACTGGACCCTGCAGCTGGGCAGCACGGCGAGCCTCGTGGACCTCTACTACTTCTGGGGCGTCGACCTGGCGATCGAGGGGCCGGAGCGCGGCCTCACCATCGGCGAGACCAGCACAGTCACGGTGACCCCCCAGCACAAGGACGGCAGCCCGGTGTCGCCGGACGAGCTCTCCGGGGACCTGGACCTCGCGGTGACCGTCGCCGGCGTCGACGCGAGCAGCGACGTCAAGGACCTCGGCGACGGGTCCTTCTCGCTCGACGTGACGGTCCCCGCCGAGGGGGCGGCCTCGTCGATGGCGATCGAGGCGACGGCCCGCGGGGTGAGCGCGCCGAGCGAGATCCCCCTCGGGCCCGTCACCTCGCGCGCCGACCTGCCGACGGCACTGCCGACGTCCTACCCGACCGTCGCGCCGAGCCGGTTGCTCCTGCCCAACCTCGTCGGTGACGGCACGACGAGCGGGACGCTCACCTTCACCGGGTCGAAGGACGGGGCCACGCGGGCCTGCGTCGCGGACGCGACGTTCACCGACGCTCCCGACCCCGCCGGCACGATCACGCTGACGCCGGACAACCCCTGCGTCGACGTCCCGGCCGACGGCACGGCGCAGATCACCGTCGAGGTCTCGTCCCAGCACCCCGCGGACGGTCGGGTCGACGGGACCCTGCCGATCACCCTCACCGGTGCCAACGGCGGCGACGACGTGACGCTCACCGTGCCCGTCGGGCTGTCCATGACCCGGCCCGTCGACGAGGGGAAGCGCTGGGGCCTGGTGGCCCTGTTCTCGCTGGTCGCCCTGCTCATCGCGTGGCTCACCGCGGAGGTCTCGCGGCGCGTCGCGGACCGCTTCCGGCTCACCACCGACGCGCGCGTCGCGTCCGTGCCGGTGCTGGTCAGCGCCGCGGGCATCCGCCGGGCGAACGCCGACCACCCGAACCTGCTCGAGCCGGCCTTCGACTTCGAGGCGCTCCGGGTGTCGAGGCCGGGACGCCTGGCCAAGTTCGACGCGGCCGGGCTCGAGTACCGGAGGACGTTCCCCTGGTTCCCGCTGAAGTCGGGGACGGGCGTGGTCCGCGCCGCGGGGGACTCGATCGTCGTCACGACCGCCGGCAACGAGCTCATCCGCGGCGACGGCCGGACGGCGACGGTCCAGCTGCCCGGCTCGGTCGGGTTCGTGCTGGTCGCTGAGCCGCCGGCGCCGGGCGCGGCCGACGTCCAGGGCCGGCTGGCCATGGTGATCGACTCCCGCGACGGCGTCGCGGCCGCCCTGCCCGACCGGCTCGACGAGGTGCGCGACGCCCCGTGGGACCGGATCGTCGACGCGGTCCTGGGTGTGGTGAGCGCGCGCGGCGCGGTCGCCGCGAAGGCCGCGGGTCGCGCCCCGGCACCCACGACGGCGACGCCCGTCGCCGCCGAGGAGCGCCCGGCCCCGACGGCGTCGTGGGCCGACGACGACGCGCCGGCGGCACCGCCTCGGTCGACCTCCGGATCCGACTGGGCCGACGACCTCGGTCCCAGCAGCTCGCCCACGCCCGAGCCCACCGGCAAGGGACCACGCGGCCGACGGGGGCGTCCGCGCCCCGAACGGTCGACCTCATCGACCCCACCACCCGCCGCCGACGACGCTGCCGGCGACGCACCTCCGAGCCAGATGAACTGGGACTAGACCACCCGCACGCTCTTTCTCACCACAAGGACACCTCATGCTTCGTCCGTTTCTCCTCGTCGGCGTCGGCGGCTCCGGCGGCAAGACGCTCCGTGTGGTCCGCGAGGACCTCGAGCGCCGGCTCCAGCAGGCCGGCTGGTCCGGTGACCTCCCGCGCGCGTGGCAGTTCCTGCACATCGACGTGCCCACGGTCGCGGACGGCAACGACTCGGACCTGCCCGGGCAGCTGCCCGACAGGGACTACCAGGGCCTGGTCGCCACGGGAGTTGACTACCGGACGATCGACGCGGCGATGACCAGCACCGCCAGCGCCCACCTGGCCGACGCGCTCGGCGGATGGCGTCCGGACCCCAACCGCGTGAACATCCCCGCGAGCAAGGGCGCCGGTCAGTACCGGGCGCTCGGCCGCGTCATCACGGTGGCCGGGCTGGACCGGGTGCGCGAAGCGCTCCAGAGCGCCCGGCGCCAGCTGACCGGGGCCGAGGTGGTCGGCGAGCTGCAGCAGGTCACCAAGAAGCTCGGCGGTGAGCCGTCGTCGGTGGTGCACGAGCCGACGGTCATCGTCGTCTCCTCCATCGCGGGCGGCAGCGGCTCGGGCGCCGTGATCGACGTGTGCGACGCGGTGCGCGCGCTCGGCGACAAGTGGGCGAGCGAGATCGTCGGCGTCCTGTACGCCCCGGACGTCTTCGACTACCTGCCCGAGGAGGCCCGCCGCGGCGTGCGCCCCAACTCGCTGGCGGCGCTGGCCGAGCTGCTCAGCGGCTTCTGGAACGAGGACGGCGCGACCGAGGGGACCACCGAGCTGTTCGCCCGGTACGGCGTGCAGCTGGGCAACGCCCGGCGGCTCGGGCCGCGGTACCCGTTCCTCGTCGGCGCCCGCAACGAGCACGTCACCTACCAGACCCAGAACGACATCTACCGCGCCCTCGGTCGGTCGCTGGGCGCATGGGTGGTCAGCGAGCGGCTGCAGGACGCCCTCTCGACGTACACGCAGGGCAACTGGGCCCCGACGGCCCAGGCGGTCCCCGACAAGCTCTCGCTGCACACTCAGGGCACCGAGACGCCGTTCGCCGCGCTCGGCTCGTCCCGCGTCGGGCTCGGCCGGGACCGGTTCCGCGACTACGCGAGCGAGCACCTGGCCCGCACGGTCGTCGAGCGGTTCACGCGTCGGCACGAGGAGCTGCGGCAGCGCGGCGACGACCGGACCGACAAGCAGCTGGTCCGGGACACGGCGGACGACGTGTTCGGCGGGTTCCTGGCGGCGTCGGGGCTGGACGAGCGCGGCAAGGACCGCAACCAGATCGTCGACGCCCTGCGCCCGGAGTCCCTGCGCGACGACCTGAAGGCCGTCTTCGGAGAGGTGCAGGCGAAGTCGCGCGACGCCATCTCGGAGAAGGGCGAGCGGGCCGAGAACGTCCGTCGCAACATCCGCAACCTCGTCGCCGAGCGCCGCTCCCACTTCCAGACCACCCAGCTCGCCGCGCGGACGGATGCCGCCCGGGCCTGGGTCGACAGCATCCAGCGCGACCTCACCGCGCTCGCGGCGCGGTACGTCGCGTCCAGCGGCGCGCCCGTGACGGTCGAGCTCCTTCGGCGGCTGGCGACCGAGGTGCGGCAGGTCCGCGACGAGCTCCGGGGCGAGGCCAGCGCGAGCCGCCGCTGGGCCGCCGACGTGGACCAGCAGATCCGCGGCGCGCTCGACGACGCCGACACCGCGGTCGTCCTGAAGACCACCGACCGGCTGGCCGAGGCGGTCAAGCGGGCCGTGCACACCCTCGCCGAGGAGCAGGAGGCGGAGATCCGCGACCTCGCGGTCGAGCTCATCCCCGACCTGGTCGAGAACGTGCTAGACCCCCTGATCCAGGCCGTCGAGCACGGGCTCGAGGCGCTGGCCGAGGCCCGCGGCGCCCGACCGGACGGGCGTCCGTCGATCGTCGCGCTGTGGCCCGAGGGCGACGTCATCCCGATCCGCCTGCGCCCGGCCCCCAACGAGTTCCTGCTGGAGAAGCCGGACGACTACCCCGACATCCTGTCGTCGCTGGTGTCCCGGACCCTCGGCATCGAGCAGCCGCGCGACGCCCGCAAGTCGGCGGACATCCAGGTGCTCCTCGGCACGGACGAGGTCGACGGGGTCAAGCAGGACCTGATCGCGCGGACGTCGGACTGGGTGCCGCGCAACCACCTCCTGCACCGCACGGTCACCGCCGCGCCCAGCCGGGCGTCGTTCGCGGTGCACGCCGGCGCCGACGACCTGCTCGAGCGGGCGCGCACCTGGCTCCACCGCGACGGGACGGCGGCCGGCCGCTACATGGGCGAGGGGCTGCGCGACTACCTCGACCCGACGAGCGTCGGGCCGGCCGAGCTCGCGGCCCGGCTGCAGCGCTTCGAGGGCCAGCTCATCGCCGCCCTCAACGCCGGCTCGCCCCTGGTGAGCATCAACCCGTCCGTGCTCGTGCAGGTGCACGGCAAGAACGAGGTGTCGTACTCCACGCTGTTCAGCGAGGTGCCGCTGCCGGAGAAGTCGCCGGCCCGCGAACGCTTCCGCACGCTGCTGGAGTCGCGCGGCCAGTGGAACGAGGGCGTGGCCAAGTCGTTCAGCGACGGCGACGGCGCCTTCATCGACATCTTCACGGTCAACCGCGAGCCGTACGAGCCTGTCGTCTTCGACAGCCTGATGCGGCCCATCGCCAGCGAGTGGGGCGCCCGGAGCGCGTCGCCCGACCAGCGGGCGGAGTTCTGGCGCTGGCGTCGGTCGCGTCCGCTGGCCGAGGCGCTGCCGTTCTCGCCGGCCGTGCTCCGGTCGCTCGTGCGCGGCTGGTTCGTCGCCGGCTGCCTGAACCATCTCGAGGTCGACGACACGGGTGCCCGCGTCTTCGTGCCGGCCGACCTGGGCAAGGGCGGCAAGATGGCGGCGTTCCCGTGGCCCACCCTGACGGGGGTCAAGGCGACCGGCCCGGACCTGCTCCCGGCGCTGCTGGAGTCGGTCAGCCTGGCGATGCTCGACGTGAACGCCACGGAGTCCCTGGATCCGATGAAGCCGTACGACCGGCTGCGCGCCCTGGGCAGCGGCGGCGACGACCTCCCGGACGAGCTGTCCGCCTGGATCCTCGACGGCACCAACGCGCGCGGCGAGTCGGGCGCCGCGGCCGACTGGGAGCTGCGGCGCAAGAAGGTCGAGCAGCGGATCGACGCACTGACCGCCAAGTTCGACGAGCACTTCTCGCGCGTCGAGGAGGGCAACGACCTGCTCGGCTTCCCGGGGTCGTACGAGCTGCGCGGCGAGATCCGCGCCTCGCTCGGGGACCTGCGTCGCAGTGTCGGGGCCCTGCAGCCCGTGGCCGAGGGTGGGGGCTTCTTCTGACATGCGCACCCTGACCGTGTTCGTCGTCGGCGGTGGCGCACGCGACAGCGCGATCCGCGGTCTGGCCGAGTCCTGGACGCGGGCGGGCATCCTCGAGCCGTCGCTGTGGGTCACCCCGGGCGACGTGGTCGTGCACCCCGCGGGGCCGCCGTCCGTGCAGGCGTGGGCGGTCGACGCGGACGGGGTCCGGGGCGTCGACCTGTTCGAGCACGTCGGGCGGTTCCGGCTCGACCTCGTGCGGGTGGTCGTCGGGCACCTGCTGCTGCTCGAGGACGCCTCGGACCTGTCGCTCGCCGCGACGGGTTCCGCGGTCGCGGACGCGATCGAGTCGACGCTGCCGCGGCGGACCGACCACCACGAGGCCGGGTGCCGCATGCACCGGTCAGTCGTGGTGCTGCCGGTCAGCGGGGCGACGGGCGCCGACCCGTCGCTCTTCCAGCCGCAGTGGGACGTCAACGCGGTCATCTCGCCCGAGGACCGTCCGGACCTGGACCGCGCGAGCGTGTTCGTCCGGTACCCGGGCAACCTCGACGGCCACGCCACCGCGGCGCTCGCGGCCATCGGGGGGATCCTGCGCGGGGTCCCGGCCGGCGTGCTCGACGAGGCGACGTCGGACTCGACCACGCGGGAGGCGGACGCGGTCGTCGCGCGCATCTCGATCCGCTCGGTGGTCGGCGAGGACATGCTCGACCGCCTGGTCGGCGAGGCCCTGGACCCGGCACGGCTGGGTCCGGTCGGGCCGGCCCCGGTGCTGGCCTGGGCGCGTCCGGCCAGCCGCCCGGACCTCATCGCGGACCAGGCGGCGACGCACATCCTGCAGTCGCCGGAGTGGGCGCCCACGTCGGAGCAGGTCCCGCAGGGTCCGCCCGAACGGCACCACGGCTTCTGGTCGGCGCTGGGCACGGCCGCCGGGTTCAACGTGCGGACGGTCGGTGCCGTCGCCAGCTGGGTGTTCGACCGCGCGCGAGGTCGCGTGGAGACGAGGGCCACCGAGGCCGTCGTCGGGGCGCAGAACGGGATCCTGGTCACGCTCGGGCCCAAGCCGGTGGACGACCTGGCGCAGGCCTCGACCCGGCTGCTCGAGCGTGAGCGCGCCAGGATCGACGCGAACACACGCTTCGAGTCCACCCGCACGGTCGCGCCGGTCCCGTCCACGTGGGCGCGACCGCGGGCGCTGCTGCTGGGGCTGGTCGACGGCGGGGACCTCGACGGCTTCCCCGAGCCGCGCCAGGCCGGCCGACGCGAGCTGCTGCCGCCGGGGTCGGTCGTCGTCCCGCCGGGCGCCCAGTGGGAGGGGTCGGACGGGGAGCGGGTGCTCGCCGAGGACCCGCTGGCGATGCGCGCGTACCGCACGGAGCTGGAGGCCAAGCTCGCCAAGGCGAAGGCCGCGGCGGAGAAGGCCGCCGCCGAGCTCGCCGCGGCCGAGGACGCGCGCGCCGAGTCGGAGAAGGTCCGCGAGGCCGCCCGGGTGGCGGCCGTCGCGGCGGCCAAGTCCGCCAGGGCCAGGTCCCGGGGCAAGGCCGCGTCCGCCGACGACCCAGCCGCCGAGCAGGCCTCGCCCGCCAAGGCGGCGCTGCCTCCGCTCGTCCCGGACGACGCGACCCTGGCCGGGCTGCTGAGCAAGCGCGACCGGCGACGGGCGGCCGTCACGGCGCTGACCCTCGAGACGGAGCTGTACGGGGCCTGGTACTCGGAGATGTCGGGCGCCGTGCTGTGGAAGGTCGGTGACGACGTCGCGCAACGGCGCGTCCGGCTGCAGAGCCGGCTCGACGCCCTGGCCGCCCGGAAGCCGAGCACGCCGCCGGCCGAGGCGCTGTCCCGGGCCAAGGCCGCCGTCACCCGGTGGTGGCTGTGGACGGTGCCGATCTGGGCCGTCGCGACCGCCGCCGTGGTCTGGCTGCGGTACGGCTCCTGGCCCCAGTTCGTCGCCGACGCCGACCTGGCCATGGACGACATGCTGTACATCTGCGGCATCCTGCTCGCCACCGCGCTCGTCCTCCTGGCCGCGGCCAACCACCGGTTCTACAAGGCGGTGCTCACC
Organism: Cellulomonas sp. P2_F12; assembly: GCF_056403775.1. Classification (NCBI taxonomy): domain Bacteria; kingdom Bacillati; phylum Actinomycetota; class Actinomycetes; order Micrococcales; family Cellulomonadaceae; genus Cellulomonas; species Cellulomonas sp. P2_F12. Next base: position 44,172 of record NZ_JBFUEV010000004.1, on the reverse strand, counting down.
TACGAGTGGGCGGTCGAACGGGAGCTGACGCAGCTCCACCGGGACCACGCCGAGCTGATGTTCGTGGGCACCGAGCTGGCGAGGCTCCAGCTGCTCGACACGGTGCTGCGCGACTGGGTCCGCATCCTCGGGGAGGCGATCCACCGGCCGTGGGCGTCGCCGGACCGCGAGTTCGAGGACCTGCCCGAGGACGTCGTCGCGGCGCTGCCCGCGTCGATGGGGGTGGCGCGGCAGACGATGGGCGAGGACGCGATCCCGATGGCGACCCTGATGTCCGCGTACCGCGTGCTGTACCCGGAGCACTGGGCGACCCGGAGCTTCGACCGCGCGTACGAGGCGTTCGAGGAGTCCGAGCCCACGGGACCGAACGAGGGGTACCGGTCGGCCGACCTGGACGCCCTCGACGGACCCGTGAGCCCGCGCAAGCGGCTCCGCGAGTTCTGGTCGTCGGGCGAGGCGCGCGCGGTGCTCACCGACCGCGCGCACGCCGACCTGCACCGGGCCGTCCGCGACGGTGACCTGGAGCTTCCCACCCGGGTGGTCGGCCGGATCGGCCGGTACGCGGACGGGGAGACGGGGCCGGAGCCGGAGTTCTTCCGGGCGACGGCGACCGAGAGCACGATGTTCTCGACCGACGCGTTCACCGCCGCCGGGCGGCAGTCCCGCCGCCACTACGTCGAGCGGTCGATCGCCTGGATCCCGACCTCGGCGCGGGCGGCCGTGTCGTCCGACGACGGTGTGCAGCTCCACGACTGCGAGGGCCCCAACGCGGTGCGGGTCGACGTGTCCCGCCGGACTCCGGCGCACGACCTGTCGATGTTCACCGCGGAGGCGCCGCCGCAGGAGCCCGGCGTCGAGGTCCCCGACCGCGTGGTCGTCGAGTCGGGACTCGAAGACATCGCGTGGCACTGACCGAGGTGACGCTGCACGTGCACCGCAGCGAGCGCGCGGACGCGCTCGTCGCCCCGCTGGCCGAGCTGCTGGCCGTGCCACCCCCGGACGTGTTCGCGGAGGACGTCGTCGCCGTCCCCACCAAGGGGGTCGAGCGGTGGCTGGCGCAGCGGCTCGGGCACCGGCTCGGCGCCCGGGCGGGCCGGCAGGACGGCGTCTGCGCGGCGATCCGGTTCGCGTCCCTGGACCGCCTCGTCGCGCAGGTGAGCGGCGTGCCGGCCGAGGACCCGTGGCAGCGCGACCGGCTGGCCTGGGTGGTGCTCGACGTCGTCGACGCGTCCGCCGGCGAACCGTGGATGGCGGGGCTCACGCGGTACCTGGGACTGGCCGGGACGCACGAGGGCGACGACCTGCGCCGAGCGCGGCGACTGTCGACCGCCCGGCGCGTCGCGCGGCTGTTCGACGGGTACGCCGCGGCCCGACCCGCGATGCTCCGGGCGTGGGCCGCCGGTCGGGACGAGGACGGCCTCGGCGAGCCTCTGAGGGAGGACCGCCGCTGGCAGGCCGAGCTGTGGCGGCGGGTCCGGGACGCGGTCGGCGGGCCCGATCCCGTCGAGCGGCTCGACCGCGCGGTCGAGGACCTCCGCGAGGCCGCACCCGCGGACCTGCCCGGCCGGGTCTCGGTGTTCGGGGCGACGCGCCTGTCGGTCGGCCACGTCGACCTCCTCTCGGCGCTCGGGCAGCACACCGACGTCCACCTCTGGCTCCCGCACCCGTCGCCCGCGCTCTGGGCCCGCGTCACGCCGCCGCCGGTGCTGCCGCGTCGGGCCGACGACGAGTCCGGCGTCGTGGCGAACCCCCTGCTGCGCACGTTCGGCCGGGACTCCCGGGAGCTGCAGCTGGTGCTGTCGCGGGTCGGGCTGCACGACGAGCACCACCCGCCGCCGGCGCGGCCGGCGACCCTGCTGGGTCGGCTGCAGGACGACGTCGCCGCCGACCGGGCACCCACCGGCGCCCACGTGCTCGGTCCGGACGACCGGTCGGTGCAGGTGCACTCCTGCCATGGGCCCACCCGGCAGGTCGAGGTGCTGCGCGAGGTCGTGGTCGGGCTGCTGGCGGACGACCCCAGCCTCGAGCCGCGGGACGTCATCGTGATGTGCCCGGACGTCGAGACGTACGCGCCGCTGCTCGCTGCCGTGTTCGGGCTCGACGGCATCGACGCGCCCGACCGGCACCCCGGGCACCACCTGCGGGTCCGCGTCGCCGACCGGTCGGCTGCCCAGGCGAACCCGCTCGCGTCCCTCGCGCTGCGTGTCCTCGACATGGTCGGCGGCCGGGTCACCGCGAGCGACGTGATGGACCTGCTGACGTCGGAACCGGTCCGCGAGCGGTTCGGGCTCGGGCAGGACGACGTGGACACGATCAGCGACTGGGTGGGCGACGCGAACGTCCGCTGGGGCCTCGACGACGTGCACCGGGAGCCGTTCGGGCTGGTCGGGCGCCCGGAGAACACGTGGCGGGCGGGGTTGGACCGGGTGCTCACCGGGGTGGTGCTGGGCGAGATCGAGGGCGGGCTCTGGGCGGGCACGGTGCCGCTCGACGGCGTCGGGAGCACCAGCGTCGACCTCGCCGGGCGGTTCGCGGAGCTGGTGGACCGGGTGGCCTGGGCAGTCGAGGTGCTGGGCCGACCGCAGCCGGTGGGCGAGTGGCGGGAGTTGTTGCTGGAGGTCCTGGACGTGCTGGCGAGCACGCGCGGTCCGGCCAGGTGGCAGCGGGCGCAGGTCGAGCAGGTGCTGGGCGGGCTCGTCACCGGTGCGGGAACGCGGGCCGGGACCGTGCTGTCGTCGTCGGAGGCTCGGGCGCTGGTCGCCGAGCTGTTCGCGCCCCGGGCCAGCACGGCGGGGTTCCGCACCGGCGGGCTGACGGTGTGCACGATGCTCCCGATGCGCGCGGTGCCCCACCGCGTGGTGTGCCTGCTGGGCATCGACGACGACGTCTTCCCGCGCGCCGCGCGCGTCGACGGCGACGACATCCTCGCGGTGGACCCCGTGGTGGGGGAGCGGGACGCCCGCAGCGAGGACCGCCAGCTGATGCTCGACGCGGTCATGGCCGCGACCGACCACCTGGTCATCACGTACACCGGCAACGACGAGCGGACCAACGCCGACCGGGACCCCGCCGTGCCGGTGGCCGAGCTGCTCGACGTGCTGGACGCGACCGGGACCGCGACGACGACCGCGACCGTGCGCTCGCAGGTCGTGGTCCGGCACCCGTTGCAGCCGTTCGACGCCCGCAACTTCCGCGCCGGCGAGCTCGGGCTCTCGGACCGGCCGTTCAGCTTCGACCCCTCGGCGGTGGCCGGCGCCCGGGCCGCGGCCACGCCGCGGGGCGTGCGGCCCCCGTTCCTGGCGGCGCCGCTCCCGCGCCCCGCGGACCGGGTGGTCGACCTCTCGTCGCTGCGCCGCTTCCTCGCGCGGCCCGTGCGGGAGTTCCTGCAGACCGGTCTCCAGGTCGCCATGCGGCACGAGGAGGACGCCGTCTCCGACCGGATGCCGCTGGTGCTCGACGCGCTCGAGATGTGGCAGCTGCGCGAGCGCATCCTGCGGCTCCGCCTGACGGGCGTCGACGCCGCGACGCTGCGGGAGGTCGAGGTGCGCGCCGGCGGTCTCCCGCCGGGCCGGCTGGGCCAGGAGCTGGTGGACAAGGCGATCGGGGAGATGGAGGAGGTGCTCGCCGCCGCGGCGACGTGGCTGCTCGAGCCGCAGCGCGACGTCGACGTGGACGTCGACCTCGGCGCCGGGGTCAGCGTGAGCGGCCGCGTCCGGGGCGTCCGGCGGACGACGGCCCTGACGCTGACGCCGAGCAAGGTCGGGTCCCGGCAGCGGGTCGCGTCGTGGGTGGACCTGCTGGCGCTCACCGCGGGCGCGGGCGACCAGGGCTGGACGGCGAGCATCGTCGGCCGCGAGGACATCGCCAAGTTCGCGGTGGCGACGACGACGCTGTCGGCGCTCGACGCCGGCACCGCCCGGGACGTGCTCGCGGACCTGGTCGACGTCTACGACCGCGGGATGCGCGAGCCGCTGCCGCTCTTCGCGCACGCGTCCTCGGTCTACGCGTCCGAGCGCCGGGCCGGCGCCGACGAGACCGCGGCGCTGCGTTCCGCCTCCGTCCAGTGGACCGCCGGCCAGTTCCCGGAGGGCGAGCGCGAGGAGCACGTGGCCGTGTGGGGCGAGCAGAGCGCGTGGAGCGCGATCGTCGGGGACCGACCCCGGGCGGATGAGCCCTGGTCCGCGGACGAGACCACGCGGTTCGGCGCCCTGGCCCGCCGGGTCTGGGACCCCCTGCTCGGCCACCTCGCCGGGGGTGCGGCATGACAGCGGCGCTCCCGCCCTACTCCGCCATCGCCGACCTGCCGACGGGCGCCACGACCATGCTGCTCGAGGCGAGCGCGGGCACGGGCAAGACGCACGCGATCGCGGACCTGGTCACCCGGTTCGTCGTCGAGGCCGGCTACCCGATCGAGCAGATCGCCGTGATGACGTTCGGCCGAGCCGCCACGTCCGAGCTGCGCGGCCGCATCCGCCGGCGCCTGGTGGCCGTCCAGAAGGCGGCCGCCACGGGTGACGACGACGGGGACCAGGTCCTGCGCTCGATACTGCGCGGCGCCGTCGTCCCGCTCGACACCGCCGTCGCCCGCCTGGACCGGGCGATCGCGACGTTCGACGGGGCGACGATCACGACCATCCACCAGCTGTGCCAGCAGATCCTGGCGGGGCTCGGCACCGCCGGTGACACGGACCCGTCCGCGGTGCTGGAGCCCGACCTCGACGACCTGGTGACGGCCGTCGTCGACGACCTGTACGTGCGGGACAACGCGGAGCGCCCGGCCGGTTCGGAGCCGGCGTTCGCCTCGTACAAGGCGGCGTCCGACGTCGCCCGCAAGGTCGTCGGCGACCCCACCGCGCAGCTGCTGCCCGAGCCTCCGGGTCCCCTCGACGCGGAGCGGCTCGCGTTCGCGCGGGACGCCCGGCTGACCAGCGCCGACCGCAAGCGACGGGCGCGCCTGCTGGGCTTCGACGACCTGCTCGGGGACGCGGCGGCCGCGGTCCGCCCGACCACGGACCCGGAGCGCGCGCCCTCGGTGGCGACCGCCGTGGCGAACGTGCGCGGTCGCTGGCCGGTGGTGCTGGTCGACGAGTTCCAGGACACCGACCCCGTGCAGTGGGAGCTGCTGCGGGAGGCGTTCCACGGCGCGTGCACGTTGGTGCTGGTGGGGGACCCGAAGCAGGCGATCTACGCCTTCCGGGGTGGGGACGTCGAGACGTACCAGACGGCGGCGAGGTCGGCGACGGTCCAGCGGACGCTCGACCAGAACTGGCGCAGCGACGAGCAGCTGGTGACGGCCCTCGGCACGCTGCTGGCCGACCAGGAGCTCGGGGCGCCCGACATCCGGGTGCACCCGGTGCATGCCACGCAGACGGTGGCCCGGCTGCGGGACGACGCCGGTGCCCTGCCGCCGGTCCGGGTCCGGCGCGTCGGGGACGGCTCGGGCCTCACGGTCGGCACACGAGGACTGTTCACCGTCGACCCGGTCCGGGACCTCGTCGCGCGCGACCTCGCCGCCGACATCGGCACCCGCATCGCGTCGGGGACCACGCTGTGGCTCGGGTCCCCCGACCACCCGAGGGGCGAGCCGCTCCACGCCGGGCACTTCGCGGTCCTGGTGCCCAGCCACAAGCTCGCGGCCCAGGTGCGCGACGAGCTGTCGCGGGTCGGCGTGCCGGCGGTCCTCGTCGGCACCCGCAGCGTCTACGCGACCCGGGCGGCCGAGGACTGGCTCACCCTGCTGCGGGCGCTCGAGCAGCCCCACCGCACACCGTTGGCGCGAGCGGCGGCGATCGGCCCGTTCCTCGGGGTCCCGGCCGTCGAGCTGGCGAGCGACGCGGAGGTCGACGACCGGATCGGGACCCTGCTGCGCGGCTGGGCGGGCGCGGTCCACGAGCACGGCGTCGCGGCGCTCCTCGAGCTCCAGCTCACACAGGGTGGGCTCGCGAAGCGCCTGCTCGCCGAGGACGGCGGGGCGCGGCGGTACACCGACCTGCGCCAGATCGGGGAGGCCCTGCACGTGCTCGGCCGGACCGAGCGGCTCGGGCTCAGCGCCATGCGGGCGTGGCTGCAGGCGCGCCGCGACGAGGGCGAGGGCGACGCCGACGGGCTGCGCGGGCGGCGGCTCGACAGCGACGCCGAGGCCGTGCAGATCCTCACCCTGCACGCGAGCAAGGGGCTCCAGTACCCGATCGTCTACCTGCCGTTCGCGTTCGACCGGTCGTTCACGACGTCCAGCCCGCAGCGGGTCCACGTCGGCGGCGTGCGCTCGCTGTACGTGGGGTCGATCGACGGGTCCCCCACGCCGGAGCAGAAGGCGCTCAAGGCCCAGGAGAAGGCCGAGGCGACGGGGGAGGAGCGGCGGCTGACCTACGTCGCGCTGACCCGGGCGAAGTCCCAGGTCGTCGTCTGGTGGGCGCCGACGAGCAACGCCGGCGACACCGCGCTGACGGACTTCCTGGTCGGCGAGGCCCTCCGCGGGCGGCCGCTGAAGCAGCTGACGGACCGGGAGGCCGCCGACGCGATGGCCGCCTGGCAGGACGCCGGCGCGATCGTGGCCGAGGACGTGACCGCCGTCGTCGACGACGCCCGGCCGCCGGCGGCGAGCGCGGCCGGCGCTGTCCCGGTCGCTGCGCGCCTGGGCCGCCGGTTCGGGTCGCAGTGGCGCCGGCTCTCGTTCACGGGCCTGACGCGCGACGTGTCCCACGGTGCACCCGCCGCCGCCGTCGGCCTGCGGGACGGGGTCGAGGCGGACGTCACCGTCGTGTCCGACGAGCCCCCGGGCCTGGCGGACGCCCGTGACGACCAGCCGGGCGACGAGCCTGACGTCCCGACCCCCACCGAGGTCGGAGCGCACCCGTCCCCGCTCGCCGACCTGCCCAGCAGCGCGGCGTTCGGCATCCTCGCGCACGCGTTGCTCGAGCAGGTCGACCCGCGGGCGACGGACCTGCGCGCCGAGCTGCTCCGCCACGCGACCGCGCAGCTCGTCCTCCACCCGGTGCAGGGCGTCACGGCCGACGCCCTCGCCGACGCGTTCGTGCCCGTGCTCCGCACGCCGCTCGGGCCGCTGGTCGACGGCCGGTCGCTCAGCGACCTCGCGACGACGGACCGGCTCGCGGAGCTGGACTTCGAGCTGCCGCTGGTGGGCGGTGACCAGCAGCCCGACGGGTCGGCGTTGCGGCTGGGCAGGCTCGCCGAGGTCTTCCGGGCGACCGTGCCGGCCGACGACCCCCTGGTCGCCTACGCCGACAGGCTCTCGAGCCGCGAGCTCGCCGACCAGGGCCTGCACGGCTACCTGACCGGCAGCATCGACGCCGTTCTCCGGGTCCGCGCGGCCGGCCGCCCCGACCGGTTCGTCGTCGTCGACTACAAGACCAACTGGCTCGGGCGCTCCTCGGCCCGGCTCAGCGCCGACGACTACGCGCAGGACGCCATGGCCCGCTCGATGATCGACTCCGGCTACCCGCTGCAGGCGCTGCTGTACTCGGTGGCGCTGCACCGGTTCCTGCGCTGGCGGCAACCGGACTATCACCCCGCGACCCACCTGGGCGGCGTGCTGTACCTCTACGTCCGCGGCATGTGCGGGCCGGAGACACCGGTCCACGACGGGCAGGCGTCCGGGGTGTTCGCGTGGGAGCCGCCCCCGGCCCTGGTCGTGGCCCTGTCCGACCTGCTGGACGAGGGGGAGCGGTGACCGAGCTCGACGAGGCCGACGCCCGGGTGGCGCGGCGCGCGACGGGAGCGCTGCGCGAGCTGAACCGGCGCGGGGTGCTGGGCGCGGCCGACGTGCACGTCGCGCAGCGGCTGGCGGCCCTGGGCGGCGAGACGGACGAGCGCGTGCTGGTCGCGGCGGCGCTGGCGGTGCGCGCGGTGCGGGCGGGATCGGTCTGCGTGCCGCTCGAGGAGCTGGTGAGCGACGGACCCGTGCCGGACTGGCGCCAGGTCCTGGGGTCGAGCGTGCTCGCCGGCGAGGGCGGGCCGTTGCGGGTGGACGGCGACGCGCTCTACCTCAACCGGTACTGGCGCCAGGAGACCGAGGTGCTGCAGGCGATCCTGGACCGGAAGCTCGCCGCTCCACCGGTCGTCGACGTCGACCGCCTGCGGACGGACCTCGCGCGGCTGACGTCCCTCGGCGGCGTGGGCATGGAGCACGCGCAGCAGCTGGCCGCGGTGACCGCCGCGGCGGGCTGGACGACGGTGATCGCCGGCGGCCCGGGCACCGGCAAGACGACGACGGTCGCCCGGCTGCTGGCGCTGCTGGTGGCGCAGGGCGCCCAGCGGATCGCGCTGGCGGCGCCGACCGGCAAGGCCGCCGCACGCATGCAGGAGGCCGTGCAGCAGCAGGTCGGGAGCATGGCGGCGGCGGACCAGCACGGGCTGGACGACCTCACGGCGTCGACCATCCACCGCCTGCTCGGCAGCCGGCCGGGGTCCGGCGAACGGTTCCGGCACGACCGCGACGACCCGCTGCCGTACGACATCGTGGTCGTCGACGAGACGTCGATGCTCTCCCTGACGCTCATGGCCCGGCTGCTCGAGGCGGTCCGCCCGGACGCCCGGCTGATCTTCATCGGCGACCCGGGTCAGCTGGCCTCCGTCGAGGCGGGTGCCGTCCTCGGCGACCTGGTCGACGGCCTGAAGGCACGCCCCGCCCGCAGTCCCGCCGTGCTGCAGCGGGTGACCGACGCGCTCGGCTCCGCCCCCCGCGGGGAGGGCTGGAAGCGGGGCGTCGTCGAGCTCGACGTCTCCCACCGGCTGGACGACCGGATCGGGCGGCTCGCGGCGGCGATCCGCGCGGGCGACGCCGACGGCGCGATCGACCAGCTCACGGCCGGCGGCGTTGCGGTGCGGCTGGCCGACCCCGACGACGCCGGGGTGTGGCAGAACCTGGCCGAGCACGCGAACGCGCTGCGGTCGGCCGCCGAGAGCGGGGACGCGGCGCTGGCCCTCGAGGTGCTCGGGCGGCACCGGCTGCTGTGCGCCCACCGCACCGGCCCGGCCGGCGTGCACCGCTGGAACCGGCTCGTCGAGGACCTCCTGGAGAACCCGCGCGGCGGCGACTACGCCGGCCGGCCGCTGCTGGTCACGGCGAACGACCACGGCCTGCGGCTGTTCAACGGGGACACGGGCGTTGTCGTGACGGACGACGACGGTGCCCTGCGGGCGGTGTTCGCCCAGGGGCAGGAGCTCCGTCGGTTCGCGCCCGCCCGGCTGTCCGCCGTCGAGACCGCGCACGCCATGACGGTGCACAAGAGCCAGGGCAGCGAGTTCGACGGCGTGACCGTCGTCCTGCCCTCGGCCGACTCCCCGCTGCTGACTCGCGAGATCCTCTACACGGCACTGACCCGCGCGCGGCACGGGGCCGTGGTCGTGGGCACCGCCGACGCGGTCCGCGCGGCGGTCGGCAGGCGCGCGCGGCGAGCGAGCGGGCTGGCGCGGCGGCTGGCCGAGGCACCGACACCGGCGGTGCTGTAGATGCGTCGCCTCTACCCCGAGGAGCCGCGGTTCCGCGACGACGTCGGCGCCGAGCGCGCCGTCTGGGAGGCGTTGCGCGACCAGCTGCCCGACGACGTGGCCCTGTTCGCGGACGTCGGCCTGCAGGACGGCTCGACCGAGCGCGAGGTCGACCTGCTGGTCGCGTGGCCGGGGGTCGGGCTGGCGGTGATCGAGGTCAAGGGCGGGCACGTCACGCGCGAGGACGGCGGGTGGTGGCAGGGCTCGGGCGTCAACCGGCACGCGATCGACCCGGTGCACCAGGTGCAGCAGGCGCGCCACGTCCTCCACGAGCTGCTGCGGCGCGCGGGGCTCGATGCCGCGCGGGCTCGGTCGGCCCACCTGGTCGCTCTCCCGCACACGTTCGTCCCCCGGGACTGGACCGCCCCCGAGCTGCCGCGGACCATGCTGGTCGACCGCGACGACGTCGGCCGGGCGGCGGGCGTCGTGAAGCACGCGATCGACCTGCACGGCGCCGGCTTCGCGCCCCTGGACGAGACGGCGATGGACGCGTTGGTCGAGTTCCTGGCCGGCAGCTTCCCCTCGCAGGTCGAGGTGCTGGCCACCGCGGCGGAGTTCGAGGACCGCCTCGACCACCTGACGCACGACCAGGCCCACCTGCTCGACCTGTTCCGGTCCTTCGACCGGCTGCAGGTGGTCGGCGGCGCGGGCACCGGCAAGACGTGGCTCGCGCTGGAGCAGGCACGCCGTCGGGCGGCCGCCGGGGAGCGCGTCGCGCTGCTCTGCTACTCCCGCGGGCTCGGCCGGTACCTGCAACGGATCACGCAGACGTGGAAGCCCAGGGAGCGGCCGGCGTTCGTCGGCCTCTTCCACGACCTGCCCGTCGCGTGGGGCGCCGAGCCGGGTGCCGACGACGACGTCGACTACTTCGAGCAGGTCCTGCCGGTGCGGCTGGGCGAGCTGGCCGACGCCCGACCGCGGGACCAGCTGTTCGACACCGTCGTCGTCGACGAGGCGCAGGACTTCGGCGAGCAGTGGTGGTCGTCGCTGGTCCGGTGCCTGCGCGACCCGGACCGCGGCGGCCTGTTCGTGTTCCTCGACGAGGCGCAGCGCGTGTTCGGCCGGGACGGCGTCGCGCCCATCGCCACCCCACCGGTCCGCCTCGACGAGAACCTGCGCTCGACCAAGCAGATCGCCCAGCTCTGCGGCTCGCTGCGTGACGACGTGACCAGGCCGCGCGGCATGGACGGCGCACCGGTGCGCATCCTCGACGTGCCCTACGAGCGGGCGATCGGGGTGGCCGACGACATGGTGGAGGAGCTCCTCGACGAGGGCTGGCAGCCCGGGCAGATCGCGCTCCTCGCGACGGGGTCGCGCCACCCCGAGCAGGTCGGGCTGGTCAGCGGCGCCGGGCACGCCGGGTACTGGGACGGGTTCTTCGCCGGCGAGGACGTCTTCTACGGCCACGTACTCGGGTTCAAGGGGCTCGAGCGTACGGTCGTGATCCTGGCCGTCAACGGCTTCCGCGAGACGGAGCGCGCGCGGACGCTGCTGTACACGGGGCTCTCCCGGGCGCGGATGCTGCTGGTCGTCGTCGGGCCGCGCGGCGAGATCGAGCGCATCGGCGGCGAGGGGGTCCGCAAGCGGCTCGAGCGGGCGGACGAGTGGCGCCCGGCCTGACCTACGCGCCGACGAACCAGGCGGCGATCGCGGCGCCCGAGGCGGTGACGTCGAACGTGCGCGCCTCGGTGGCGACCTCGACGAGCTCCTCGAGGTACCCCTCGCCGGTGTCCGTCGCCGGGTCCTCGATGCTCCCGCGCACGTAGACCACGACCGCGGCCGGCAGCCGGTCCGCCTGCGTGGGTCGCAGGATCGGGCTCATCCGCTGGACCGACTGTCGCGCCGAGCGGCTGCCCGCGAGCACGACGACCAGGTCGACCGGGGGCAGGTCCACACCTTCGTCGACGACCTTCGGGGCCGCCAGCGCCTTGAGCGAGCCGTCCCGGAACGCCCGCAGGCTCTCGCGACGGGTCTCGAGGCCGTGGTGGAACGCGTCCGTGGTGACGCCCGCGGCGCGCAGCCGGGTCGCGGCGGAGTCGGCGTCGTCCTTGGTGTGCGTGAAGACGACGCCGTGGGTCGACCGTGCGATCGTCGGCGCGAGCCGGGCCAGGGCGTCGAGCTTGGCCGGGGTCGTCGCGAGCAGGTCGCGCCGCGTGCTCACTGCGCGCAGGTACGCGCTGGCGTCCGCCGCCGCCGTGCTGTTCCGCTGCCAGCCGCCCTGCAGCGCCTTGACGTCGTCGACGAACGTGGCCGGTCGGCAGCCGTGCACCAGGGTCAGCCGCGCCTCGAGCTCGGCGATCTGCCGCGACAGCGCGTCGTGCTCGGCCTGCTCGTCGGCGCCCAGCTCGATCGGGACGAACGCCACCCGGAAGCGCGCGAGCACGCCCTCCTTGCGGCCGCGGCGCAGGTCGCAGCCGTCGAGCACCGTGCCGAAGTACGGCCGCAGGACCTCGTCGACTCCGGCGTCCAGCCGCTCGACCGACGACGTGAGCCCCAACCGCGCCCCGAAGGCCGCGCGCAGCGTCTCCGCGGGCCGCGCCGACCCGTACTTGTGGACCTCGTCGGCGATGAGCAGGCCTGAACGCCCCTCCAGCAGGTCGTTGCCGAACGCCGCGCTGACCAGCGACACCAGCACGTCGCACTCGTCGAACGTGTGCGTCCACCCGTCCCCGCGACGCCCGATCGACAGCCCCGGCAGCTGGATCTCCAGCGTGCCGAACCACTGCTCCATCAGGTCCGTCGTCGGCACCAGCACCAGGACCTTCTCGCCCCGGGTCAGCGCGTCCCACGCCGCCAGCACCCCGACGACCCCGCGACCCTGCGCGCTGACCGCCTCGACGATCCCGCGCCGGTCCGCGGCCAGCCACGCGTCGAGCACGTCCTTCTGCCAGCGCCGCAGCTGCGGGCCGACGTAGCGGACCTCGCCGCCGGGCGCGAGCGGGCCGCGCTCGACGGCCGGTGCGGCGGCGAGCTGGGGGACCAGGGGCTCGACGACCGGGGCGGTCATGGGACCGGGCGGCGCGGCGACGACCGGCTCAGGTGCGGTGACGACGGGAGCGGCCGCGGCGCGGGTCGTCGGCTCCGGCGTCGCGACGACGTGCACGACCGGGGCGGCCGGAACGGCGTCGACGACCGGCTCGGTGCGGACCGTGGCGACGGCCGGCGCCGCCGCCTGCGCWGGCGCWGGCGGCGGCGGGGGCTTCTCGTCGCTGACCACGATCGGGTGGGTGCGCTGGGCGAGCCGCGCGGCGAGCGTCGGGAGGGGAGCGACGGGTGCGGCGACGGCTGGCCCTGTGGTCGACGGAACGACGGCCGAGTCGGGTCGCGCCGAGGTCGCGGTGACCGGCGCGGTGTGGACTCGGGCGGGTGCCGGAGCCACGGGTGCGTCGGCGCTCGGGGTTGCGGGCACCGCCGGCGGCGTCCGCGGCGCGGCCGGGGCGGCGACGACCGGGACCCACGACGACTGCCCGGCAGGCGGGCGGACCACGGCGACCCGCGGAGCGACGGGCACAGAAGGAGCGACGGGCACAGAAGGAGCGACGGGCACAGAGGGAGCGACGGGCACGGAGGCAGCGACGGGCACGGAGGGAGCGACGGGCCGAGGTGCGTCCACGGGGCCGGGCGCGGCGGGGCGGGCGATCACCGGGACGCGGACGGGCAGCACCGGCGCCGTCGGGACCGGTGCCGCGGCAGACCGCGAGACCGGCGGGGCGACAGGCTGAGTGACGGGAGGAGCAGCGACCGGTCCGACCGACCGCGCGACGGCCGCCTGCTCAGGCGCTGCCTGGGGCGTGGCCCCCGTCGCGGTGTGTGACTGCAGCCGCACCGACGGGCGCCCACCGAAGGCGGCGGCGGGCAGGATGCCGCCGGAGGCGACGGGTGGCTGGGGGGCGCGTCCGGCAGCCCGGTCCCCGAACGACGCGGCAGGCGCCAGCACGGGCATCGCGGCGCGGTGCGGCTGGGGGATGTCGAGGAGCGTCGAGGCGTGGCCGGCGCCGAGCGCCCGCCAGCGGGCCGGGGTGCCACCGTCGTGGCGGAGCCGAGGATCGCGGTGCAGGAGCTGCTCGACCTCGGCGGTGGTGAACCCCGCCAGGCCGGCGCGAGCGAGGTCCTGCGTCAGCTCGTGGGCGGTCTGCTGCGGTCGTGCGCTGAGGGCGGCGTGCACGGCGTCGCTGGGTGTGGACACGGCCGCCTTCCTCGATGTCGATCCACGGGGGAGCGTCGAGAGACCGCCGCTCACCTGTGTTGTCGGCATCGGGGCGGCCGGAGTTCAGTCGGCGGCGCGAACTTGTGTGAGGCCCGCGTCACCCCGTGGCGGACAGCCCGGGGGTGCCGACGATGTCGTCGGCGTTGTCGATGATCCACTCCATCAGCGGCAGCAGCCGGGCGACCAGCTCGGAGCCCCGCGGCGTCAGGGAGTAGTCGACGCGCGGCGGCACGCTGCCGGTCACCTCGCGGTGCACGATGCCGTCGGCCTCGAGGGTCCGCAGGGTCTGCGCGAGCATCTTCTCGCTGATGCCCTCGACCACCCGGCGCAGCTCGCCCCAGCGCATCGTGCGCTCCGACAGGGCGACGAGCAGCAGCACGCCCCACTTGCTGGTGACGTGGTCGAGCACCACGCGGGACGGGCACGCGGCGGGGAGAACCCCGTCGGTCATCAGGCGGCCCAGGGCGCTGACCTCATTGCTTACCGGCACGTGCGTACCTTACGCCGAAGTGGGTACCTATTCCAGGGAAGGTTGCGGGAGCGACCACGGTTGCGGCCGACGAGAAGAACGCCCGCTCTGGAGAGGAACCACCCATGTCCGTCGTCGTCACCGGCGCCACCGGCCACCTCGGCCGTCTCGTCGTCACGCACCTCCTCGCCGGCGGCCTGCCGGCCGACCAGATCGTCGCGACCGGGCGCCGCACCGACCGCCTCGCCGGGCTGGCCGAGCGCGGCGTCAGGACAGCGGTCGTCGACTTCGACGACCGGGCCTCGATCGACGCCGCGCTCGCGGGTGCCGAGACCGTCCTGCTGGTCTCCGGGAGCGTGCCCGGGCGCCGCGTGGCCCAGCACGGCGCCGTCATCGACGCGGCCAAGGCCGCGGGCGCACGCCGCGTCGTCTACACCAGCGCGCCGCACGCCGACACGACCTCGCTGGTGCTCGCGCCCGACCACAAGGCGACGGAGGAGCTGCTCCGCGCCTCGGGCCTCGCGTTCACGATCCTGCGCGACAACTGGTACACGGAGAACTACGTCGGCGCGGTCGAGCAGGCGCGCACGACGGGCGTCCTGGTGACCAGCGCGGGGGACGGCCGGGTGGCCAGTGCGTCCCGCGACGACTACGCGGCGGCCGCGGCCGCCGTGCTGGTGGGCGACGACCACGACGACCGCGTCTACGAGTTGAGCGGCGACGTGGCCTGGACGTTCGACGAGCTGGCCGTCGCGGCGTCCGAGGTGCTGGGCACGCCCGTCGTCGCCACGCAGGTCTCGTTCGACGAGCACCGCGCGATCCTGGTCGAGGCGGGTCTCGACGAGGGCGCCGCCGGATTCGTCGCGACGATGGACGCCGACATCCGCCGCGGCGACCTCGCGGACGCGACCGCGGACCTGCGCACGCTGATCGGCCGGCCGACGACGCCGCTGGTCGACGGGCTGCGCGCGGCGCTCGCCTGAGCGGGGCGGGACACAGCCGGCGGGAATGAGGAGGTACGCGGGCCCCTGGTCCGCGTACCTTCGCAGTCCCGTCGAGCAAGGAGAATGACCGCATGACAGCGACCGTCCAGGCCAAGGGTGTGGGGGCCGGGTTCGGCGATCGCGAGCTGTTCGCGGGCGTCGACCTCGTCGTCGCCCCCGGAGACGTGATCGGGCTCGTCGGCCCCAACGGCGCCGGCAAGTCGACGCTGCTGCGGATCCTGGGTGGCCTCCGCCCGCCCGACTCCGGCAGCGTGTCGGTGTCGCCGGCGCACGCCCAGCTCGGGTTCCTGGCCCAGGAGATCGAGCGGGTCGAGGGCGAGTCGGTGCGCGCCCACCTCGAGCGGCGGACGGGCGTCGCGCCCGCGCAGCTGGCCCTGGACGAGGCGGCGGAGGCGCTCGGTGCGGGAGAGCCGGGCGCCGAGGACGTGTTCTCCGAGGCCCTCGAGCGCTGGCTCTCGCTCGGCGGCGCCGACCTCGAGGCCCGGCTGGGCACGGTGGCCGACGACCTCGACCTGACCGTCGACCTCGACCACCCGATGACGGCGCTGTCGGGCGGCCAGGCGGCCCGGGTCGGTCTGGCCGCGCTGCTGCTCTCGCGCTACGACCTGTACCTGCTCGACGAGCCGACCAACGACCTCGACGCCGCCGGCCTGGACCGGCTCGAGGAGTTCGTCGACCGGTCGGAGGCCGCGATCGTCGTCGTGAGCCACGACCGGGAGTTCCTCAGCCGGACCGTGACGGCCGTGGTCGAGATCGACCGGAGCCTGCAGCGCGTCTCCACCTACGGCGGCAGCTACGACTCCTACCTGGAGGAGCGCTCGATCGCCCGACGCCGTGCCCGGGAGGCGTACGAGGGGTACGCGTCGCGGCTCGACGCCCTCAACGCGCGGGCCCGGATGCAGCGCGCGTGGATGGAGAAGGGCGTGCGCAACGCCCGGCGCAAGGCGACGGACAACGACAAGCACGTCAAGCACCACCGGGGCGAGACGTCGGAGAAGCAGGCCGCCAAGGCCCGCCAGACGGACAAGATGATCGCGCGGCTGGACGTCGTCGACGAGCCGCGCAAGGAGTGGCAGCTGCAGATGACGATCGCCGCCGCGGGCCGGTCGGGGGCCGTCGTGGCGGTCGCCCGGCACGCCGTCGTGACCCGGGGGACGTTCACGCTCGGCCCGGTCGACCTGCAGCTCGACTGGAAGGACCGGGTCGCCGTGACCGGGCCGAACGGCTCGGGCAAGTCGACGCTGCTGGCCCTGCTGCTCGGTCGGCTGCTGCCCACGTCGGGCGCGGTGGACCTGGGCTCGGGTGTGCTGGTCGGCGAGGTCGACCAGGCGCGCCGGGCGTTCGAGGGCGACGAGCCGCTGGTCGACGCGTTCGCGCGTGAGGTCCCCGACTGGCCCACCGCCGACGTCCGCACGCTGCTGGCCAAGTTCGGGCTCGGCGGCCACCACATCCACCGGCCGGCCTCGTCCCAGTCACCGGGCGAGCGCACCCGGGCCGCGCTCGCGCTCCTGCAGGCCCGCGGGGTCAACCTGCTGGTGCTGGACGAGCCGACCAACCACCTGGACCTGCCGGCGATCGAGCAGCTGGAGTCCGCGCTCGACAGCTTCGACGGGACGATCTTGCTGGTCACGCACGATCGCCGGATGCTCGAGACCGTCCGGCTGACCCGCCGCTGGCACGTCGAGGACGGGCAGGTCAGCGAGGTCACCCCCGACTGAGGGCAGTGTCGGACCCTCGCTCTAGCGTCGTCGGCATGCGCAGCGACTTCGACTTCCTGCACGGCGCGTGGACGGTGCTCAACCGCCGGCTCCGCGACGTCACGGATCCCGACGGCACCGAGTGGATCGAGTTCGACGCCCGCAGCACGTGCGAACCGGTGCTCGACGGGGGCAACGTCGACCGGATGTACGTGACCGGCTCGCCGATCGGCGCGTTCGAGGGGTTCACGCTCCGGCTGTTCTCCCCCGACGAGGGCGTGTGGCGGATCTGGTGGAGCTCGGACCGGGCGCCCGGAGTGCTCGACGAGCCCGTGGTGGGCTCGTTCGCCGACGGGCGCGGCACGTTTCGGTGCGTGCAGCGCATCCGGGACGCCGACGTCGGGGTGCAGTTCGAGTGGCTGACCGGGGACCCGCGACGGCCGGTCTGGCAGCAGTCGTTCTCCCGCGACGGCGGTGCCACCTGGGCGATGAACTGGGAGATGGTCTTCAGTCGCTGACGGTCGTCCGCGCGGAACGACGTCGACCAGGCGACGTCCGGCCCCGGTGTCGGGTTGACTGCGGGTGACGCATCCATCCGACTCGCGAGGACGACTCATGACCCAGCAGGCACCCATCCGGTTCGGCGTGGTCGGCAGCGGGTGGCGGGCGGAGTTCTTCGTCCGCATGGCCCGCCTGATGCCGGACCGGTTCCAGGTCACCGGAGTGGTCACGCGGTCGGCCGAGCGAGGCGCCGAGGTCGAGGCGTCGTGGGGCGTGCCGACCGTCCGGACGATCGAGGAGCTGGTCACGGGGGCCGTCCCGGACGGCGGCACCGACCGGCCCGAGTTCGTCGTGGTCTCGACGCCGTGGCCGGTGACCCCGGACGCGATCCGTGAGCTCGTGGAGCTCGGCATCCCGGTGCTGGCCGAGACCCCGCCCGCGCCGGACGCCGACGGGCTGCGGGACCTGTGGGCCGACGTCGGCTCGTCGGGCCTGGTGCAGGTGGCCGAGCACAGCCCGGCGATGCCCTCGCACGCCGCCCGGATCGCGGTCGTCGAGCGCGGCCTGATCGGGACGCCGACGAGCGTACAGATCTCGTCGACGCATCTGTACCACGCGGTCGGGCTCATCCGGCGGCTGCTCGACGCGGGGCGCGGGGAGGTCGAGGTCCGGGCCTCGGTGTTCACCGCTCCGCTCCTCGGCCCCCTCGCCCGCGACGGCTGGACGGGCGCGACCGAGCCCGCGGACGCGTGGAACATCCTCGCGACGCTCGACTTCGGCGGCGGCCGCAGCGGGCTGTACGACTTCACGGACAACCAGTGGCACAACCCGCTGCGCACCAACCGGATCGTCATCCGCGGCTCGCACGGCGAGATCGTCGACGACACCGTGACGCGCTGGGTCGACGAGCGCACCGTCCTCAGCTCGACGATCGTCCGCCGGGTCACGGGGCTCGAGCAGAACCTCGACGGCTTCGACCTGGAGCACCTGAGCCTCGACGGCGGCGTGCTCTACCGGAACCCGTTCCAGGGCGCCCGGCTGGCCGACGACGACATCGCGGTGGCCTCCCTGCTCGACGCGACCGGCGCGTGGGTGCGCGGCGACGGCCCGGCGCCGTACCCGCTGGCCGACGGCTGCCAGGACCACCTGCTCGGCCTGGCCATCGAGGAGGCGGGGCGCACGGGGTTCACCGTCCGGACGGACCGCGAGGCGTGGGCCGACGCGTAGCCGGCCCTGTTGCTCGGCCGGGCGGCCCGCTTACGTTGCCTGGACGATCACCTGACCTGAGGAGATGCCGTGGCCGACCCGTTGGACTCCCTGATGCGCGCCAACCTGCTGGAGGTCTTCGGCGAGCGTGACCCGGACCGCAGGGCCGACGCGATCCGCCGGACCTACACGCAGGACGTCGTCTTCGTCGATGCCGAGGGCGAGACCCGCGGCCATGACCCGTTGCACGCCAAGGCCCAGGCGATCCTCGACGGCGCGCCCGGCTTCGCATTCCGGCCGGCCGGGGAGATCTACCAGGTGGGAGACCTGGGCTACCTCGCGTGGGAGCTCGGTCCGGCCGGTGAGCCCCCGGTGGTCAGCGGGGTCGACATGGGGTTCGTCCGCGACGGTCGCCTGGCACAGGTCTACACGGTCGTCTTCCGGTGACCGGAGACTGACCGGAGACTGACCGGAGGGCGACCGGAGACTGGCCGGAGGCGTCAGCGGCCGAAGCGGTCCAGCTCGCTCGCGTCGTCGTGCCGCAGCTCGAACCACACGGCCTTGACCGCGTCGCCGTCCTTCTCCTCGACGGTGCCCCAGCTCGACGCCAGCCGGTCGACGAACATCACGCCGCGCCCGCCCGGGGCGTCCGGCGGGGGGTTGCGGACCACGGGCACCTCGCGGACGCCGTCGGTGACCTCGACGCGCGTGCGCTCGTCGTCGACGTGCACGCGCAGGGTCACGGGCGGGTCGGCGTGCGCGACGGCGTTGGTCACCAGCTCGCTGACCAGCAGGACCAGCAGCTCGAGGCGCCCGTCGTCGACGCCGGCCTCGCTCAGTCGCTCCCGCGCCCAGTGCCTGGCGGGCGCGATCGCGGAGAGCGCGGGCGCCACCGGCATCTCGGCATACATCGGGAGCCTCCCGGAGCGTGGAACGGGCACGAAAGCCACGATGGCCTTCCGTCGGTTCCCGCCACGGTTCTGCACAACCGATGATTCGGCAACCTGAACACCCCTCTGAAGCCCGATCCGCCCGCGCGCGGCTGCGACCATGGACCAGTGCCGACCACCTCTCCCCCCCGTCAGCAGCCCTCCCGGGCCCAGGTCCGCCGGTGGCGGAAGTACCTCGCCGACGAGCGCGCCGAGGCCGCCGTCTACCGCGACATCGCCTCCCGACGCACGGGTGAGGAGCGGGACATCCTGCTCGCGCTGGCCGAGGCCGAGGGCCGGCACGAGCAGCACTGGCTCGACCTGCTGGGCGACGACGTGGGCCGGCCCCTGCGCGGCGACTTCCGCACGCGCACCCTCGGGTTCCTGGCCCGCCGGTTCGGCTCGGTGTTCGTGCTGGCCCTCGCGCAGCGGGCGGAGTCGCGGTCCGGGTACGAGGACGACGAGGACGCCACGCCGGCGATGGCGGCCGACGAGGCCATCCACGAGGAGGTCGTGCGCGGCCTGGCCACCCGGGGCCGCAACCGGATCTCGGGTACGTTCCGCGCCGCGGTCTTCGGCGCCAACGACGGCCTGGTGAGCAACCTGGCGCTGGTGCTCGGCATCGGCGCCAGCGGCGCGTCGACCGCGACGGTGCTGCTCACGGGCCTGGCGGGCCTGCTCGCGGGCGCGCTGTCGATGGGCGCCGGCGAGTACGTGTCGGTGCGGTCGCAGCGCGAGCTGCTCGAGGCGTCGCGGCCCGGGCAGGCCGCCCGCGCCGCGCTGCCGCACCTCGACGTCGACGCCAACGAGCTGGCGCTGGTCTACCGGGCCCGGGGCATGGACACGGAGGAGGCCCAGGCGCGGGCCGACGAGGTGCTGGCATCGCTGGACCAGGCCGACGCGCTGGCCGACCCGGAGGTCGACGAGGAGGTCGACGAGCACGAGTCCGTCGGCACGGCCGTGGGCGCCTCGGCCGCGAGCTTCTGCTTCTTCGCGTCCGGCGCGGCGATCCCCGTCCTGCCGTACCTGCTGGGCGCAGAGGGGCTCGTCGCCGTCGCCTGGGCGGCGTTCCTGGTCGGGCTCGCGCTGCTGGCCACGGGCGCGACGGTCGGCGTCCTGTCCGGGGCGTCGCCCGCCAAGCGTGCGCTGCGTCAGCTGGCCATCGGCTACGGCGCCGCGGCCGCCACGTACCTGCTGGGCCTGGCGTTCGGCGGGGTCGTGTAGCCGTTCCCGTTCAGCATCCGGATGAGGTTTGGCAATCCTTACTTAGTTGAGGCTAACCTGACCTCGTGACCACCCCGGCGGCCCTGCGCGGCGACCACCTGACGCTCGCGTACCACGGCACCGTCGTCGTGACATCGGCCGACCTGCGCCTGCTGCCGGGCCAGGTCACGGCGCTCATCGGCCCCAACGGCTCGGGCAAGTCGACGCTGCTCCGCGCCCTCGCGCGGCTGCACACCCCGGTCAGCGGGACCGTCAGCCTCCCGGACGTCCCCGACGCCCACACGCTGTCCGCCAAGGACTTCGCGCGGCGCGTGACCCTCCTGTCGCAGTCGCGGCCGACTCCGTCGGGGGTCAGCGTCCGGGACGTCGTCGGCTACGGCCGGCACCCCTACCGCGGGCGGTGGCGGCAGGACGACGCCGACGGGCCGCGCGCGATCGCCTGGGCCATGGAGGTCACCGGCGTCGCCGCCATGGCGGACCGCGGCGTCGACGAGCTGTCCGGCGGCGAGCTCCAGCGCGTGTGGCTGGCCACCTGCCTCGCGCAGGACACCCGAGTCCTGCTGCTCGACGAGCCGACGACCTACCTCGACCTCCGGTACCAGGTCGAGATCCTCGACCTGGTGCGGGACCTGGCCGACGACCACGGCGTGGCCGTCGGCGTCGTCCTGCACGACCTCGACCAGGCCGCAGCCGTCGCCGACCACGTGGTGCTGCTGCGCCGTGGCGTGGTGGTCGGCTCCGGTCTGCCGCACGAGGTGCTCACCGCCGACGCGCTCACCGAGACGTACGGCATCCGCATCGAGGTGGCGCGCGACGAGCGCACCGGCCGCGTGCGCACCCGACCCGTCGGGAAGCACACGCACCGGTCCCACCTGACCACCGTCTAGCACGCCCTGTTCACCGACCTCAGAGGACACTCCTGTGCGCACGCTGACCTTCCCTGCCCTGCTGGCCGGCGCAGCCCTGCTGCTCGCCGCCTGCGGCACCACCGAGGAGGCCGCGGGCGCCGCGCCCTCCGAGTCGGCCGCCGCCACCGGCGCGCCGATCTCGATCACCGACGACCGCGGGACCGTCGAGCTCGACGCGCCCGCGACCAAGGTCGTCTCGCTCGAGTGGGGCCTCACGGAGAACCTGCTGACGCTCGGCGTCACCCCGGTCGGCGCGGCCGACGTGACGGGCTACAACATGTGGGACACCGTCGTGCCGCTGGACGCGTCGACGCCCGACGTCGGCTTCCGTGGGGAGCCGTCGCTCGACGCCATCGCGGCGCTCGACCCCGACCTCGTGGTCACCACGACGGACCTCCCCGTCGAGGTCATCGCGCAGATCGAGGCCGAGTACCCGGTCATCGCGCTCCGCGGCTCGGACGCGACCGACCCGATCGGCACGATGCGCAGCACGCTGGAGATCCTGGGTGAGGCGACCGGCACCTCGGACAAGGCGGAGGCGGCGCTCGCGGTCTTCGACGCCAAGGTCGACGAGGCCAGGGCGACGCTCGAGGAGGCCGGCGAGGCCGGTGCCGCCTTCACGTTCGCCGACGGCTGGGTGGCCGACGGCGCCGTCTCCATCCGCATGTACACGCCCGGCTCCTTCCTCGGCGGCGTCGCCGGCCTGCTCGGTCTGCAGAACGCGTGGACCGGCGAGGGCGACCCCGACTACGGCCTCGCGCAGACCGACGTCGAGGGCCTGACCGGCCTGGGAGACCTCCACTTCCTCTACGTCGGCAACGACACCGACGGCGGCGACGCCTTCCAGGACGGGCTGACCGGCAACGCGATCTGGGAGCAGCTGCCGTTCGTCGTCGCGGGCACCACGACCCGCCTGCCGGACGGCATCTGGATGTTCGGCGGCCCGCAGTCGGGCGCCGCGTTCATCGACGCCGCCGTCGCCGCCATCACCGCCTGAGCTCGGGTCCCCGGGAGCCGCCGCCATGAGCGTGGATGCACCGACGAGTGCAGGCGTCACGTCCGCGGATCCTGCCGTCGTGCCCGCTCCGCGGGAGCCGGCCGGCCGGGCGCGACCCGGGCGGATCGCGGGCGTGTTCGTCGTCGCGATCGCCGTCGTCGTCGTGCTGGCGGCCGTCGACCTCACGCTCGGCACGTCGCACGTCGGGCTGGGGGACCTCCTGGGCCTTCTCACGGGTTCGAGCGACGACGAGACCCTCGCGGTGCTCGTCGCGTCGCGCGCGCCGCGGGTGCTCGCGGGGCTGCTGGTCGGGGTCGCGCTCGGCATGTCCGGCAGCGCGCTGCAGTCGGTCGCGCGCAACCCCCTGGCCTCGCCCGACACCCTGGCCGTCAACGCCGGGGCGTACTTCACCGTGGTCCTCGCCGCCGTGACCGGGTTCGCGCTGCCGTTCGCGGTGAGCGGCGCGCTGGCGTTCGTCGGTGGGCTCGCGGCCGCCGCGCTGGTGCTGGCCATCGCGCGCGGCGGGGCCGAGGGGCCGACCCGGCTGGTGCTGGCGGGGTCGGCGACCATGCTCGCGCTCTCGTCGGTGACGATCCTGCTGATGATCCTGTTCGCGCAGGAGACGCAGGGGATGTTCGCGTGGGGCGAGGGCTCGATCGTCCAGTCCGGCACCACGAAGGTGCTGCAGGCGGCGCCGGCGGTGCTGCTCGCCGGGACCGTTCTCGTCCTGTGGGCGCGACGGCTCGACGTCCTGGCGCTCGGCGACGACACCGCGTCCGTGCTGGGCCTCGACGTCCGGCGCACCCGCGTGGTCACGGTGCTGCTCGCGGTCCTGCTGGCCGCGCTCGCGGTGACGGTGGCCGGGCCCATCGGGTTCGTCGGGCTCAGCGCGCCGGTCATCGCGAAGCTGGTCGCCGGCCGGGTGCCGGGCCTCGCGCGCCACCGGCTGCTGCTGCCCCTCGCGGCGCTGACCGGCTGCATCGTGGTGCTCGCCGCGGACGTGCTGCTGCGTCTGGCGGTGCCGGGCGTCGCGGGCGTCGCCGTCCCGACCGGCGTCGTCACCACGCTGTTCGGCGCGGCGATCATGGTCTGGCTCGCGCGCCGGCTGCGCGACTCCAGCCCGGCGCGCAGCACCGCCGCGGTCGGCGCGCACCCCGCGTCCCGGCGGCGTGTCGCGCTCGTCGTCGGCACCCTCGTCGTCGCCGTGGTGGCCGCGCTCGTCGCCGGCTTCCTGCTGGGCGACCGAGTGCTGCTGATGGGGGACGTCGCGAACTGGTTCGCGGGGGTCAGCGGCCGGCAGGTCAGCTTCGTCCTCGACCAGCGCACCCCGCGCGTGCTCGCCGCGCTGCTGGCCGGCGCAGCCCTCGGGCTCGCGGGCACCACGGTCCAGGCGGTCGCGCGCAACCCGCTGGCCGATCCCGGCCTGCTCGGCATCACGGGCGGCGCCGGCGTCGGTGCGGTGCTGGCCCTCGTGCTGGTCCCCGGGACGACCATCTGGGTCGTCTCCGCCGCCGCCTGCGTCGGCGCGCTCACCACGTTCGCGCTGGTCTACGGCCTGGCGAACCGTCGCGGGCTCAGTTCGGACAGGCTGGTGCTCGTCGGCATCGGCGTCTCGGCCGTGGCCACGTCGCTCATCACGCTGATCGTCGTGCTGACCAGCCCGTACAACACGACGATGGCGCTGACCTGGCTGTCGGGCTCGACCTACGGGCGGACCGCCGCGCAGGTGTGGCCGGTGGCGATCGCGCTGCTGGTCCTCACCCCGCTGGTGCTGCGCTGGCGCCGCGACCTCGACGTGCTCGCGGTCGACGACGACGTGGCCCGCGTGCTCGGCGTGCAGCTCGAACGGACCCGCCTCGGGGTGCTCGTGGTGACCGCCCTGCTCACGGCCGTGGCGGTGTCCGCGATCGGCGTCGTCGGCTTCGTGGGGCTGATGGCCCCGCACCTGGCCCGCTCGCTCGTCGGCTCGTCGCACGTCCGCGTGATCCCGGTGGCCGCCCTGCTGGGTGCGCTGCTGGTCAGCGTCGCCGACACCCTGGGCCGCACGGTCATCGCCCCCGCGCAGATCCCGGCCGGCCTGCTCACGGCCATGATCGGCGCCCCGTACTTCATCGCCTTGCTGTGGCGGACCCGAAGGAGCGCAGTGTGACGAACGCCCGGGTGAGGACAGCCTCACCTTCCCTTACCCTGGACGACGTGACCGTGTCAGTCGAGGCCCCCGCGCTGCCCTTCCGCATGTTCGCCGTGCAGGTGGCCGCGGTGCAGACCATGTGCCCGAGCGTGCTGCGCGTGACGTTCACCGGGGACGACCTGGACCGCTTCGCGGACAACGGCTTCGACCAGCGGATCAAGTTCTTCCTGCCGCTGGCGGACGCCTCCTACGACGAGCTGCTCAGCCTGTCGGGCAGCGACGACTGGTACGGCCGCTGGCGTGCCATGCCCGACGACCGCCGCCACCCGATCCGCACCTACACGGCCCGGGGTGTCCGCCAGGACCGCCGCGAGGTCGACGTCGACATCGTGCTGCACGGCGACCTCGGCCCCGCCTCCCGCTGGGCGCTGTCCGCGGCCCCCGGCGACGACCTGGTGATCCTGGGCCCCAACGCCGACGCCGCCGGCCCGCACGGCGGCGTCGACTTCGTCCCCCCGCCCCACACCGACCGCCTGCTGATCGCCGGCGACGAGACCGCGCTGCCGGCCATCGCGGGGATCCTCGAGCGGCTGCCCGCCGACGCGCGCGGCGAGGCCCTCATCGAGATGCCGCTGTCGGGCGACCGCCTGCCGCTGGCCGCCCCGGACGGCGTGACTGTCCGGTGGTACGGCCGCGACGGCCGGCCGCACGGCGAGATGCTCGTCCCGGCGGTCCAGTCCGCGGCCGCCCGACTCCTGCCCGGGCAGGCGCCCGCGCCGGACGTCGAGCTGGAGGACGTGGACATCGACGAGGGCCTGCTCTGGGAGGTCCCCGTCGACGCGTCCGGTGCGCCCCTGCGGGCCGACGCCGCGCTCTACGCCTGGCTCGCCGGCGAGGCCGCCGTGATCAAGACCCTGCGTCGGCACCTCGTCGCCGAGTGCGGCGTCGACCGCAAGGCCGTGGCGTTCATGGGCTACTGGCGGGCGGGCCGGTCCGAGGCGAGCTGACCGTTCCGGTCACGCACTCCACCCTTGCCGCGGACGCCCGGCCGACGGACACTGAGCAGACCCTTTCGGTCGGAGGTGCTCGACGTGCGCGACGACTCCACGTTCCCCGACGTTCTTCCGATGCTCGCTGTCGGGCATCATCGGGACCCCCGCGACGGGGGCTGCCTCATGGAGTGGGTGAGCCTGCTCGCCGGTGAGCGCTGGAGCGACCACCCCGAGTGCACCCATCCCCTCCTCGCCCACCTCGCTCGCGTGGTCAACGACCGCGTCGGCGACGCGTCCCGGCCTGCGCTCATGCACCTGCTGCCGATGCTCGCCGGTGCGCGCAGCGACGACCGGTCGTGGTCGTTGGAGATCGCCGCTGTCGCCGTGCGGCACGCCCTGCGACGGGCGGGAGCGCAGGACGGACGCGAGCTCGCTGTCGCCCTGCTGACGCTCGACCGGCTGCTGGGGCCGACGGACGGGCGCGCACCGGCCGAGTGGCGCACGTCGACCACCGAGGCGCTCGCGACCGTCCAGGCGGCCACCGCGTGGGCCGAGGAGTTCACGCGGGAGATGGGCGCGCCGCGGCACGTTCGCGGACTGACGCGCGGCATCGTCGACCTCTCGCTCACGACCGTCTCCGCGGCGTCCGACGCGGACGACGCGCTCGTCGCGATGCTCACCGACGCCGTCCTCACGTGCCAGGACCTCGCGGCGGCCGCGGTCATCGGTCGCCCGACCGTGGCGACTCCCGGCGCGAGCTCCGCGCCGTCGATGGCGAGCGCTCAGGGCTGACGCCTCTCGCACGACACGGCCGAGCGACGACCGTCGGCCTGGCGGGCGAGGGTCGTCGTCCGCCAGGCCGCCCTCCACGATCGCCCTACGACACCGAGCCTGCCGCCGAGGACGCCGACACCCCGAAGCCCTTCCCCGCCAGCCAGTCGAGCACGACCTCGGCGACGTCGGGCCAGCCGGCGTCCATCGTCAGCGAGTGGCCCTTGCCCTCGAACTCGTGGTACTCGGTCGTCGAGGCGGTGTTGTCGGCGTAGAGGTCGAACACCTGGCGCGTCACCTTGGCCGGGACGGTGTGGTCGACCGACCCCGAGGTGAGCAGCAGCGGGCCGCGGACGGCGGTGTGGGTGTCGACCTCGGCGGGGGAGTGGCGCGAGAAGTTGGCGCTGGCGTCCTCGAACAGCGGGCGGCCCGGGCCGGGGATCGTCCAGGCCTCCCACAGCGCGTCCGACTCCTCGTCGGTGAGCGCGTTGCCGAAGCTGTAGCGGAACTCCTTGGCGGTCAGGGCGACCGTGCGCTTCTTGTTGGCGGGGTTGCCGAGCACCGGCAGGCCGGACTTGAGCTGGGAGAACGGGAGGGCCTTGGCGCCCTTGATGGGGGCCGGGTCGATGGCGACGGCCGCGACGGCGAGGTCGTGGGCGAGCAGCTCCTGGGCGATCAGGCCGCCGAACGAGTGGCCGATCACGATCGGCTTGATGCCCTCGGCCTCGAAGATGCCGGCGTAGTGCTCGCAGATCGCGGTGATGCCGACGTCGTTCTGCGGTTCGGGGTGCTCTCGGGTCTCCGCGACCGTGGCGGCCTCGCCGGGCCAGCCCGGGGCGGTCGCCGTGAAGCCGCGGGTGGCGAGCAGGTCGATCCAGGGGGCCCAGGCGGAGGCGTGGACCCAGAGGCCGTGGATGAGGACGACGGGCGGGTTCTCGGACATGTCGGTGCTCCTTGAGGGTGGGGCGAGGTGACGTGGGACGAGGGATCAGCGGCCGGCGGCGCTGAGGATGACCTGGACGACGGCGTCGGGGCGGCTGAGCATCGGCACGTGCGAGGTGCTCAGCTCGACGGTGCGGGAGTCGGCGCGGGCCGCCATCGCGCGCTCCGCCTCCGGGGGGATGGCGTGGTCCTTGGTCGCGACGACGTACCAGGACGGGATGGTCCGCCAGGCGGGGACGCCGGACGGGGTGCCCAGCGCGGAGGCGAGCAGCGGGCGCTGGCCGGCCGCCATCACCAGGGCCTGCGACGCGGGCAGGTCCGCCGCGAAGACGTCCCGGAAGTACGCGGGGTCGATGTAGGCGTCGACGTCACCGGGTGCGGCGCCCACGGTCGGCCGGACCACGATGTGCTGGCCGAGCAGGGCGGTGCCGCCGCCCAGCGCGTTGGCGGCGCCGATGCTCTCGCCCTCGTCGAGCGCGTACGCGGCGACGTAGACGAGGGCCCGGACGTTCTCGTTGCCGGTGGCGGCGTTGGTGATGACGGCGCCGCCGTAGGAGTGGCCGACGAGCACGACCGGACCCGTGATGGTCGCCAGGAACGAGCGCAGGTAGTCGGCGTCGGGGGCGATGCCGCGCAGCGGGTTGGCCGGGGCGTACACGGTGTAGCCCTTGTGCTGCAGCCGCTGCGTGACCTCCGACCAGCTCGACGCGTCCGCGAAGGCTCCGTGCACGAGAACGATCGTCGGCCGGGGTGCGTCCGGGCGGTGGGCGCTCGCGCTGCCCATGGTGAACGCGGCGGCGAGGGCGAACAGGAGGGTCGCGGCGAGCGTGCGCACAGCGGCGCGGGTGGTCCGTGCGGGCATGGTGGTCTCCTCGGTGGGTGAGAGCCGGTCACAGGGTGGTGACGAGCCCGCCGTCGATGCGGATGTCGATGCCGGTGGCGTTCCAGGCGCGGGACCCGGCGAGCAGGACGACGAGGTCGGCGACCTCGTCGGGACGCGTGAACCGGCCGGTCGCGGAGTCGGCGGCCGCGCCGGCGGCGACCTCCGAGGCGCTCCGACCGGTGCGGGCGGCGATCGTCTCGGCGACCCCGCCGCCGCCCAGCCACAGGTCGGTGGCGACCGGGCCGGGGCTGATCGTGTTGACGCGGACCCCCTGAGGGCCGACCTCGCGGGACAGCGACTTGCTGAAGTTCGTCAGCGCCGCCTTCGCCGCGCTGTAGTCGATGACGGCCGGGTCGGGCAGCGCCGCGTTGACCGAGCTGATCGTCACGACGGACGACGGCGCGCTCGCCAGCAGGTGCGGCAGGGCGGCTCGTGTCGCCCGGACCGCGGGCATGAGGTTCGTCGCGAGCGCCCAGAGCCAGTCCTCGTCGGTCACCGCGGCGAACCCGTCGAGGCGGGGGCGGACGCCGCCGATGTTGTTGACCAGCACGTCGAGCCGCCCGTGCGCGGCGACCGCGGCCTCGATCAGCAGGCCTGGACCGTCGGCGGTCGCGAGGTCGCCGGTGACGATGTGCACCGAGCCGCCGACCGACTCCAGCTCGGCGTTCGACGACCGCACCCCGGCGACGACCACGGCGCCCTCGGCGGCAAGCGCGCGGACGATCGCGAGACCGATGCCCCGGCTCGCACCGGTGACGACGACGACCTTGCCTGCCAGCTCCTGATCCATGCCTCCCACCGGACCACGGCGCCCGGTATGTCCGCACCCGGGAAAGACCCCAGTCAGCCCCCCAGGAGGCCGCGCAGCGCGCGGCGTGAGGTCGCCCCCGTCTTGCGCAGGATCTTCGTCATGTGGAACTCGACCGTCGACGCCGTCACGAACAGGCTCGACGCGATCTCGGAGTTGGTCAGCCCCTGGGCCGCGAGGGCGGCGATGCGGGCCTCCTGGGGCGTGAGCGTCGCGTCACCCGGCTCGCGGACCGAGGCAGTGGCCCGTTCCCCGGTGGCCAGCAACGCCGAGCGGGCGCGTTCGGCGAAGGCGTCGGCGCCCATCCCCGCGAACATCTCGTGCGCCCGGCGCAGCTGCACGCGGGCGTCCACCCGTCGCCCCGAGCGCCGCAGCCACTCCCCGTAGAGCAGGTGGCAGCGCGCGACGTCGGTGGCGACGTTCGTCGGCTGCAGGAGCGCCAGCGCGGTGGTGAACAGGTCCTCGGCCTGGTCGTCGTCGGCGAGCAAGGCCCGCGACCGAGCCAGCAGGCCCGCCGCCACCGGCGTCGAGACTGCACCTGCCCGGTCCGTCAGCCGGTCCAGGGCACGCCGCGCCCCCACGTCGTCGCCCGCACGCGCCGCGGCCTCGACCAGGTCGGGCAGCGACGTGGTCGAGAAGCCGGGGGTGTCGTCGTCGAAGATCTCCGTGAGCAGGTCGCGCGCGCCCGCGTAGTCCTGCTGACCGAGCGCCAGGATCGCCAGGCAGTGGGCGCCGAACGACGTCCAGAGCCCGAGGCTCTGCTGGCCGCGCATGACGGCGGCCAGCTCGCGCGTCTGCGCGGCGCGGCCCTGCCACGCGTACAGGAGGACCCACGGGACCTCGCTCCGCAGGCCGTACGCCGCGCTGAGCTCCTGGGCCTCGGCGTACAGGACCGTCGCCTCGGCGAACCGCCCCTCGCGCACCAGCCCGGCGGCCCCGGACGAGAGGGTGATCGAGAGGTCGACCAGCGCGCCCTCCCGGCGCAGGCGGTGCTCGAGCCGCCCGAACAGCTGCCGGCGGGCCTCCTCGTCCCACAGCTCGTCGCAGGCCATCATCGCGAGCAGCACCGCGCCGACCGCGTTCCGTCCGAGGTGACCGGCGTCGAGGGTCAGCGCGTCGAGGGCCGCGCGCATCGGGCGGACCGCCGCCTCGTACCCCGAGCCGATCCGGACGGCGAACGCGTCGAACAGCTGGTCGAGGGCCTCGAAGGCGGGGCGCCGGCCGGCGGTGGAGAGCGTGGCCGCGGCGACCGCGCGGTGGGTCGTGCCGCTCAGGTAGCGACCGGCCAGGACGGCGGACAGCAACGCCTCGCACAGGCAGTTGCGGATGAAGTCGGTGTCGCCCGGTGCCGCGTCCGCGACGGCCTGCATCAGCGCCGCGGTGGCGTGGGCGGGGCTGGCCCGCGCGATGGCGATCTCGGCCTCGACCAGCAGCCCCCGGGCCCGCTGCGGACCCGTCGACGACGGGATGCTCTGCCCGACCAGGACGCCGGCGAGCTCGAGGTCCCCGGACAAGACGTACGCGTCGGCCGCGTCCAGCGTGCGGCGCAGCGCGATCGACGGGTCCGTCGTGAGCTCGGCGGAGCGGCGCAGGTAGGTCGCCTGCGCGGCGTACCCGCCACGCAGGCGGGCACGCTCGGCGGAGAGCTCCAGCTCGGCCGCGACCGCGTCGTCGGGGGCACCCGCGGCCTGGGCCAGGTGCCACGCGCGCCGGTCGGGATCGGTCGGGCCGGTCGCCTCGGCGAGGGCGGCATGGGCCGCCCTACGGGCGTGCGGCGCCGCGGCGCCGTAGATCGCCGAGCGCACCAGCGGGTGGCTGAACCGCACCTCGTCCCGGACCGAGCAGATCTCCGCCTCCGTGGCCGGGTCCGCGTCCTGCGGGGTGAGGCCCAGCAGGTGCGCCGCGCGCCACACGGTCTGCGGGTCGTCGGCCGAGCCGCACGCCGCGACGAGGACGAACTCCTGCGTGGCGGCGGGGAGGGACTCGACGGCGCGCAGGAAGTAGTCCTGGATGCCGCTGGTCAGCGGCAACGGGTCGGGCAGCGCCGCGGTGCCGGCGCGCTGCGGCGCGCTCAGCGACTGCGCCATGGCGAGGACGGCGAGCGGGTTGCCGCTGCTGTGCTCGACGATGCTGTCCACGACGGACGGGTGCAGCCGTCCGGTCACTCGCTCGGCGAGCAGGCTGGTCGCGGCAGGCGCCGTCAGGCCGGCGAGCTCCATGCGGTCCAGCCCGTCCACCGCCGCCAGGACGGCCGGCTCGTCGCGCGTCGCGAGCACCAGAGCGACCCGCTCCCGCTCCAGCCGCCGCGCGACGAACGCCAGCGCGTCGAGCGACTCGCGGTCCAGCCAGTGCGCGTCGTCGACGAGACAGAGCACGGGGGCGGAGCGGGCCGCCGTGCCCAGCAGCGTCAGGGTCGCGAGCCCGACCAGGAAGCGGCTCGGTGCGGGGCCGGCCGTCTCACCGAACGTGACCTGCAGGGCCGACCGCTGCGGTGCCGGGAGGCGCGCGACCTCGTCGGCGAGCGGGCGAAGGATCCGGTGCAGCGCCGCGTAGCTCAGCTGTCGTTCGGGTTCGGACCCGGAGAACCGCAGCGCCAGGGCGTCCGGCGCCGCGTCGACCATGTCCTGCAGGAGCCGGCTCTTGCCGATCCCCGCCTCACCGACGACGACGACCGACCGGCCGACGCCCGCCGACGCGTCCGCGACCAGCGAGCGCAGGGCAGCCGTCTCCGACTCACGGCCGACCATGACGCCGGTCCCCGGTCCCTCGGCCATCGGTACGCCCTCGCTCTCGGCGACGCGTCACCGCGGCGGTCGACCGGACGGTTGCCCCGTACAGCCGTGAACGTACCGTGCCACGCCGACGAGCGGAGGCCGGATGGGGCGAGGAGATCGCGGCGTCTTCCTACGGCAGGGCGGGCGCCATCCGCTCGGCCCGGGCGACCGCGTCGGGCACGGTCAGCCTGACCACCGCGCCGCTGCGCTTGTCGACCAGGCGCGGTCCGTTGGCGACCGGCCCCTCGGCCCGCCCGCCGCTGGTGTCGAGCACCACCAGGAGGAACGACCCTCCATCCTCCCGTGCGCGTCGTCGGTCGACCCGCCGGAACGCGGAGTCCAGCGTCGCCTCGACGGCCGCGACCGCCTCGTCCAGGGTCATCCCGCGATTCTCGCCGAGGCGCCATCGATCGGGGCAGCCGGCGAGGCCGCGAGTCGGGGCAGGGCCAGCGCCGCGACGAGGGCGATCGCGGCGAGCGCCGCCGCGACCCAGAACAGTGCCGACGACCCCGTCGCGACCGCGGTCCGCGCCGCCGACTGCGCGGCGGTGGGCAGCGCCGCGAGATTCTCGGGCGTCAGCGACGCGGCGTCGACGCCCGCCGGCATCGCGGACGCGACCGTGCTGGAGAACAGCGCACCCAGCGCACCGGTGCCCACGGCCGCGCCGATCATCCGCATGAAGCCCGCCGCGCCGGTGGCGGCCCCGACCTCGCCGCGGCTGACCGAGTTCTGGACCAGCACCAGCGGCGTCTGGAACAGCAGCCCCAGGCCGAACCCGGCCAGCACCATGTAGGCCGCCGTGGTCAGGCCCGACGTGTCGACGGTCATGGTGGCCAGCAGGGCGGTCGCGGCGACGAGCAGCGAGGTGCCGACGACCATGACGGGCCGGAACCGCGCCGGCGACGACGTGAACCGGCCGGTGAGCACGCCGACGACGATCGCGGGCAGCAGCAGCGGGAGCAGCAGCAGGCCGCTGTTGCTCGCCGAGTGGCCCTGCACCAGCTGCAGGAAGACCGGGAGGTAGTTCATCGCCGTCGTCAGCACGGCGCCCATCCCCAGCGCGAGCACCACGAACGACAGCACCACGGACCGGGTGCGGAACAGGTCCAGCGGGAGGACGGGGTGCTCTGCCCGGCGCTCGACCACGACGATCGCCGCGATCGCGGCTGCCGCGACCAGGAGGGCGCCGACCACCTGCCACGAGCCCCAGCCGTACCGGTGACCGCCCCAGGTCGCCGCGAGCACCAGGCCCGAGCTGGCCACTGACACGGCGGCCAGCCCCGCGACGTCGACGCGGCCGCCGCGGGGGCGCACCGGCAGACGGACGAACGCGAGCACGCCGGCGATCGAGGCGAGCACGAGCGGCACGTTGAGCAGGAAGATCCAGCGCCAGCTGAGGTGCTCGGTGATGACGCCGCCCACCCACGGGCCGACGATCATCGACACCGGCGCGATCGCGCCGAGGATTCCCTGGTAGCGCGCGCGGCGGTCGGGCGGCGCGACGTCGGCGATCACCGCGAGCAGGCTGGTGAGCGTCATGCCGGCTCCGAGGCCCTGGAGAGTCCGGGCGCCGACCAGGGCGCCCATGCTCGGCGCGAGCCCGGTGAGGACCGAGCCGACGCCGAACGCGACGAGGGCCGTCAGGAGCAGGCGGCGACGGCCGAACATGTCCCCGAGCCGACCGGCGACGATCGTGCCGATCGCCATCGCGAGCAGGTAGCTGGTGGTGATCCAGGCGAGGTCCTCGAAGCCACCGAGGTCGCCGGCGATCGTCGGCAGGGCTGTCGCGGCGACGAGGGCGTCGAGCTGCAGCGGGACGAGCGCCAGCACCAGGCTGACCATGATGAGGCCGAGCCGCCGTCGGCTCAGGCCGCTCTCCGGTGGGCTCGCAAGCGTGTCGGTGGTCATGGTCATCTCACTTACTTGTCGACCGGCTAGTAACGGGTTCGAGAGTAGTCCCGGTTACTTGCCGGCCGTCAAGTAGGCTTTCTGAGAGCTGTCACAGGAAGAGGAGCACCGATGCCCCGGGACGGGAGCGCCACGCGCGAGCAGATCGTGGCGGTGGCCATGCGCAGGTTCGTCGAGAACGGGTACGACAAGACGTCGCTGCGCGAGATCGCCGACGAGGTCGGCGTGACCAAGGCCGCGCTGTACTACCACTTCCGCACGAAGGACGACATCGTCGGCAGCGCGATGTCGGGCTATGCCGAGCGCTTCCAGGAGCTGGCGCAGTGGGCGCAGGCGGAACTGCCGGGACGCGCGCGCGACGAGCAGCTGGTCGACCGGCTGCTGGCCCTGCTGGACTCGGACGGCGGGATCATCCTGCGGTTCGGGCAGACCAACCCGACCGTGGTGGAGCGCAGCGAGTTCGGTGCCATGCAGATCGGGGTGCTCCGCACCCTCGTGGCCGCCATTGCCGGCCAGGACCCCACCCCGGAGGCCACCCTGCGGGCGACGCTGCTGTTCGCGGCGCTCATGCTCGGGACGGTCGGCGCCGAGGCGCCGCTGCCCATCGCGGGCGACCACGCGGACCGGGTGGCCGCCGCCCGCGCGATCGCGCTCGACCTGCTGGCGCCGCTGTCGAGGTGAGCGCCGAACGGTCTGCCGCGCGACAACGCCCATCGGTGCCTAGGCTCTAAGACTCGGACGAGCGACGGAAGGACCGCGCATGAAGAAGGTCGTGTTTCTCGCCGGCGTCGGCACCGCGTACCTGATCGGTACGCCGTCAGGTCGTCGGCAGCTGGAGAAGTTCAAGGTCTGGGCCAACGACGTCTGGCACGACCCCCGCGTGCAGGAGTACGTGCAGGAGTACGAGGGCAAGGCGACCGAGTTCGCGAAGCAGCAGGGCGCCGCGCTGTGGGAGAAGGCCGTCGACACCGCGTCGGGAGTGATGTCGGGGTCGACCACCAAGTACGACGACGTCGTCGGCGAGCCCTACGACGAGCCGAGCCCGGGACGGCCGTGACCCCCACGCCCCTCCCGGCCGCCCCCGGCCAGGAGTCGGTCTGGGACTACCCGCGGCCGCCGCGCGTCGAGCCGACCGCCGAGCTGGTCGTCGTCACGCTCGACGGGCTCCCGGTGGCCTCGACCACCGACGCCGTCCGGGTGCTCGAGACCAGCCACCCGCCGGTCTACTACCTGCCGTTCGACGCCTTCGAGCCGGGCGTGCTCGAGCCGGCGGTCGGTTCCTCGGTGTGCGAGTACAAGGGCGTCGCCGGCTACCTGTCCGTGCGGGCCGGCGGCACGCTGCTCTCCCGGGTCGGGTGGACCTACCCGTCGCCGCTGCCCGGGTACGAGGCGCTGGTCGACCGGGTCGCGCTGTACGCCGACGACCTGACCTGCACGGTCGACGGCGAGCAGGTGCAGCCGCAGGCCGGCGGGTTCTACGGGGGCTGGATCACGTCCCGCGTCGTCGGGCCGTTCAAGGGGTCGCCGGGCTCTCGCGGCTGGTGAGCCAGCAGGCGCAGCGCCTCGTCGGCGGTCGCGTCCGGGGTGCCGACGACCGGGACGTCGACCCCGTCCTCGTCGGGCCCCAGCGGCTCGAGGGTGGCCAGCTGCGACGCGAGCAGGGTGGCCGGCATGAAGTGGCCCGTGCGCGTGGCCAGTCGCCGCGCGAGCTCGTCGGCCGGGACCTCCAGGTGCACGAACCGCACGCCTCCCTCCGCCGTCCGCAGGATGTCGCGGTAGGAGCGACGCAGAGCCGAGCAGGTCACCACCGTGGGTCCGCTTGCCTCGGTCATGGCGTCGCGGACGGCCTCCAGCCACGGGATCCGGTCGGCGTCGGTCAGCGCCCGACCCGCCCGCATGGCCGCGACGTTCGCCGCCGGGTGGAGGTCGTCGCCCTCGATCATCGGCCGGCCCAGCCGCTGGGCCAGGAGCGCGGCCGTCGTGGACTTCCCGGTGCCGGACACCCCCATGACGACGAGGTGCTCGGGCGGGGCGCTCACGCACCCAGCCTCGCACGTCGACCGTCGGACCGGTGCCGCCCTGGTGCGCCGCCCCGGCCGGCCTGGCCGCCCTGCACGAGAACGTCACTTCGCCGCGAGAACGGCAGTTCATCGTGACGTTCTCGCGACGATGTGACGTTCTCGTCCGCGTGTGGACGTGGCGGAAAGCGCGCGTCCCGGGCAACTAAACTCGCCCGATGCCCTCGTTCGTCGTCGACACCACGCCCCTGCGCGCCAGCCCGGCGTTCCGGCGGCTGTGGTGGGGGCTGTCGATCTCCAACCTCGGCGCGCAGCTGACCGTCGTCGCCGTGGGGCTGCAGGTGTACGCGCTCACGGGGTCGACCGCGTCGGTCGGCATCCTCGGGCTCTGCGCTCTGGTCCCCCTCGTCTTCTTCGGGCTGTACGGCGGCGCGATCTCCGACCACTACGACCGCCGCACGGTCGCGCTGATCGCGTCGTTCGTGGCGTGGGGCGCCACCATCGGGCTGGCCGTGCAGGCGTGGTTGGGCAACACCGAGGTGTGGGTGCTGTTCGCGCTGGTGGCGGTGCAGTCGGGCGCGTTCGCGGTGAACTCGCCGGCGCGGTCGGCGATCATCCCGCGACTGCTCGACCCCCAGCTGATGGCCGCCGCGAACGCCCTGCAGACGCTCGGGTTCAGCGTCGCGTTCACCGTCGGGCCGCTGCTGGGTGCCGCGCTCGTCGCCGCCTTCGACTACGGCGTGGCCTACACCCTCGACGCGCTCCTGTTCACGGCCGCGCTCGCCGCGGTGTTCCGGCTGCCCCCGCAGCCGCCGGAGCACTCCGAGAACCGGCGGGAGCGTGCCGGGCTCGCCTCGGTGGTCGACGGCTTCCGGTACCTGGGCACGCAGCGCAACGTGCGCATGACGTTCGCGGTCGACCTGGTCGCCATGATCACGTCGTCGCCGCGCGTGCTGTTCCCGGCGGTCGGGCTCGTCTACCTCGGCGGTGGCGCCACCACCACCGGGGTCATGGCGGCGTCGGCGGCCGTCGGGGTCGGCCTCGCCGGGCTGTTCTCCGGAGGCCTGACCCGCATCCGTTGGCAGGGCCGGATCATCGCCGTCGCGATCACGGTCTGGGGGCTGGCCGTCGCCGGGTTCGGGCTCGTGCTGGTGCTCGCCGGGCAGTCGCACCCGGACCAGGTCCTGTGGCTCGCCCTCGCGATCGCCGTGCTGATGCTCGTGGTGGCCGGTGCGGCGGACGCGATCAGCTCGGTGTTCCGGCAGACCATCCTGCAGACCGCGACCCCCGACGACATGCGCGGCCGGCTGCAGGGCGTGTTCATCGTCGTCGTCGCGGGCGGACCCCGGCTGGGGGAGGCGCTGCTGGGCGGCGCGGCGTCGAAGGTCGGCGAGGGCTGGGCGGCCGTCGTCGGCGGCTGCCTGTGCGTGGTGCTCCTGTGGGTGCTGGTCCGGGCGCAGCGCTCGTTCTGGGACTACGACTCCCGCCACCCGGTGCCCTGACCTGACCGCCCGGGCATGTCGAGCGCGGTCCCCGGCCACCGAGCGCGACTCCTGGTCGTCGAGCGCGGTCGCCTGCGGACCGCCGTCGGCGACGGACCACGGCGGTCGCCGACGAACGACCGCGCTCGCCGGGGTACCGCCGCCGGCGACGGACCACGGCGGTCGCCGACGAGAGGCCGCGCTCGACGACAGGCGACCTCGGCCGCCCGGGCGCGGCCTTCGGTCACCGAGCGCGACCGCTGGTCGTCGAGCGCGGTCGTCTGCGGACCGCCGTCGGCGACGGGCCACGGCGGTCGCCGACGAGAGGCCGCGCTCGACGACAGGCGACCGCGCTCGCTCCAGCGCGGCCTTCGGCCACCGAGCGCGACCCCTGGTCGTCGAGCGCGGCCGCCTGCGGACCGCCGTCGGCGACGGACGACAGCGCTCGGCGACGAACGACCGCGGTCGCCGACGGACGACCGCGCTCGCCGGCCGGCTGTCGGCGTCGACGAGAGGCCGAGCTCGTCAGGCGTAGACCTTCTCCAGCCAGCCGTCCCATGCCGCGGTCGTCGCGGCGCCGTCGGCACCCGGCGCGAAGTCGTGCACCGCGACGCCCACCGGAGCGCCCCAGGCGTTGCGGCCGAAGAAGCGGATCAGCGCCGACTCCGTCCGCAGACCGAGGAAGTGCTCGGTGGCGTAGTCGACGACGACCTCCGTGGGGCCGCCCGGCAGGGCTGCGACGGTCGACGAGGAGACCACGCCGAGCGCGTCGAGCAGCCGGGTGAACCCGTCGGGGGCGTTCGACGCGGCCGGGGCATCGGTCGAGGAGTACGTGACCGACCGGCGGCTGAAGTGCGCGATGTACTCGGCGAGCGTGTGCAGGTAGAAGTCGGTGTGCGCGCCGGCGCCGTCGTACTGGTTCTGCCAGTCGTCAACGAACACGCCCGAGTGCACGTAGCGCAGGTGCGTGCGCCCGTCCTCGAGCGGGGTCAGCACCTCCTCGACCTGGTTGAACCAGCCGCCCGCACCGTCCATGCGCCCGGCGAGGTGGTGCGGCGGGTCCCACGCGGCGACGACGCCGCCGAACGCCGCCACGCCGCCGACGCGCGGCTCGTACTCCATCGGCCACAGCCAGCCGCCGTTGCCGTCGGTGATCGCGTCCCAGACCTCCTGGGCCGGGGCGTCGATGTCGTGCTCGCGGACGATCTCGAACTCGCGGGCCATGTCAGTTCTCCTTGTCGGGGGTGATCGCGGGGGGTGTCTTGAGGGCGGGGTGCAGGGCGACGACGAGCCGGTGCTCGCGGCCCTCGGGGGAGGCGGGGGCGTCGTACCGGTCGACCAGGTCGGCGAGCAGGCCGGACAGCTCGTCGGCGAACGCGGCGCGCGAGGCAGCCGTGGCGAACCGGACCTGGCCGTCGACCGCGTAGGTGGCCAGCCGCTGCCCGGCCTGCTGGGCGCCGACCATGAGCGAGCCGACCTCGTGGACCAGCCGCGCGCCGAGCGCGAGCATCCACTGCGCCGACAGCTGGTCGCGCAGGGAGTCGGGGTCGGGCGCCACGGCCGGCAGCGCGACCGGCGAGATGACGTACGCCGCGGCGGTCGCCTGCAGCACCCGCTCGGTCATGCTGCCCTTGCGTCGCTCCTCGACCAGCACGACCAGGCCGTGCTTCTCGAGGGTGCGCAGGTGGTAGTTGGTCTGCTGCCGGGACAGCCCGAGCGGGCCCGACAACGAGGTGGCCGACCCCGGGCTCGCCAGAGCGGCCAGGAGCCGTGCGCGGGTGGGATCGAGCGCCGCCTCGGCGACGGCGGGGTCCTCGATGACGGTGATGTCGAGCATGGATCAACCGTTCCACCGAAAACAAGTGATGTCAAGAAACGAACTCTTGTCGGTGGCGCCAGGGCCGGCGAGAACGTCAGTTCGCCGCGAGAACGTTCTCGCGGCGGCGTGACGTTCTCGAGGAGTCCCGTCAGGCGGCCAGGGCCGCCAGCGCCGCGTGCAGGTTCTCCGTCACGGCCGCGCGGTGCGGCTCCACCCAGTCACCCTCGAACCTGCGGGGCGTGATCTCGATCAGCATCACGAGGCAGAGCCGCATCCGGTAGAGCTCGAGGCGCGTGCGGGCGGACGGGCTGGTGACGTCGAGCCCGGGCCCGTACCCGGCCAGCAGCTCGGGCGTGCCGACGGACCGGCTCATCGGGTCGACTCCGACCAGGTCCGCCAGCGGGTCGCCCCAGAACGCGCGCTCGGGGTCGATGATCCCGACCACCTCGCCCGACGCCGGGTCGACGAACACGTTGCCGGCCCAGAGGTCGGTGTGCACCAGCGACGGCCGGACGACGTCGGCGAGCACGGCGGCGTGCCGAGCCATGGCCGCGCGGACCTCGAGCGCCGGCACCGGGACCGACCAGCGTGCGGCGTCGTCGAGAAGGTCCTCGATCATCGCTCCGAACGACGCCGCCCAGGTGGACGCCTGCCGCCCGAAGGGGTACCCGAACGCCGGACCGGTGACGGCGTGCAGGGCGGCGAGCACGGCGCCGACGTCGCGCATGGTGCGGGGGTCGTCCTGGGGGAGGCCCGAGTCCAGCAGCGGCACGCCGGGCAGGTGGCTGACCACGAGCGCGTCGCTGGGCAGCAGGGTGCGCGAGAAGTCGGTGAGCAGCACCCGCGGCATGTGCAGGGCGGGCAGGTCGGCCGCCAGACCGTAGACCAGGGCCTCGGCGCGCAGGAGGTCGTGCTCGTAGGCCAGCAGCTGGTCGGTGCCCACGGGGGCCGTCTTCACGACGACCCGGGTGCCGTCGGCGAGGGTCACGCGGTATGTCGTCGCGAACTGGCCGCCGGTAAGCAGCTCGGCCTCGGCCAGGGTGCCCAGCGGGGCGACGAGCGAGGTCAGGGCGTCGATCACGGCGCGAGGGTACCGACCGACCGCGCCGGTTCGACGGACTCCGCGATCTCGCACGCGGCGACGGCCGCCCCGCCGGTCGCGGACGGGGAGCCGGCCTCGACGGAGTCGGGCACGTGCTCGCCGACGTCGCCGCGCAGGGTCCGGAACGCGGCGAGCGTCGCGACCACCGCGAACCCGGCGGCGACGACCACCACGAGGAACCCGGCGTGCGAGCCGTGCGCGTCGATCTGCGCGCCCGCGATGGACGACCCGACCGACACCCCGACGCCCAGCGACGTGCCCACCCAGGTCAGCCCCTCGGTCAGGCGGGCCCGGGGGACCAGGTCCTGCACCAGCCCGTTGCCGTTGATGAGCGTGGGGGCGATGGCGAACCCGGCCACGAACATGACGGCCGCGAGCTGGGCGAGCGACTGCACGAGGAAGAAGAAGCAGACGCCGACGGCCAGCGCGACGACCCCGGTGGCGAACCGCAGGTGCAGCGGCCGCTTCCACTGCCGGGTGCCGTAGAGCAGGCCGGAGATGAGCGAGCCGAGGGCGAAGATCGCCAGGATGATGCCGGCGGAGCCCTTCGAGCCCGACTCGTCGGCGAAGGCCACGGTGGACACGTCGGTGGCGCCGAAGATCGAGCCCATGGCGACGAACACGATCGCCAGCACGACCATGCCCGGCTTCGCCAGCACGGAGCCGCGCGGGCGCGGGCTGCCGACGGGGGCGGCGGGCGGCTCGGTGCGGCCCAGCGAGAGGAACCAGTAGCCGCCGACGAGCATGGCGACGAGCGGGACGATGAGCCCCGCCTCGGGGGCGACGCCGGTGGCCAGGAGGGTCGCCAGGACGGGGCCGACGATGAAGACCAGCTCGTCGAGCGCCGACTCCAGCGAGTAGGCGGTGTGCATCCGGTGGGCGTCGTCGCCGAGCACGCGGGCCCAGCGCGCCCGGACCAGGGAGCCGAACGAGCCGATCGCGGCGCCGGTCACCACGGCCGCGAGGTAGAGCCAGGCCTCGGGGGCGGTGGTGAGCGCGGCGACGATCAGCCCGACGAGACCGACGGCGGCGATCGCGACGGCGGGCCGCATGACCCGCGACTGCCCGTGCCGGTCGACCAGGCGGGCGAGCTGCGGTGAGCAGAGCGCCTGCGCGACGACGTAGACCGCGGACACCCGGCCGGCCAGCCCGTACGAGCCGTAGAGCGTCGAGACCATGAGCACGATGCCGATGCCGACCATCGACATGGGCAGCCGGGCCAGCACGCCTGCACCGGAGAACGCCAGGGCACCGGGGCGCGACAGGACGTCTCGGTACGGCTGGAGCATGTGGCCAGTCTGTCACCAGGTCTACCGCCCGGCCTCGCGGTGCCCCACCATCGGAGGCATGACGGACGTGCAGGTCAGCGACGCTCCCGCGGAGCACAGGTTCGAGGCACGCTCCCCCGACGGGGAGCTGCTGGGGTTCTCGGTGTACGACACGATCGGCACCACGGTGGTCTTCACGCACACCGAGGTGGACCCGAAGTTCGAGGGTCAGGGCATCGCGTCGACCCTCGTGAAGGAGGCTCTGGACGCGGTCCGGGCGAGCGGCCGGGACGTCGTCGCGTTCTGCCCGTACGTGAAGGCGTGGATCGGACGGCACCCCGAGTACCGGGACCTCCTGCACACGGCGCGGGGCTGACACCGCCTGTCCAGGCGGCCGTTACATCCGTGACATCCGTTTACACAGAGTTTTCCTGGGCCCCTAGGTGATGTCGCCCGCAGCGTGCACAGTGGAATCACCACCCCGAAAGGTACTGGGGGGTAACGCAGCCGTCGTGCCGGGTCGAACGTGGACTCCGCGACCTTCGACGAGCAGGTAGACCCGGCCCGAGCGGCCGACGCCCCTGCCGTCTCGCTGCATCGTCAACGACGTCGGTCAGCCCTCCCATGCCCGCACACGGCCACTTGGGGTACCTGACATGTTCGTCTTCGTCCTGCAGCTCCGGGAGATGTTCGCCGGACAGTCCGAGATCTATCTCTTTGCTTTCTACTCCACGCTCGTCTGGGCCCTCTGGATCCTCAAGGTCGTGCTCTCGCGCCGCTATCGCCCTGTGACCGCCCCGTACGAGGTCTCCACGAGCGTCGTCATCCCGGTCGTCGACGAGCCGCTCGACCTGTTCCGCTCCGTCCTCGCGCGGATCGTCGCGCAGCACCCCGACGAGGTCATCGTCGTCATCAACGGCGCCGTCAACACCGCGCTCGAGGAGGTCAGCGACGAGTTCGCGCCGCTGGTCCGGTGGGTGCACACGCCCATCCCCGGCAAGCGGAACGCGGTGATGATCGGCACCCGGATGTCCACGGGCGAGATCACCGTGCTGGTCGACTCGGACACGGTCTGGACCGACGGCACGCTGCCCGAGCTGGTCAAGCCGTTCGCGGACCCGGCCGTCGGAGGGGTGACCACCCGGCAGCGCATCCTCGACCCGGAACGCTCCTGGATCACGCGCTGGGCGGACTGGCTGGAGAACACCCGGGCGCTCTACTCGATGCCGGCGCAGTCGGCGCTGGGTCAGGTCGGGTGCCTGCCGGGCCGCACCATCGCGTTCCGGCGCCGGATCCTCATGCAGGTCATGGACGCGTTCATGAACGAGAAGTTCCTCGGGGTGTTCCTCGAGGTCTCCGACGACCGGACCCTCACCAACCTCACGCTCAAGGCCGGATACCGGACCGTCTACCAGTACTCGAGCCTCTGCTACACGGACGCCCCGCTCAAGGTGAAGAAGCTGTCCAAGCAGCAGCTCCGCTGGGCACGCGGCAGCCAGTACAACACCCTGCGGATGCTCCCCTGGATGCTCGGCCACGCGCCCGTGCTGGCGGTCTTCTTCATCGCGGACATCCTGCTGCCGTTCCTGCTGCTGGGCACGATCCTCGGCTGGGCCTACCGGTCGGTGTCGCACACGGGGACCAACCTGTACGAGGCGATCCTCGAGACCTACACAGGCCTGAGCGGCTGGTTCTGGGTGGTCGCGCTGATGATCGTCTCGTCCGTGCTGTCGATGTCCATCCGGCAGATCCGCCACCTGCACGAGAAGCCGTCCGACTTCCTGCGGCTGCCGGTGTTCATCATCGTCTCCACGTTCTTCCTCATGCCGATCCGGATCCTCGGCTTCGTCCGCATGGCGCACGCCAGCGGCTGGGGCACCCGGTCCGGCGCGTACGGCGGGGGACCGGAGAACGAGGACCTCATGGCCGAGCTCGAGTCCGCCGGCGACGGCGCGCCCGTCGACCTCGTGGACCGGGTGCCCGACGCCGACGGCCACGCCGTCCAGACCGAGGTCCGGCGACGCCGCACCGCCGAGGACACCCAGCAACCGACCCCGACCCGACGACGCCTGAACCCGCTCGCCGCGGTGCCCTACGGCATCGCGCTCGCCCTACTGGCTCTGGAGGCGCTCGCCTATGTCTGAGCACACCAAGAACCGCGTCCTGCACGCCTCGCCCCGCGCACGTCTGGCGGCCTTCGCGGTCGCCCTCGCCCTGCTCGCCGTGTCGGCCGTCGTCTGGCTGTCACCGTCCAAGGCGGAACCCACCGCCGGACCCACCAAGAGCGCCGAGCAGATCGCGCTCGAGAAGGAGAACGCCGAGCTCAAGTCGGCCCTGGCGGCCCGCACCGACGAGGTCGACACCCTGACCGCGTCGCAGCAGAAGGCCGCCGCCGAGCGCGCCGCCGGTGCGGCCAGGGGCAAGGCCAAGTCGACGGCCGAGAAGGAGGCCGCCGCGGCGAGCGGTCAGCAGAAGGCCGCCGCCGACCGCGCCAAGGCCGCGGAGGCCGGCCGGCTCAACGCCGCGGCCGCGCGGTCGACCGCGGTCGCCCGGGGGCAGGCCAAGGCCGCCGCCGAGAAGGCCGCCGCCGTCGCCAAGGGTCAGGCCGAGGCGGCGAACGCCC